>JBGARS010000081.1:0-25544 GCA_044230075.1 Planctomycetota bacterium | reverse complement strand
ACTGGGCACGATTGAGAAGCTTGCCGCCAGGGAACACATCACCCCGCCCGCGCTAACAGTCATTGGCGACGTGGTGAAGTTCCGCGACAAACTGACCTGGTTCGAGCAGCGCCCGTTGTTCGGCGGAGTCCGCGTCGGGCCGCAGATGAAGGCTGGTGCCGGGTTCCAGCAGCATCGCCGGCAGGAAGGCATTCACGATCAGGTTGCGGAACGCGTACCGCGCCGACACTTTCGGCTGCGGCGCAGGTCCACCGCCCCAGATGACATCACGATCCGCCGCCGTGTCCAGCACGGCGAGATCCCACTGCACGGCACGCGCGCCGGCCGGCAGCACGCCGTGGTTCTCCATGCGAAACCAGCCACCGCGGCGGTCCCACAGGTAGCAGATGTCTCCCTGCCAGCAGGTGAACGTCGTCAGGTCGTCGAACGCGCGGCCGCCGTAGTGCTGCGCGACCTTGGTCGCCAGCGCCACTGCGCCGGGATCACGCGGACCACCATCGGCGCGCACGCCGCCGCGCAGCAGCAGCGTCGGCACGCCGCGCGCGTGCGCGAGTGGGTCGATGCGCCAAAGGTAAGATAGGCCGTCCCAGACCAACCGGTCGCTGCGCGGCTTCAGCCAGTTGCGCCAGTTGTTGCGCGATGTCTCCGGCCCCGGACCGTCGACGACGAGGTCCTGCAGCAGCGTCTCCGCCTCGACCTTGCGGTCCCCGGTGAGCAACTCCGGCAACGCCGCGAGCCCGTCGCGCTGCGTCACGTTGCGCTGCAGCAGTGCCGCGGTCGCATCGATGCGCTGGCGCCGCTCGCGCTCTGCCGCCGGCAGCGGCACACCGTTCGCCGGTGCGTGGCGCAGGATCGGCCGGTCGGTGACGAACGTCATCGCCTCGCGGATCACGAACTGGAACCACGCGCGCTCGGCGGATGCGAAGTCCACCGGCGACACGTCACACGCGAAGTGGAACAGATGCCCCTGCCGCCAGACCACGGTCGCAGCGCCGTCCGGCGGCAGGCGGCGCTGCATCTCCGGCCCGAGTCCGTCGGCCGGCATGCGTTCCATCTCACCCGGCCCCGGCAAGCCCCAGCTGCGGGCGAACCGTTCGCCGCTGGTGCCGATGAACACCGTCGGCCGGTCCCATCGATCGAGTTCGCCGAGCGGCAGGCTGTCGCCGAGTTCGGCCGCGTCGGGCCAGTCGATCACGACGAGGTCGGCGAGACGCAGCGCCGTCGGTGTGCAGTCCGCACTCGCGATACGGCGACGCCGCATGCCGGCATCGCGCACGATCGTGTCGAGCGCCTCGGCGCGTGGCCCATCGCCGACGACGATCGCAAACGGCGCGAACGGGTCGGGCCGCGTCCTGTCCTGACCGATCGCTGCGGCGCAGAGGCAACCGGCGACCAGGGCGAGCACGATCACGGGGCGGGGCATACGCAGGTCTCCAGACAGCATGATGCCAACGAACCGGTTGCCGTGCGCGTTCACGCCGTTGGACCGGCCATTCTCCCGCGCCGTCGCCTTCAGCGGGCTCGCGGTCGTGTGAGCAGTCCGGTCGCCGCTTCGAGGCCGGGCGGCAGTTCGGGATTCCACGTCGGCACCTCGATCGCGTACCCGGTCTGGCGTGGACTGTCGAGGCGCCACGCGGTCGGCAGCGACAACGGTCCGCACGGCAGCGTCGCCTCGAGCAGCCATTCCCCGTGCCATTCCCGGCCGCCGTAGTGCCGGAGGCTCTCGATCTGGCCCGTCTCGGGATTCACCATCAGCAGGAACCTGTTCTGGCCCAGACTGCGGTGCGCGAGGCGCACATCCACCGCTTGCCGCCCCGCCGAGTCGTACTCGGGGCGACGCCCGAGTTCGGTGCCGGGCTCCAGCAGCATCATCGGCAGGAACAGGCGCGTCACCAGGAGACGGAAGTTGTCGCGCGCCGACACGAGCAGCTGCGGTGCCGGGCCACCACCGAGGATCACGTCGCGATCCGCGGCGGTGTCGAGCACGGCGACGCCCCACTGCCCGGCGCGCGCGCCCACCGGCACTTCGCCGTGGTCCTCGCTGCGGAAGAAGCCGCGGCGCCGATCCCACAGATGGCACGTGTCGCCTTGCCAGCACGAGAACGTCGCCAGATCCTCGAAGGCCCTGCCGCCGTAGCACTGCACGACCTTGCGCGCGAGCGCCGCGGCCGCGGCATCCCGTACGCCGCCATCCGCACGCACGTCGCCGCGCAGGCTCTGGCTCCAGGCACCGCGCGAGGCTGGCAGCGGATCGAGCCGCCAGACGTACGAGAGTTCATCCCAGACCAGCGCACCACGATGCGGTTCGAGCCAATGCAACCACTCGCGGTGCGGCTCGTCGGCAGCGACGCATTGGGTGAGCAGGTCGTCCAGCAGCACGGTCACCTGTGCCTTGTGCGCGCCGAACAGCGCCCGGCGCAGCGACAGCAGGCCGGGCAGACGATGCACGTCGCAGTGCACCAGCGCTGCGGTCGCGGCGATGCGGCGGCGACGCTGCAGTTCCCGCTCGGGCAGCGGCGCATCGCCCGTGGTCGCGTGGCGCACGATCGGCCGGTCGGTGACGAAGGTCGCCGCCCGCCGCACCGTGGCCACCAGCCAGGCGCGTTCCGCGGCCGTGAGGTCCGCGGGCGCCGCGGCGCAGGCGAAGTGCAGCAGATGCCCCTGGCGCCAGACCGCGGTTTCGGCGCCGACCGGCGCCGCGAAGCACTGCATCTCCGGCCCGCGATCGCATTCTGCCAGGCGGTCCATCTCGGCGGGCCCCGGCAAGCCCCAGCTCCGGGCGAAGCGTTCGCCGCTGGTGCCGAAGAACACCGTCGGCCGATCCCAGCGCTCGAGTTCGCCGAGCGGCCGCGCACCCGGCAGGTCGTCCGGTGGCCAGTCGACGACCACCACGTCGGCAAGCCGCAGCACGGCCGGCGTGCAGTCCTTGCAGGCGATGCGACGACGCCGCAGGTCCGCATCACGCAGGATCGCGTCGAGGGCTGTGCCGCGCCCGCCGTCGGCGACCACGACCACCCGCGGCAGCACGAGGTCGTGGCCCTGACCGCGCACTGCCGCCACCGCACAGCCAGTGGCGAACACGAATGCGGACACGGATGGCGGGTGCATGCAGGACCTCCGGCGAGCACGGTGACGAACGTCGGCGCCAGACGGGCGACGCTCGCTCGTGCTCCCGAGACTACCCGAGCCCGAAGCCCAGCCGCCGCAGCTCCTCGCGCAGCGTGGCCCGCGCCTTCGCATACGTGCTGTCTGCACCCCAGGCCGCCGCCATGCGTTCGGTCCAGCCCTTCTGCTCGTTGACCGGGCGGCCGTTGTAACCACCCTGTTCGGCGTTCGTGCGGCGCGCCCATGCGCGCATCACCTCGTCGGCATCGTCGAGCACGGCATCGGTCGCGGGCTCGTACCGATCCCAATGCAGCACGCCCGCGAGCGGCATGCGGCCGCGCGGCACCGGATCGTCGGCCGGCACGCCGACCGTCATGCCGAACACCACGTAGACGTGCGGCGGCAGGCAGAGGCGCGCCGCCAGTTCGAGCGGGTGGTTGCGTGCGGCGCCGATCATGCACGCACCGAGCCCCTCGGCTTCGGCCGCGAGCTGCAGGTTCTGGCCGAGCAGCGCCGCGTCGACGGTCGCCTGCAGGAACAGTTCGAGGCTCTGCGCCTGCACCTCGGTGCCGTGCCGGCCGCACGCCGCCGCGAGCTTGTGCAGGTCCGCGCACACGGCGAAGAACACCGGCGCCTCGACGATGTGCCTCTGCCCGCCACACAGCCGCGCGCAGTCGTTCTTGATCGCCTCGTCGCGTACCGCGACGACCGCATACGCCTGGATGTAGCTCGACGTCGAGGCATGCCGCGCCGCGTCGACCAGCCGTTCGATCTGCTCCTGTGGCAGCGCGTCCGGCCGGTACGAACGGCGGCTGCGGTGCCGGAACATCTGCGCGACGGTGCTCCAGGGCTCGCCGTGCAGGGCGCAGACCGCAGCGCGCAGGTCCTCGGGCCGGTCGAGGTCCGCGTGCACCCACGGGTTGCTCGTCTCGACCACCTGCACCCGCGAACGATCGGCGCGCACGACGTCGCGCAACACCGCGCCGGCGCGATCGATCTCGGCGAACGCCGGCCGCGTCAGCCACACCGGATGCCCCGGCCGCCCGCGGAACAGCGGCAGCGCGATCTGGCACGCGTCGCGCTGCAGCAGCACGCCGAGCGCGAGCACGGTGTCGGCCGTGACCAACGCATGGTCGACTGGGAACACCAGCACCGCGTGCGGGCTCGCCGGCAGCGCCCGGTGCGCCGCGCGCAGGCTGTCGGCCATCTCGCCGCCGGGCGGCACCAGCACGGTGCGCACCGCCGCGGCCGCGGGCAGCGGCTCGGCGCCGTCGCGGCGCACCACCAGCACTTCGTCGATCGAAGCCGCGCGGCAGGTCGCGACCACACGTTCGATCGCCGTGCGGCCGCCGAGATCCACCAGTGCCTTGTCGGCGCCCATGCGTTCGCCGAGCCCCGCCGCCGGCACGATCGCTGCGGTACGCATGTCAGCCGCCGCGGATCTCGCTGAGTGTCAGCAGGCACTCGACGCGGAACTCCTTGCGGAACGCATCGGCATCGGCGTCCTGCCGGTCGGCGATCGCCATCACCACGACCGGCACCGCGCCGACCTCGAGCACCGCGTCGATCGCCTTCTTCGCCGAGCCGCCGGTCGTCACCGTGTCCTCGAGGATCGCGACCTTCTCGCCCTTGGCGAGGTCGCCTTCGATGCGCGAACCGGTGCCGTGCCCCTTCGCTTCCTTGCGCACCAGGAACGCCTTGAGGTTCTGGCCGGTCTCGAACGACAATGCCGCGCAAGCACTGGCCAGCGGATCGGCGCCGAGCGTCAGGCCGCCGACCGCGGTGATGTCCGGATACGCCTTCAGCTTGTCGAGCAGCAGCTTGGCGATCAGCCACAGCCCTTCGGGATGCAGCGAGACCTTCTTGCCGTTGATGTAGAACGTCGAACGTTTGCCCGACGCCAGCACGATGTCGATGCCGTCCTTGTAGGCGCGTTCGCGCACGAGCTGCAGCAGACGCGCCTTGGCGGCCTTGGGTTCGAACTTGGTGGTCACGCAGGGCATGGATAGCGCGGCCGCGGCGGCGTGTCCAAGTCCACGCTGGCCCGGCGGAACTTCCGCGCTCGGCGAGGAACGCCGCGCTACCCTGCCGGTCATGTCCAAGAGCAGCACGCCCGTCGACGAGGCGCTGTTCGGCTACGTCGCCGCGCACACGATCCCCGAGGACGACTTCCTGCGCGACCTGCGGGTCGCGTCACTTCAGGCCGGCCTGCCGGAGATCCACATCGCGCCCGAGCAGGCGGCGTTCCTGCGCATCGCGCTGCTGGCGGCGCGGGCGAAGAACGTGGTCGAGGTGGGCACGCTCGGCGGCTACTCGGCGATCGCGATGGCACGGGCGCTTCCTGCCGACGGCCGCATCGTGACGCTCGAGGTCGAACCGCATCACGCGGCGTTCGCACGCGACTGGATCGCCAGGTCCGACCAGCGCGGCAAGATCGAAGTGCGGCTCGGTGACGCGATGGATACGCTGCCGACCCTGGCGGCCGGATCGGCAGACGCCGTGTTCCTCGACGCCGACAAAGAACGCTACGTGGACTATCTGCGGCAATCGATGCGCATCCTGCGGCCCGGCGGACTGCTGTTCGCCGACAACGTGCTGGCCGACGGAGAGATCGCCACGGGAACCTCGGTGAAGGTGAAGGCGCTGCGCGCATTCCTAGATGCGGCCAAGGCACTAGCGAACCTGCGCTCTGTCATCGTGCCGCTCGGCGACGGTTGCTTGTTTGGGGTGAAGCAATGAGCCCGCAGGCCGCCCAGCCGCAACGGCAACCGTCGCTGGACCGCGGGCCCGGACCACAGCCCGCGCCGCTGGTCGTCGTCGCCGACTTCCCGGCCGCCGAGCAGCAGGTGCGCGCCGGCGTCGACAGCTCGCGACTCGTGATCCTCGATGGCCAGGACGAGACCGCGTCGCTCGCCGCCGCCGCGCGCGGCAGCGCGGAAGGACACGGGCCCGTTCCCGTTCGACCCCACACGGCGCCGTGGCGCACGCTGGTCGTGATCCCGACCTACAACGAGAAGGACAACCTCGAGCCGATCGTCACCGCGATCCACGGCTATCTCGACTGCGACGTGCTGGTCGTCGACGACGGTTCGCCGGACGGCACCGGCGAGATCGCGGACCGCCTCGCCGCCGCCGATGCACGCATCCACGTGCTGCACCGCCAGGGCAAGCAGGGGCTCGGCACCGCGTACATTGCCGGCTTCCGCTTCGCGCTCGACCGCGGCTACGAACGCGTCTGCGAGATGGACGCCGACTTCAGCCACGCGCCGTGGGACCTGCCGCGGCTCGTGCATGCCAGCGCCGACGCCGACCTCGTGATCGGCAGCCGCTACGTGCAGGGCGGCTGCACGGTCGGCTGGGACTTCAAGCGTCGCCTGCTGTCGCGCGGCGCCAACCTCTACACGCGGCTCGTGCTGGCGTCGGGCATCCGCGACAACACCGCCGGTTTCCGCTGCTTCCACGCCGACGTGCTGCGGCAGCTCGACCTCGCTGCGGTGTCGGCGCAGGGCTACGCGTTCCAGATCGAGATGGCGTTCCGCGTCGTGCGCGCCGGCCGGCGCGTGCGCGAGATCCCGATCCACTTCGTCGATCGCCGCGTCGGCAAGTCGAAGATGGACGGCAAGGTCGCGCGCGAGGCGCTGCTGCTGGTGCCGAAGCTGCGCGGGCGGGTCAAGAAGGTCTGAGCGCGTTCGCGATCAGCACTGGCCCGCCGCCATGCGGTCCGTCTCGATGTCGCTGATCATCTGCTCGGTGATGTCACCGGTCGGATACTCGCCCTCGAAGCAGGCCTTGCAGAACTCGAGCTCAGCGTTGCCGGCCGTGCGCACCGCGTCGACCATCTCTTCGATGGTCTGATACAGCACGTAGTCGGCGCCGAGTTCCGCGGCGATCTCGCGGTTGGTGCGGTCGCGGGCGACGAACTCGCGCTTGGTGGACATGTCGATGCCATACAGGCACGGGAACAACAGCGGCGGCGAATACGAGGCGAGATAGACCTTCGCCGCGCCCATCTGACGCGCGATCTTGACCATCTGCCGGCTGGTGTTGCCGCGCACGATCGAGTCGTCGAGCACGATCACGCGCTTGCCTTCGAACTCGGCGCGGATCGGATTGAGCTTGGCGCGGATCGAATCCCGGCGCGCCTTGTCGTTCGGCATGATGAAGGTGCGGCCGATGTAGCGGTTCTTCACGAACCCTTCGCGACACGGCAAGCCGAGCTCCTCGGCCATCGTCTGGCCGGCGGTGCGCGCCGACTCCGGCACCGGGATCACGACGTCGGCCTCGAGCCCGGTCTCCTTGAAGGCGCGGCCGAGCCGGCGGCCCAGCTCCATGCGCGCCTCGTAGACCGAGGTCTGGTCGAGGAAGGTGTCGGGGCGCGCGAAGTAGATGTACTCGAAGATGCACGGTCGGTGCGGCTTGTCGCCGACCTGCACGAAGTGCGGCACGCGGTCGGCGCCGATCCACAGCAGTTCGCCGGCCTTGAGGTCGCGCACGACTTCGTAGCCGGAGACGTCGAGCACGACGGACTCGCTGGCCACTGCATACCAGGTGCCTTCGGGGGTCACCTTCCGGCCGAAGATGATCGGCTTGATGCCATATGGGTCGCGGAACGCATACATGCCTTCGCCGGTGATGCCGACGACCGAGTAGGCACCCTTGACACGATCGAAGACCTCCTTCACCGCGACCTTGACGTCGTCGACCTCGACCGGATGGCCGCCGCGGCGCATCAGCGCGTCGGCGAACACGTAGAGCACGACCTCGAGATCGCAGTTGCTGCCGAGGCGGATCTTGCGGTCACCGAAGTAGGTGCGCTTCAGCTCGTGGAAGTTGGTGACGTTGCCGTTGTGCGCCATCGCGACGCCGACCGGATAGTCGAGCCAGAACGGCTGCACGTCGGTGTCCTCGCCGAGGCCGACCGTCGGGTAGCGCACATGGCCGGTCGCGAGGTGGCCGCGTAGGCGCTGCAGGTGCTTCTCCTGGAACACCTCGCGCACGAGGCCGAGGCCCTTCTTGGCCTGGAAGCGATCGCCGAACGTCACCACGCCGGCGGCGTCCTGCCCGCGATGTTGGATCGCCAGCAGACCGGTCAAGACGTCGTGGATCGCGTTGGACTCGGCCGGGCCGAAGATGGAGATGAATCCGCACATGGCAGGGTGCCGAGCTTACCATCCGCGCCCCGATGGCGAATCTCTGCAACGTCGACGGTCGGATCATGGCCGAGACCGAGGCGCGCATCCCCGTTCTCGACCGGGGGTTCCTGTTCGGCGACTCGATCTACGAAGTGGTGAGGACGCACGGCGACGTGCCGTTCGGCTGGCCCGAGCACTGGGCGCGGCTGCAGCTCTCGGCTGCGGCGTTGCGGCTGCAGCTGGACCTGGACGAACGCCAGGTCGCGGGCCGCATCGCGGCAACACTGCGTGCGGCGGCACATGGCGACAGCTACGTGCGCGTGATCGTCACGCGCGGTGTCGGCTCCGCACCCAACATCGACCTCGCCAACGCCCAGGGACCGCCGACCTGGCTGGTCTTCGTGCGCGCGCTGCAGGTCAGTTCGGGTATGCCGGTGAAGCTGGCGATCGTCGACCGGCTGCGCGTCGACCGACGAGCGCTCGACCCGGCGACCAAGAGCGGCAACTACCTCAACAACGTGCTGGCGTTGGCCGAGGCCAAGGACCTTGGTGCGACGGACTGCCTGATGTGCAACACCGACGGCTTCGTCACCGAGGCGTCGACGTCGAACGTGTTCGCACGGGTCGATGGCGTCTGGTGCACGCCGCCGCTCACCGCCGGCATCCTCGCCGGGGTCACGCGGGCGCTCCTGCTCGAGTTCCTGCGCGGCATCGGCGAACGCGCCGAGGAACGCAACCTGCGGCCAGCCGACCTCCTGCGCGCCGAGGAGATCTTCCTGTCGAGCACGTTGCGCGACATCGCGCCGGTGACACACCTCGACGGCCGGGCGCTGCACGGCGGTGACAAGGGGCCACGGGCATCGAGTCTGCTACTGCAATTCCGTGAGCAGGCGGCGCAGCGGCTCCGACAACACTATGAGCCTGCCTGGCGCCGCCTCGTCGCGGCCGGGACCTGATCGGCGAATTGCCGACCCCGAGGCCGCGGTCCGCGCTCCGCTCACGCCAAGGCGTCGGCGAGGATCGACTGGATCTTCTCGAGCGCCGAACGGTAACGGGCCTTGGCCTGCTCGCTCGACTTCACCGCCATGACGATGCCCTCGATCGTGCCGTCGAAGCCGCCGACGGGGACCTTGCGCGGCCGGCCCGGACCGCGCTTGATGCCCGGGTTGGGGTTGGCGGCCTTCTGCTTGGCGCGCGCAGCCTTGCCTTGGCCACGCGGCGAGGACTTGACGATGCCGAGCAGCGCCTGCGCGCGGCCGAACATGATCGGGTAGATCTTCATCCGCTTCTTCGCAGCGGCGGCGGCAATGTCGCTGTACTTCGCATTGCGGTTGCTCTTCAAACTGCCGACGATGAAATCCATCGCCGGATTGCTCTTCTTGGCTGCCATCGATATCCGTCTTTGGTTGGGGTCAGGCCTCACTATCGAGGCCGATCCCGCAGTCTGCGGCGTATGGCGACCGATCGCAAGTCCTGCAGGCAGAATCTCGTGGCGCCGCTCGGGCGCTTTCGCCTCATTTGGCGGACGCCGCGCGCACGTCCCACGATTCGCCAGGCGCGAGTATCAGTGAAGGCAGTGGCAACAGCATGCGTTGCAGGTTGTGCAGGTTGCGCAAGCCCATACGCGGCACGTCAGGTCGCGACTGGCAGATGGTCGTGTCGTCGATCACGACCAGTTTCGGCGCGGCGCGGCGCGCAATCGCCAGCGTCTCCGGGTTGCGCGGTGACACGATCATGACGTCGAAGCCGTCGCCTTCGACCTGCTCGGCGAGCAGATCGGGCCCGACCAACAACAACCTGGGACCGGCTGGCAGCGACACGAGATAACTGCAGGACCGCGTCACCTTGCCGTCGCTGGCGGCCTCGCCCAAGGCGCGGATCTGCGCTCCGGATGCCGTTCCGACCGTCTGTCCCGGTGTCAGCAGTGGCATCTGCTCCATCGCGACCACGGGCAGATGGAACGTGATGTGGGTCGCAACCGGATGTGGCGGATCGGCAAGCAGCATCCGCATCAGCAACTGATCGTTCCGACGCGTCATGTCCAACGGCTGCGTCAGGATGCAGAAGCCGGCACCGCCCCAGAGCCACTCGGCGAGGTCCCCGCCCGCGGCATCGACCAGGAAGCCGGATGTCGGCGTGCGCAGCAACCAGCCGCCCATCGGCAACCGGAACAATCGCACGGTCGCGTTCGGCACCGGGTCCTCGGCCGCCTTCGACACCGACAGCAGCCGATCGCGCCACCAGCGCGGCAGGCCGCGCGCCTGGATGCCGGCGACCTCGCGGCTCATGCGGCGGTGGATGCGCTGATGGAACTCGACGAAGTCGACCCGAGGGAAGCGCACGGTCTGGTCTTCGATCGCCTCGAGCACCTCGAACCGCTTCAGGCCACCCGCCTGCTCCGGTGCCTGCGAGCCATCGTGCACGGCTGGCGGTGACTGCAACAGGCGCGCGGTCAGGTCCTGCCACCAGGCCAGCGGCTGCCCCGGCGGCTCGGCGACCGACGGCTTCGGCGGGAAGTCGGGCATGCGCCCCTGCAGCGGCTCGGCATCGCCCACCAGCATCACGCTCGCCAGCAGGCCCGGGTCGATGATCGGTCCACAACCGAACGTCCAGCCGATCCGGGTCTGCGGCATCGAGTCGGTGCTCTCGTCGAAGTCGTTGACGACGATCTGCATGTCGAACACGAGCCCGGCGGTCGCGGCGCGACCCGGCGGCAGGATCTCGTGCCACGGGATCTTGGCCTCGTAGCTGGTGATGCTCGCCTCCTTGTCGTGCAGCACGACGATGCGCGCCTCGTCGGCATCGAGCACGCGCGCGGTGCCGCGCAGCCGATCCCACTGCACCACCTGGCGGCCGATCTCGTCGGCGAGCCAGAACTCGCGGTCCTCGCGCCGGCCGGGATCGGGCCCGATCGAACGGGTGTTGCGGTCCGGGTCGAACGTCAACACCACCGAGTCGGCCGCCGGCACCTCCGTCAGCCGCAGGCTGTTCGCGTCGAGCGCGCGATGCCATTCGTCGCGCACGGCGAAGGCGACGTAGAGCGCCTCCTTGTCCCACATCAGGAAGCCGATCCCACTGAGGTCCTTCGGGCCGCGCCATGCGTTCGCAGCGGTGCCCGACAGCTGCCGCTGGTCGTCGAGGCGGATCGCGGGCAGTTCGGGCCAGTCGGTCAGCGTGCCGTCGATCGTGATCTGGCGGTCGCCGCGCGGCAGCACCGCCGCCTGCGGCAGCAGCATCGGCGCGCGCTCGGAAGCGGCATCCGGCGGCTGCTGGGCAACCAGCGATGGCACGAGCAGGAGCGGGATCAGGTGCTTCGTCGGCAAGGGCATCTCCACGGATCGACAGGTTCGGAACGGCGCCGCGCTGCTGTGTATGCAGTTGCCGACGCATGGCAACCGTATTCGCTGCCCGCGTTCACGGCGTCAGCCATCGACCGCGCGGCCAGGGGCCCAGGACCAGCATCGGCACGCCGAGGAACGACACCATCGGCACCGCACCGAAGTGGCGGCTGTCGCGACTGTCGAAGGTGTTGTCGCCGAGCACGTACCAGGATCCGCCGGGCACGTACTGCGGCCCCACGCCACGGTCGCCCGGCAGGCCGGCGATGCGCTCGTGATGGTAGTAGACGTCGCGGAACACGCGCAGCCTGGTGCATCGCAGCGCGCTGCTGCCGACCGCGGCCACGTGCACGTGCGTGCGCGGCGGTGCGGCGCGTTCCCCCGGCTGCCATTCCGGCCGCCGCGCGAACACCACGAGCGCGTCGCGGCGGCCATCGACGACGAAGTACATGCGGTCGTCGAGCAGACCGAACTCGACCCGGTGCGCTCCGGTCGGCCGGTGGCCCAATGCGGCGCGCTCGACGACGACGCCGTCGGACCAGAGTTCGATCTGCCCGGTCGACGCTCGCCAACAGAACGTCAGCGTCTGCAGGCGGCCATCGACCGAGCCGAGCAGCACGTCCACGGGCCGTTCGAGGTCGATCTCCATGCCACAATCGTGCACGCCGACATCCTCGCCGGCGCGCGAACGCGTGTTGGTGACGTCGACGAACGATGCGTCGACCGCGCGCGAGGTGCCGATGCAACCGGGCGGCAACACTCCGGCCGTGCGATCGGTGCGACGACGTTCGCGCGCCGCCGCCGTGAACAGGTCCTGCACCGAACCGTCGTCCGCGCGCAGCGGCGGCAGCACGAGCACTGCGTCGCCGGTCACGGTCGCACCCGCCAGTTCCAGCGGCGCGGTGAGCGTCGCTGCAGCCGACGGCCACGCGGCCCAGGTCGCCTGCATCGAGCGGGCTCCGAGCGGGTCCTTGACCTCGCGCTGCAGGCGTTGGGCGTTCTCACCGAGCCAGACGTCGCCGTCGCGAATGTCGATCCAGCACGCATCCGCGTCGTCACCGCAGGCGGCAATGCGCTTCACCAGCTGCTTGTCAGGGTCTTCCGGGTGCCGCACGACGACCAGGTCGTGGCGCCGTCGGTTCGTCGCCCACGCCAGCTTGCCGACGAAGACGACGTCGCCGCGCTCCGGATCGCCATACAGCACCGGCTGCATGCTGTCGGACGGCACCACGTAACGATCGCCAGCGAAGCGGCGCAGCGCCTGCACGGTCAACACGGCCACGCCGGCGACCAGCAGGGCGTCACGAAGCAGCGGCAACAACGGGTGTTTGGCGACCATCCGGGGGTCAGCCATCGCTTCGGTTCCAGCGTTGGCGGCAACTCGCGATCACGGCCGGATCATGCAGCAGGCGCGAGTCCGCGAGAAGGCCACGTTCGACGTCTTCGCCGGCGGCCGGAGACGGCATAATGGTCGGCCCATGACCCGCATCGCCGATCTGATCCACGACTGGAACCGCTCCGCGGGGTCCTTTCGACCGACCCGCCCGCTGCAATTCGACGACGAAACCCTGCGCGACGGCCTGCAGTCGCCCGCCGTCAGCGACCCGTCCCTGACGGTGAAGATCGATCTGCTGGAGCGCATGGACCGGCTCGGCATCCACACCGCCAACCTCGGCCTGCCGGGCGCCGGTGGCAGGCCGCGCGAGGACATCACGCTGCTCGCGCGCCACATCGCCGACAACAAGCTGCGCATCGGCGCCAACGTCGCCTGCCGCACCGTCGTCAGCGACATCGAGCCGGTCGTCGAGATGACGCAGCGGGCCGGCATCCCGATCGAGGTGTGCGCATTCATCGGCAGCAGCTACATCCGTCAGTATGCCGAGGACTGGACGCTCGAACGCATGCTGCAGAACACGCGCGAAGCGCTGTCGTTCGCGCAGCAGCACCAGCTGCCGGTGATGTATGTCACCGAGGACACGACGCGGGCCCGGCCGGAGACGATCCGCGCGCTCTACAGCGAGGCGATCGAGCTCGGTGCCCGGCGGCTGTGCGTCTGTGACACGGTGGGCCACGCGACGCCGGACGGTGCGCGCGCCGTGGTGCGCTTCGTGCGCGAGCTCGCCGACCAGCACGACAAGAGCCTCGGCGTCGACTGGCACGGCCACCGCGACCGCGACCTCGGCATCGCCAACTGCATGGCCGCGATCGAGGCCGGCGCCGACCGCATCCACGGCACCGCGCTCGGCGTCGGCGAACGGGCCGGCAATGCGCCGATGGACCTGCTGCTGGTGAACTGCCGCCTGCAGGGCTGGATCGACAACGACCTGCGCACGCTGCCCGAGTACGCCGCCGCAGCCGCCAAGGCGCTCGAGGTCGAGATCCCGCACAACTACCCGGTGCTCGGCAGCGACGCCTTCGAGACCGGCACCGGCGTGCATGCTTCCGCGGTGATCAAGGCCTTCAAGAAGGGCGACGTCGAACTGGCCGACTCGGTCTATTCGGGCGTGCCGGCGCACATGGTCGGGCTGGAACAACGCATCGCCGTCGGCCCGATGGCGGGCAAGTCCAACGCGGCTTTCGTGCTCGAGCAGCTCGGCATCGAGCCGACCGAGGAGCGTGTGCAACGCCTCCTTGCCGCCGGCAAGTCGAGCAAGCGCTTGCTGACGGACAGCGAAGTGCGCACCGCCAGCGGGGCCTGATTCCAGCGCGGCGCGTCAAGTCGAGCCCTGGGAAAACCCGATCCCTCCGCGGACGGAGGAGAATGGACCAGGTCTTGGACATGAGCGTCGTCGAGGAGTTGCTGTCGTTCTCGGACGACGGCGACCCCGAACTGCTGCTGGACCTGATCCAGATGTTCCTCGACGACGGCCCGGAGAAGGTCCGCGCGGTACAGGAGGGACTGATGGCCGGCGACTTCGACAAGATGGAGCGCGCCGCCCATTCGCTGAAGGGCTCGTCGGGCAACCTCGGCGCCCACCTGCTGCAGGACACCTGCGAGAAGATCCAGGTCGCCACGCGGCTGCGGCAGCTCGACGAGACGCGCAACCTGGCCCGGGACCTGATCGCCCGGTTCGCCGATGCGGAGTCGGCGCTGCGCCACCTGCACGACACCTACAAGGCGTAGGCGCGGCACGGGCCCCCTCAGGCCCTCAGGCTTCGGCCGCGGCGCTCTTGGTCGCGGCGGGGCGGCTGCCCTTCTTGGCGGCCTTGCCGGGAATCTTCACGGCCTTCACGCCGGCCTGGATCGGCTCCTCGGCGGCATGCACGTTGACCATCGACATCGGCGCCTCGGCCGGCTCCCAGTTGGCCGCCTGGCCACGGTAGATGCACCGATGGCACTTGTGGAAGAAGGTGCGCTGCCGGGCCATGCAGACCTCCGAGCCGATGCGATGCGTGATCAGCGGCGGGGCAGAACCTTCGACGGACGGGCATTGTCTCATGGGAAGTCTCGGCGGAAGGTCGGGCTCGCTGCGGGCCTAGAGTAGGAGTCCAAGTGCCCCGGTCAACGGACTGGCCGGCCGAGACAACGGTTCCAGACGTCCCGGCAGGTGGCGACCGCGGTCGGCGCCGCATGGCTGGAGCGCGACAGCTCGAAGCACACCGGTCCCTGATATCCAGCTGTCTCGAGAGCACTTAGGACGGCTGCGAAGTTGACGTCGCCAGTGCCGGGCAGGCGGTGTTCGTGTTCGCCGCGGCACATGTCCTCGAGGTGGACCTGCAGCAGGTGCGATGCCACCGAGGCGATCACGGCGACCGGTTCATCTTCCCATACGGCGTAAAGGTGGCCGATGTCGAGGGTCAGCCCAGGTGCCTCGGCGCCGAGCGCTGCGTGCACCCGCCGCCAGTCGGCGACGGTCTCCACCGCCATGCCGGGCTCCGGTTCCAGCGCCGGCTCCAACCCCTCGGCGCGGATCCGCGCCGCCGTCTGCCGCACGCCGTCGAGCAGCAGTTGCCCGCTGTCGGGTCCGGGCGCCCGGTCGATACCGGCCCAGAACGACACCACGCGCGCGCCCAGACGCCGCCCCATTGCCGCCACCCGCGAGTAGAAGTCGAGCCGCCGCTGCCGTGCCGCCGGATCGCGGGTCATCAGCGTGGGCTCGTGCTTGTGCCGCGGATCGAGCAGGAACCGCGCGCCGGTCTCCATCACCGGCAGGAGCCCGAGGTCCCGCAGCCGCAGCGCGAGTTCGTCGAGCTGCCCTTCACTGGTCACCGCCGGGTCGAGGTGGCAGGTGTCGGGGGTGATCGCGACCGCCTGGTAGCCGTGCTCGGCCAACAGCAGCAGGGCCTCCGGGAGGCGGTGGTTCTGCAGGCTGTTGGTGTGGTAGCCGAGCTGCATCGCGACCGGCTACTTCCCGCCGCCCTTGCGGACCATGTTGGCCAACTTCATGACGTCGCCGTAGATGCGTTCGAGCGTGACGTACTCGGCCGGCTGCGACCAATCCCCTTCCTGGGCCTTCTCCTGCCACAGCAGCGCCGGCTGCAGCAGTTGATCGATCTGCTCCAACACGTCCTTGGCCTGGGCCTGCTTGTCGCGGGCCTTCTGGTTGTCGCCGTCCTTGCGAGCCGAGACGCCCTCGTTGTAGAGCGCCTTCATCTGCCGGTTCAGTTCGCTGACCTGCGCCAACGTCTCCTGGGTCAACGACGGTGGCGGCGTGGCCGGCGACTTGCCCGCCTTGGCCGCAGCCAGCGACACCGGCGCCGACTTCACTGCTGCGGCCGGCTGTGCCGCGTCGGGCTTCGGCGAACCGGCCGCCGCCTGCGAGCCGCCGTTGCCGGAGTTCATCATCACCAGCACGACGACCACCACCAGCACCCCCACGCCGCCGAGGATCAGAGGCATCGAGTTGGAGCCGGGGCTCGGCGAACGCGCCGCTCGGCGGCCAGGGCTGCTGCTGGCGCTGGCGCCGGTGCGCGAACGGGGGGTGGGACGGGTCGCCATGATCCTTGCCTCGGGTGGTTCCCGCCGGAGTGCGGGGCGTCGCGTTCTACCCGTCCCGACCGGCACCGTGAAGGCCCCGCAGCAGCACCGCGAAGAAGCCGCCGTCGTGGCGGCCCGCCGCGGGCAGGGTGAGGTGGCTCCGGACCAGCTGGCAAGGCGGCAGGCCCGGCTCGGCCAGCACGGCGCGGACCACCTCGTCGTTCTCGGCGCGCTCGATCGAGCAGGTCGAGTAGACGACGCTGCCGCCCGGCTTCGTGAGCCCGATCGCCTGCCGCAGCAGTTCGCGTTGCAGCCCGGCCATGCTGGCCGCGGTGTCCGGCTGCAGCCGCCGGCGCACCTCGACGCGGCGGCCCAGCACACCGGTGTTCGAGCACGGCACGTCGGCCAGCACCGCGTCGGCGGCCGGCAGCGAACTCACGCTGTCGATGACCTGCACGGTGTCGCCGAGCCCGAGCCGCGCGACATTGTCGACGATGCGCTGGCGGCGCGATGGCTCCGGGTCGAATGCGAACACCCGGCCGCCGGGCCGCACGCATTCGGCCAGCAACACCGTCTTCGTGCCGGGTGCGGCGCACAGGTCGACGACCGTCTGGCCGGGCACACACGGCACCGCCGCCGCGGCCGCCAGCGCGGTCGGATCCTGCACCAGGAACGCACCGCGGCGGAACGCATCGGTGCCGAACGGCGACTCACCGCCGGAGCATCGCAGCAGCCGCGGGTGCTCGCCCGCCAAGGTCTCGACCCCGGCGGCAGTCAGTTCGCGCTGCAGTTCGACGCGATCGAGCGACCCGACGACGCGCAGCGACAGCGCCGGCAGAGCACTCGCCGCCGCGGCGATCGCGCGCAGTGCATCGAGGCCGAGGTCGGCGGCCCAGCGCCGCGCCGCGAAGTCCGGCAGCGAATGCAGGATCGCCAGGCGCGCCACCTCGTCGGCCGGCAGTTCGCGCGGCAGGACGAACGTGCGCTCCGGCCCGAGCGCCAGTTCGGTCGTCGCCGCGTCGGCTGCCACCGGGCGCGCCTCGACCCGGCGCGCGACCGCACGCAGCAGCGCGTTGGCGAAGCCGCGATTGCCGCGCACCAGCGACACCGACTCGTGCACGGCCGCATGCGCCGGCACGCCGGTCACGAACAGCAGTTGGTGCACACCGAGTCGCAGCGCCACGCGCAGCGAGGGATCCGCCGGCAGACCGCGGTGGGCGAGGCCCTCGAGCACGAAGTCGAGCAGCCGTTCGCGGCGCAACACGCCGTGCACCAGCTCGAACGCGAACGCCTGTTCGCGGCTCTGCAGACGCGCCGTGTCGAGCGCCTCGCGGATGCGATCGCTGCGGCCGCGATCGAGCGCGAGCAGCGCCTGCAGCGCAGCCGCCCTGGCCGAGACCATCGGCGAACTCAGCCGAAGCGCGCGTCGGGCGCGATGTGGTGCCCGCGCACGAACTCACCGGCGGTCATGTTGCGGCCGTTGTCCGGCTTGATGCGGGTGATGCGGTAGAGGTCCTTGCCGGTGCAGACGCGGATGCCCTCTTCGCCCGACGACTGCAGGCCGCCGGGAATGCCCATGCCGTAGAGGTCCTGCTCGACCGAACCTTCCATGACGATGAAGCGCTTGTTGCCGAGCCGCGTCTGCGCGCCGGGTTTCGGCGTCATCGCACGCACTAGGCGGTCGACTTCGATGGCCGGCAGCTTCCAGTCGATGACGCCGTGCTCCTTCTCGACCTTCGGCGCATAGGAGGCCTGCTTCTGGTCCTGCGGCGTGAACTTCGACTTGCCGTCCTGGATCAGCGCCAGCGCTTCGAGCAACGCGGTGCCGGACAGCGCCGCCAGCCGCGTGCGCAGCGCGCCGCTGTTCTCGGTGGCCGCGATCGGCGTCACCTTCTTCAGCAGGATGTCGCCGGCGTCGAGTTGCTCGGCGATGCGCATGATCGTCACGCCGGTCTCGGTGTGACCCTCGCGGATCGCGCGCTGGATCGGCGCCGCGCCGCGGAACAGCGGCAGCAGCGACGCGTGCGCGTTGATCATGCCCTGCTTCGGCAGGCCCAGCAGATCGGGCTGCAGGATCACGCCGTAGCTGACGACCACGCCGAGGTCCGGCTTCAGGTCGCGCAACTGCTGCAGGAACGTCGGGTCGTGCGGGTCCGCGGGCTGCGCGAACGGCAGGCTGACTTCCTGGGCCGCGAGCTTCACCTCGCTGTCGTAGATCTTGCGGCCCCGGCCACGCGGCGCGTCGGGTTTGGTCACCACCAGCACCGGTGCGAATCCGCCCTCGGCGAGGGCTTTCAGCGACGGGATCGCGAAGTCACTGCTGCCGAAGAAGACGATGCGCAAATGGGTTCCTGCTGGAAGTCGGGGGGCCGCAAACCCGCGGCAACCCGAGGGCCGGAACGGTAGCAACCGGCCCGGGTGCGGGCAAAGGTCCAGTCCGGCTGGCAGCGGACCGGGCGCCGCCGTTGTGCTCGCCGGCCGCAGCCCGCAACATCGCCGGGCACATGACTGCGCCCATGGGACCAGACCCACGCCTGCCGCCGTTCGTGGCGGCCGCGCGGCGCGAACTGACCGTGTTCGGAGCGCGGGTGCAGCTCGTGTTCGTGCCGGCCCGCCAGCAGCGCAGCGACCGCGCCACGGCGGAACGCCCGGCGTTTCGTCGCAGTCGCGTCACCGCGATCGCGACCGAGGAGGCGCTCTGGCGCGACGAGCGGCACGTGGTGACGCCCAATCGCTATCCCTTCGCCAGCGACCATCGCATCCTGTGGCCGCAGGCGCCCCGGCGCGATCCGGATCAGGCGATGTGGCGGGCCATCTGCGCCTGGGCCGACGACGCCGGCGGCGCCGCGCTGCTGAACACCATCGGTGCGGCGGCGACGATCGCGCGCGCGCACGCACACCTGCTGCCCGAGCGGTCGCCGTTCCTGGGTGCGCTGCCGGAACGGCCGCTGCGCACGGAGTTGATCGACGTGCCGGCCGGCGTCGAACTGCTGGCCAAGGGCGTGCCGTTCTGCCTGCTCGGCGTGCGCGGCGATGCCGCGCCGCGCGCCGAGGCGCTGGTGCAACTCGCCGAGGCGCGCCTCACCGCCGCCTGCAACGTCGTCGTGCAGGACCGTACGGCGTGGCTGTACCCGCGGCGCGTGGAGACGCCGGCGCCGCACTTCCCGTTCGCGCTCGGTGCCGCCGAAGTCTGGGGCCGCTGGTGCTACGGCGAACGTGAGCCGTTCGCCGCCGCGACCGCCGCCGCACTCGAACGCGCGCTGGTGGCAGCCGGCACGGAGCCGCTGCCGTGACCGCCGTGCAGGAGTCGACGGCAACGCCGCAACCGTCTCATGCGATCCAGCGCGCGCTGCGCACCGTCGCGATCGTGTGGAGCGTCGCCTGCTACACCATCAACGCGCCGTTCGGCTATCTCGGCTTCGCGTTTCTGTGCTGGTGGTGGCGCAAGGACCCGGTCCGCCGCGCGCTGCGCCTGCAGCGCTGCATGGGGCTCGGCTACCGCATCCTCCACGACTGGTTGCGGGTGTTCCGCATCGCCGACTTCAATCACCGCGGGGCGTTGGCTGGCCTGCCGCCGGGCCCGTGCATCGTGATCGCCAACCACCCGACGCAGATCGACGTCACCGCGATCGGCGCCTGCCTCGGCGGCGGCTGCACGATCGTGAAGCCCTCTGTCTACCGCCGGCTCATGGTCAAACCGCTGCTGGTCGGCGCCGGCCTGCTCGAAGGCCCCGGCAGCGATCCGATCTCGGTCGGCCGCGTCGTCGACGACGGTGTGCAACGCCTGCGCCAGGGCATGCGCATCTTCGTGTTCCCCGAAGGCTCGCGCTCGCCGGCCGGCTCACTGCGCCCGTTCGGCCGCGTCGCGTTCGAGATCGCCTGCCGCGCCGGCGTGCCACTGGTGTCGGTCGGCATCCGCTGCACGCCGCCGTGGCTGTCGCGCGCCGTGCCGATGTTCCGGCCCCCACACCCGATCCCGAGGCTGCGGCTGGAAGTGCTGGCGATCGACGATCCGAGCGCGTTCGGCAGCGACAGCAAGCGGCTGCGGGAGCAAGTCGAGCAGCGCTTCCGCAACTGGCTCGGCGCGACCACGGCCGCCGCGCCGTGAGCCGCGTCAGCCGCCCTGCTGCGCTCCGGCAGGCGGCGGAAACAGACCGGTGAGCCACTGCCGCCAACCGTCCTGGTCGGCGACCGCCGCCTGGGCGCGAGGCCCGTAGTAGTAGGCCTGGAAGGTCGCCATCTGCATGCCCATGCACTCCATGGCGCTCGCGAGCACGACGCCAGGCGCCGGCTCGTCGACGAGCAACATGATGCCGGTGCCCTGCGGCACGTGGTCGATCGCCCGCACCGTGCCGGTGATCGTGGCGAGGCCCGGGGCGGCGATGCGCAGCGGTTGGCCGACCTGCGGTTCGGCGCCGAACGCCGCCACCATCGTGCTCCACGTCGCCGGTGCCGGGTGCTGCGACGGGGCCATGCCGACGAACGCGGTCGACGGTTGGCCGGCGTGGTGTTCGAGGTAGTGCCCCAGCACGCGGAAGTAGCCCGGCCAGCCGTGCTCGGTACCCTCGAGCTGGCTGTCCCAGTCGTCCGTGCTGGCGAACAGGCTGTGCACGACCCGCACCAGGCACTTGCCACCGGAACGGGCTTCGACCGTCCACTCCGTGGCGACCGGCGGTCCACCCTGCAACCATGAGTCGGTAGCGACGAACCGGTGCGGTGGCTGCCACTCGGTGATCTGGGCCGACGACACCATGCCGCCGCCGAAGTCGGACGAAACGGTGCCGTCCACCTTGCCTTCGACCTTGCTCGGCACGAACCACGCCGAGATGCCGGGTCCGGTGGCGATCGCCTGCCAGACTTGTTCGGGGGTACCGGGGACCAGGACTTCGACCTGCACGCTGCGACGTCCAGACGGCTCTTTCTTCACGCTCATGGTATCGACTCTGTCGATGGGGAGGAACTCGGCGCCTCGCCGAGGGGATCGGGAAGGGGGTGGGCGAGCACGATCAGGCGGTGCGGCCGCCCGCCCGGCGCGTGCTCGTCGTGGTAGCGCGCCGCAAGGCCCGTGATCGCGGCCGTCAGTTCGGCGCTGAACGCGGCACGTTCGGTGGCGCTGCGAAAGCGGATCTCGCTGTCGATCGACAGCGTCGCGAGGCGCTGTTCGCTGGCAAACGCCCGCCGCACGAGGCCGCCGACCTCGCGCAGGGCGCGCGCGGCCAGGGCGACCAGGTAGCTCGCCGACAGCCGGTCGGCCGTGCGCTCCGGCGAGACCTCGACGGGTCCCAGCGCGCCGGGCGAGACGACGTAGGCACTTGCCGTGGCGACCACCTGGCGCTCCGTCAGCCCGCCCCATTTGCGCGTGCCGACCTCGCGCACGAGGCCGTGTGCCAGCAGCGTCTGCAGGTGGTAGCGCACCTTCTGGCGCGCCAGGCCGACGCGGCCCGCGAGGGCGGCGGCGCTCGCCGGCTCGGCCAACTCCGCGAGCAGGCGGCATCGGATCGGGTCCAGCGCAACCGTCGCGGCAGCAGGGTCTTCGATGACTTCGACGGCGAGCATCACAGCCGCATCGAACCATTGACAATAATATTTGTCAATAGGTCCGTGCAGCGGTCTGACTCGCGTTTCCAGGTCGGGCGGCCTCAGCCGTTCTCGTGCTCGCGCACGTCGTCGCTGCCGAGGTCGGTGTCCGGGCCCGCCGCACTCTCCGTGCCATCGCCACCCAACTGCAGCACCATGCGATCACCGACCGGCACGTAGTGCATGCTGCCCTGCGGCACGCGGCTGCTGATCTCCAGCCGGCCCGAATCGATCGCGGCCAGCAGCACCTCGAACGGCTGCGTGCCAGGCACCCACTTCTCGGCCACCAGCAGACCGTGGCCCGGCAGGATCGTGAACACCACCGTGCGCGGATCCGCCGGGTCGCGCAGCGCTCGTGAGCGCGCGAAGGCCGCGGTCACCCCGTGCGCCTGCGCATCGGTCGAGCACGACACCAGGTAGTGGAAGAACGGCGCATCGAGCGGCACGTATTCGACGGTGTCCGGGTCGTAGGCGGTGACGCCGCGATGGCCGTGCAGCTTGCTGCGCACGACCGGCACCTCGGCGTCGATGCCGAAGCTCGCCGCCGGTCGACGCCGTGGCAGGTACTCGTCGATCGACGCGAACTCGACCGCCTCCGACGAGGGTGGGTCGTTGCGCAGGCCAGCGACGGTCCGCACGCGGGCGCCGCTGCCGCAGTCGAGCACGCCGGTGATCACCGCCAGGTCGTCCTCCTGCAGGCTCGCCTTCACGACCGGATGACGGCTGCCGGTCACGGTCACGATCTGCGCCTGCAGCACCGGATCCCAGGTGCCGAAGCAGCCTTCGCTGTACTGCTGCGCGACCGCACCGGTGAGCGCCGGCACATCGACCAGGTCGGCGATGCGCACCATCTCGGTGAAGAACGCGCGCGCACCCAGTTCGCGGGAGACGTGCAGCATCGCCCGCCGCCCGGTCGAGGCCTGCCACTGGGCCGGCGGGATCGGCTCGCCGTCGACGCGGTGCGCGGTGACTTCGCGGGTGCTCAGATGCGTCGCGATGCGCAGCGCCAGGTCGCCGCAGATCCCGCCCATGTCGTCGTTGTCGATGCGTGGGTAGGAACCGGCGAGATCGAACAGGTAGGCGGCTTCGGCGGTGCGTTCGCCGACCACCATCACGACGCGCAGGCTCTTGCTCTGCGCCTGCAGCAGCCGGCCGACGCACATCATGACGCCGCCGCGGCTGCCCTGGTCGCGCAACACCTGCCAGGCGTTGGTCGACAGACCGGGCAGGTCGAAGTCGGCGGGGTCCGGCGGGTCCTTCGCCAGCGCCAGCTCGAAGCGCTGCACGAGGTCCTGCAGCTGCTGCTCGCGGACCTGCACGAACGTGTAGGTCGCCGGCTTCGCCGTGAGGCCGTAGCGCTTGCGGCCGGTGAACAACGGCGAATGGCGCCACGACACCGGCTCGTGCAGCCGCGCCGTGGTCACGAACGCATCGGTGCGGTCGTCGGGCGTGGTGGTCCACTCGTGGCCACGCGCACAGAGCGCCTGCTCGACCCCGGCGACGACCTCGTCGAGCAGCGCAGTCGACGGGCCGCGCACCGCGGCGACGCGCACCTGCCGCCAGAAACTGTGCCCGGCGACCGGGTGTCGCCACGTAGCTCGCTCTTGGCCGGGGAGGGCGCCTGTCTGGTCAGCCGATCGCACGTACGAAGGGTAAGGGCCGGTGGGGCACGCTGGGAAGCGCGAACGCACGAGTCGTTCCTGCCAATCGCCGGCCCACTGCGCCCCCCGGGTCCGGGGGACGTGTGACCGGCGACGCGCTACGGGGTCACGGTCAGCGGCGCGCCGTTGCTGAGGAACAGCCGGTAGAAGTCGCCCGACAGCGACGTGCAGCCGTAGGTGCCGATCAGCGACGGGTCGTTGTTGAAGGTCAGCGGGGAGGAGAAGACCCCCTGTGCGTCGGACAGGCCGGTGCCGAAGATGATCAGGCTCGAAGGATCGATCTCCAGGTAGCCGTAGGGCGGCAGCGAGAATGGCGCGATCAGCGACAGCGAGGCGCCGGTCACCGTGATGTCGAACGGCTTCGTCGTGCGGACCACGAAGTTCGTCGTGCCGCCGATCTGGATCACCGGCGGCGACATCTCGATCAGCGGCGCCCGCAGGATCGTCATCGCGCGCAGGTCGAGCGTCAGGCCGACCGACGTGTCGTCGAACACCGTCGTGAACTCACCGGCGTCGTCGAAGTCGTTGTCGAAGTTCAGGTCCTTGAGCCGGTAGATGCCGTCGAGGATGCCGTCCAGCAGCAGGAACGAACCGTCGTCCTGTCGCAGCATGCCCCACCAGGTCACGGAACCGGTGGGGTAGTTGAAGACCTGTTCCTCCTCGGGCAGACCCGGATCGATCGCGCCAGAGAAGTTGGCGTCGAACGCGCGGTAGATGCTCTTCGCAGGCGCGGCGCCGCCGCCGTGGTTCGCGAGGTAGACGTAGCCGATCGGATCGAACGCCATGCCGTACCAGGCTGCACTCGTGTACGGCGGCACCCACCAGAGCGAGAACTCGGTAGGGTCGATCGTGCCGTTGTTGTCGGCATCGAAGACGCGGTAGACGCCCTTGGTGACCGTCGAGCCGATGTCGCCGTAGTAGAGGGCGCCGTCCGGGCCGATCGCGAAGGCACCGGTCGGGTTCGAGTAGTTGATCGGGCTGACCGAACTCGGCACTTGGAAGTAGTAGCTCGCCTCACCGGGTTGGTTGTTGGCGGTGCCGTCGCCGTCCAGGTCCTCGAGCTTGATGATGACGTCGCCGATGCTCGGCGTACCGCTGTTGGCAGCCAGCACGAACACGCGGCCCTGCTTGTCGACCACGATGCCCTGCGCCGAGAGCATCTGGATGCCGCTGGCGTTGGTCGCCGAGTCGAAGAACACGATCGACTCACCCGGGTCGTTGGCGTCGCCGTCGTAGTTCATGTCGCGCAACGACAACACGACGTCGCTGCTCGAGTCGCACGCGTACGCCGTGCCGGTTTCCGAGCAGGCCATGCCGGACACCGTGTTCAGCCTGTCGCCGTTCGCGAGATCGTCGTAGTAGAGCAGCGTCTCGCCGGGGTCGTAGTAGTCGCCGTCCTGGTTGAAGTCGGACAGGCGGTAGATGTTGTCGGATATTGTCGGCGGACTTCCCACACTCGTGGAGTCGAAGACCAGCAGGTCGAACGTGCGCTGGAAAGGCAGCGTCGGCGCAGGGATCTGGGCATTGGCCAGCGTGGCCACGCCGAGAACGGCCGCGAGAGACAGAAGGGTGTTCGGGTTCATGTGCGTTGGACTGGGCAGGGACTGGAAAAGCGGAGTTGCCGCAACCGGCCATTCTTCCGGCTGACTCCGACCGCGACCAGTGGCTGTTCGGCGGGTGACGACGGTCCATTCGTCGTGAAACGGTGCACCGTCAACGCGCGCGCGGCCGTCCATCGAGCCCCAGCACCCACACCAGCCAGTCGCCGAGCCGCGGCGACAGCGTGTCGGCCCACAGCAGCAGCCGGCAGTGC
>JBGARS010000080.1:0-25601 GCA_044230075.1 Planctomycetota bacterium | reverse complement strand
ATGGGTGTGATCGTCGGTGGCATCGTGCTCGCGGTGTTCCTGCCGATCTTCAAGCTGCAGGAGAAGCTGTCGGGCGGCTGATCGCACGACACCGGGGAAACATGAACGAACTGCAGAAACGGGCGCTGCTCTACGGCGGCGCGATGATCGTGCTCGGTGGCCTCGGCGTCGCTTTCGCCACCGGCCGTGCGGATGCCGACGTCATGACGCTGCTCAGCAGCGCCGACGTGCAGCTGCGGCTGGCCTACGCGATCCCTGAGCAGGACACGGCCGGCAAGGAGCTCGCGACACGGACCGAGATGATCACGCAGGCCGAGACCTGCCTCGCGACAGTCGAGCGACTCCAGCCCGGCATGGCGGTCACGGCCGAGTTCCACGGCTTCGCCCAGATGCTGCGCGGTCACTGGAAGGACGCGGCCCAGGACTATCGACGCGCCCGCGGCTGCGAGGACTGCACCGCCGAGCAGGGCGACATCCTGGCGTTCAACGAGGCGCGCATGCTGGCCAAGGCGGGCAGCCGGGAGCAGGCGCTGGCGTTGTTCGAGCAGTGGGCGACGGCGTTCGACGCGCGTTTCGGCCACCAGCGGGCGCTGGAACAGGCCGGCGTGCTGCGCCAGATGGGCCGCCGGGTCGACGCCGAGAAGCTGCTGGACGGCATCGCCCGCGATGCAGCCGCGGCGCCGATGGCATCGCTGCAAGCCGGCGAGGAGTACGTTCGTCTGGGCCACATGAGCAAGGCGGAGGCCATGTTCGTGCGCGCCGCACCAGCGGTCCCGATCGCGGACTACTGCCTTGCCAAGCTCAAGTTGCAGCAAGGCGACACCGATAGTTGCCTGCAGTTGCTGGAACGGGTCACCAAGGTGCAGCCTGCCGAGGTGAGGCGCCGGCTCCGTGAGGAGTCCGGGGCCTGGCAGGCAGTGGCCAAGGAGACGCGCTTCCAGGAACTCTGCGCCACGCCGGCAGCGACTCCGGGTCGCTGAGACGGGGAACAGCATCAGTAGGGGAAACGGCGGCCATGTCGGCCGTCACATTCGCAAGGTTGTCACGGAGAAAAACATGTCCAAGCGGGAACAGGGCTTCACACTCATCGAGCTGATGATCGTCGTTGCGATCATCGCCATCATCGCGTCCATCGCGATCCCAAACCTCCTCAGCGCGCGCCTGAACGCCAACGAGTCGGCGGCGATCGCGACGCTGAAGAACATCTCGTCGGCGCAGTCGCAGTGCCAGGCGTCGGGCGTCATCGACGTCAACGGCAACGGTGCCGGTGAATACGGCTTCTTCGGCGAGCTGTCGGGCCGCACCGTGGTGCGCGCCGGCACGCAGACGATCAGCCCGCCGGTGCTGTCGACGGCGTTCGGCAACGTCGCCACGTCCCAGGTCAACCGCTCGGGCTACGTGTTCCAGATGTTCCTGCCCGACCCCGCTGCACAGGGCATCGCCGAGCAGGCGACGGGCGGCGACGCGGCCAACGCGGGCGGCGTCGACGCCGGCCAGGCCGAGACGCTGTGGTGCTGCTACGCCTGGCCGCAGGTGTTCGGCAACAGCGGCAAGCGCACGTTCTTCGTCAACCAGAGCGGTGACGTGCTGTCGACCAACGGTGCGGGCACGGCCTACAGCCAGAGCGTGCCGACGGCCCCGCTGTTCAGCGCCGCGTTCCTCGGCACCGGCACCATCGCGATGAGCGCTGGCGTCGCCGCGAACACGCTGGCTTCGGACGGCAACCGCTGGACCGTGGTCAACTGATCGCGACCGCAGGCTGACGGCCGCGGTACCGCCGCACCGTCGATCTGCACGCAACGCCCGCCCCGTGTCCGCACGGGGTGGGCGTTGTCGTTTCGGGCCCGCACTCAGGCGGGGGCGCCGAGATGCCGATAGCGCCCATGATGTCGGCAGATCTGCAGCAACGCGTCGAGGCGGCTCCCCTTGAACGCCTGAGCCACCTGATGGCGACCGGCGAGCTGCCGGTGCGCCGCCCGGCGATCGCCCCCACCGCTCCGCCACATTCGGTGGCCAGGCCCGCGGCCGCACCGACGGCGCGACGTGTGCAGCGTGTGTCGATCATCGTGCCGGCCCGCAACGAGTCCGCCAACCTCGACCACCTGCTCGACGAGCTCGATGCCGCGCTGGAAGCCGCCGCGTTGCCGTTCCACGAGGTGATCGTCGTCGACGATGGCTCCACGGACACCACGCCGGCGATCGCCAACGAACACGGCGCGCGCGTCGTACGCCACGCCGAGAGCCTCGGCAACGGCGCCGCTGTCAAGCGCGGCATCCGCGAGGCGAAGGGCGACTGGATCCTGCTGCTCGATGGCGATGGCCAGCACCCGCCGGCGGCGCTCGCGGGCATGCTCGAGCTGGCCGAGCGCTACGACATGGTGGTCGGCTCGCGCGGCGGCCGCGGCGGCAGCGTGCACCGCAACTTCGCGAACCAGGTCTACAGCCGGTTCGCCAGCTACGTGTCGGGGCGCCACATCCCGGACCTGACCAGCGGCTTCCGCCTGGTGCGCGCCGACGTCGCCAAGGACCTCGTCTGGCTGCTGCCGAACACGTTCAGCTACCCGACGACGATCACGATGTCGATGCTGCGCGGCGGCTGGTCGGTCGCGTTCCAGCCGTTCGAGGTGCGCAGCCGGCGCGGCAAGAGCCACATCCGCCTGGTCGCCGACGGCAGCCGCTTCTTCCTGATCATCCTGCGCATCGCGACCATGTTCGCGCCGTTGCGGGTGTTCCTGCCGGTGTCGCTCGGCACCGGCGCGCTCGGGATCGCGTGGTACGTCTACACGCTCTGCACGGAGGGCCGCTTCACCAACATGGCGGTGTTGCTGCTCAGCCAGGCGGGGCTGCTGTTCGCGCTCGGTCTGATCGCCGAGCAGATCGCGGCGTTGCGCTTCCAGGGGCTCTCGCGCGACCACGGCAAGTGAACGCTGGCGCGCACGTGCTGTTCGCCGGCGCCTGGGACGAAGGTCCCGGCTACCCGCGCACGCGGTCGCTGCGGGCAGGCCTCGAGGCCGCTGGGGTCGAAGTGCGGCAGTGCCACGAACCCGGCCTCGGGCACGGCAAGCAGGCGCTGCTGCGCGCGCCATGGCAGGGGCCTGCCGTGTTGTGGCAGCAGCGTCGGCAACGGCATCGGCTCGTCGAACGGCTGCGCCGTGAGATCGCGGCGCGGCGGCCACGTTGTGTCGTAGTCCCATACCCGGGGCACGCGGTCGTCACCGCGATCCGCGCGGCGACCGACGTGCCGATCGTGCTCGACCTGTTCCTGTCGGCATACGACACCGTCGTCGAGGACCGGCAGCTGGTGCGGCCCGGATCGCTGCTGGCGGCCTGGCTGCAGCGCCTCGACACGCGCGCCTGCGCCGCGGCGGATCTGGTGCTGCTGGACACGCCGTGCAACGCCGCCTACGCCGCCGAGCTGACGGGTCTGCCGGGCGAACGCTTCGCGTGGCTGCCGGTCGGGGATCCGGACGCACCTGCGTCCGTGGTCGCGAGCGAGCCGGGTGCGAACGGTCGCATGCGCCTCTTGTTCTTCGGCACCGGCGTGCCGCTGCACGGTCTCGACGTGCTGCTGGCGGCTACCGCGCTGGTGCCCGAAGTCGACCTCACGTTGGTGGGTGGGCGCAAGTCGGACCGCGCGCACGCCGCCGCCCTGCTGGGCCCGCGGCTGCAGCTCGAGCCCGAGTTCGTCGACCGCGAACGGCTGCAGGAACTGCTCGCCGCGAGCCAACTCACGGCCGGCGTGTTCGGCCGCAGCGGCAAGGCGCAGCGGGTGGTGCCGTTCAAGGTCGTGCATGCGCTGGCGGCCGGGCGGCCGGTGCTGACCGCGGACACGCCGGCGCTGTGCGGGTGGCTCGACGGCTGCGGTGCTTTGTTCACGGTGCCGGCCGGGGATGTGCCCGCGCTTGCCCGCGAGTTGCAGGCGCTGGCGGCGGCGCCGCAGCGCGTGGCAGCGGCAGCGCAGCAGGCGCGCGCGGCCTTCGACCGGCACTTCTCGGCGACGTGCCTGTCGCGCCGATGGCAGCAACTGCTGGCCCGGCTCGACGGCCGTGTGGTGGAGGCGGCATGACGCGCGCGACCGTGCACGGCCTCGGCGCGATGGTGTTCGTGCTGGCGTGGCTCGCCTACGGTGCGGCACTTGGCGGTGACTTCGTGTTCGACGATGTGCACTCGGTCGCCGCGAACACGGCGTTGCACGACCTCGGCAACCTCTGGCGTCTGCTGGTTGACCCGACGGCGTTCAGTGCCACCGGCCAGGCCATGTACCGGCCGGCGCTGCTGGTGAGCTTCGCGCTGAACATCGCCGTGTCGCCGGCGGCCTGGTCGGTGAAAGCCGGCAACGTGCTGCTGCACGCGACGACGGCGTGGTTGCTGTGGCGCTGGTTGCGCAGTTGGCGCGTGCACGTGCCGGCGGCGTTCGTCGCCGCGGCCCTGTTCGCGGTGCACCCGCTGTTGTCGGAGGCGATCAACCTGGTCTCGGCGCGCAGTGAACTGTTGCTGGGCTGCAGCGTGCTGCTGACGCTGCTCGCGCACCGGGCCTGGCAGCATGGTCGGCGACCGCGGCTGGCGATGTGCGGCATGGTGGTGGGCACGCTGATCGCGTGCGGCAGCAAGGAGACCGGCGTGGTGTTGCCGGCGTTGCTCGCCGCGCAGGTGCTCGCTGTCCGCAACGAGGATCGACGGCGCATCGACTGGCGCCGGGCGGTTGTCGGTGTGCTGCCGATCGTGCTGCTGGTGCTCGGTTACCTGGTGCTGCGCAAGGTGCTGCTCGGGCAGGCGACGGTCGACCTGCTGGCACGCAGCGGCGGCGATCCGACCACCGGCCACGGCCGCACGCTGCTGATGCAGCTGGCGACCATGGGCACGCTGCTGCCGAAGGCGCTGCTGCAGATGGTGGTGCCGATCGGCATGACGCTCGATCCGCCGGTGGTGTTCCACTCGTCGTTGTGGGCGCCATCGGTGCTGCTCGGCTGGGGCTGCCTGTTCGCACTCAGTGCGGCGGCGGCGTGGCCCGGTCGCACCGCAGGCGCGCGTCGGGCGGGCCTCGCCGTTGCCTGGTTGCTGGCCCTGCCGTGGATCGTCGTGCCGCTGAACATGCCGCTGGCGGAGCATCGCCTCTACGGGCCGATGCTCGGCATCGCACTGGTGGTCGCGGTGGCGCTGCCGCGGCTGCGCGGCGCGAGGCCGGTCCTGATCGCCGCCGCGCTGCTGTTGCTCGGCATCGTCGGGGCCGTGCATCGCACGCTCGACTACCGCGACGACGTCACGCTGTGGCAGGGCGAATTGGCGGCCCAACCGGAGTCGTTCCAGGCGGTCTGGGGACTCGGCGCGGCGCACCTGCGCCGGGGCGATCTGGCGGCGGCGATCGAGTTGCTGGCGCGTGCGCATGCGCAGCGGCCACAGCATCACGATGCGCTGACCTACTACGCGGAGGCGCTGGTGTCGCTGCCCGATGCGACGGCGCATCCGGCGCGGGCCCTCGAAGTGACATCGTTGCTGACCGCACAGACACCGGACGATCCGTGGGTGCGCACGCTGGCCGTGCAGGCGCACCTGCAGGCGGGTCGCGCGACCGGTGACCGTGCCCACTTCGAGGCGGCGGAGCAGCTGGCGCTGTCGTGCCTGCAGATCGCCGAGCCGAAGGGCTACGTCTACCAGCTCGCCGCCGCGGCACGGCGCGGTCTCGGCGACCTCGAAGGTGCGCTGGCACATCTCGACACCAGCGTGCAGCGTGGCTTGCACCACACCAGCGTGCGGCTCGATCGGGCCGCCGTGCTGCGTGACCTCGGCCGCTACGCCGATGCGCGCCGTGAACTGCAGATCGCGCAGCGCGAGGCGCCGATGGAGCCCGCCGTGCTGCGGGCGCTGCAGGACCTCGCGCAGCCGCCGCGCTGACCTTCGTCCGGGTCAGCCGAACAGCGCGATCGCGTTGGCGAACGTCTGCGCGGCTGCATCCGCCAGCGAGACGCCGCGCGCGTCGGCGAGCGCCTGCACGGTCTGCAGGATGAATGCCGGTTCGTTGCGCTTGCCGCGCAACTTCTGCGGCGGCAGGAAGGGTGCGTCGGTCTCGACCAGGATGCGATCGGCCGGAGCCCATTGGGCGACGGCGCGCAGCGCGTCGTTCTTCGGGTAGGTCAGCGGGCCGGCGAACGACAACAGCAGGCCGAGGTCGAGCGCCGTGCGCGCTTCGCCCTGGCCGCCGGAGAAGCAGTGCATCACGCCGCGCACCGGCGGCTCGCTGTGCAGCACCGCGAACAGCGGCGCGAAGGCGTCGCGACAGTGGAAGATCACCGGCAGGTCGAGTTCGCGTGCGAGTGCCAGGTGCCGGCGCAGCGAACGTTCCTGCTGTGCGAGCGGGGTGCGGTCGCGGAAGCAGTCGAGCCCGGTCTCGCCGATCGCCGTGCACGACGGGTCGCGTGCCAGTGCCTCGATGTCGGCCCATTCTGCGTCGAGCCGGCTGCTCTCGTTCGGATGCAGGCCCGCACTCCAGCGCACACCGTCGAGGTGCTGCAGGTCGCGCGCCGCCCGGCTGGTCGCGGCGTCGATGCCGACCACCAGCAGGCCAGCGACGCCCGCCGCCGCCGCGCGTGCGTGCTCCTCGGTGGGAGGCGCCTTGCCATCGAGGCCGAGGTGGCAGTGGCTGTCGTAGATCTGCATCTGTGGCATGGTGCCGCACTTCCCGGGCCGTTCCCACGACAGACGCCAGACCGGGTGGCACCGGGCTGCGGCGAGCCACTGTTCCGCGTGTGGGGGGGTGCTAGAGTTCGCATCGACTCGGCCGGTTGCCGGTGCGAGCCCCACCGCCGTGGCATCCATGACCTGCTCCACCACCCTACGCGTCCTTCTCCCCGCCCTCACTCTCGCCACGACCTGCCTTGCGCAGGTCAACTTGACCCTGCCATCGGAGTTCGATCGCAGCTGGGGTAGCGGCAGCGCCAGCTCGGCGATGCTCGGCCAGAACTCGTCGCGCACGCAGATGATCTTCGTGGCGCCGTTCGCACCGGGCACCACGGTCACGCAGTTCGGCATCCGCTGCGCGCCGAGCACGATCGACCGCCCGTCGTTCACGGCGACCATCGAGATCCGGATGTCGAGCACGACGGCGGTGCCCGGCGCGCTCAACGCCGCGTTTGCCAGCAACGTCGGCAGCGACGAGGTGGTCGTGCTGCCGCAGCAGACCGTGACGATTCCGGCAATGCCGGCGAACCGCGGCACCGGGGTGTTCGCGACGTTCCCGCTGGCGACACCGTTCGTCTTCGGTTTGAACGGGAGCCCCAACATCAACGTCGAATTCCTGGTCTACGGGCGCTCGACCGGCGCGTCGTGGTCGACGGACCGGGCGTTCGCCGGTACGACCGGTCAGGCCCGCGACCACGGCATCGGCTGCGGTACCGGCACCGTGACGTCGTCGTCGACGGCTGGTGCCGGCGGCGCCTACACCGATGGATCGACCATCACGTTCACTTTGACGGGTGGCCCGCCGGGCTCGCTCGCCTTCGTGCTGCCTTCGCTCGACATGAAGGAGTTCGTACCCGGCTTCCCGCTGCCGTTCCCGCTGGCGCTGATCGGCTCGGCACCGGGTTGCGACCTGCTGCTCAACCTCGACTTCGCCTTGTTGCCGACGGTCACCGATGGCTCGGGCAACGCTTCGGTACCGATGACCATCTCCGGCTACTCGTCGTTCGGCTTCGGCGCCCAGTGGGGCTACCTGATCCCACCGACGATCGGCAATCCGTTCGGGCTCGAGGTCCTGCGGAGTCGCGCGATCTACATCGGCCCGCGGGTCGTCGTGCCGAACGCCCAATACGTATGGGACCTGTTCGACGTGAATGCGACCACCGGCTCGGCGACGACCGACTCGGTGCCGATCGTGCAGTTCACGGTGCTCTGACACCCCACCGCCGGCGGGCTCGATGTCTGGACGGTGGCGTGTTCGTCCGGAGATGGACCGAGGCCTGCTGGCAAGTTGCACACCTGTTTCCCGTCGTTCCCTTGCTCGAGGCACTACTGCGATGAAGCTCCACCTGCCGGTTCTCTGCGTGGCTTCGGCCATCTCTCTCGCTTCCACCTGCGCGGCGCAGATCGATCTCGTCCTGCCCGCTGAGTACGACCGCGCCTGGGGGCGTGGCAGCACATCGGTGCTCGGCGGCAGCTCGACGCGTACTCAGATGATCTTCGCGTCGCCGTTCGTCCCCGGCACGACCGTGACGGCGATCGGTCTGCGCTGTACTCCGGGCACCGCGGACCGCGCCGCCTTCACTGCGACGATGGAGATCCGCCTGTCGAGCACGACGGCCACGCCGGGGGCTCTCAGCACGACCTTTGCCACCAACGTAGGCAGCGACGAGGTCGTCGTATTGCCGCAGCAGGTCGTGAACGTCCCCGCCATGACGGCGAATCGCGGCACCGGCGTGTTCCTGAACATCCCGGTCACGCCGTTCGTCTTCGGCCTGAACGGCAGCCCCAACATCTGCGTCGAGGTGCTGGTGTATGCCCGGTCGACGGGGGCTTCCTGGAGCACCGACCGCGCGTTCGCCGCGACCGGCGGGCGAGCGACGACCGTTGGCAATGCCAACTGTGGCACCGGCACCCCGAGCTCGTCGTCGACGACGGGCTTCGGTGGCAGCACCTACAGCGATGGCTCGACCATCTCGATCACCGCCACCGGCATGCCCGCGAACAGCATCGCCGTGCTGGCTCTTGGCGTCGATCAGAAGGAGTTGGCACCGGGCCTGCCGCTCCCGTTCGACCTCAGCCTGATCGGCGCGGCGACGGGCTGCGAACTACTCGTCAACCCGAACGTCGACATCCTGGCCACCCTCACGAGTGCTGCAGGCGCCGCTTCGATCCCGATCACGGTCACTGGCTACTCGCAGTTCGGCTTCGGCGCGCAGTACGGCTACCTGATCACACCGACCGGGGCGAACCCGTTCGGCCTCGAGATGATCGAGAACCGTGCCGTGTGGGTCGGGCCGGAGGTGTGTGTGCCCTTCGCCCAGTACGTCTGGGACCTGTCGAATGTCAATGCCGTCACCGGCGACGCGACGACCAATTCGGTGCCGATCGTGCAGTTCACCATCCAGTGACCGCCGGCCGGAATCGGGTAGAGCCTCGCCGAAATCCTCTCGGGGCGGCAACGTAGCCGCGGCCCCGCCGGGCGCCTCCGGCTGCCACCCTTCGCCATGACCTCGACTACGACCATCGCCATCTCCGTCCTGCTCGCATCCGCCGCTGCCGCCGCCGTGTCGCTGACGATGCGGCCAGCGCACGAAGTTGCGCCGAGCGACGCCACCGCCGACCTGCAGGCCGAGGTCTCGGTACTGCGGCGGACGCAGGCGACGCTGCAACAGGAACTCGAGCGGCTGCGGGCGGCGCCGGTGGTAGCAGCACCGATGGCGGCGCCGCCGCAGCGCACCGCCGCGACGGTCGACGACCAGCAGATCGCGGCCGCCGTCGAGGCGTATCTGCAGAAGCGGGGTGGGAGGGCCGTCGGCGCTGCTGAGGACAAGGCCCCGGCGACGTTCGACCTGGACGCCGACTTCGACGATCTGCACGGCACGAACTTCTGGGCCAACGGCGACCTGTGGAAGCGTGCGTTCGCTTCCGGGCACATGGACGACGTGATCGCGAAGTTCGAGGCGCTGGCGCAGGCGAACCCGAAGGACATCCCGGCGCAGATGGACCTCGCGCGGGCCTACATGGCCTACCTGCAGATGGATCAGAGCAAGTGGCAGCTGTCGATGAAGGCCGACAAGGTGTTCGACGACGTGCTCGCGCTCGACAACACGCACTGGGAGGCGCGCTTCACCAAGGCCGTCAGCTACACCTTCTATCCCGACTTCCTCGGCAAGAAGAAGGACGCGATCGCGAACTTCGAGACGCTGGTCCACCAGCAGGAACTGCAGCCTGTGCAGCCGAACCAGGCGCAGACGTATCTCTACCTCGGCAACCTGCTCGAGCAGACCGACCCGAAGCGCGCGCAGGAAGTCTGGGCGCGCGGCGCGCAGCGACACCCGGACAACGCCGAGCTGCGGCAGAAGCTGGGCCACTGAAGCGGCGCTGCGGCCCGCAGTCGACCTCAGCCCTTCTTGGCCGACTTGCGCTTCGCCGGCGCCTTCGCCGCCTTCGGTACCGCGGCGGCCTTCGGCTTCGCAGGGACCTTCTTCGCCGCCACCTTCACCTTGCGGCCGTGCTTCGCCGCCAGTTCGCGCACGGCATCGGTGTGCACGGCGGCCGCGGCGGCGAGCAGTTCGTCGATCGCCTGCTGCAACGTCGCATCGGCGATGGCGAACAACGGCGCCGAGAGTTCCTCGAAGCGCTCGAACGAGCCGCCGTCGTGCAGCAGCGGCAGCCGGCAGGCGCGCACCGCGGCGCGCTGCAGGGCTTCGTTGCTGGCGTTGGCGAAGCGGCGCAGGTCGCGCCACAGCTTCTTGTTCTTGGCCACGAGCGCACCGAGCACGTCGCCGGCCAGCTTCGAGGCGAGATCGTCGGCGTCGCCGTCGCGCAGCAGCTTCTCGAGGAACTCGAGGTCGGCGGGCTCCAGCAGCGCGGCGCGGGCGGCGAGCAGTTCGATGCCGACGGCCCGCAGTTCGTGGATGCGGCTCTGCCACAGCGTGCGCACGAAGGCGGTCATCTGGGCGCGGCCCATCTGCGGGTAGGTCGCCGCCAGGTCCGCCGCCGCGGCGCGGATGGCAGGGCCGTCCGCGCCGAGGAAGGTCGTGTCGCCGCCGATCTCCTGTTCCAGCCGGGCGGCGAGCGTGGGCGAGCCGGCAGCTTGCAGTCGCTGCCGGAGCAGCGACTTCTCGCGGGCGAAGTTCATGCTCATACGCTTGGCTTCCGGGTCAGGTGTTCGATCAGGTCGAGCTTGGTCAGGATGCCGCTCACGGTACGCGCATCGTCGACGACCAGTGCCACTTCGCCGCGCTCGAAGATGCGCGGCAGCTCACTGGCAGGCGCGTGCGGGGCGATGGTCGACACCTTGCGCACCATCACCTCGACGACCTTGGTGTTGCCCGACGCATTGCCTTCGACCAGCCCCCGCAGCGCGTCCGCTTCGGTCAGGATGCCAGCCAGCTTGCCGTGGTCGGTGACCGGCACCTGCGAGAAGCCGCGCTCCTTGAACAGCGCCACGGCCTTGCTCAGCGGGTCGGCGACGTCGACGGTGACGACCTCGCGGCGCGGCATCGCGCGCAGCAGTTCTTCGATCGTGCCGATCGCCCAGTCTTCCTCGAGGAAGCCGTTCTCGCGCATCCAGCGGTCGTCGACGAACTTCGTCAGGTAGTTGCGGATGCCGTCGGCGAGCAGCACGAGGATGCGCGCTCCCTTCGGGAAGTCCTTGGCGATCTCCATCGCGGCCCATGTCGCGGCACCGCAGGAGCCGCCACACAGCAGGCCTTCCTGGCGGATCAGTTGCCGTGCTGTGCGGAAGCTGTCCTTGTCGTTGGACTTGATCCAGCGGTCGACGAGCTTGCGGTCGAGCACGTCGGGGATGAAGTCGTAGCCGATGCCCTCGACCTTGTAGCTCTTGATCGGGCCGGGGCCGGCGAGGATCGAACCCTCGGGGTCGACGCCGATGATCTGGCAGCCGGGAATGCGCTGCTTCACCGTGCGGGCGACGCCGGTGATCGTGCCGCCGGTGCCGGCCGTCATCACCACCGCGTCGAGCTGGTTGTCGGTCTGGTCGCAGATCTCTCTGCCGGTGCCCTCTTCGTGCGCCAGCGGGTTCGACGGGTTGCCGTACTGGTCGAGGATGTGCGAGTTCGGGATCACTTCGCGCAGCCGCTTGGCGACGCCGATGTGACTCTCGGGTGCGTCCCAAGCGGCCTCGGTGGGGGTGCGGATGATCTCCGCGCCGAGCGCCTCGAGCACCACCTGCTTCTCGCGCGACATCTTCTCGGGCATCGTGATGATCACGCGGTAGCCGCGCACCGCCGCCGCCAGGGCGAGGCCGATGCCGGTGTTGCCCGAGGTCGGTTCGATCAGCGTGTCGCCCGGCTTGATGCGTCCCTGCTTCTCGGCGTCGAGCAGCATGCGCACGCCGATGCGGTCCTTGACCGACCCGCCCGGGTTCAGGAACTCGCACTTGGCGAGCAGTTCCTGGGGCAGGTGGCGACCGATGCGAGCCAGGCGGACGATCGGTGTCCCGCCGACGGCGGACAGGATGGAGTCGTGGATGCGGGCCATTGCCACGATCTAAGCAGGCTCGGGCGGCGAAGGGAAATGCGCGCGCAGCCTTGTTCGCGCCCCCGGTTCCGAGCATCGTTGTCCGGCCCGTGAACGAACCCGATCCGACGAGCGTCCCTGTGCCAGAGCCCACGTCGCCCGTTGCCGGCGACGGCGCAGCGCCGACAGCCAACGCCACCGATGGCGATGATGGTGGTGCGGCCAACTCCGGCCTTGCCGGCGGCCCCGAGGCAGGGGGCGAAGGCGAGCACAAGCGCCGTCGCCGCCGCCGTCGCCGCGGCAGGGGTGCCGGCGGTCCGGCCGAAGGTGGCCCGGTCGACGGCGGCCCGGCGGACAGTGACGCTGCCGCCGGGGCCGGTGCAGCGGGCGTCGCGCGAGGCCCGCGCCCGGAACGTGGCCCGCGCCCGGAACGTGGGCCGCGACCCGACCGCGGGCCCAGGCCAGACCGCGGGCCACGCCCAGGTCGCGACCAGGGCCGCGGTCGTGGCGACTCGGCCCACCACGCGGTGCAGGCCGTGCGTGCGTTGTCCGACATGGCCCACGCGCTGCTGCGCATCGAAGGCGTCGACGCGTTCGCGATGCCGCGCTACCTCGACCTGAACCTGCGCGTGCCGCTCGATGGCGGCAACGACGTGCGCCACGCCGCGGGCACCGCGGTGGAACAGATCCTGCGCCGCGTACGCGAGGTGCGCGAGCACGAGAACGCGCTGCGCCCCGGCGCCGTCTACAGCTACTTCGCCGACACGTCGCATGCCGAGGGCTGCCGACCTACCGAGCCGCGGCAGGTGTTCGACGGCTACAGCTCGACCGGCAAGCCGCAGTTCGCGGACTTCGTGACGATGGCGATCGAGCGCAAGGATCCGAACATCGACCGCCTGCTCGCCGGCGACGACATCGTGCTGACGCGGGTGACGCTGGGCCGGGTGCTGCGCACCCAGCAACTCGCCGAGTTCGGCAACCAGTCGCCGGTGTTCAAGATCCTCGGCCAGGTCGACGCGGGCCTGTTCAAGGTGCTCGGCGCCGCGGGCAAGTGTGCGTTCAGCTTCCAGCTGCTGCGCGGCGCGACCCTCGAAGGGCGGGTGCGGCTGCGGCTGCACCCGGTCTCGGCGGTCGACCCGATGGAGCTCGCCGATCCGGCGCTGATGCAGATCCTCAGCCGGTTCCAGCGCCGGCTCGACGACGAAGCGCTGCGGCTGCAGGGCCAGGTGCAACAGGGTGAGGTCGACGAGGAGGCGTTCGTGCTGCCGCTGCTCAACGACTTCGCGCGACAACTGGAGAACCGGACGCGCAACGCCGGTCGCCGCACGCAGCACGGGCTCGAGCGCAGCGAGACCGGCCAACGACCGACGTCGCGCGCCTATCCGGACGCCGGCGAAGCGAGCGACGACGACATCCTCTGGGACCTCGACCAGAACACCGTGGTGGTGTTGGGGCCGAAGGGCCGCGTGCACGTGTTCACGCCCGCCGGCAAGCATGTGACCTCGGTGATGATGCAGGGTGCGGCGATCGAACGCCGGCGCCACATGGGCCGCTGGCGGCTCGCCGAGCCGGAGGAGCGCGGGGAGTTCCGCATCCAGATCAAGCGGCTCGTGGCGTCGGGGCAGGACACGCCGCAGGAGGACACGGTGCCGGCCGCGCCGCCGCCGCCGCGCCCTGTACGCGAGCCGTCGGCGGCCGTGCCAGCCAGCGGCGAACCGCGTGCTGCGGCACCCGATCCGGAACCCACGCCCGTGGTGCCAGCGGCGCCCGCTGCCAGCGAGCCGCCGCCGCCGGCTGACGCACCGCCGCCGACCGGCAGCTGACGGACGGAGTCTTTCGTGCGACCGAAGATCGGCATCGTCACCGTCAGCGATCGCGCCAGCCAGGGCGTCTACGACGACGCGTCTGGCCCGGCGATCGAAGCGGCGCTGCGCGACTACCTGGCGACCGAGTGCGACTTCGATCGACGCCTCTGCGCCGACGAACGCGACTGCATCGCCGCGGTGCTGCGCGAACTCGCCGCCGACGGCTGCTGCCTCGTCTGCACGACCGGCGGCACCGGCCCGGCGCTGCGCGACGTAACGCCGGAGGCGATCGACGATTGTTGCCACAAGGAACTGCCGGGCTTCGGCGAGCAGATGCGCGCCGCGTCGCTGCGCGCTGGCGTGCCCACGGCGATCCTGTCGCGGCAGACGGCGGCGATCCTCGATCGCACCTTGGTGGTGACCCTGCCCGGCAAGCCGGCCTCGATCCGGGTCTGTCTCGACGCGGTGTTCCCGGCGATTCCCTACTGCATCGACCTGCTCGGTGGACCGCGGCTCGAAGGCAATCCCGCGGTCGTGCAGGTGTTCCGCCCCAAGCCCAAGCCATGACCAAGACGATCACCAAGGAACAGTTCGTGGAGTTGCTGCGGCCGGTCGCGGCCGCGCTGCACGGCATCGATGTCGACCAGGCCGGTGCGGCTTCTGCGGCCGAACGCGCGGCGCCGATCGGTGGCCCCGTGGTCGCCGCGCTTCGCACCGCCGCGCTGGCGAGCATCGACTCCGACTGGCTGCTGCCGAAGGCGAACGCCGGCATCCGCTTCGGCCGGGTCGCCAAGGACCTGCATGGCTTCAGCGTCGACGCCGTGTTGATGGACGTGCCCGGGCCGAAGCACCGGCACCCGAATGGCGAACTCGACCTCTGCTTCACGACGCGCGGCGAACCTTCGTTCGATGGCCACGCACCCGGCTGGGTCGTCTACGGCCGCGGCTCGACGCACGTGCCGACGGTGCGTGGCGGCGAGATGCTGATCCTCTACTTCTTGCCCGGTGGCGCGATCGACTTCTCGGTCTGAGCCCCGGCCGCGGTCGGCGTTGCGCCGATCAGGTCGAGCAGGAACCTGCAGTGCTTGGCGACCGTCTCGGTGGTCGCCGTGCGCAGTGCCTCTTCGAGGAAGGGTCGCGCGGCGGCGCCCTGGATCTGCTTCAGCGCCGTCAGGCAGTGCATCTGGAACAGTGGGTTCTCGACGCGGTTCGGCGGCTCGCGATACAGCTTCTCGATCGCCGGCACGGCGCGTTCGCTGCGCCGTTCCCCGAGTTCCTTCACACACTCCTGCACCGTGATGAGGTCGTGCTCCGCGCGGCCCATCACCATCAGCAGCGTGTCCTCGAGCTGCGGGTCGTCGCTCTGCACGTAGAGGCTGATGAAGTTGTGGAACCCGCTCGCCGCCATCGCGGCGGGGTCGGACATCGCCCCCGGGCCGGCACGATCCGGGTTGATGCCGCGCGACGACTCAGTCGACACGATGTGCCGCAGCAGCTGCTGCGCCAGCGGCCGGTCGGCCTCGATCAGCATGCGCGCGGCGTCCCAGCGCAGCTTGGCCGACGGCAGCCGGGCGCCCATCAACACGTCCTTGGCGATCTCCTTGCCGGCGCGCGGGTCGATGCGAATGGCGGCGCGGATCAGGTAGCGCGCCTCGTCGTAGTCCTTGTCGCCGTTGAGTTCCTCGAGGCGGGCCACGACGGGCTGCCAGGCGTCTTCGCCGATCGCCTCGAACGCGCGCAGGATCGCGTCGATCTCGTGCTTCGCTGCCTCGAAGTCGGGTTCCGGCGTGCGGGCGCTGGTGACCAGCGGGGCGTAGACGCGCAGCTTGGCGAGCAGGCCTCTTGGACCCTGTGCCTCCGCGCGCTGCTCGAGGCGGATGCGGGTCACTTCGTTGTAGACGTGCCCGAGCCGGGTGTCGTTGGCGGCACTCTGGGCGCGCAGGACGTCGATCTGGCCCCGCAGCTGCCAGACGGCGGCGCCGGTGCCACCGAGTGCTGCGATGGCGGCGGCGAACAGCAGCCATGGGAGCAACGGGCGCTTGGTGGGGGGTGCTTCCATCGGCAGCAAGGTAGTGACTGCAAGGGCCGGCGTCACGGCACGTTCGAAGTCGAACGGTGGCGCGTGCCGAAGTGCTCTTCTTGGGCCGCTCTGCCGGGGTGGAGCCGGGCGCGCGAGCGACGCCGCGCGGGGGGGGACCTCGGGCAACCAGCGGCGCTACCGACGATTCCGTGTCCGAGAGGCCGGCGGCCTCCGTCTGCCGACTGGCGGGCACGGAAGTTGTCCTCGGCGGGCGGCGGCGATCCACCTGCCGTGCCATGCTGGCTGCGCAGCCAGCCTTGCAGCTTCCGTTGCGGTATGGTTTCCTTGCGTCGTCCGCCTCCCGCCCTCCTGCGTCCGCACCTGCCCCGGGCTGACCGGTCAGGTTTTTGCCCTCCCGTCTTCGATACGAGGCACACATGTACGTTCGTCCGCCGATCGTCGCGCTAGTCGTTGTTCTGTCGGGCCTTGCAGGCTGCGGCAGCGGTGGGGCCAGCGTCGGCCAGGCGTCCTTCACGTGCGTCGGCGGCAAGGTCAATGCGATCTGCCTGCAGAACTGCAATCTCGGCTGCAGCAGCAGCGGGTGCCAGCGCACGAACATCGCGCAGAACGAGATCATCGTGCTGCAATTCAGCGAGAACATCGACAAGTCCACAGTGTCGCCCTCGTCGATCCGGTTCCGCACAGCCTCCGGTGACCAGCCAGTCGGCGAACTGTTCGTCAACGGCAACCAGGTCGAGTTCGTGCCGACGCTGAGCATCTCCGGCGGCCAGACGTTCTTCGGCTTCGCTGCGGGCGAGACCTACACGATGACGATCCCGGGCGGCGACAGCCAGCCGGCGGTCGTGCGCAGCACGTCGGGCAAGCCGTTCGAGAAGACGCTGTCGTGCACGCTGCAGTCGACACTGGGCATCGTCGACCTCAATGGCGTGCCGCCGAGCGCCTCGCTGATCTCGCCGTCGATCACCCAACTCGGATCGTCGCCGCGCGACCTCGACATCGTCGTCGAGTTCAACGAGCTGATCGACGCGACGCCGTTCCTCAGCGGCACGGCGAGCCCGGTCGCCTTCTCGGTGCGCCGCACGCGCCAGACGGTCGATCCGAACGACGGCGACGCGCGCGAGTGTGATCCGGCATCGCAGCCGGTGACGCTGACGGGCAGCCTGCGGCTCGACTTCGATCCATCCCGCAGCGTGTCGGTGCTGACGTTCCGGCCGGCAGCGACCCTGCCCGGCAATGTCTGCGTCCAGGTGACGGTCACGAACGGAGTGCAGGATCTGTCCGGTCGTCCCGCGCAGTCGCAGGTGTTCCAGTTCCTCACCGAGGTGGTGCCGCAGACGCAGCAGTCCATCACCGAGGAGTTCGACGACGACACCTATCTCGATGTCGACTCTTCTGCCGGCAGCTGGGGCGGCGGCGTCGGGACGTTTGCGCGCGTTGGTGGCGATGGCCGCCACGGGCCGTTCGACACCTCGCTCGGGGTCGACAACGGTCTCGTCAACGGCAAGCGCACGTTCACGATCAACACCGACAGCACGGTCATCCCGGAGGGCAACACCCTGTCCGGCGCCTCGGTGGCCGTCACGGACGGCAAGTTCTTCTTCAGCAAGATGGTGGTGCCGGCCGACGTGCGGCTGCGGTTCACCGGCTCGGTGCCGCCGGTCCTCACGGTCGCCGGGCGCCTCGACATCCTCGGCGAGATCGACGTCTCCGGCGTCTCGCCGCCGGCACCTGTGAACAGCCCGCTCATCACCACGGGCCAGCCCGGCGGCGCGGGCGGGATCTTCGCTGGCGCCGGCGGCCAGGGTGGTGACAAGTGCCTCGGTGGTGGCATTCCCGTAGGCTCGCACTACGACGGCAGCAACGGCGGCGCCGCGCGGGTGGTGGGCGGCCACGGTTATGCGGCCACGACTGCGACCAGCGGTGGCCGCGGCAGCACCATATTCCCGGCCTCCGGGCAGAACGGGGATCTGAACTACCCGCCGCCGCCGTTCTCCCTGGCCTACACGGCGTCGGCGGTCGCGGGCGGTGGTGGTGGTGGTCTGTGGCAAGCGGGCGGGCAGGGTCGCGTGGTGTCGAACAACCATGCCGATGCCGGCTTGACCAACGTCGCGAGGACGGACGCCGGGGCCGACTACATCGACTCCGCCGCCGCGACCTGGATCACCAACCGCTACGTCGGGCGAACGATCACGACTGTCCCCCCCACGGCCGGCACCTACACGGTCACGGCGAACACCGCCACCCGGATCACCGTGAGCCCGGCGTGGTCCACGGTTCCGGCCAGCGGCACCTTCTCGGTGGCGCTGGGGCCGACGCCGGACCTCGACGCGATGGGGCCGCCCGCGGCCGGCGGTTCCCCGGTCCAGCTGTTCCCGTTCCCGCCGCCCGCGGGCATCACTCGCAGTTCGCTGCACTTCCTGGTCGGTGGCGCCGGTGGTGGTGGTGCGGCCAGCCAGGCGTGCCTGACGCTGCATCTCGCCCGCTCGTGGTCGGTCGGCGGCGGCGGTGGTGGTGGCGGCGGTGCGATCGCGCTGCGCGCCGGCAACTCGCTGCGCATCGCCCCCTCGGCGACCGTGCTCGCGAACGGCGGCAGCACGGCCGACGCATCGGGCGTGTCGCCAGGCTCGCAGCCGGCTCCGGCCGGTGCCGGCTCCGGCGGTTCGGTGGTGTTGCAGTCGGGCAACCAGGTCGACGTCTCGGGCGTCGTCGACGTGCGCGGCGGCACCGGTGGCACCTTCAATCGTTTCGCCAACGGCGCCCCCTCGACGGCGCCCTACAGCTCCACGGTCGTGATCCGAGGCGGCACCGGCTCGCCGGGCTTCGTGCGGCTCGAGGCGCCGGGCACGCCGACCACGGCGCTGCTCGCGAGCATCCTGCCGCCGCCGCTGCCGCAGAACGTCGCCCCGCTGACGGAGCGCGATGATGTCGTCAGCTTCCGCTCGGAGTTCTACTCGACCAACCTGCTGTTCGGGCCCGACTACCAGCGCTACGAGATCCACGCGACCGTAGACGGTGTGCCGATGGTCTTCAGCGACGACCCGGCGATTTCCAACCAGCCCGCACAGCAGGGTGCCCCGCTGCGGGTCCTGTTCCAGGCGGCAACCCTCGATCCGATCACGGGCCTGCCGACCCAGACACGGGAGTGGCGCACCTCGGTGCGCTCATTTGGCAACCAGGTCGGTATTGCATCCGACGGCCTGACGGCGTTCCGCTTCGTGGTCATCATGGACCAGGTCCTGGCGCAGAACGTCACGATCGAACGGATCCAAGTCTTCTATCTCACCTCGACCTGATCCGTCTTCCCGATGGATCTCGCCATGCCTCGTTTCCCCACCGCGGCTGACCCGATGCGCAACCAACCCTCGTTCCAAGTCCTGTCCGGCAAGCCGTTGTCCGGCAAACTGTTGTCCGGCCTGCTGTTGCTCGGCCCGCTGCTGTTTGCCGGGGCCGGCTGTTCCAGTGGCACGAGCACGGGCGACGTCACCGCCGGCGACGCCTCCGCGCGCGTCCGGTGCATCAACGGCGACGCCTTCTGCCTGATCAGCTGCGACCTCGGTTGTGGCCAGACAGGGTGCTCCGTCACCGAGATCGCTGAGAACCAGCGGCTGCGCTGGGTCTTCTCGGAGGCCATTGATCCGGCCTCCGTCAACGGTGCCAGTGTTTCGATCCGGACCATCACGGGCGTCGTGCCGGACGGCGACTTCCTGGTGCAAGGTCGCGAACTGACGTTCGTGCCGCGCGTACGTACCGTCAGCGGCATCAGCACGTTCGGCTTCCTGCGCAACGAGAGCTACGTCATCACCCTGAACAGCGCCACCTCGGGGCAAGGCGTGCGCAACACGTCGGGGGCTGGCCTGAAGCGCGAGTTGTCCTGCACGGTGTTGGTGTCGCGCGGCATCCAGGACGAGGACCAGCTGCCGCCGTCGGTCGAACTGGTTGCGCCGCAGGTCACGACCGGCGTGCCGCTGCAACCGACCGTCGTGCTGCGATTCTCCGAGTTGATCGACACGACGGCGCTCCAGGGCACGCTGACCGCGTCGTCGCCGGTGCAGTTCGTGTTGAAGGGCACGACCACGGTCGGCGGCATGCTCGTCTGCGATTCGCAGCAGTCGGGCATCAACCTCGAGGGCATCCCGGTGTTGTCCACCGAACGCGTGGGCGAGCGCGACGTGACCGTCGTGACCTTCACGCCCCCGGTGCTGCCCGGCAACTCCTGCCTCTCGGTCAATGTCACCGCGGACGTGCGCGACCTGTCGGGGCGCCAGGGCCTGCCGGCGACATTCGAACTGGTGACCAAGGCAGGCGTGTCGGTGCCGATCCAGGTCAACGAGACCTTTGTCAACAGCAGCCACCAGGACCTGGCGGTGTCCAGCTCGGCCTGGAACGCCGGCGCGCGTCCCGGCCTGATCGGCTACGACGGCCGCCACGGTTCGTTCGACGTCGCGCAGGGCGTGCAGACCAGTGCGGGAGTCTACGAGTGGAACACGGACAGCTTCCTGATCCCGGCGTCGCGCAGCCTGACCGGGCTCGACTACCTGGTCACCGATGGCAAGTTCTACTTCAGTGACTTCGTCCTGCCGGAGGGCACCACGCTGCGCTTCTCCGGTACGGTGCCGCCGCAGATCTGGGTCCGTGGTGGCGCCGACATCCGCGGCACGATCGAGATCAGCGCCGCGGACATGCCGTTCTGGATCCCGGCGACGGGCAGCGGACCGGCAGCCGGTCAGCGGGTCTCGAACTACAACGCGATCGGTCCGTCGACCCTGACCAATTCGTACCCGACGCCCGACGGCCAGCCGGGAGGCGCCGGCGGCATCGGTGGCGGTCGTGGCGGCGACGGTGCGCGCGAGTGCCGGCTCGACGGGGACGTCACGCAGACGATCGGGCTCGAGTTGGTGCACATCTACTACGGGCGCAACGGCCAGGACGTGAAGGTGCCGGCAGGCCATGCCTACGCGGCGTCGACCGGCAACACCGGTGGCAAGGGCTCGGCGATGCATCCGCTGGTGGGAACGACCGTTCTCACCACTCCGATCGTGCTGCTGGGTTCCATCTATCGCGGCTACTTCACGCCGGGCGGCGGCGGTGGTGGCTTTTCGGGCCCGGGTGGCGTTGCGGCCGCGGGGCTGGCCACGGGTCCCGGCACCGCGTCCGTCGGCCCCGCGCAGCCAGGCGGTACAGCGTTCCCGCTGTTGCCACTGCCGACCCCGCTGCCGACGAACTTCTCGTCGCTGAACCACTTCGTCGTGGGTGGCTCCGGCGGTGGTGGCGGCGGCTCGCATGCCTACGGCACGCAGAACAACGTGTCGATCGGCTACTACGTCGCCGGCAGTGGCGGCTCTGGTGGTGGTGGCGCGATGGCGATCCGTGTCGGTGGCGACCTGACGGTCGCGTCCACGGCCGTGCTGAACGCCAAGGGTGGCGCCGGCGTGCTGATCACCGGTGACAACCCGGCGTCGTCGATCCCGGACGCGAGCTTCGGCGTGTCGTCGCCGGGCGGCGGCGGTTCCGGTGGTTCGTTCCTGTTGCAGGCGGGCCGCAACCTCACCTTCGCCGGCAACCTCAACGTCGCAGGCGGTGCGGGCAGCAAGACGGGCAGCATTTCCATCCTGCCGCCGCCGCCGCCGCCGGCGGTGTCGCTCGCTGCGTTCAACATCAACAGCCAGGCTGGCGCCGGCGCCAACGGCTCCTATCGCCTCGAGGTCGGGTCCGGCACGCTGCTGTTCTCGGGCACCGGCGTGCCGGCCTACAACGTCAACCAGAACAGCGGGACGCTGACGGATCGCGATCCGTTCTCCGGCAGCATGTCGAAGTGGTATGGATCGGGGCAGCCCTTCTTCCCGCCGCAGTGGTTGCGCTACGAACTCGACGTCGACCTCGATGGCAACGGCACGATCGACATCACCTATACCGACTCCGGCTTGCTTGGCACGGTGAAGGCGAACGACCCGATGGGGGCGGTCCGCATCCTGTTCCAGGGTGCGCGGCTGAATCAGGCCGGCGACACACCGCTGGCCGGACCGCTGCCGGTCTGGCGGGATGGCATCGGCAGCGGTGCCGGTCCTGGCATCAGCCTCGATTCGGTGACTGGCTTCCGCTTCCAGCTGCTGTTCAACCGCACGGCCTCGCCGGACGCCGTCGTGCGCGCCCTGCGGGTGTACGCGCAGTCGTGACCGTGGTGCGCCTGCGCTCGTGGTGGGCGTGAGCCTGGCCACGGGCGCCGCGTCCGCTGGCGGCAGGATCGCGGCACGCAGCATTGTCGTCGATGCGCAGCGCGTGCTCGCGCCCGGCGAGATCGTCTGGGACACGAGTGGTCGCATCGTGCGTCTTGCGCGGGCCCGCCGCGCCGAAGTCGACCTGTGCCTGCTGCCGGGTCTCGTCGACGCCCATGTGCACCTGCAGCTGGAGCCACTGCGAGCGCGTCCGCTCGGGTTCGTGCCGTGGGCCGAGGCGGTGATGGCTTGCCAGGCTGGGGCCACGCGTTCGCAGCGCCGCCAATGGGCGCAACGCGCGGCCGGCGCGTTGCTGCGCGATGGTGCCGTGGTGTTCGGCGAGATCGACAGCAGCGGCGAGAGCCTCGCCGCACTGGGGCGCACCGCCGCGACCGGACGCTGCTACCGCGAACTGACCGGCTTCCACCTCGGTGTCGATGCGAGCCGCGCGTTGGTGCGGGGGCGGCGGCTCGCGGCCCAGGGTGCATTCGCCACCGGCTTGTCACCGCACGCGCCGTACTCCGCCTCGGCAGCACTGTTTGCCGCGGCGCGCGCTGCGGCGCGGCATCTTGCCGTGCACTGCGCCGAGACGCCCGAGGAGCAGCAGTTCCTGCGCCGCGGTGTCGGTCCGTTCCGCGATCTGCTGCTACGCCTCGGTCGTTTGCCGGACTCGTTCCGTGCCCCTGGCGTTGGGGCCGTGCGTTGGCTCGAACAACTCGGCGTGCTCGCACCGACGACGCTGCTCGTGCACTGCCAGGAACTCGAACGTGGCGACGTCGGGCGCATCGCCGCTGCCGGGGCGCCGATCGTCGTCTGTCCGGGCACGATCGAGTGGTTCGGCCGTACACCGCCGCCAGTGCCGCAATGGCTGCGGGCCGGCATCACGGTCGCGCTCGGCACCGACTCGCGCGCCAGCAATGCCGACTGGTCGCTGCGGCACGAACTGCAACTGGCCGCGAAGTTCTGGCCGGAGTTGCCGCCGGCGACACTGCTGGCGATGGCGACGGCGCAGGGCGGCCGCGCGTTGGGGTTGCGGGCAGCCGGTCGCCTGCGCCGGGGTGGCCGTGCCGACTTCCTCGCCGTGCGCGGCGACGGGCCGTCGCAGCGCCTGCTCGAGGACTTCGTGCACGGCCGAGCACCGCTCGCCTACGTGGTCGCCAACGGCGTTCGTGTGCGCGGGTCCGGGCAACGCCGTTGAGCGGCCGCACGCAGGGCCCTAGCATGGGCAGCTGCTCCGCATTCCAGCCCATTGACGACCCTCCCTGAACTCCTGCGCGCCTCGGACCGGATCCTGCTGACCGGTCACGAGAACCCCGATGGGGACTGCCTCGGCGCGCAGGTGGCCCTGTACCACCTGCTGGTGGCGCTCGGCAAGTCGCCGGTGATCGTCAACCCGGACCCGATCGGCCGCAGCCACGACTTCCTGCTCCGGCACACGCCGTTCTCGCATGCACGCGGGGACGATCCGTTGCCGCCGTTCGATGCCGTGGTGCTGCTCGACTGCGCCCACCTGTCGCGCGTCGGCACGCTGGGCCAGCGGCTGCGGCTCAGCGGTGCGCCGATCGCGGTGATCGACCACCACGTCGGCAGCGAGAACGGCGACGGCAGCGTGAACTTCGTCGACGCCACGGCGGCGGCGACGGGTGCGTTGGTGCGGCGGTTGTTCCGCGAGTTCGGCGTGCCGCTGGATGCGGCCGCAGCCGAAGGCGTGTTCCTGTCGCTGGTATCCGACACCGGTTGGTTCCGCTACAGCAATGCCGACGCCGAGGTGTTCGCGATCACCAGCGAACTGGTCGCCGCCGGCGTCGACGTGAGCCTGGTCTTCGACAGCCTCTATCGCCGCAACCACCCGGACTCGATCGGTCTGTTGGCCGACGCGCTGCAGCGCGCGCGGTTGCGGCTCGACGGCCGGTTGGCGCTGGTGTCGCTCGACCGGCTCTGGATGGACCGCGCCGGGCAGGCCGACTTCGACACCGATGCGGTGCTCGATCCGCTGCGCTCGATCACCGGCGTCGAGGTCGTCGCCATGCTGAAGGAGCGCTACGACGGCAGCGTCAAGGCGTCGCTGCGCGCGCGCAACGAGGTGGACGTGCAGGCGATCGTGGCCGCGTTCGGCGGCGGTGGCCACAAGAAGGCCGCTGGCGCGACGCTGCGAATGGCGCTCGGTGCCGCCGAGGCGGCGATCGAAGCCGGCGTGCAGAAGGCGCTCGCCGCGGTGGGCACGAGGCAGCCTTGACCACGCTGGCGCTGATCTCCGACCTGCACAGCAACCTCGAGGCGCTCGATGTCGTGCTGCGGCGCATCGACGCGCTCGGCGTCAAGGAGATCGCCTGCCTCGGCGACGTCATCGGCTACGGCCCCGATCCGTTGCCGGTGACCCGTCTGGTGATGCAGCGCTGCCGCTGGACCATCAAGGGCAACCACGACTGGGGCCTGTTCCACGCGCTGGACGACTTCAATCCGCTGGCACGCGAGGCGCTGGCCTACAACCGCCGCCTGTTGCAGCCGTCGTGGCTGCGACCGCGCCGGCGTGCCGCCTGGGAGTTCCTGCGCGACCTGCCGGAACGCATGCAGGCGTACGGCTTCCTGTTCTGCCACGGTTCGCCGCGCGATCCGGTGATGGAATACGTGCTGAAGAGCGATGGCTTCCTCGAGCCGGACAAGATGCAGCAGCTGTTCTCGCTGATCGACCGACCGTGCTTCGTCGGGCACACGCACTGGCCCGGTGTGCATCAGGCAGACTTCCGCTTCGTCCAGGCGACCGACGAGCAGCGCGAGTTCAAGCTCGACGGACCGTGCATCGTCAACGTCGGCAGCGTCGGCCAGCCGCGCGACGGCGACCCGCGCTCGTCGTTCGCGGTCGTCGACGGCGATCGCGTCGAGATCCACCGTGTCCCGTACGACTTCCGGCGCACGCAGGCGAAGATCCTCGCTGCCGGCCTGCATCCGGCGCTGGCCGAACGGCTGGCGCGCGGCAAGTGACGCCGCCAGTGGTCGTCGTCCTATGCACGGTGCCAGCCACCGGCGTCGACGGGCGACTGGGTGCTGACGATCTGGCGCACCGCCTCGTCGACGAGGGCCTCTGCGCCTGCGTCAACGTGGTGCCGGGCGTCGTCTCCTTCTACCGCTGGCAGGGCGCCGTCGAGCGCGCCGAGGAGCGGCTGCTGGTGATCAAGACACGCGGCGAGCGCCTGCCCGCCCTGCGCGAGGCGCTGCCGCCCGGGACGCGTTTCGTCACCCCCGCCGAGCGCGAAGTGCAGCGCGCCGAGCGCGCGCGTCAGTACGGCCGCCGCCTCGCCCAGTAGGCGCGAAGTGTCGTGAACGCTCGTGCCCTCCGGCGTGAGCCCAGGAAGGACAAGCTTGACCGCCACCGATCGCCCGAGC
>JBGARS010000007.1:0-103970 GCA_044230075.1 Planctomycetota bacterium | reverse complement strand
AAGTCGTCGACGGTGACCTGTACCCGTGCGTTCCGGACCGGTGCGCCGTGGTGCACGAGGCGTCCCGTGAGCAAAGTCGACGGCTCGCCGCGCAGCGTGATGGCAACGGTCTCGCCGGCCCGCGTCGGGCCCGCGAACCGGAACGGTTCCCCGGTCCCGACCGGGATCCAGGCGCGGCATGCCTGTCCGAGCGCGACGACCGGGCACGTGGTGATGCCGCTGTCGTTGGGCCGTTCGCCCCAGACCCGGTCGTCGTCGGCCTGGACGATCAGGAGGCCGCGCGTCATCGGTTTGCCGTCGGCCTCGACGGTCGTCACTTCGATGCAACCGAACGCGGCGAGCTGCAGCGTCACGGGCTCCGCCGGCAGATGGTTGGCGTCGAGTTCCAGCGCCGGCGCGGCAGCGAGCCCGCTGGTGGAGACGGTCAGCGGCCGCACGCCATCGCGTTCTTCGATGTCCGCGATCCACTGCTGTGCGTGCTCGAACCGGACCTCGCCGTTGCCGGCCGTACGGCCCTGCTCGATGCGAACGATGGCCTCCGGGTGGAGCTGCTGTGGCGGACCATGCAACCAGACCCCGACCGCCGGTGCCGGCTTGCCTTCGCCGTCGACCACACGCACGACGAATGTCTGATCCCGCTGTAGTTGGATCGTCTGCAGCAATCCGGGTCGTGTCGACGACGGCACGTCGATGCGGCCCCACTGCGCGCCATGGTGTGCCGCGATCGGCACCCGACCGAGCGCGGTGGGCGGCCACGGCACGGATGCCGTCGCTTCCGCGTTCGTCGTGAACGTCGCCCAGTTCGCCTCGGGGGTCGGATCCGCGAGCTCGAAGCGGTCCCAGACCGGCCCAACCCGCACCTCGGCGCCGACGGCCAGCGTGCCGTCGTCGAGCAGCACGCGCACCGTGAGCGGGCCTCGTGCCGCCGGCATCGGTGCCGCACGACCGCCGGCGAGCCACCACACGCAGGCGGCCACCAGCAACGCACCAGTGATCCCCGTCCATGCACGCCGCGACGACATGCGCGCATGCTAGCGCCGCCTCGCACCCTTGCACCGCCGCGCGTAGAGTCGCCGCGCCATGCACGTCGTCGCCTCGCTCGTGGTGCCGTTCGCCCTCGCCGCCACCATCTTCGCACAGGTGCCAGACGCCGGCGCCGCGCCGTCGCCGCAGCCGTTCGTGCCGGGCGTCACCTACGACGCGCGCATCCCGACGCTCGAACAGGTGACCGGCTACGCGCCCGGCGCCGAGATCACCGAACACAAGGACGTCGAACGCTACCTGCGCGCGCTCGCCGACGTGTCGCCGCGCATGCAGTTGGTCGAGTACGGGCAGAGCTGGGAAGGGCGGAAACTCTGGTACGCGATCATCGCCAACGCGGCGAACATGGCGCGCCTGCCCGAGATCCAGGCCGGCATGCAGCGGCTTGCCGACCCGCGCGGCCTCACGGACGCGGACGCCGACGCGCTGCTGCGCGACCTGCCCGCGGTCGGCTGGCTCGCCAACTGCGTCCACGGCGACGAGCCGTCCGGCACCGACGCGGCGCTGCAGGTGCTCTACCACCTGCTCGCGGCGCAGAACGATCCGGTCGTCGACAAGGTGCTCGCCGAATGCGTGGTGCTGATCGACCCGCTGCAGAACCCGGACGGCCGCGACCGCTTCGTGCACAGCACGCGCGCCGCGCGCGGGCGATTTCCGGATGCGACGCCGCTCGCTGCCGAACACAGCCAGCCGTGGCCCGGCGGCCGTGTCAACCACGCGCTGTTCGACATGAACCGCGACTGGTTCGCGATGTCGCAGCCGGAGACGCAGGCGCGCGTGCGGGCCTTCCTCGATTGGTGGCCGCTCTGCTACGTCGACCTGCACGAGATGGGTGGCAACGCGACCTACTACTTCGCGCCACCGGCCGCACCCGTGCACAGCGAGATCACCGTTGGCCAGCGCGCGTGGCTCACCCGCTACGGCCAGAACAACGCGCGTGCGTTCGACCGCTTCGGCTTCGACTACTTCACGCGCGAGGCCTACGACTCGGTCTATCCCCGGCTACGGCGAAGGCGGGCCGACGTTCCAGGGCAGCGTCGGCATGACGTTCGAGATGGCGAGCGCGCGCGGCATCGTCTACCGCCGTGCCGACGACAGCCTGTTGTGGTACCGCGATGGCGTGCACCGTCATTTCACCGCCTCGATGGCGACGCTCGAGACGCTGGCGAATGGACGCCAGGAGGCGCTGCAGTCGCTGCTGGCGCACCGGCGCGCCGGCGTCGCGCGCGGCGAGAACGGCCCGATCAAGGAGTACGTGTTCCCCGACCGCGGCGACCGCACGCGGCTGGCGCGGCTCGCGAACCTGTTGCTGCAGCAGGGCGTCGAAGTGCAGCGCGCGACCAGCGAACTGCGCGCGACCGCGGCGCCGCTCGGCGGCGGTGAGGCGAGCGAGCAGACGTTCGCCGCCGGCAGCTACGTGGTGTCGCTGTCGCAGCCGGCGAGCACGCTCGCGCACGTGTTGCTGCAGCCGCACTTCGACATGGACGCAGGCTTCCTGGCCGAGCAGAAGCGGCGCGAGGCGCGGCGCCAGGACACCGAGTTCTACGACCTCAGTGCCTGGGCGCTGCCGCTGCTGTTCGGCGTCGAGGCGTGGACGACCAGCACGCCCGCGAGCGGTGAACGGCGACTGCTGCATGCCGGCGAGGCGACGACCGATGCGCCGCCGCTGCGCGCGGAGCCACCGAAGGTCGCCTACGTCGTCGCCTGGGGCCAGAACGGCGCCGCTGCGCTGCTGGCCGAACTGCTGCGCCTCGGCACGAAGGCACGCTGCCTCGACCGCGCGTTCACCCTCGATGGCACCGAGTACCCTGCCGGCAGCTACGTGATCCGCGTGCAGGACCAGCCCGCGGACCTGCACGCCCGGCTCGGCGAGCTGGCGCGACGGCACGGCGTCACGCCGTACTGCGCCGACAGTTCGTGGGTCGACAGCGGCCCGAACTTCGGCAGCAACCACTCGCTGATGCTGAAGGTGCCGCGCGTGCTGATGGCGTGGGACCGGCCGGTGAACGCGAACTCCGCCGGCTGGGTCCGCTACCTGCTCGAGCAGCGCTACGGCGTGCCGGTGACGCCAGTGCGCACGCAGCAGCTCGACGACGTCGACCTCGACCGCTTCACGGTGCTGATCCTGCCCGAAGGCGGCGGCTACGGCGGCGTGCTCGGCAAGCGCGGCGCCGACGCGATCAAGGGCTTCGTCGAGCGCGGCGGTGTGCTGATCACGCTCGGCTCGGCGACGCGGTGGCTGACCGACAAGGACGTCGGCCTGCTGGCCAGCGAGGCCGAATCGCGCGAGAAACCCGCCGGTGCGAAGGACAAGGGCAAGGAGCAGGAACCCAAGCCCGATGCCCCGAAGCCCGAACCCGGCGCCGATGGCAAGCCGGAGGCCAAAGCGAAGGACCAGCCGCCGGAGCCGTTCGACTACGACAAGGCGATCCGCCCCGACAAGGAGTCACCGCCCAGCACGCCGGGCGCGATCCTGCGCGTGACGGTGGATCCCGACCACTGGCTCGGTTTTGGCTACCACGGCAGCGCCAACGTGGTGCACGACAGCAACAACATCCTGACGCCGGTCAAGCTCGACCGCGGCACCAACGTCGCGATCTACGCGCCCGCCGACCAGCTGGTGCAGGCCGGCTTCGTCTGGGACGAGAGCAAGCGCCAGCTGCCGCAGAAGGCGTTCCTGGTCCACCAGCCGCACGGCAAGGGCCACGTGGTCGCATTCGCCGAGGACCCGAACGTGCGCGCGTTCGCGGACGGGCTCAATCTGATGCTGCTGAATGCGGTGCTGCTGACGGCGGGACGCTGAGCGTGCATGCCGACCGGCCAGCGGCGATGATGCGCCGGCCTTGACCACCGTCGCCGAAGCGAACGAACGCCCGAACTCGCACACCGGCATCGCGGTCGTCGCGGTGGTGATCGCCGTCGCCCTGCTGGCGATCAAGTTCTGGGCCTACGCGCTGACGGAGTCGCAGGCGATCTTCAGCGACGCGCTGGAGTCGATCGTCAACGTGCTCGCGGGCTCGTTTGCGCTCGGCGTGCTCGCCTACGCCGGCCGGCCGGCGGACCGCGACCACCCGTTCGGCCACGGCAAGATCGAGTTCGTGTCGGCGGCGTTCGAAGGCGGACTGATCTTCTGCGCCGCGCTGGTGATCCTGTGGCAGGCGGGGGAGGCCCTGTTCGAAGGGGCGGCGCCGAAGGCACTCGACTTCGGCCTGTTGCTGACCGTCATCGCCGGGGTCGCCAACGGGCTGCTCGGCATGTTCCTGGTGCGCTATGGCAAGCGGCATCACTCGGCGGCGATCGAGGCCGATGGCCATCACCTGCTGTCGGACTTCTGGACCAGTGTCGGCGTGATCATCGGCCTGTTCGCGGTGCGCATCACGGGCCTGGCGTGGCTCGACCCGGTCGCCGCGGCGGTGGTGGCGCTGCTGCTGCTGCGGACCGGCGCGCGGCTGGTGCGGCGAGCAGTCGGCGGCCTGCTCGACGAAGAGGATCCGGTGCTGCTCGGGCAACTCGTCGACGTGCTGACGCCGCACGTGCGCGACGGCGTGATCCGCCTGCACCACCTGCGCGCGATCCGCGCCGGCCGCTTCCGCCACATCAGCGCCCACCTGGTGGTGCCGGAGTTCTGGACCGTCGAACGCGCGCACGACACCGCCGAGGCGCTCGCCGCCAGCGTGCTGGCCGAATTGCCGGGCGAAGGCGACATCGACTTCCACGCCGATCCGTGCGAACGCGCCTACTGCCGCATGTGCAACCTCGAGGCCTGTTCGGTGCGGCAGCAGCCGTTTGCCGGCGTGCACCCGCTGACCGTCGACGAGGTGGTGCAGCCGGATCCGGACGTGCACGCGCGATAGCCGGCTGGCGCCTGCGACGCGGGGCAAATACAACGCGTGCCGCACCGTCGAACGCGCCCCGCATGCCGAGCACGCCCCACATCGCCATCAGCACCTTCTGCCACAGAGTGGCGGTCGGGGCTCTGGTGGCGGGGGCGCTGCGGGCGGTGCTGGTGCTCGCGGTCGGCGCGGCGGCGCTGCTGCTGGGGCTGCGGCTGTTCGGTCGCCACCTTCTGCCGCAGCCGGCGTGGGCGGCGGCGATCGTGCCGGTGCTCGCGTTCGCCTGGTGGAACCTGCGCCGCCAGCGCCTCGACCGCGGCACCGCCGCGGCGCATCTGGATCGGCGGCTCGGGCTCGGTGGCCTGCTGCTCTGCCGCGAAGAAGGGGTCGCGCTCGACGCGCCGCAGCAGCAACGGCTGGCGGCCGGGCTCGCGGGCCTCGCCGGCGCGCTGCCCCGCATCCGCTGGCGCGCGTTGCTGCCGTGGCCGCTGGCGGCGCTGTTGCTCGCGACCGGCGTGGCGCTGTTGCCGCCGCCGCCGGCACCGCCGCTGCCGCTGTCGCAGGCGGCGGCTGCGGCCGAACTCGACCGGCTCGAAGAACGGCTGCGCGATCTGCTGGTGCGCGGCGAGGTGCCGGAGGACACGCAGCACGAACTCGAACAGAAGCTGCAGGAGCTGCAGCAGAAGCTCGCCGCGGCGGACGTTCCCGAGTGGCGCGACCTCGACGAACTCGAGCGGCGCCTCGACCGCGAACAGCTGCTGCAGGCCGCGGCGGAGGCACCGGCCAACGTGGGCCCCGATGCGCCGCCGGGTGCGCCGGGCACGCAGCTGTCGCCGTCACAGATCGCCACGGCCGCCGAAGCGCTGGCCGCCGCGGGTCTGCTCGACGGGCTGCCCGCCGACCTGCAGGCGATGCTGCAGCAGGCGCAGCGCGCCGACGGTTCGTTTGCGCCCGATGGTCTGTCGGGGGATGCCGAAGCGCTGCGCCGCCTCGCCGAGGCAATGGCAAAGGCCGCCTTGCAGCCCGGCGCCCTGCAGGAACTCGCCGAGCTCGGCGGCGGCCAGCTCGCGGACCTGCGCGACGTGCTGTCGCAGTTCGGCGGCGCTGGCTCGCTGCCCGGCGAAGGCGACGGCGACACCGGTGCCGAAGGCGAAGGTGCGGGCCGCGGCGGGGTCGATCGCGGTCCAGGCCACGCCGCGCTGGCGCTGACCGAGGACGCGCAGGGTTCGGCCGACGGCGCGATGCCGTTGCCGCCCGGGCAGCCGGTGCCGACCGAGTGGGTGCCGCTCGGCAGCCGCCGCATCGAGCCCGAGACCGCACCGGTGTCCAATACCGCGGCCGGCGGCGGGGGTGCCGCGGGCACCGGCGGTGCTGTGTGGCAACTGCAGCTCGCGCCGCGCCACCGCGCGGTCGTGCAACGCTTCTTCGATGCCGGCGCGCCGGCGAACGGCAAGGACAAACGATGACGACGATGATGACGGCGGCAGCGGTCGACCGCGCCCGCGCGCTGCTCGGCCGCGTGCAGCAGGGCTGCAACGCGGTGCTGCTCGGCCAGGAGGAACTCGTCGACCTGTCGGTGATCGCGCTGTGCGCGCGCGGCCACCTGCTGCTCGAAGGCCTGCCGGGGCTCGGCAAGACCGAGCTGGTGAAGGCGCTCGGCCGGCTGCTCGGCCTGACGTTCCGCCGCGTGCAGTTCACGCCCGACCTGTTGCCCTCTGACATCACCGGCGGCCCGATCCTGCAGGAGCGCAAGGGCGAGAAGGTGTTCGTGTTCCAGCCGGGCCCCTTGTTCGCGAACCTGGTGCTCGCCGACGAGATCAATCGCGCGTCGCCGAAGACGCAGTCGGCGCTGCTCGAGGCGATGCAGGAGCACGCGGTCACCGTGCTCGGCGAGACGCACCCGCTGCCGCGGCCGTTCTTCGTGCTGGCGACGCAGAACCCGATCGAACTCGAAGGCACCTATCCGCTGCCGGAGGCGCAGCTCGATCGCTTCCTGTTCAAGGTCGAGGTGCCCGGCGTCTCGGCCGACGTGATGACGCAGATCCTGACCAGCCGCCGCCGCGGCCAGCCGCCGGCCGCCGCGGTGGCGCTGTCGGCGGCCGAGCTCGACGAGCTGTTCGCGCTGGTCGATCGGGTGTTCCTGCCGCAGGCGGTCGCCAGCTACGTCGCGCGCCTGGTCGCCGCGACCCATCCGCAGCGCGCCGAGAGCCCGGCCGAGGTGCAGCAGGCGGTGCGCTACGGCGCGTCGCCGCGCGCGGCGATCGCGATCGGCGAGGCCGCCCGCGCGGCGGCGCTGCTGGCTGGCCGGCCGAACGTCGACTTCGGCGACGTGCAGCGCGTCGCGGTGCCGGCGCTGGCGCCTCGCCTCGTGCTGCAGCACGCCGCGGTCGTCGCGGGCACCACGGCACCGGCACTCGTGCGCACGCTGCTCGGACGCGTGCCCGAGGTCGCGCGGCCGCTGCCGGAGGCGGTGCGGTGAGGCGAGCTGCGCTGTGGCTGGCCGCGCTGCTCGGGCTCGGCGGCGCGGTGGCCGCGCAGGACCGTTCCGTCGTGCACGTGGTCGACGACCGCGAACTCGTCGCGGTGCGCGTGGTGCCGTTCCACGGCGCGGCGGGCGCCGGCGGCTTCGGCTTCGTGCTGGTGGCCGCCGAGAACCGCGACGACACGGCCCACCGCGTCGTCGTCGACCTCGCCAGCCGTTCGTGGGGCAGCAGCAGCATCGCCGTGCACCGCGAACTGCTGCTCGGGCCGCGCGAACTCGGCCGCTGCTTCCTGCCGCTGCCGACCACGTCGGACAGCGGCTTCGAACTCGACGTCGCCGTCGACGGCACCACGTATCCCGGTTCGATCAGCGGCACGCGGCACGATGGCGTCGTCGGCCTGCTGGTGTCGGCGCGCAGCGACACCGAGCCGTGGGGGCTGACGGTGGTGCAGTCGATCCAGCGCGTCGCCAAGCCGCCGGCGACGGTGGCGCTGGTGGCGCCCGAGGACCTGCCCGCCGACTGGCGGCTGTTCACCGGCTTCCACGCGGTCGTCGTCGACGGCCGCGCCCGGCTCGCCGACGAGGTGCAGACCGCGCTGGTGCGCTTCGCGAACAGCGGCGGCACGGTCGTGGTCGGCAACCCGGACCGCCTGCCGCCCGGCGACCTGCGCGCCCGCTGCCTCGCCGCCGATGCCGCGGGCGTCGTGCGTTGCGGCCTCGGCCACTGCGTCGTCGTCGCCACCGAGGGCGACACCACCGAACTGCGCGAACGGCTGGCGGCGCTGCCGCGCCCGGGCACCAGCGGCTGGCCGGCGCCGGTGGCGCTGCTGCACGAGCAGGTCGTGCCGGGCCTCGGCGCCGCGCCGGTGCTGGTGTTCCTGGTCGTGATCCTGGTGTTCGCGTGCGTCGCCGGGCCGCTGAACTTCCTGCTGCTGCGCCGCTGGCGCCGACCGCTGCTGGTGCTGGTCACGGTGCCGGCCTGCGGGCTCGGCACCACGTTGCTGATGCTCGGCTACGGGCTCGTGCACGACGGCCTCGGCGTGCGCGGCGTCGTGCGCAGCTGGACCCTGCTCGACCAGGAACGGCACGAAGCGACCAGCCTCGCGGCCCGCACGCTGTTCGCCGGCCTGTCGCCCGATGCGCTGACGGTCGCGCCCGACGGCATGCTGCTGGCGCCGCGCGCGACGTTCCGCGACGACCGCCGCAACCCCGACCGCTGGCAGTTCGATCCGGTGCAGAGCGTGCTCGACGGCGGCGTGCTGCCGTCGCGGCAGAGCACCCCGCTGCTGTCGGCGCGCCAGGGCATCGCGCGCCAGCGGCTGCGCGTGCGGCCCGCCGGCGACCGGCTCGAACTGCTGCTCGACGGCGGCGTGGTGCCGGTCGGCGAGGTGCTGCTGCACGACGCGGACGGGCGCCTGTGGCTCGGCGAGGCGCCGTTCCTGGTGCCGGCGACCGAGGCCGCCGCGCGCGCGGCGCTCGGCCGCTGGTCGCGGCAGGCCGCGATGCTGTCGATCCGCGAGCAGGAGTCCGGCGGCGAGCCCAGCGCGGTGCACGGCCTCGTCGAACGCCTGCTCGGCGGTGCCGACCTGCCGCGCGGCAGCTACGTCGCCCGCACCGCGACCGCGCCGTGGCTCGACGACCACGGCCTGCGCACCGCCTACGACGCGGTCGAGCACTTCGTCGTCGGCCACCTCGCCGCCGAGGACTTCGTGCGATGACCGCGCCGCTGCTCGAGGTGCGGTCGCTGTCGCGCCGCTACGGCAAGGTGCGGGCCGTCGACGACCTGTCGTTCGCGATGCAGCACGGCCGCATCACCGGCTTCGTCGGCCCGAACGGGGCCGGCAAGACGACGACGATGCGCATCGCCGCGACGCTCGACGTGCCGGATCAGGGCGACGTGCTGGTCGACGGCGTGTCGGTGCTCGTCGAGCCGAGAGAGGTGCGCATGCGCATCGGCTACATGGCCGACCAGTTCCATCCGTACCCGAACCTGGACGTGCCGCAGTACCTCGACTTCTTCGCGCGCGCCTACGGCCTGCGCGGCCGGCGGCGGCTGCAGACGGTGCGTTCGGTCGCGGGCTTCTGCGGCCTGCTCGGTTTCGGCGACCGGCCGGCGACCGGCCTGTCGAAGGGCATGGGCCAGCGGCTGCACCTGGCGAAGACGCTGCTGCACGATCCGAAGCTGCTGATCCTCGACGAGCCGGCGTCCGGCCTCGACCCGCGGGCGCGCATCGAGTTCCGCGCGCTGCTGAAGGAACTCGCGGCGGCCGGCAAGGGCATCCTGATCAGCTCGCACATCCTGTCCGAGCTGGCCGAGATGTGCGACACGGTCGCGGTGATCGAGAAGGGCCGCCGCGTGGTCGCCGGCACGATCGCCGAGATCCAGCAGAGCGTGCGCGCCGAGCAGGCCGTGTCGATGCGCGTGCTGCGCGAGGTCGAGCCGGCGCAGCGCTTCCTGCTGCTGCAGCCGGGAGTCGGCGACGTGCGGCTCGACGGCGATCGGCTGCGCTTCGCGTTCGCGGGCGACGACGCGGCGGCGGCTGACCTGCTGCAGCGGGCGATCGCCGGCGGCATCGCCGTGGTCGAGTTCGCGCGCGACGAGGCCGATCTCGAGGACATCTTCCTGCAGTCGACGAAGGGGAACGTGCAATGACCGCGACCGCCGCCGCCGAGGTTCCCGTCGCAGCTGCAGCCGGCCGTTGGTCGCTGCTGTCCGACCGGCTGAACCCGATCCTGGTGCGCGAGGTGCAGCAGGCCGTCAAGGGCCGCCTGTTCGTGCTGACCGTGCTGCTCGTGCTGGTGGTCAGCGTCGTCATCGCCACCGCCGTCGTCGGCAGCGACGGCAACGGCGCCAAGGCCGGCCGCAACGTGTTCGACGCCGGGCTGACGCTGCTGGCGCCGCTGTTGTTGTTCGTGGTGCCGATGCAGGCCTACCAGTCGATGCGGCTCGAGCTGCGTTCGGGCATCGTCGAGCAGCTGCTGCTGTCGCGGCTGCGGCCGCGCTCGATCGTGTTCGGCAAGCTGCTCGCGGCAATGGTGCAGTTCCTGCTCTACGTCTCGCTGCTGGCGCCGCTGTTGGCCACCAGCTACCTGCTGCGCGGCGTCGATCTGCCGACGATCGTCGTCACCCTGGTGTTCGCGTTGGTGCTGTGCGTCGCGGCGACGGCGGCGGCGATCTCCGCGGCGGCGCAGGGCACCCTGCCGGCGCTGCAGTCGGTGGCGCAGGTCGTCGCGGCGTTCGGCTTCGGCATGATGACGTTCGCGATGATGGGCTACGTCGGCAGCGGCGAGTACACGCGCGACCTCGGTTGGATGCTGCGCCGGCCGGAGTTCGGCATGTTCGTGGCGGCGCTGGTGCTCGGCTGCGCTGCGGGTGCGACGCTGTCGGCGCTGACCGCGCAGAGCTTCCTGCTGCACGCGTTCGAGAACCGCGCCACCGGCTTCCGGGTGTTCCTGTTCGCGGCGCCGTTGGTCGCGCTCGCCTGGATGTGGGGCTTCGTGCCGCCGGCCGCCTGGAAGGAGGTGCTGCCGGGCATCGTGTTCCTCGGTGTGCTGCTCGGCATCGTGTTCGGGATCTTCTTGTGGACCGAGCAGAAGGAGCTGTCGCCGCGCGTGCGCGCGCACGTGCCGCGCAGCCGGTTGCTCGCGCTCCTGGCGGCGCCGTTGCTGCCGGGCCGCGACCGCGGGGCCGTGTGCCTGCTGGTCTACTTCGCCCTGCTGGCGGGTGTGGGCGCGACGATCTGGCCCGCGACCAGCAGTGCGATGGTCGCGCCGGGCGTGCGCATCACGGACATCGCCCTCGGCGTGCTGCGCATGACCGCGTTCGCTGCCGCCTACGGCGTGATCTACCTGTCGCTCGGCAAGTGGCTGCGCGGCCGGTTGCCGGCGTCGCTGGCCGGCAACCACCTCGCGCGCTTCCTGCTGCCGCTGGTGCTGCTGGCGTTCGTGCTGGTGCCGCTGCTGGTCGACGTGTTCGTGCGCGGCCACGTCGACAACTGGCATCCGGGGCACGCGATGAACCCGTTCTGGACCATCGAGCAGTTTGCGTTCCATCCCTGGCGCGGATCGATGTTGGCGGCCGTGCTGGGCTGTGCCGGTGTGTGCCTGCTGCTGCAGTGGCGCAGTCTCTTCGGCGGCGTGCAAGAAGTGCTGGCCGCGTCGGCTGTGCGCCGGCAGCAACCCGCCGTCACCGGCAAGGCCGCCGCCGGTGCCTGACACCACCCCGAGCGTGGGCGCCGAGGTCGCCGCGACCGTCGGCCGCTACCGCCTGGCGCTCGGCAGCATGCGCTTCCGCGGCCGCAGCGGCGCGCGGCGCGGCCACGGCGTCGGCAGCTCGATGGAGTTCCTCGACTTCCGCGACTACGTGCCCGGCGACGACCTGCGCCACGTCGACTGGCGCAGCTACGCGCGCACCGAGCAGCTGCGCGTGCGGCTGCACCAGGAGGAGGTCGCGCCGCACACCGACGTGCTGGTCGACAGTTCGGCGTCGATGGCCAGCACGCCGCGGAAGGAACGGGCGGCGCGCGTGCTCTGCGCCGCGCTGCTGCACTGGACGCAACGCGAAGGTGCGGCCTCGCGGCTGCTGGCGCTCGGCGGCGGGCGACTCGTCGGCGACTCGCTGACGTTCGCCCATTCCTCGGACCAGCCGGGACTGCCGGCGGTGCCGCTGCGGCCGAACGGCGTGCGCGTGCTGCTGACCGATGGCCTGTGGGCCAGCGACCCGGCGCCGCTGCTGCGGCGGCTGATGGCCGGCGCGTCGCGCTTCGCCTGCGTGCAGCTGCTCGATCCATGGGAACTCGCGCCGAGCGCGGACGGTGCGCTGACGCTGGTCGACGCCGAGTCCGGCGCGCGCAGCGAGGTGCAGCTCGACGCGCGCGCGGTCGCCGCCTAGCGCGGCGGTGGTCGGCGAAGGCGGCACGTTCGTGCAGGTCGCGGCGGCGGGCTTGCACGAGATGGCCGCGCGCGCGCTGCTGCCGGCCGGCGTGCTGGAGCCGGCATGAACCTCGCGCAGCCGCTCGGTCTGCTGGCGTTGCTGGCCGTACCGGCGGTCGTCGTGCTGCACCTGTTCCGCCGCCGGCTGGTCGAACGGCGCGTCGCCGGCCTGTGCCTGTTCGCGCCGGACCGGCTGGTCGCCGACGCCGGCCGCACGCGCACACGGCTGCTCTACACGCCGTCGTTGTGGCTCGAGTGCCTGGCGGCGGGCGTGCTGGCGCTGTGGCTGGCGGGGCTGTCGTTCGGCGGCGCGCGCGCGCGGCACATGGTGTTCGTGCTCGACGATTCGGCATCGATGCAGGCCGGGGCGCAGCAGCGTGCGGTGGCGGCGGTGCGGCAGCAGGCGGATGCGCTCGGCGGCGGCGACCGGGTCACGCTGCTCTGCACCGGCGCGCGGCCGGCCGTGCTCGCCGGACCCGCCGCGTCACCCGACGCGGCGCTGCGGGCGCTCGCGAACTGGCGGCCGGTGCAGCGGCGCCACGACTTCGGACCCGCTCTCGACCTCGCGCGCGAACTCGCCGGCGACGGCGGCGAGGTCACGTTCTGCACCGACACGGCACCGACGGTGCCGCAGGACGACGTCACGGTGCTCGCGTTCGGCGAAGCGCTGCCGAACGCGGCGATCCTGACCGCACAACGGTTGCCGCGCGCCGATGGTGGCGAGGAGCTGCGGCTGCGCATCGGCGGCTTCGGACCGATCGCGGCTGTGACGTTCACGGTGCTGGCGGGCGGGCAACCGCTGCTGGCGCGCCAGGTCGTGTTGCAGGACGGCATCGCCGATGCGGTCGTGGCGCTGCCCCCGGGCACCGGGCCGGTGCTGGTCGAGCTGCGCGCCGACGCGCTCGGCATCGACGACACGGCGCGGCTGCTGCCGTTGCCCGAGCGTGTGGTCGGCGTCTGCGACCTGTTGCCCGCCGAGCAGCGCCGGCAGCTGGCGCTCGACCGCGTGTTCGCGGCGATCCGCGGTGTGCGGGCCGAAGCCGACCCGCGCGCCGCGCAGCTGGTGGTCAGTGCGCAGTCTGGTGCGCTGCGGCCGGGCCAGTGCGAAGTCGTGATCGCAGCCGACGACACCGACGGCGAACGCGACGCGTGGCGCGGTCCGTTCGTGATCGATCGCACGCATCCGTGGCTGCCCGGCGTGGAGCTGCAAGGTGTGGTCTGGCTCGCCGGCCGCCGCGAGCTGCCGGGGCAGGTACTGGTCGCCGCCGGCACGCAGGCGCTGGTCACCGAGGAGCTGCCGGACGTCGGTCGCCGCCTGTGGCTGAACCTCGACGCGCGCGCCGGCAACCTGGTGCGTTCGCCGGACTGGCCGGTGCTGTGGGCGAACGTCGTCGAGCGCGCGCGGCTCGAGGTGCCGGGGCCGGAGGCGAACGAAGTCCTGCTCGGCGAGGAGGCGCGCTACCGGCGCGCGCTGGTGGCGGGCGGCAACGATGCGGCGATTGCGATCGAGGCGCCCGATGGCACCCGCACCGACGGCGGTCCGGCGCGCGTGCTCGGCTTCGTGCCGACGTTGCCCGGCACGTACCGGCTGCTCGGCCGCGACGGCGTCGAGCTGGCGCAGATCGCGGCGCGCTTCTGCGACCCGGCCGAGAGCGACCTGCGAGGACTGGGCAGCGGCAGTTGGCCGCGCACCGCACGACCCGTGCGCACGGGCGATGCCACGCGCGACACCGACGCCGAGCGGCGGTGGCTCGCGCTCCTCTTGCTGCTGCTGCTCGGCGCCGACTGGTGGTGGCTCGCCGGGAGGCGCCCGTGATCGACTGCGTGCATCCCGAGGCGTTCCTGCTGCTGCCGCTGGCGGCGCTGCTGCTGCGCCGCCGGTTGTGGCCGCGGCCGTTCGTCGGTGTGCTGCGCGTGCTGCTGTTGCTGCTGGTCGCCCTGCTGCTCGCCGAACCGTCGTGGCCCGGCGAACAAGACGGCCGCGACGTCGTGCTGGTCGTCGACCGCTCGCGCTCGGTGCCGCCGTCGACCGACGCCGCGCGCGAACTGCTGGCGCAGATCGGCGCACGGCTTGTGCCCGGCGATCGCATCGGCCTGGTCACGTTCGGCCGCCAGCCGGTGGTGCTCAGCACGCCGCGTGCCGAGGCGACGTGGCCGGACAGCGAACGGGTCGTCGATGCCGACGGCAGCGACCTCGCCGCCGCGGTGATGGCCGGCGTCGCGCTGGTGCCGGCCGGCCGCAACGGCTCGCTGCTGGTCTGGAGCGACGGCGAACACCATGGCGGCGACCTCGACGCGGCGGCGCGCGCGGCGGTGCGCGCCGGCCTGCGCATCGACACCTGGCACGTCGGCCGCACCGTCGCTGCCGACATCGCCGTCGTCGATCTGCAGGCGCCGGCCGAGGCGGCGGTCGGCGAACCGTTCGCGTTCGCCGCGATCGTCGCCGCCGATCGTGCCGGATCAGCGCACTGGCGCCTGCTCGGCGATGGCGAGGTGCTGCGCGAAGGCGACGCCGACCTGCGCGCCGGCCGCAACGTGCTGCAGTTCCGCCGCACGCTGCTGCAGGGCGGCTTGCACGAGCTGGCGATCGAGGTCACACGCGAGGGCGACAGCGTGCCGCAGAACGATCGCGGTCTCGCCGTCGTGCGCGCCGTCGCGCCGCCGCGTGTCGTGTGCGTGACGCCGAACGGGCGCGATGACCGGCTCACGCGTTCGCTGCGCGCCGCCGGACTCGAGGTCGAGGTCGTGGCCGCCCGCACCGCCTCGCTGTCGCTGTCCGCGCTCGACCCGGTGCGCTGCGTCGTGCTCGAAGACGTCGCCGCTGGCGACCTGCCGGCCGGCGCCATGCAGTCCCTCGCGACCTGGGTGCGCGACCTCGGCGGCGGCCTGCTGATGACCGGCGGCAAGGCGAGCTTCGGCGTCGGCGGCTACCACCAGTCGGCGATCGAACAGGTGCTGCCGGTGACGATGGAGATGCGCGAGGAGCAGCGGCGCTTCGGCCTGGCGATGGCGATCGCGCTCGACCGTTCGGGTTCGATGCAGGCCGACGCCGGCGGCACGACCAAGATGCAGCTCGCGGACCGCGGTGCCGCCACCGCGATCGAACTGCTGTCGCCGATCGACGCGGTCGCCGTGATCGCCGTCGACTCGGCCGCGCACGTCGTGCTGCCGATGCAGCCGGTCGTGGACCGCGCCGCACTGTCGGCCCAGGTGCGGCAGATCGAGTCGATGGGCGGCGGCATCTACATCGGCCCGGCGCTGCACGCGGCGGCCGAACAGCTGCTCGCCAGCACGCAACACAACCGCCATGTCGTGCTGTTCGCCGACGCTGCAGACAGCGAGGAACCCGGCGACTACCTGACCTTCGTGCCCGAACTGGTGCGCGCCGGCGTCACCGTGTCGGTGATCGGACTCGGCAGCGACACCGACAGCGACGCCCGCCTGCTGCAGGCGATCGCGCAGCTCGGCAACGGCCGCTGCCAGTTCGTCGCCGACGCTGCCGATCTGCCGCGCGTGTTCGCGCAGGAGACGATCCAGGTCGCGCGTTCGTCGATGGTGGAGGAGCCGACCACGGCGGTCGCGCGGCCGGGCCTGCGCGCCCTAGGCGACATGCCGGCGACGTTCCCGGTGCTCGGTGGCTATTCGATGGCGTGGCGGCGGGGCACCGCCGAACTGGCGCTGCAGAGCGCGGACGACCAGCAGGCGCCGCTGCTGACGCACTGGCAGTGCGGCCTCGGCCGTGCCGCGGCGTTCCTCGGCGAAGCGGACGGCGCGCTGTCCGGCGGGCTCGCCGACTGGCCGGCCTACGGCGACTTCTTCGCCACGCTGGTGCGCTGGCTCGGCGGCGCGAAGACCGCGGGTCTGTTCGTCGATGCGCGCCGCGATGGCAACGAAGGCCGGATCGCGCTCGAGGTCGAGGACGCCGAGGCTGCGCTGCTCGACACCGCACGCGGCATCGTCACGACACCCGATGGGCGCGCCGTCGACCTGCACTTCGAACGCATCGCCGCCGGCCGCCTGCTGGCGCGCGTGGCGCTCGACCGCGACGGCATCTACCGCGCCGCGGTGCAGGTCGCCGGTGCGACCGTGCGCGTGCCGCCGTTGTGCCTGCCGTACTCGCCGGAATGGGCGCCGCAGCCAGATGCGCGCGCTGGCGAACGGCTGCTGCGGCGGCTCGCGCTGTCGACCGGCGGCAGCGTGCAACCGGCCGCGGCTGCGATCGTCGACGGCCCGCGGCGCAGCGCCGGCCGCATCGACCTCGGCGTTTGGGCGGCAGTGTTCGCAGTGCTGGTGCTGCTCGCCGAGATCGCCGTGCGGCGGCTGCACGTGCCGTGGCCCGCGTTCGCCCGCGTGCGCCAGCCCAGGCGGCGTGCCGTGCCGGCCGCGGCAGTGGCCACCGTGTCCCGCCCCGCGGCCGTCGAGTCGCCCTCGCCGCCCTCGCGCCCCGCGCCCGCAGCCGACGCCGGCGGCGTGGTGGGGGCGATGGAACGGGCAAAACGGCGCAGCCAGGGCCGCCCTTGAACGGTTGCGCCGGTGCCGTTCGACCGGCAGGCTGCGCGCATGCAGCTGCACCGCGCACTCGTGATCCCGTTCCTGGTCGTCGCCGCCTGCCGCTCGCCTGAGGCTGCGGGTGGTGCGGCGGTGGCGGCCGCAAGCGCTGCCGCGAGTGCACCCGTCGCGCCTGTCGCGCCCGCTGCGCCCGCCGCGCTGTCCGCTGGCACGCTGCGCGATCTCTACTCGGGTCCACCGGCGAACTGGCCCGCGCCCACCGTCGATGCCGGCGTGCACTTCGTCGAACTGGGCCCGGTGCCGCGTCCGCCGCACGCGACCGACCCGCACGATCGTGCGCGCATCGAGCTTGGCCAGGCGCTGTTCTTCGACGCACGCCTGTCGGGCACTGGCCAGATGGCGTGCGCGTCGTGCCACGACGCCGAGCTGGGCTGGGCCGACGGCCGCGCGACCAGCTTCGGCCACGGCTTCCAGCCGCTGGCGCGCAACGCGCCGTCGATCCTCAACGCCGCGTTCGGCCGCAGCTTCTTCTGGGACGGCCGCGCGAAGAGCCTCGAGGACCAGGCGCTGGCAGTGTTCGAGAATCCGAATGAGATGCACGGCAGCAGCGAGCACGTCGTCAGCTCGCTCGCGTCGAGCCAGGGCTATCGCGCGCGCTTCGCGGCCGCGTTCGGCGACGCCGAGCCGACGATCGCGCACACGCTGACGGCGCTCGCCGACTTCGAACGCACGATCACCAGCGACGGCTCGAGCGACTTCGACGCGTTCCTCGGCGGCAAGCGCGACGCGCTGTCCGACGACGCCGTGCGCGGGCTGCACCTGTTCCGCACCAAGGCCCGCTGCGTCAACTGCCACCACGGCCCGCTGCTGAGCGACGGCGGCTTCCACGACCTCGGCCTGTCGTACTACGGCCGCAAGCTGCAGGACCTCGGCCGCCATGCGGTCACCAAGGACCCCGCCGACGTCGGCCGCTTCAAGACGCCGTCGCTGCGCAACGTCACGCGCACGGCGCCGTACATGCACAACGGCCTGTTCGACCTCGACGGCGTGCTCAACATGTACTCCGCCGGCATGGTGACCCTGAAGCGCAAGCCCGAGCAGCAGGACGACCCGCTGTTCCCGAGCAAGTCGCCGCTGCTGCAGGCGCTCGCGCTCGACGCCAGCGAGAAGGCGGACCTGAGGGCGTTCCTGGAATCGCTGACCGAGCGCCGCCGCCGCGTCAGGCCGCCGGAGCTGCCGCCGCTCGGCGACTTCGTGCGCTGACGGAGGTCGAGTCAGGTCATCGCAGCGTGTCGGATACCAGATCCACCCGCACGTCGATCGGCCGGCTCGTCGCGGCGAGCGTCACGTCGTAGGCACCGGCGAAGTCCAGCGCCGTGATCTGCAACCGCCAGGTGCCCGCCTGTGCCGGCCAGCACAGCGCCAGTTCCTGTTCGCCGCGGTGCACGACCTGGTGGTTGCGTTGCACACCGGCAGGATCGAGCACGGTGACGGTCAGCGTGCCGGCCGCCGCCGAGCAGGTCAGTTCGGTGCGCACGACGTGCATCGCGTCGGTGCAGGCGACGGCCAGTTCTTCGGTCGAACTGCAGGGCTCCGACCCCGCCCAGGCGCGCTGGCGCCAGTCGCTCTGCAGGGGCAACGACAGGGAACACGACGTGAGGACGACGAACAGCAGCAGGGGCGAGGCGATGGCGCGCATGGCGGGCCCAGTGGCCGCCGGACCCTGACGGGATGTCGGGACGCGTGGTGGAACCGGCATCGGATCGCCGCAGGCATGCCCGCTTCAGCCGGCCTTCAGCAAGTGCCGCCATGATGACCGGCCATCACACGGATCCCATCGATCCGCCCCTACCCAATGAGCCACCCCTTGATCCGGTCTTCTCTCGCCGCCACGTGCCTCACCCTCGCCGGTTGCTCCCTTTTCCAGGAGGACAGCAGCTACGACCCGGCGATCGACCCGGCGCAGTTCGTGCGAGGCGTCGACAACCCGTTCTTCCCGCTCGTGCCCGGCACCACGCGTCGCTACCGGTCGACCGGCGACGAGGACGGGGAGGAGACCGTCGTCACGGTGATGCCCGATACGAAGGTCATCGCCGGCGTCACCTGCACCGTCGTGCACGACGTCGTGCGCGAAGGCAACGAGGTGAAGGAGGACACCTGGGATTGGTTCGCACAGGACCGCGACGGCAACGTCTGGTACTTCGGCGAGGACACGAAGGAGTACGAGCACGGTCGCGTCAGCACGGCGGGGTCGTGGCAGGCCGGCGTGAACGGCGCCAAGCCCGGCATCGTCATGCCCGCGCACCCGACCGTGGGCCGCACGTTCCGGCAGGAGTACCTGGCCGGCGAGGCCGAGGACGAGGCGCAGATCGTGGCGGTCGACGCGACCGTGACCGTGCCGGCGGGCACGTTCTCCGGTTGTGTGCAGACGAAGGACTGGACGCGGCTCGAGCCGGGCGCGGTCGAGCACAAGTACTACGCGCCGGGCGTCGGCTGCGTCGCCGAGGTCGCCGCGGGCGGCCGCGGCCGCGTCGAACTCGTGAGCCGGTGACGGTCGGCCGGGCGTGCGCCGGGCCGTGCTCACTGCGGCAGCCAGCCGAGTTCGTGCAGGCGCTCGACGATGGCCTCGGCCCACCACTCGTGCAGCATCGCCGATGGGTGGGGGTCTTCGGCACTGAGCGTCAGCGGCGAGCCGAGGTACGGCTGGTCGCCGTGCTCGTGCAGCCACTGCACGATGCGCGCGGCCGGGTTGACCATCGGCACGCCGAGCTGTTCACACACCGCGACCGCCTTCGGGTTCATCACGTGGTGGCCGGTGACCAGCACATGGCAGCCGTTCTCCTTGGCCAGCGCGACGATCGCCGTCATCGCGCGGCGATAGGCGTCGAGGCCGACCAGGTGGCGATACGCCGGTGGCACCCGATCGACGTTCGACTCGTAGCGCGCGCCGGTGTCGTCGTACGGCGACCAGACGAACGGTCCTTCGAGCTGGCTCTTGCGCTGCCAGACGACGCGGCGTGCCAGGTCGAGCAGGAAGCTCCTGCGCAGCGTCCAGTAATCGGGTTGCTCCCAGAGGAAGTCGGGTAGGTCGAAGTCGTTGCCGACGAAGTCGACCAGCACCAGGTCCGGCGCGAACGCGAGCCCCTTGTCGCGCAGCACGTGCTCCTCCATCGCCGTGTTGTAGCCGGGCACGCCGGTGTCGACCGCTTCGACGGTACGATCGGGCAGCGCCGCCTGCAGCTTGTGTTCGAGCACGCTGAGCCCGCAGGACTCGAACGGCACGCCCCAGCCGAACAGCACCGAGTCGCCGAGGCCGACGATGCGGTAGCCGTTCACGAGCTTCTCGCGCGAACGCAACGGGCCGCGAAATCCGTCCGCGTTGGTCTGCACGCGCACGCCCTTGTAGGTGACTTCGAGGTGGGGCCGCAGCTCGTAGATGAGCGACGGATTCTTCGCCGCGCGCACGATCTGCGGCAGCGTCGCTTCGGCACCGGGCTGCAGCGACTCGGGCGCACCCTCGGCCAGCTGCGAGGCCTCGAGCCGCTGGTGTTCGCCGAGTGCACGCAGCACGCGCACGCCGACCTCGGCCAGCAGCAGGCCGACGCCGAGACCGAAGCCGAGCAGCAGCAGGCGCCGTGCGCGCCGCGTCGTCGCCGTTCGTTCGCGGGGCGCCATTGCCGCGACGCTAGCCGGGTCCGGCAAAAGCGGCAAGCCGACGGCGCCGCCGCAGCAGCGACCACACCGCTTCGGCGGTGATCCACAGCGCCAGCACCAGCAGCACGATCGCGACGACCGCCAGCACCGGGTCGGTCGCCTGCACGATCTGCAGCCAAAGTGCACTGATCGTCATGCCCATCATGAACACCATCGGCACGCCGACTGCGAGCCGCAGCCAGACGTTCTTGCTGGTGTGCGCGAGCCACAGCGACAGGCCGACCAGCGTCAGCCCGGCGAGCAGCTGGTTGGTCGAGCCGAACAGCGGCCAGATCACGGTGTAGGCCGGCACGACCTGGCCCTTTTGATTGGTGACCGTCTGCGCGACGAACCACGCCGGCAGCAGCAGCGAGACCACGGTGCCGGTGATGCCCGCCGTGCGCGTGCGCCAGCCGGTGAACTCGCAGAACAGGTAGCGCGCGAGCCGCGTGCACACGTCCAGCGTGTCGTAGACGAAGGTCGCGAACGCGAGCATGCCGAACGTCACCGCGAACTGCATCGGCACACCGAGCTGGTGCAGAAAAGTGCCGATGCCGACGCCGAAGATCTTGTCGGGGCCCATGCCGGCGACCGCGGAGCCGGGCTTTTGCATCATCACGCAGGCGAGCGCCAGCAGTGCGACCACGCCTTCGAGCAGCATGCCGCCGTAGCCGACCAGGTGTGCATCGGGTTCCTTGTCGATCTGCTTGCTGGTGGTGCCCGAGCAGACCAGGCCGTGGAAGCCGCTGCAGGCGCCGCAGGCGATGGTGATGAACAGGAACGGCACCAGCGCCTGGCCGTTCGTGCCGACGAAGCCGGTGCTGGCCGGCCATTCGATCGCCGGGTTCGCCCAGAGCAGGCCCAGCAGTCCGCCGCCGAGTGTCAGGTAGAGGAAGAAGCCGCCGAGGTAGCCGCGCGGCTGCAGCAAGAGCCACATCGGCAGCACCGAGGCGATGCCGCAGTAGGCGAGGATCGCCCAGGCCCAACCGAGCGACGGCACGTCGCCGGCCAGCTGCCAGTCGATCGGCAGCAGCGGCCCGAGCCAGATCGCGACGCCGACGGCGGGCACGAACACCAGCGTCAGCAGCCACAGCGGCGGCCGCAGCAACTTCACCACGACGCCCATCAGCAGGCTGAGGCCGAGGTAGAGCATCGAACTCGACGCGACGCCGGCGCCGGCGATGCGCAGCTTCGTGTCGCTGTCGGGCATGGCGACGTCGAGCGCTTCGGTGAACGCGCGCGCGGTGACGTCGGTGAAGGCGATGATCACGTAGATCAGCGCCAGCCAGATGTAGATCGTGAACGCCGTGTAGCTGCGCGGATTCAGGTGCTCGCGCAGCACCTGTGCCACCGAGCTGGCGCCGTGCCGCACCGACGCTACCAGTGCGCCGAAGTCGTGCATCGCGCCGATGAAGATGCAGCCGAGCACGATCCACCAGAACGCCGGCTGCCAGCCGAACCACTGCGCCGCGAGGATCGGCCCGACGATCGGCCCGGCCGCCGAGATCGCCGAGAAGTGCTGCGACAGCAGATAGAACTTCGGCGTCGGCACGAAGTCACAGCCATCCTCGTGCACGTGCGCCGGCGTCGTCGCCTTCTGGTCGAGGCCGAACCAGCGTGCGAGCAAGCGGCCGTAGAAGCGGTGGGCGAGCGCGAACGCCGCGAGGCACAGCAGCAGGATGGCCGCGAGCGACATGGGGGCGCATCCTGCCGCGGGATGGTCGCGGGTGCGAGTGCGCGCTAGAAACCGCCGCCGGTGCGGAAGCCACCGCCGCCACCGAAGCCGCCGCCGCCGTGGAAGCCACCGCCGCCACCGAAGCCGCCGCCGCCGATCTTGATGCCGCCGATGCGCAGGCCGCCGCCGCTGCTGCCGAAGATGCTCGGCGAACGGGAGATCGACGGCGACGGCCGCCAACGCTGCCGGTTGCGCACCGTCGTCCAGGCGTCGCCGCTGCCCAATGCCCCCGACAGCAGCCGCCCGAGCAGCCAGGCGACGTCGAGCCCGTCGAACAGCGAGTTGCCGCCGTCGTAGCCCTCGCGGCGGAAGCGGCTCGACAGGTCCAGCACGCGACCGCGCGCGATCTGGGCCGCCTGGTGCTGCGCCTCGACGGCGGCGAGCTCGGTGCGTAGCTGGTCCGCGCGTTGCCGCAGGTCGGCGATCTGGCGCACGAGCTGGTCGTCGGCCGGGGTCGCGGTGCGTTCGGCGTCCGCGCGCAGCGTCACGATGTCCTCGCTGGCCAGCTGGGCATCGAGTGCCTGCGTGGCCCGCTGCGAATGCGCGTCGGTGCCGGCGTCGATCCCGGCCTGCTGCACGAACCGGTCCTGCTGGCCGCGTTCGGCGGTGTCGAGGCGTGCTTCGGTGTCTTGCAGCTGCCCCTGCGCCTGCTGCAGTGCTGCGTCGAGCTGCGGCACGCCGTCCTGCTGCAGCGCCTCGGTCTCGAGCGCGGTCTGCTTGCCGGCCTCGGCCGCTGCGGTCGCGGCGAGGCCGATCGCATGCGCGCGCAGACGCTCGGGGATCGCCAGCAGCATGCCGTAGTCGCGGTGCGCGGCGTCGTAGCTGCACAGCCGCGCGACCCAGCCGTCGAGCGTGGCGAACAGCGGCAACGCGCGGTAGTCGGGGAACCGGTAGCGCCGCCGCCACAGGTAGGCGAACAGCTTGTCGGCCTCGTACGGCTGTCGCTTGCGATCGCGGTCGGTCTCGGCCTGCTTCGCCTTGTCGTCGGCGTTCTGGGCCTGCGCGATGCAGGCGGCGACGTGCTGGCGCTGCACCTGGTAGGCCTCGCCCTCGGCCAGGCGCTGCATCGTCGCCGCGATCTGCGCTTCGCGCGCCGTGCCGGCGGCGTCGCGCGTCTGCACCCGCGCCGTGCGTTCGTGCATCAGATCGGCCAGTTGGCGGGCGCCGTCGTCGATCGCCGTCTGCAGGCGCTGCCGTTCCTGGTCGCGTGCGGCGAACGCTGCGAGGGCCTCGCGGTCGGCTGTGTCGAGGCCGGTGGTGATGCGGTCGGCGTCGAGTTCGCCGAGGCGGACCTTGGCCAGCGCGGCGATGGTGCGCGCCTCCTCGGTGCGAACACCGTCGAGTTCGGCACGCAGACCCTGCAGCTGCTGGCCGATGCGGGCCACGTCCTGCTCGGCGGTCGTGAGCTTGCGCGAGATCTCGCGGGCGACGTCTTGGCCGTTCTGCATGGTCACCACTGCGTGATGCGGCCGCCGGCCACGGGGAAGCGGTACTCGGGCTCACGCGCGCCGCGGCGCTTGTGGCCGAACACGACGTCGTCGATCAGGCCATTGTCGAGCTTGTCGGCCTTGACGCGCTCGTAGACGCTCTCGGGCACGCGGATCGCGAAGCGGCGCACGCTGCGCGTCGTCTGGTCCTCTTCGCTGGTGATCGGCAGCGACAGCGCGCGGCCGTCCTTGCCGATCGCCTCGACGACGATGTAGTAGTTGCGCCGGCTGCGGTCGTTGCCCTCGTAACGCCAGATGCCGCTGCGGTCGTCCGGGCGCGAGACGATGCGCAGCTCGTAGGTGAGGTCGAGTTCGGCCACCAAGGTGCGCAGTGCCTCGACCTGTTGGCCGGCGCGTTCCCAGTCGTCGGCCGCCATCGCCTGTTCGGTCGCCGTGCGCAACTGTGCCAGCTCGGTCGCCGCCGCGGCTTGCACGTCGACGCCCGCGAGCGCCGTCGACAGGCTGGCGAACAGCGCCCGCGTGTCGGCCTGCCGCTTGCGCGTCGCCAGGATGTGGTCGATGCGGCGGTCCAGCAGTTCGAAGGCGCGCTCGGCGGCCGCGTCGTCGCCGTTGTCGATCGCCGCGCGCACGTCGCGCTGCAGCGTGTCGATCTCGGCCTGTTCGCGGGCCGACAGGGTGAGGCCCGCGAGTCGCTGCAGCGCGATGTCGACGCGGGTCTGCAACGAGTGCAGCTGCGTGACGGTCGCGAGCAGGCTGCGCGCGGTGCCGAGATCGGCGGTGGCCGCATCGAGTGAGCCGCCGAACGTCGCCAGCCGTTCGTCCCAGGTCGTGCGCGCGGCCGGATACTGCTCGGCGTCCGGCAGCGGCGACAGTTCGTGCTGCACCGTCTCGATGCGCTGCTGTCCACTCGCGACCGCCGCCGACGCATCGGCCAGCAGCCGTGCGACCGCGACCGAGTCGTGTTCGCCGTGGGCGCGTTCCCAGTCGGCCAGCAACTCGTCGGCCGCCCGCGCGCGCGACTCGGCCGTCGCCAGCAGCTGCGCGGTCTGCCGCCGAAAACCGTCGACCAGGCTGCGGTGGTGGTAGTGGGCCGGCACCGCGTAGGTCGCCCACAGCGCGAGTGCCACCGCCAGCACCAGGGCCGCGCGCCGGGCCCACCTGCCGCGCTCGACGTAGACCTCGGCCAGCCGCACCGACAGCGACCGCTCGGGCGGCGTGTAGACGAACCGGTTCTCGCGCAGCGCCGTGACGCCTTCGCGGATCACCGCCTCGTCGACGTCGATGCCCTGTGAGCGGTAGATCGCCTGCACGCGGTCGACGAACTCCTGCTGCCGCCGGTCGTCGTCGAGTTCGGCGTCGACCAGCGCCTGCTGGTGGCGCAGCGTGTCGACGACGTCCATCGCCAGCATGACCCGGTCGAGGGCCACGGGCGCGGCGGCGGTGTCGGTCACGACCGCGCTCACTGCGGTGCGGGCAGCTTGGCCACGCGGTCCTGCAGCGCGACCATGCGCCGCTTGCCCGCTTCGGTCGCCGCCACCAGCTCGACTTCGTTCCTGGTGCTGAGCTCGCGCATCTCGTCGATGATCTGGTAGCTGCGTTCCTGGTAGCTGACCACCGCGTCGACGAGCTTGGCCACCGACGCGGCCTTGATCGTCGGCCCGTAGCCGGCCTTCAGCGCCGCCTCCTGGATCTCGGTGCCGACCTCGCCGAGCGTCTCCAGGCTCTTGTTGATGCCTTCCTTCATCGCCTCGAGCGTCTGCGTGCTCTCGTGCAGGCCGGTGAGGCCGGTGAACGACGCCGACAGCGCCGTGAACACCGTCTCGTTGGTGCCGAAGAACGTCACCGACTGCGAGTAGACGCGCTCCTTGGCGTCGGTGATCTGCGCGATGCGCGCCATCACCACCTCGGTCGTGCTGTAGGAGATCGACAGGTTCTCGGCCAGGTCCTTGGCGATCTGGTAGCGCTTGTCCTCGTCCTGCAGCGCCTGCAGCGCCAGGTCGCGCGCGAGTTCGAACTTCGCCTTCTCGGCCAGGTCCTTGCCTTGGTACTGCTCCAGCGCCGTGGCCGCGCCCTGCAGCGCTGCCTTCTTCTTGGCCAGCGCCGCCTCGGCGCGCTGCAGCAGCTGGAAGCCGAGCACCTGCGATTCCTTCAGCGCGGTGCGGAAGTCGCGGTAGGCCTCGAGGATCGTCTGCTCGCGCTGGATCTGGTCCTTGGTGTCCTTGGCGACGGTCAGGTAGGTGGTCTTGATCTTCGCGAAGCGCGATGGGATGTCGCCGCGCGTGACCTTCATCCAGATGTTGCCGAGCCGCTCGAACGTGTCGATCTTGTTGTCGGCCATCTGGTCGACCATGCGCTTGGCGTCGTCGCGGATCGAGTCGAAGGCGCCGGTGATGCCGCGGTAGCGTTCGCCGATCTGCATCGCCTGGATCTGCTCGCGCACGACCTCGTTGAACAAGGACGCCTGCGACAGCGTGCGCGCGATCGCCGCGGCCTGGTCCGGTTCGAGGTGGGCGATGCGGTCGATCAGCGCGACGATCGGTGCGGTCTGGGGTTCGGACTTGATCAGGCCGAGGTTGCGCAGCACGCCGAGGGCCTGGTCGAGGTACTTCAGCGGGGTCGTCGTGGCGGGGGTCGTCATGGGGGCGTTTCCGAAGGCGAGGGGGAGCAGGCGTGATCGTGGCCACGGGGGCGGGGTGGTCAAGCACTTGCCGGGGCCGCGCGCAATCCAACGCGCGCCATGGTGGCCGATGCGGGCCGCAAACCGTCGCAACGCCCGGGCGGTCGCCGCCCGCTCGCCACCGGGTTCACTCGTCGGCGAAGCGCCACGCTGGCAGTGCCCGCGGCGGCGGCTCGGCCGCGAAGGCCGCGCGCAGGACGGCGATCGGGATCGAGTTCTCCTGCAGCACGCGGTCGTGGAAGGCCTTCTCGGTGAGCTTGCCCGACGCGACCAGTTCGTGGTGCAGCGCGCGCAGCTGCAGGCCGCCGAGCATGTAGGCCGCCTGGTAGAGTGGCCCGTAGTCGCCGCCCACGGACCGCCGCACCTCGCCTTCGGCCGCGGCGCGTTCGTGCCCGACGCGCTGCACCAGGTAGTCGACGCACTGCGGCCCGGTCCAGTTGCCGAGGTGGAATTGGAGCGAGAAGACGATGCGCGCGCAGCGGTGAGAGCGCCAATAGAGCATGCCGATCCGGTCTGCGGCGTTCTGCGGCAGGCCCAGGTCGTACAGCCGCATCTCCCAGTAGAGCGACCAGCCCTCGATCCAGAACGGCGTCCCGAACGGCGCCCGGTAGGTGCGGTAGCGCTCCTGCGAGTACTGCTGCAGCCAGTGGCCGGGGATCAGTTCGTGGTGCACGGTCGCGCGGCAGAAGTGCTCGTTGTTGCTGCGCAGGCTCTGCAGCTTGGCGTCGTGCGGCATCTCGTCGGTCGGAAACGACACCTGGATGGTCTCGCCGCCGAGGAAGAACGGGCTCACGCGCTGCTGCGCCGGCGACATCATGCGCATGCGCCAGCACTCCTTCGCCAACGGCGGGACCGTCACCAGGTCGCGCTGTTCGACGAAGGCGATCGCCTCTTCGGCCAGGTCCTTGATCCACTGCGGCTGCGCACCCGGCGGTCGGTGGTCGTCCTTGACCTTCGCCAGCGCCACTCGCCAGTCGTCGCCGCAGCCCATCTCACGCGCCGCGCGCAGCAGCTCGGCGTCGCACCAGGCGAACTCCCGTTCGGCGACCGCGATCAGTTCGGCCGGGGAGTAGGGCACGAACTCGAACGCGAGCTCCTGCAGCAGCGCCGCTTCGCCGATCGGGTCGCCGACCAGCGAGCTGTCGCCGCCCTGGCTCGTGTTGTGGTCCTGCAGCTCCTTCTGCAGCGCCCCGAGGGCGGTGTCGGCCGAGCCGAACGGCGCGCGCAGCCACCACGAGAACTGCGGGTCGTAGCCGTTGCGGTACTCGAACCAGTTGCGCAGGAGGTCGCGCAGCTCGCCGATGCGACCGGCCGCGCGCACCGCCAGCGGCAGCGCCACCTGATCGAGCTTGCCCTCGCGCAGCTGGGTCCGGATCTGTTCGACGGTGCGCTCCAGCTCGGCGATCGTCGCGGCGGCGGCTTCCGGGTCGACCGGCTCGAGGCGGCGCCGCGCTTCACCGAGGTTCGTGATCACAGCCGCGAACGGCAGCAGCTGCTGGACCTCCGCGTCGCGTTGCGCCTGCTGTTCGAGCCGGTGCAGCTCGCGGCGGATGTGGTTGTCGAGCAGGAGCCAATCGATGCGCGCGTCGTGCGGCAGCGCCTCGAAGTCCATCGCGGCGAGTTCGCGCTGTTCCTGCTCGAACCGCTCGCCGAGCCGGCGCCGGTGCTCACCCGACATCGGCACGTCGTAGCGCCGGGAGAGGTCGGCGACGTCCGCCGAGAACCACTCGATGTGCTGGCGCAGATCGGGCGGGGCCTGACCCGGCAGCGAGGCGAACAAGGCGAGCAGCAGGAGGCCCAGGCGGGTCGGCGCGTGCATGCACGCATGCTACGGTCGGCGCCGCGTTACCCGGCCGATCAGAAGCCGATCGTCATCTCGAGCCCGTTGGTCAGCTGCGCGAAGCCGAGCAGCGGGCCGCCGTTCGTCAGCACCAGCGCCTGCGTCGTCAGCCGCAGTCCGGCGAAGATCGGTGCCGTTGGCAACAGTCGGCCGAAGCTGCAGGAGCCCGCGGCATCGGTGATGGCGGCGAACGACAGGTCGAGGCTGGTGCCGTCGAGCGCGATCGTGCATGGCCCGAGCGGCGCATTCACGGCCGGTCCGATCGAGTAGCCGAAGAACGCCGCTTCGCCGGGCGTTGCACCGGTGATGGTGTAGTTCTGCGTCTGGCCGAGCATCGGCAGGGTCGCCGTGAGCACTGGCGAACCCGTACCGCAGCCGCCGGCGACGGCGTGCACTTCGGAGGCGAGGGTCGCATAGCTGCGGCCCGAGCAGAAGTTCAGGGTTGCGCCCGGCGTCAGGCAGTCCACGCCGACGTGGGCCGTGAGGTCGACCGAGTACGAGAAGTAGGCGGGTGGGATGCCGAGGCCGAGCATGCCGTAGCCGTAGAGCGTCGCGCTCAGACCCGCCTGCAGTTGCACCGAGCCGCCGACGGACGTCGACAGGATGCCGGTGGTCGTGCCGGGCGCGTTGGCGACGGTCATGCCGAGCGACCCACCGGTCACGATGGCGCTGTAGTCGACGTAGGGCGAGCTGTCGACCATCGTCGCGAACCCGTCCAGCGCCACGGCCACGCGCACCTGCACCGGCGTGCCCTGAGGCAGCGTGGCAGACGTCACCGTCATCGTGTCCAGGAAGCGCGCCTGTGGCACCTGATCGAGCCACAGGAACACGCCTGACATCGGGCAGTTGTTCGCCGTGCCGGAACCGACGACCCGCAGGTAGCCGTAGTCCGAGGTCGGCGTGCAGGTGCCCTGCGAGGCGCAGACCGGACCCGTGTTGTCGTTCGCACCCGGCGTGGTCAGCGGCCCCGTCGTCTGCCAGCCGGTGTCGACGGCCAGTTCGGAGCCGGCGCCGCTGTGGGAGTTGACGATGCGGAAGCCGTTGCGCACGCCGCAGGACTGGGCGGTTGTCGAACCTGCAGCACACGTTGTGGCCAGGGCGATCAGGAGGGTGGGGACGAAATGAGCCATGCCCCGGTCAGCGGCAGTACGCTGGGAAACCACACGCGCGATTTCCGAGGGCAGGTATCGCGCGCCGGTCGCGGGCGAGGCGGCCTTGGCACCCTGACTTGCCCTCCGGCGCAGAAGTTCGTCGAGTTCCTGCAGCTCGAACTGCCGAGGCTGCTGCGTGGCACCGTCGATCCGGTGCCGTTGGCCTAGAACAGGCCCGCCGTCAGCTGCAGCGCGTTCGTCGCCGTGATCGCGACGAAGTGGCCGCCCGCGTCGAGCTCGATCGGGACCATCTGGTGGTAGAAGGTCACGCCGACCAGCGGCGGCGTGTTCGGCAGGTAGAGCGACGACTGCGCGGTGCCGGTCGTCGTCACCAGCCCTTGCAGGATGTCGGGCGCGACCAGCAGGTCGCAACCGGGGACGCCCTCCAGCAGCACGGACGCCAGCGGCAGTGCTCCCTGCGGGATCGCTGTGACGCTGGTCACCGCGAACACGATCGCGATGGTCGGCAGGCCCGTGCCCGTCGCGTGGAAGGTCGTCTCGACCCATGGCAGCGAGTCCGCCGCCAGCGTGTTGCTGCCGCCGGAGCTGGGGCAGCCGCTGCCCGAGGTGGCCGCCACGGCCGGACACGATGTGCCCAGGTGCGCGAAGCCGCCGGCCGTGATGCCGCCGGCGGCGGTGAAGTTGCCACCGACGAGCAGCTCGCCGTTCGCGCGGGCGACGACCGCCCGCACTTCGCCACCCGATGCCGACAACGACGTCCAGGCGAAGTCCTGCGATCGCGCGAGGCTGCTCGTTGCCGCGCCGAGGAATGCCGGCACCCCGCCGGCGACGACGTCGTTGTCGGGCAGGGCGCACAGCGCGTGCACGTTGCCCTGCAGCGGTGCGGTCAACAGGGAATGGAACCGGCCCCAGTAGACGCCATTCCAGTGCGCGGCCTTCGGGGAATGGGCGCCGCCGGCGAAGACGAAGTCGCCGCCGACCGCGAGCTCGCCGTTGGGCATGCTCGCCAGTGTGCGCACGGCGCCGTCCATGCCGGTGCCGACCGGGAACCAGATCCCGCCGTTGGTGCGTGCGATGCGCAGGGTCGTCACCACGCCGGCGGCCGTGAAGTCCCCGCCGACATACACGTCGCCGCCAGGCATGGCCAGCAGCGCGCGCACGGTACCGTTCACGCCGCCGCCGACATTCAGCCAGGAGCTGCCGTTCCAGCGCGCGACGTTGTCGACGAGGCCGCCGCCGGCCCCGGCGAAGGCCCCGCCGGCGACCACGTCACCGTTGGGCATCGTCGCGAGCGCGTAGACCGGGCCGGTCGTGCCGACACCGAGCGGCGCCCACGTGCTGCCGTTCCAGCGCGCGACATGGTTGGCGGGTTGGCCGCCGGCGGTCGTGAAGTCGCCGCCCGCGATCACGTCGCCATTGGCCGCGCGTGTCAGGGCGTAGACCGTGCCGTCCACACCGGCACCGAGCGGGCTCCAGGCGCCGACGTCCCCGCGCGCCAGGCCGTTCATCGTCACGCCGGAGATCGTCGCGAAGCTGCCGCCGATCACGATGTCCGCACCCTGGTCGAGGATCGCGAAGACGGTGCCGGGCAGGCCCGGTCCCGCGACGGGGGTCCACGCCGCACCGTCGTAGGCCCGCAGCGACGGTCCGGTGGCAGCCTGCCCGAGCAGGTACCTGCCGCCGAAGTAGATCAGCGTGCGCGGCACATCCGCGAGCGTGCCGCCGAGCGTGTTCCACACCGAGCCGCTCCAGCGCAGCACCTGGTTGCCCCCCGCAGGATCCTCGGTGGCGGCGGTGAGTTCGTACGAGCTGATGCCGGTGGCGCGCACGTAGAGGGTCCGGCAGGCGACCCCCGGCAGGCCCGCGCCGAGCGCCGCCCACGAGTTCGTCGCCGTGTTGTAGCGCGCGACGTGCTGTGCCGCGAGGCCGCCGATGGTCGTGAACAGGCCGCCGGCGAACAGGTAGGACGTGGTGATGCTCGTGGTGCTGCGCACCGCCAGGCTGCGCACGGTGCCGTTCGGATTGCCGACCGGCGACCACGTGGTGCCGCTCCACGACGCGAGACTGCTGACCGGCAGACCGCCGGCCTGCGTGAGATCGCCGCCCGCATAGAGCAGGCCCGAGTAGACGGCCAGCGTCAGCACGCGGCCGACGACGCCCGCGCCCAGCGACGACCACGTGGTGCCATTCCACTTGGCGATGCCAGCCTTCGACAGGTTGTCGACGAAGGCGAAATCGCCGGCGATCACGAGTTCGCCGTTGTAGACCGTCATGGCCTCGACGCGGCCGTATTGGCACGAGCCGATGGTCTGCCACGAGGTTCCGTTCCAGGCAGCGAGGACCTGGGTCAGCACCGGCCCCGCGAACTCGAACGCTCCGACGAGCTGGCCGTTGTAGACGCCGAGGCTCGAGCAGACGTCGGTCGGTGGGGTGCCCAAGGGCAACCACTGGCTGCCGTCGTAGGCGGCGATGCCGGTCGCCAGCAGGTTGCCACAGGCGAGTCGTGCACCGGCAACGGCCAGTTGCAGGCCGGCTGGGCCGGCCCCGTCCGGATCCCACTGCACCGTTGCCGCCACGGTGCCGTACAGGTGCGGCAGGGGCTCACCGGATTGCCCCAGGATGCTGCACTGCGCCCGCGCTGGGGCGAGTGCGAACGCGAAGCAGGCCATGGCAACGGCGGTGAACGGGTGGTGCAGGGGTGGGAGCATTGCTGGTCTCGTCGGGGGCAGGGCGAGCCGGACACCAGCGGTGCCAGCGGTCGCCTTGCGTGCAATGCGGGACCGTTGCGGGCGTGACGCAGGAAAGTACTGCGCGCCGGAGCACGGGGTGCCGGGGTCGTCATCCTGCCGCAGCGGCAGACCTGGGGGCGCCAGCTGCGGCCCGGCGCGCCCGCAGCGGCGCGCGTCGGTCAACGCGTGGCGAGGAACGATTGCAGCGCGCGTGGCAGTTCGGGGCCCGCGCGCCAGAGATCGCCGTGGCCGATGCCAGGGATCGTGACCAGCTGCTTGTCGCGCGCCGGGCTGGCCGCCAGCAACAGCCGGGCGGCATCGGGCCCGACCTTGCTGTCGTCGCTGCCACACACGATCAACAACGGCGCGTCGAGGTGGGCGATCGCATGCAGCGGCGACAGGTCGTCGGCGTCGACGCCGAGCAGCCACTCGCTGCAGGTGCGCAGCGGCCACAGCGTCCACGCCGGCAGCCACGGCAGGCGCGCGGCCAGGGCGGCGTCGATGTCGCGGTAGCAGGCTTCGAGCACGACGAAGCTCCAGGTTGGTGGTGGCGACGCCCGCACCGCGGTGTAGACGACGGCAGCGGCGCCGAGCGATTGCCCGTGCGCAGCGATGTCGGTGTAGCCGCGTGCGTGCAGCAACGCGTGCCAGGCGCAGAGGTCGAGCGCTTCGTGGTAGCCCATCGAGATGCGCTCGGGCGCGCTCTCCCCGGTGCCGCGCAGGTCGACCAGCAGCGTCGACCAGCCTTGGCGCAGATACCACTCGGCGCGCGTGCGCATCGCCATGCGGTTGCCGCGGATGCCGGCAGCGACCACTACGCAGCGGCTGCCCTGGCTGGCATCGACCAGCCAGCCGCGAACGGTCACGCCGTCGCTGGTCGCGGTCGCCACGGCCTCGATCGGGCGCCCGGCAAGTTCGGTCTGCTGCACCACCTCGCTCGCATGCGGAAGCGTCAACAGCCATGCGGCCGCGAAGCCCGTGAGCCACCACGCGACGGAGCCCAACGCCGCAATCCGCAGCAGGCGCTGGCGGAGTGTGGGTCGCGTGCGTGTGGGCGGTGCTGCGGTCAAGGGTGCGGGGGCAGGATGACGGTGGGCATCACAGCTGCACGCCCCGTGCGATCATCCACTGCCGCAGCGGCTCGCAACGATCCGGTTCGAGCACGACCCGTTCGCGTCACGGTTGCCCGGCGGGGCCGCGCATCACTTGGCGATGCGTTCCTTGAACTCGCCGGTCTCGGTGTCGATGCGCACCTTGTCGCCGGTGTCGCACAGCATGTTGACCTTCGCCTTCATGCCGTTCTCGAGCATCGCTTCCTTGGTGCCGCTGCCGGCGCCGCGGATCGGCGGCGAGGTCTCGGTGATCGTCAGGATGGAGTGTTTGGGCGGGAAGACCGCGACCAGCTGGCCGTTGACGAAGAAGCCCTTGTAGGCGTCGGACGGCCACTTCAATGCGTCCTCGGCAGCGGTGACCGGGCAGCGCACCTCTTCGCCGGCTTCGCTGAAGAAGACTTCGACCAGGCCGTCGCGGTACGAGTGCGCGAGGTCCTTCTCCTCCTTGTCGAGCACTTCCCACTTGCTGTCGGTGTGCTCCTTCAGTTCCTGCACGCGACCGTTCTGCAGGTCCTTGATGCGCATCTGCACGAACGCGCGGCGGTCGTTGCGCAGGATGTTCCACCAGACGACGGTGCACATGCGTCCCTCGTAGGAGACGAGGGTGCCGGGACGCAGTTCGTTCGCAGAGACTTGCATGGGGCGAAGAAGGTAGCGAGCGGGGCGGCTCCGGCCAACCCGTTCGCCGTGCCGGCCGGGGAATTGGTCAGTTGCCGACGCCGGACAGGCAGATCCGGCGGGCCACGGCGGGGCGGTTCAGCACCACGTAGGTCGCGGGCGCGAGGTAGCGCACGGGGCTGCCGACCTCGACGGCGCCGCCGCCGGCCGTCAGCACGATCTGCGGCAGGTTGGAGTCGATCTGGCCGAACGCCAGGGTGCCGTCCGGCAGGTAGTAGGCGCTGACACCAAAGCCGCTGGGCAGGTGGAGCCACGCGGCGGCGAAGTCGGGTCCCTGCACCGGCGGCGTCAGCAGCAGGTCGGGTGGCAGGGTGCCGAGCACGGCGCCGGTGGTGCCGCGGATCAGCGTGTCGCCCCCGGTCGTGGATGCGACGATGTCGGCGGTGCCCTGCAGCGCGCTGCCGATCTGTGGTGCCGCCGTCAGGCCCTGCTGCACGATCGTCTGTGCGCCGGTCACGGGATCGACGCGCCGCAGCGCCATGCCACCGGGCAGGTTCTCCGTCGCCAGCAGGTAGCTGCCGCCGTCGAGTGCCTGCACCGGATCGATCGCGCCCGCCGGGAACGGCTGCTGCAGCGAACCCGTGCCGGTCAGGTTGGCGACGGTGTTGCCGCTGGCGGCCAGCCGGGCCTGGAACCAGTCCATCGCCGCGACATCGCCGATCGCGATCGTCAGCGTGCCCTGGGCGAAGCGGGGCAGGATGTGGGCGCCGATGTACGGCTGGAACACCGCGTCCTCCGTCATTGCCAGCGGCGGCAGCATGCCGGTCGTGTCCAGCAGATACAGCTCGTCGCGCACGTCGGCGTCGATGAAGAACAGCCGCGAGCCATCGTCGTTCAACAGCATCGCCGGCTCGCCGAGGTCTTCGGGCAGGTAGCCGGGCTCCTCGTACTTGCTGGCTGGTGGCGGCAGCACGCTGGTGCCACCGCTCGTGCCGCACGTCCACAGGCGCTGTTGGTTCTGCGGGCCATACAAGAACACCAGTCGCGTGCCGTCGCGCGACAGCACCATCTGGTCCTTCAGGATCGCATTCGCCTGCGCAGGCGGCGACACGTCGACGGGCACGGCACCGTCGCCAAGGTCGCAGCGCCAGACCTTCGCCGGTGGATCGGTCTGGAAGTACACGAACGTGGGCCCGACCAGCACCGAGGTGTCGACGACGTTCTCGGTGGCCGGCACCGCCAGCCGGTCCGGTCGGCTGGTGCTCGCATAGACGCCGCCGTCGAGGCGCACGATGCGCAGGCCACCCGCCGCGAGCGCGATCGCGGCGTGCTGGCCGTCGGCGGCGATCGCGATGCGATCGAAGAACGGATCGCCGACCTGCGCGGCGCCGGTGCCCGCGGCTTCGAGCACGACGCGCGGCGTACCGTTCGCGGCGATGTGCAGGAAGCCCCAGAACGCGCCGCCGGCGCGCCGGTAGCGGAACAGCCGCGTACCGCCGGGCAGTTCGGCGCGCGCGATGCCCTGCAGCACGACGCGGCGCGCCACGCCCGGATCCGACGCCTGTGCCAGCGTGCGCCCCGTCAGTTCGAGGTCGAGCAGTTCCACGTCCTGCAGCAGGATCGTGTCACCGCCATTGGGCGCCGCCTCGGCCACCGAGACGATCGTCAGCGAGGTCGGCGCGCCTTCGGCGAACGTGAGCGACTGCGCCGTCAGCAGCGGGACACCCAGGGTCGCACCGACCAGGGCCGTGCGGAGCAGGAGGGGGAGATGCATGGCGAGGCGATAGGGTAAGGGTCACGAGCGGCAGCCGACAGGGCCTGCCACGTCGGCGGCTGCTGCGACCGGCTTGCCGCCCGTGACAAGGTGCGTGCCGCGGGCGCGGGCGGGGTGCCGTGTGCGCTTCCCGGGCACTGACTTGCCATCGGTGTCCGCATCGCGCACGGCTTCCCGCCCCGCCCCGCCGCGCCCCGCCGCGTCACGGCTGCACGGTCTTGTTGTCGGGGTTGCTGAAGTACCAGTTGTCGCCCGGGTCACCGACGATCGCCTGGCTGGTGATTTCGAGGCCGACCAGGGTCTGGTCGGGGATGGTCGTGATCTGCACCTGGAACAGGTTTGGCGCATTGGTGAAGCCGGCCGCGAGCAGCACCGGATTGCCGCCGAGCAGGTAGCTGCCGAAGGTGCCGACCGGGGCGAAGCCCGTGTTGCCGGTGAAGTCGATCGCGATCAGCGCGAACGACCCGGTCGGGGCGAACACCTGCCACGTGCTGCTCTGGCCGAGCCGCATGTTGCCCATGTCCATGACCTTCGTGGTCGCGGTGGCGGCGTCGACGCGCAGCACCGGCGCCGCGGTGGTGCCGACGTTGACGACCTGCATCACGGCCTGCTGGCCGAGCCAGGTGTTCAGGTTCAGCGCCGTGCTGACCATCGGCACGTTGGTGCCGTCGAGGAAGAACTGGTTCTGTGTGCCCTGCACGTCTTCGACCTTGCCGCGCAGGGTCGTGGTCTGGGCGGTGGCGAAGGTGGTCGTGAGCAGGCAGAGGGTGACGATGGGAAGCGAACGCATGTGAGTCTCCATTGGGTTGGTTGAGAACTCACGGCAGAAGGCAACGTGCGTGCCACCCTGCGAGGCGGCGCCGGGTGTCCACATCGCTGGCTGCTGCGCCCCGATCTGTAAGCTTGCCGCACGCTGGCCGCCGCGCGCCGCGCCGTCAGCTGTCGAGCCCGTGCCGCTTGATCTTGTCGTAGAGAGCGGTGCGCGAGATGCCGAGTGCGCGGGCGGTCTTCGCCTTGTCACCGCTGCAGGCCTGCAGCGCCGCGATCATCGCGCGCCGCTCGGCCTCCTTCAGCGTGAGCAGCTGGTCGGGCGAGACGGTAGCGGGTTCCGCCGCCGCAAAGCTCGTTCGCGGCAGCTGCAAGTCGACGATCTCGTCGCGCTCGCACAGCAGTGCCGCCCGCGCGATCAGGTGGTCGAGTTCGCGCACGTTGCCCGGCCAGCCGTAGGCACGGAGCGCGGCCTTGGCGACGGGTGACAGGTGCAGCGAGCGGCCGCGCGACCGAGCATGTCGCTGCAGGAAGTGCTCGGCCAGCAGCACGACGTCGGCACCACGGTCGCGCAGCGGCGGCACCGGCAGCTCGACCGCCGCGAGGCGATAGAACAGATCCTCGCGGAACGTGCCCGCTGCGACCATCGCGCGCAGGTCCTTGTGCGTCGCCGCCACCAGTCGCAGATCGAGTTGCACGGTCTCGCTGCCGCCGACGCGCCGGATCGACTGCTCCTGCAGGGCGCGCAGCAGCTTGGCCTGCAGCTCGGGCGGCATGTCGCCGACTTCGTCGAGCAGCAGCGTGCCGCCGCTGGCGAGTTCGAGCAGGCCCGGTCGGTCGCGGTCGGCGCCGGTGAACGCACCCTGCACGTGGCCGAACAGCTCGCGGTCCATCAGCTCCGGTGGCAGCGCCGAGCAGTTTTCGGCGACGAACGGGCCACGGTGGCGCGGACTCTGTTCGTGCAGCGCGCGCGCGACGAGTTCCTTGCCGGAGCCGGTCTCGCCGCGGATGAGCACCGGCAGGTCGAGTGGCGCCAGCTTGCCGATCTGCGCGCGCAGGTCGCGCATCGGCGGGCTGTCGCCGAGCAGTTGCGTGCGGTCGCGCCGCGTCGTGCGGTGCACGATCGCCAGCTCGCGCTTGCTGGCCGACAGTTCCTTCGTCAGTGCCTCTTCGCGGCGCATGCGATCGACCGCGATCGCCGCCTGGTCCGCCAACACCTCGAGCGCCTGCTTGTCGCCGTCGTCGAACGCGCCGGCGCGGCCGGGATGCTCGACGTAGATCGCGCCGGTCACGCCGCCCGCGGAACGGAACGGCGAGCAGATCGCGGAGCGCACCTGCAGGTTCTTGATCGACGGCATGTCTTGCAGGTCGCGGTCGGCGAGGCCATCGGCGCCGGTCAGTGTGCGCTGCAGGTCCATTGCGCGATGCGCCAGCGAACGGCTGAACGCGAGCGCCTGCTGGCCCGGGTCGCCGCTCTGGATCTCGCGCCGCATACCGTCCTGGTGCGCGATCAGCAGATAGCCGAGGCGGCCGCCGCTCAGCGTGACCGCGGCGTCCAGCAGATGGCGCATCGCCTTGTCGAGGTCGGTCTCCTGCGCGAGCTGCCGATTGACGGCCAGGAAGGTGCGGAACAGGGTGCGGCTGTCGTCGGCGCGTGGTTCGGCCATGGTTCGTCCGGGGATGTCGGTGGGCGTCGGTGCGGCTGCCAGCCGCGAGCGTGCCTGTTCCAGTTCCTGTCGCACGCGCACCGGCAACTCGCCGGGGAACCGTGCCAGCAGCTGCCGCGCGGCGTCGCCTTCGCCCAGTTCGGCGTGCGCACGCGCCAGCATCGCCAGGGCCAGCTGGCCGGCGGTGGCGGCACCGAGCTGTAGCAGCGCTTCGGCGGCATCTCGCAGCCACGGCACTGCGGCCGCGGCGTCGCCGCGCGCCAGCGCCGCGATGCCGAGGCTGGCGGTGGCGCGGGCAGCGCTGGCGGTGTCGCCCACGTGCTCGAACAGGGTGCGCGCTTCGCGCAGATGGCGGATCGCGGCTTCGTGCTCGCCGAGGTCCTTGTGGATCACGCCGAGGTTGAGCTGGGCCGTCGCGGCGTGCCGCACGTGACCGAGTCGGAACAGCAGTGCGGAGGCGGTTCCGAAGCTCTGGCGTGCGGCGGCGAGGTCGCCACGCTGTCGCTGCACGTGTCCGAGTACGGTGTGCGCGCTGGCGCTGGCGAACGGTTGTCCGTCGAACTGCTCCGGCGCGGCCTGCAGCAGTCGTTCGCTGGCGTCGAGTTCCCCGGCCTGCTCGAGCGCCGCTGCGAGCGTCAGGCATTCGAGCGGGGACGCGTCGTCGCGCTGCAGCAGCGAGCGCGCCGCGTCGAGGCGGCCCGACACGATCGCCAGCTGCCCGGCGAGACGGCGATGGCGCGGGTCGTGCACCGCCTCGGGCGATGTCGCCAGTTCGCGTTCGGCGGCAGCGACCTGGCCGGTGTCGAGCAGCGCCTGGCTGCGCAGCACCGGCAGGCCGCCGCAGAACGGCAGCGCCTGCGCCGGCTCACCGCCGTCGAGCAGACCCTCGGCCAGCGCGCGGCGGAAGTCGGCCTCGCGCGCCGGGTCGGCGGCCGCGGCGTGTTGCCACAGGGCGATCGCGCGTTCGCGGCGACCGCCCGCTGCGGCCGTGCGCACGTCGTCCGGCGTGGCATCGACGTCGGCGCGGGGCGGGGGCTGCGGGCGTGCGAGCCGTCCGCTGCGCGCCGCCGGCCAGGTCCAGCAACTGCCCGATGGCACGAGGTCGCCGCTCTGCACGAGCGCCAGCAGGCGTGCCCGCACCGCGGCGCCGCTCTGCCCGGCATGCGTGGCCAGCCACTGCGCGGCGGCCTGCGCGGCCGCATGCTCGAGACCGAGTGCGGCTGCCACGTGCGGCAGCAGGCGCGCCGCATCGAGCGGCGGCAGCGCGATGCGGACGACGTTCGCGCCGCTGCGGCGCAGCAGCACTTCGTCGTCGCCTTCGACGATCGCCTGCACGCCGACGGCGGCTGCGGCCAGATGCAGCGCCAGGGCGCGGCGATCGGCGGCGTCGGCACCCGTGAGCACGAGGTCGGCGTCACCCGCCGCCGCAGTGGTGAGTTCGGCGGCGTAGAGCAGTGCTGGATCGGGTGCCAACAGCTCCGGCGACGGCCGCCCGCTGCTGCCACAGAGGAACTCGAGTGCCGCCTGCGCATCGGGGAACCGTTCGCTGGGTCGCCGCGCCACACAGCGGGCGACGAAGCGGTCGAACGGCGCCGGCAGGGCCGTGGCCGCGAGGTTGCCGGCGGTGAAGAAATCGGCACCGGGGAACATCGCGACGAACCGGGCCAGCGGCGGACCGCTGCCGGGCCACAGCGCCTGCGCGACCATCGCCCCGACCGAGAACAGGTCGGCGCGTGCGTCGGGCAGCGATCCGAGCAGCACCTCGGGCGCGAGGAAGAACGGCGTGCCGCCGCCGCCGCGCGTGCCGCGCCGCGCGCCGAGGCCGAAGTCGAGCAGGTGCACCCGGCCACCGGCGTCGCGCACCAGGTTGGCCGGCTTCAGGTCGAGATGCAGCACGCCACGCAGGTGGACGAACGAGAGCACTTCCAGCAACTGCTGCAGCACGTCCTGCAACTCCGCCGTGTCCTGCGGCAGGCGGCGCAGCGGCTGGCCGGCGACGTGGTCGCGCAGCACGAAGTTGCGCCCGTCGGGTAGCCGCCCGACCTCGCGCACGGCCGGAATCGCCGGGTGCCGCAGTGCCAGCAGCAGCGCCGCCTCCGCCGGCTCGATGCCCGGCGGCAGGATCTTCAGCACCAGGTCGCCGCGCGCCCCGCAGCGCACGTGCAGCGTGCTACCTTCGCCGCCGGAGTACTGCTCGACGAAGGTCAGCCGAGGACCCGGCAGGTTCTGCAAGTCCTCGGCGGCGTCCTTCATTCCTCGCGCACGCGGATCCAGTTGGCATCGATCGCCGTCGGACCGGTGACGGTGCCGCGCCACCAGATGCGGTCTGCACCCGGCACGATGTCGCCGAGGGAGATCGTCGTGCGACCGCCGCCCTGCCGCGCGCGGCGTTCCAGCGTCGTTCTGTCCGACACGGAGAGCGTCACCGAGGCGACCGACACGCCCAGCACGAAGATCGGGTCGTCGTTGCGCGGCACGACGACGATCGTGCGCGCGACGGTGTCGACCGACTGCACGCGGCCTTGCCATTCCGGTTGCATGCCGACGGCGGCGCCGGTGACCTCGACCTCGCGGGCGACCAGCAGCGGCAGGTCGCCGGCCGGTGTGCTGCGGCTGGTCCACTGCACCTTGACCAGGTGGCCGACCTGCAGGTCGGCGAAGGCGATCGAACCGCCGTTGGGCCGGCGCAGCTGGGCGTTGCTCGCGTCGATGCGCACGGTCTCGGGCGCCGGCCGCAGCGTCCAGCCGCGGCGCCCGTTCTGCGCCTGGATGTCCATCACGAACGAGGTCGTCGACGGCTCGAGCGTCGTGATCCGGCCGATCAGGCGTGGGTTGTCGTTGCGCCTGCTGCGATGCACGCTGCTGGCGATGCAGCGCCCGTCGCGACGCAGTTCGGCCCGCACGCGCATCTGGTCGTCGCCGGTGCTGCGCAGGAAGTCGTCGCGGCCGGAGTGTTGTGCCCCATCGTCGCTGGAGAACGAGCAGCCGGCCGCGAATTCGACGCGCAGCAGCGAATCGTCGAGCATGCTGCAGCGGGCCAGGACCTCGGGCGACTGCACGCTGGCTACCTGCAGTTCGCAGAGTTCGATCGTGCTGCCGTCGGCGCGGGCACTCATCTGCGGCGCCCAGGTTGCCGTCGAGCCGCCCGGTGGCGGCGCGCCGTTGTGGCCGATCACGAGGTAGCTGGTGCCGAGGCTCGTGTGCTGCAGGCCATCGGTGATCGGCACCACCAGGTCGACGACGCTGTTCGCCGGCAGGATGGAGCCATCCGGTTGCAGGGTGGCGCCGCTGGACGGCACCAGCATCAGGTGCAGCCGCGAATAGTCGCCCGACGGCGCGTCGCGCAGCAGCAGTCCGTCGGCTTCGCCGCTCGGATCGGCCAGCGTGACCAGGTGCGGGTTGCCGAGCAGGTTTGGCGTCGTCGAGCCATCGACGTACTCGAGCACCGCGGCGTCGACCTGGAACTGCACCATGGCGTCGCTGCCGGTGGCCGTGTCGACCACGACCAGCACGGCGCCGGTCGTGTTCGGTGCGCTGCTGGCGGCGCTGCCGCCGGAGCTGCCGCTGCAGCTCGCCAGATAGAGCAGGGGAACGAAGGGGAGGAATCGCAGCAGGTGTCGCATCGGGTTGTCTCCGGTCAGGGTCGTCGAAGGGACGCGATCGTCCATTCGAGTTCCGTGCCGTGGCCCAGCCTAGCCGTGGGTGTGTGGAATGCGTACGCGGGGTGTGCACGATCCGGCCGCCGCACCCAGCCGAGCGCTTTCGCCTGCGGGCGCTTGACCCCTCCGCGATGGTCGCCGACGCTCCGCGCCCCGGTGTGCACCCTGTGGTGGCATCGCCCGCGGGAGTGCATCCGAGCTGGTGTTCGGCCTGGTCTTCAAAACCTGTGGGGTTCCTCCTCGAGAGGGGCCCGGTGGGTTCGATTCCCATGCACTCCCGCCATTCTCCATCGCGCGGTGTGCGCGCGGTCAGTCCGCCTTCGCCGTCTGCCGCGCCAGCAGCAGGTGGTAGGCGACCGGCACCAGCACCAGCGTGAAGGCGCTCGACACCACGAGCCCGAAGATCAGCGCCCACGCCAGCCCGCTGAAGATCGGATCGAGCGTGATCGGGATCGACGCCAGGATCGCCGCACCGGCGGTCAAGACGATCGGCCTGAGCCGCACCGCGCCGCTCTGCAGGATCGCCTCTTCGCGCGACGCGCCGCGGCGTTCGGCGTTCTGCACGAAGTCGATCAGGATGATCGAGTTGCGCACCGCGATGCCGGCCAGCGCGATCATGCCGATCATCGCCGTGGCGGTGAAGAACACCGGATTGCCGACGCCGGCGACCGGCGTGTCGAGCAGCACGTTCAGCAGCCAGAAGCCGGGCAGGATGCCGAGGATCGTGAACGGGATCGACAGCATCAGCACCAGCGGCAGCAGGTAGCTCCTGGTCTCGTGCACCAGCAGGATGTAGATGCCCAGGCACGCGGCGAAGAAGGCGATGCCGAGGTCGCGGAACGCGTCGAGCGTGATCTTCCACTCGCCTTCGCCGCGCCAGTCGACGCGGTAGTCGGCGGGCAGTGACCACGGATCGCCGCCGCCGTTGTGCAGCATGCTGCGCGCGCCGAGCGGGCGTGGTGTCGCGGCCGGTGACGCCGTGGCCGGGTGCCGGTCGGCCTGCACGTCGAGCACGATCTCGGCTGGCGGCCGGCCGGCGGCTTCGGCCATCACGTAGGCGACGCGTTCCAGGTTCTTGCGATGGATCGTGCCCTGGCGGGGAACGACGTCGAACGTGCCCAGCTCTGCCAGCGCGATCAGCGAGCCGTCGCTGCCCTGCACGCGCAGCTCGCCGAGCGCGCCCTCAGAGGCGCGTTGCCACAGTGGCAGGCGCACCTCGACCGGCGGCGCGTTCAGCTCGCGCGGTTCGTGCAGGAACGCGGCCACCGTGCCACCGACCGCGGTGCGCAGCACGGCCGCGGTCTGCGCCGCGTCGATGCCGTGCAACGCGGCCTTCTCGTGGTCGAGCCGGTAGCGCAGTTCGTCCGGTGTCGCCTCGGCGCTGGTGTCGACGTCGACGACGCCGGGCTCGCGGCCGAGGCGCTCGGCCAGGGCAAGCGCGGCGGCATCGAGGTCCTGCGGCGACGCGTCGGCGGGGCCGCGCACCTCGGCGACCAGCGTCGCCAGCACCGGCGGACCCGGCGGCAGCTCGACGACCTTCAGCGCCGCACCGGCAGCGGTCGCCGCCGGCAGCAGCAGTTCGCGCACGCGCAGCGCGATCGCGTGGCTCTGCTGCTGGCGCTCGTGCTTGCCCAGCAGGCCGATGCGCAGCTCGCCGAGCTCCGGCGCGCGGCGCAGGTAGTACTTGCGCACCATGCCGTTGAAGTCGATCGGCGACGGCGTGCCGGCGTAGGCCGTCACCTCGGTGACCTCGGGCAGGCCGCGCACGCGCTCGGCGAGGTCCTGCACGACCGCGGCGGTGCGTTCGACGGTGTTGCCCTCGTCGAGGTCGACCAGCACCTGCAGCTCGGTCTTGTTGTCGAACGGCAGCATCTTCAGCGGCACCGCGCGCGACGCGCCGAGCCACAGCGCGGCGGCGAACAGCACCGCGGTGCCGCCGAACGCCAGCAGCCGCGCACTCCGCGAGCGCAGCAGCGGCCGCATGATCGCGCCGTACCAGCGCCGGATCAGTGGGTTGCCGTCGGCCGCCTCGGTGTGCGCAGACCCCTTCGCCGCGGCCCCGCGCAGCAGCAGGTGCGACATCCACGGCGTCAGCGTGAACGCGACCACCATGCTCATCAGCATCGCGATCGGCACGTTCAGTGCCATCGGCCGCATGTAGGGGCCCATCATGCCGGTGATGAAGAACAGCGGCAGGAAGCTGAGGATCACCGCCAGGGTCGCGGTGATCACCGGCGGCCGTACCTCGTCGACCGCGTCCAGCACGGCCTGCAGCGGCGGGCGGTCCTTCTGCTGCAGGTGGCGGTGGATGTTCTCGACGTCGACGATCGGGTCGTCGACGACGAGGCCCAGCGACAGGATCAGCGCGAACAGCGTGACGCGGTTGATGCTGTAGCCGGTCAGGTGGTTGATCAGCAGCGTCAGACCGAACGTGATCGGCACCGCGAGCGCGACCACGACTGCCTCGCGCCAGCCGAGCATCAGCGTGATCAGCAGGACGACGATCGCGATCGCGACCCAGAGGCCTTCGAGCAGTTCGTCGACCTTGCCGTCGGCGGTCTGGCCGGAGTCGCGGGTGACCGTGCACGAGACGTCGTCGGGCAGCACGGTGGCGCGCAGTTCGTCTAGCCGTTCATGCAGCTGCTCGGCCACGCCGACGGCGTTGGCGCCGCGGCGCTTGGCGATGGCGAGCGTGACCGCGTTGTCGGGGGCCGCTGCGACCGTTCCGCGCGCCGCGCCGCCGTAGAGCAGCACGTAGCTGTCCGGCTCCGCCGGGCCGTCGGCCACCGCGGCGATCTCGCCGAGGTGCACCGGCTGGTCCGCGAACGTGCCGATCACCAGTTCGCCGAGCGCGTGCGCATCGGGCGCGATCGCGCTCGCTTCGACCGTGATCGAGTGGTCGCCGCGTGGGCTGCTGCCCGCGGTCGCGGCCGTGGTCGCGGCCGCCAGGGCCCGCTCGACCGCAGCGAACGGCAGGCTGCGCCCGGCCAGCGCGACCGGATCGACACGCACCGACAGGAGCCGCGGCCGGCCGCCGTGGATCGTCGCCGGCCCGGTGTCCTCGACCTGCTGCAGCCGCGCCAGCAGTTCCTCGCCGATGCGCCGCAGCGCGTGGTCGCTCTGCGTCTGGCTGTGCAGCACCGCCACGAGGATCGGCACGTCGTCGATCGACACCGTGTCGACGTGCCACGAACGCACCTGCGGCGGCAGCGTCGCCGCGTGCTGCTGCAGCGTGCTGTTCAGCTTGACGAGGCTGTCCTCGCGGTTCTCGCCGACGAAGAAGCGCGCCGTCACCACCGCCTGGCCGCGGCGGCTCATCGAGTAGACGTACTCGACGCCGCTGATGCCGCGCACCACCTGTTCGATCGGGATCGTGATCTGCCGCTCGACCTCGAGCGCCGACGCGCCCGGCGCGTCGACGACGACCTCGGCGACCGGCACGACGATCTGCGGGTCCTCTTCGCGCGGCGTCACCAGCAGCGCCACCGCGCCGGCGGCGAGCGACAGGATCAGCAGCAGCGGCGCGAGGTTGCCGGTGAGGAAGACCTCGACGATGCGGTAGATGGTGCCGTGGGACTTGTGCATCGGCTCAGCGGGGGGACGCCGGGACCAGGACCACTTCGCCCGCGGCCAGTCCGCTGAGGATCTCGACGTCGTCACCGCGCGGCCGGCCGGTGCGCACGTAGCGCCGCACCGCGCGGCCCTCGACGAGAGCGTGCACGAAGTCGAGCTGGCCGATCGCCTGCACGGCGCGCTGCGGCACGCGCAGTTCTTCGACGGTGTCGAGCGGCACCTGCAGACGACCGAACATGCCGGTGACGACGCCGGCGTGGCACGGGCCGGTGACCTTGACCTCGAACGAACGGCTGCGCGCCTCGGCGGTCGGCACGATCTCGCTGACCGTGCCCCGGCACGGTTCGCCGAGCGCATCGATCGTCACGTCGACGGGCTGGCCGATGCGCAGGCGGCCGGCGAGGTCTTCGCGCACCACGGCGACCAGCTGCAGCCGGGTCGGGTCGTAGACGGTGCAGATCGGTTGGCCGGGCTGCACGACATCGCCCAGCTGCACCTGCTTGTCGACGACGATGCCGGTGATCGGCGCGCGGATGGTGGCGAAGCCGAGTGCTGTGTCGGTGCCGGCGACGCTCTGTTGCGCGCGTTCGACCTCGGCTTCGGCGGCGGCGAGCGCGGCGCGGTCGGTGTCGAGCCGGTCCGGGGCGGCGATGCCCTGCTGCACCAGTTCCTGGCTGCGGTCGAAGTCCAGCTTCGCCTTGTCGCGCCGCGTCTCGGCGACGCGCAGCACGGCGCGCGCCTGCTCGGCGGTCGCGCGCAGGTCGTCGGCCTCGAGTTCGACCAGCAGTTCGCCCTGCTGCACCGGCTGCCCGGCGCGCGTGATCGCCAGCGCCTTGACGCGGCCGAGGATGCGCGAGGCGAGGACGGTCTCGGCGATGGCTCGCACGGTGCCGATCGCGGTCTCGGTGCGCGGCGTCGCGACCGCGGTGACGACGAAGCGTTCGCCTGCGGGCGTGGCAGGCGTGGAGCCTTGGGGTGGCCCCGGCGGCACGCGGTGGTGGAATGCTCCCATCAGCCAGGCCAGCAGGGCGGCCATCACCAGCAGTCCTGCGGCCACCCGCAACGGGCGCCGCAGGCGGGCGAAGTCGATACGCGGCATCGGCGCAGCATCGCCGGTCGGGGCCGCCGTGGCAGTACGAAGTAGTCCGGGGGCTCCCGTCAGCGGCTCGGCAGGCGCACTTCGGCCAGCAGCGGCAGGTGGTCGCTGCCGAACGAGTCGCCGACGACCGCCGTGACCAGTTGCACGCCGCCGCCGAGCAGCACGTGGTCGATCGGAATGCGCAGCGGCCACGGCAGGTGCGATGGCCAGGTCGGGCGGAACGCGCGCGCGCTCGCGGGCTCGAGCCCGCTGTCGTCGACCAGGCGGCCGAAGGCGGCGTTCCACGGCGTCGCGTTGAAGTCGCCGACCACCACCCGCGCCGGCGGCAGCGGCGCGAGCGCGGCGGGGATCGCAGCCAGCGCCAGGTCGCGGTTGCGGCACCTTTCGCCGCTGCCCGGGCGCGGCGTGTGCACGGCGAGCAGGCCGATCGGGCCGGTGTTGGTCTGCACGATGGCGCGCACCGCCGGCGCCCAGCCGACACCGAGCGGCAGGCTCCGGGCATCGACGAACGGCTGGCGCGAGAACAGCAGCGTGCCGTAGTAGCCGGGGTCGGCTGCGAGGTGGTGGTGGGGGTACTCGGCCAGCAGCGGCCGCAGCGCGGCGAGCCAGCCCGGCGTCGCTTCCGAGCAGTAGACGATGTCGGCGTTGGCGGCGCGGATCACGGCCAGCGCCGCGGCGGCGTTCGCCTCGTTGCCGCGCAGCAGGTTCAGGCTCAGCACGCGCAGTCCCGGACCGGCGCTGGGTTCGCCGCCGCCGCGGCACCAGCCGGGCACCACCGCTGTGGCGGCGAGCAGGCCGAAGGCCAGGCAAGGCAGCGCGAGGCGCCAGCGCCTCGCTGCGAACAGCACCGCGGCCGCCAGCAAGAGGCCGCCCGTCGCCTGCACCGCAAAGCACGCCAGCAGGTCGATGCTCCAGTGCAGCGAGGCGAGGAACGGCGCCAGCGCCGGTGGCAGCGCCGGCAGGGCCAGCAGGGCGACGAGGTTGGTCGGGCGCACGCGCACGGCGGCACGATGCCGCCTGCGCGGCGGCGTTGCGAGCGAAACGCCACCAGTGGCCCGGGCCCGTGGTTGCCAGTTGCCCGCGCCCTGGCATGATCCTGGACCCCAGCGATGACTGCCGAACCGCTCTCGACCCACTTGGCGATCTTCGCCGAGATCCGCACGTTCGTGGCGACCTGGTTCCGCGACGGGCGCGAGGAGGGGCTGGATGCCGGGACCCCGCTGGTGACCTCCGGCATCGTCGATTCGGCCGGCGTGGTGGAGGTGGTGGAATTCCTGGAGCGGCGCTTCGGCGTGCGCGTCGGCGACGCCGACATCTCGCTGCGAAATTGCAACACCTTGCAGGGATTGACCGAACTGGTCGCTGGGCGCCTCACGGCGCCGTGACCGGAGCCGCGATTCCGCCCGCGCCACTCGAATCCGCGGCCGCAGTCGCTAGCTTCTTTCGACCTTCTTCTCCGGTCGATCGGTGACAGTCCTCCTCCCCATTGTCGTGTTCTCGGTGCCCGTGCTGGCGATCGTGGTCTTCGCGCTCGCCGGTCGCCGGTTGTCGGGCTCGTGCGGTGGGATGAGCGCGGACGGCTCGTGCGCACGCTGCGGCAAGCCGCCCGGGGACGCGAGCGCCGACGCGGCCGGTCCGTGCCGTTCCTAGGCAGCAGCAACCCAGTGCCTGCCCCGCAAGTCAGGTCAGCGATCGGATGACGACCCACACGATCCACAGAGGTTTCGACCTCCGCCTCGCCGGCTCCGCCGAGACCAAACTGCACGTCGCCCCCGAACCGGCGCTGGTCGCCGTCGAGACGGCCGAGTTCCCCGGCATCAAGCCGAAGGCGCTGGTCAAGGAAGGCGACCTGGTCACCACCGGCCAGCCGCTGTTCCTCGACAAGCTCGATCGCGACATCGTCTGGTGTGCACCGGCGTCGGGGCGCGTCAGCAAGGTCGAGTTCGGCGAACGGCGCTTCCTGCTGCGCGTGGTGATCGAGAACGCGGCGGCCAAGGGGAAGGAGGCGTTCGCCGACCTGCCGAAGCCGAGTGGCGACCGCGCGGCGCTGGTCAAGGCGATCAAGACTGCGGGCCTCTGGCCGCTGTTCCGCCAGCGTCCGGTCGGCCGGATCGTGCGCGGCGACAAGCTGCCGGTGGCGATCTTCGTCAACGGCATGGACAGCGCGCCGCTGGCCGCGGACCCCGCGTTCGCGGTGCAAGGCAAGAAGGCCGAGCTGCAGGCCGGCATCGACCTGCTGCAGAAGCTGGTCGCGACGGGTGGCAAGGTCTACCTGTCGCTGCGTGCCGCCGGCGACCACCAGAGCGACCTGCGCGACTTGAAGGGCGTCGAGGTGCACGACTTCCGCGGGCCGCACCCGTCGGGCCTGGTCGGCACCCACATCAGCCGGATCCGACCGCTGGGCCCCGACGAGATCGCCTACACGCTGCGGCTGCAGGACGTCGCGCGCCTCGGCGAATGGGCCCGCACCGGCAAGTATCCCGCGCAGACCGTGGTGAACGTCGCCGGCAGCGCCGCGTCGACGCGCGGCTACTACCGCGTGCGCCAGGGGGCGCTGGTCGCTTCCGTGACCGGCGGCAAGCCCATCCAGGGCGACGTGCGGGTGATCGACGGCAACGTGCTGCACGGCCGCGCGATTCCGGCCGATGGCCACCTCGGCTGGTTCTGCACCGGCATCACCGTGATCCCCGAAGGCACCGGCGCGCGCGACCTGTTCGGTTGGGCGCTGCCGCAGTTCGGCAAGCTCAGCTTCTCGCGCAGCGTGATGAGCTGGCTCTCGCCGAAGAAGGAATACGTCGTCGACGCGCGCCTCAACGGCGGCCATCGACCGATCGTCAACATCGGCGCCTGGGAGCGCGTGACCGCGCTCGACATCTATCCGGCCTACCTGGTGCGGGCGATCCAGGCCAACGACATCGAGGAGGCGGTCAAGCTGGGCCTGCTCGAGGTGACCGAGGAGGACGTCGCGCTGTGCACGTTCGTCGATCCCTGCAAGATCGACGTCGGCAAGATCGTGCGGCAAGGCCTCGACCTCTATGAGAAGGAGGGCTGACCCGTGCAGTTCCTACGCAACCTGATCGAGAAGCAGAAGTCGCTCTACCACGCCAAGGACAGCCGCTTCCACAAGTTGTGGCCGGCGTTCGACGCGTTCGAGACGTTCCTGTTCGCGCCCGAGCACCGGGCCGAGCGCAGCGGCACCCACGTGCGCGACTACGTCGACCTGAAGCGGGTCATGAACACGGTCATCATCGCGATGCTACCGTGCCTCTTGTGGGCGATCTGGAACACCGGCGCGCAGCACTTCCACGCCGTGGCGTCGCTGATGCAGGCGGGCAAGTTGACCGCCGACGGTTACACGGCCGGCTGGTTGCAGTCGATCTTCGCGCCGACCGTCGCGGCGCCGACGGCCATGGACAACATCGTGTTCGGCCTGCAGCGCATGCTGCCGATCCTGATCGTCAGCTATGGTGTCGGTCTCGGCATCGAGATGCTGTTCTGCGTGGTCCGCAAGGAAGAGGTGTCCGAAGGCTACCTCGTCTCCGGCATGCTGATCGCGCTGATCGTGCCGGCGTCGGTGCCGCTGTGGCAGCTGGCGGTCGGCGTCGCGTTCGCGGTGGTGCTCGGCAAGGAGGTGTTCGGCGGCACGGGCATGAACATCTTCAACCCGGCGATGCTGGTGCGCGCATTCCTGTTCTTCGCCTTCCCGGCGCAGATGTCGGGGGATGCGGTCTGGGTCGCCGGCAACAACTCCCAGCACCTCGTCGACGGCTGGTCCGGTGCGACCGCGCTGGCCGTGGTCAAGCCGCAGACGGTGGCCGACGCCAGTGCGGCGCTGGCGCAGCACTGGACGCACGCCGACCTGTTCTTCGGCAACATCCCCGGCAGCGCCGGTGAGATGAGCAAGCTCTGCGTGCTGATCGGCGCGTTCTGGCTGGTGCTCACCGGTGTTGGCAGCTGGCGCGTCATGGTGGCCGGCGTGCTCGGCCTGCTCGGCGCGGCGTTCGCGATGGGGCACCTGCTGCCGGCCGGCTACGGCGGGCCGATGACGCTGCTGCCGTACGAGCACCTGCTGGTCGGTGGCTTCCTGTTCGGGGTCGTGTTCATGGCGACGGACCCGGTGTCCTCGCCCGAGACCAACCGCGGCAAGTGGATCTACGGGGCGCTGATCGGCGTCGTGACCGTGTTGGTGCGCACGATCAATCCCGCCTACCCCGAAGGCACCATGTTGTCGATCCTGTTGCTGAACGCGTTCGCTCCGACCATCGACCACTTCGTCGTTGGCGCCAACATCAAGCGCCGGCTGGCTCGTCAATTGACCCCGAGTAGCAAATGAACACGAGCAGCAACGGTTACGTGCTCGGCTTCGCCGTCGGACTCTGCGTCGTGATCAGTACCGCGCTGTCGCTGACCGCGGGTGCACTGAAGGAGACGCAGGCGGCGGCCGAGGAATTCGACCGCCAGAAGAACGTGATGATCGCCGCGGGGCTGATCAAGCCCGACGAGCAGCACGTGCGCGCCGAGCTGGAGCAGATCTATGTCGAGCGCGTGAAGGAACACGTGCTCGAGCTGGCGACCGGCGCGATGGACAAGATCGAGCCGGATGCGTTCAAGAAGCTGCGCGACGCCGACAAGAAGCCATACCGGCTGATCGCGGTCGCGAAGGATGCCGCCGGCAAGCCGGACGCCTGGGTGTTCCCGATCAGCGGTCCTGGCCTGTGGTCGATCCTGTTCGGCTTCCTGGCGCTCGAGGCCGACGGCACCCACGTGCGTGGGCTCACGTTCTACAAGCACGGCGAGACGCCGGGTCTCGGTGGCGAGTGCGAGAACCCGGAGTGGACCGCCAAGTGGGTCGGCAAGTCGATCGTCGACGAGACCGGCAAGCTCGTGTCGGTGACGGTCAAGAAGGGCCATGTGGACCCGACGATAGCGCGCGAGAAGGCGCACATGGTCGACGGCCTGTCCGGCGCGACGATCACCAGCAACGGCATCACGACGTTCTTGAAGCACGACCTCGAGGGCTACCTGCCCTTGTTGAAGACGATCTGGTCGAGGAAGGGCTGAACATGACCGCAATCACGACTCCCGGGACCACGCCGAAGAAGCCTCTGTTCGGCAAGGACGAGCTCAAGGCGATCAAGGACCCGCTGTGGGACAACAACCCCATCGCGCTGCAGGTGCTGGGCATCTGCAGCTCGCTGGCGGTGACGACACGGCTCGACAAGGCGATCGTCATGGGCATCGGCGTCACGCTGGTGACGGCGTTGTCGAACGTGATGATCTCGCTGCTGCGGAGCTTCATCCCGAACAAGATCCGCATCATCGTGCAGCTCGTCGTCGTGTCGGGCGTGGTCATCGTCTTCGACCAGTTCCTGCGCGCCTACATGTACGACCTGAGCAAGCAGCTCTCGGTGTTCGTCGGCCTGATCATCACGAACTGCATCGTGATGGGGCGGCTCGAGGCCTATGCGATGGGCAATCCGCCGTGGCGCAGCGCGCTCGACGGCATCGGCAATGGCCTCGGCTACGCGTGGATCCTCGTCGTGGTGGGTTCGGTGCGCGAGGTCTTCGGTGCCGGCAAGCTGCTCGGCTACCAGGTCGTGCCGCAGGCGCTCTACGACGCGGGCTACGTCAACAACGGCTTGATGGTGCTGGCGCCGGGCGCGTTCCTGCTGCTCGGCATCATCGTCTGGGTGCAACGCTCGATCTCGGGCTACGTGGAGAAGTAGGTGCAACCATGATCGTCGCCATCGACCCCAATTCGTTCGGCTCGCTCGTCGATCTCGCCCTGAAGGCGATCTTCAGCGAGAACATCCTGCTGGCCTACTTCCTCGGGATGTGCAGCTATCTCGCGGTCAGCAAACGCGTCGACTCCGCGATCGGCCTCGGCATCGCGGTCGTCTTCGTGCAGGTGCTGACCGTGCCGATGAACTGGACGTTCCAACACTTCATCCTGGCTCCCGGCGCGCTCGCCTGGGCCGGCGTGCCCGACAGCGATCTCGGCTACCTGCAGTTCCTGACCTTCATCGCCAGCATCGCCGCGGTCGTGCAGGTGGTGGAGATGGCGGTCGACAAGTTCAGCCCGAAGCTCTACGCCGCGCTGGGCATCTTCCTGCCGCTGATCGCCGTGAACTGCGCCATCCTCGGTGGATCGCTGTTCATGGTGCAGAAGGAGTACACCTTCACGCAGTCGGTCGTCTACGGCGCCAGCTCCGGGCTCGGCTGGGCGCTGGCGATCGTCAGCATGGCGGCGATCCGCTGGAAGCTGCGGCCGTGCCACATCCCGGGCCCGCTGAAGGGGCTCGGCATCACGTTCATCACCACGGGCCTGGTGGCGATGGCCTTCATGACCTTCAGCGGCATCCAGTCGTGGGTGCCTTCGGGTACCCCATGATCACCGCGATCCTGACCGGCGTCATCGCCCTCACCGCAGTCATCGTGCTGCTGGTGCTGGTGCTGATGTTCTGCGAGATGAAGCTGGTCCAGAAGGGCCAGGTCAAGCTGCTGATCAACGACGACCCGGCGAAGTCGCCCGAGGTCGCCGTCGGCAGCAACCTGCTGATGGCGCTGAGCCAGCAGAAGATCTTCCTGCCCTCGGCATGTGGCGGCAAAGGCTCGTGCGCGATGTGCAAGTGCCAGGTGTTCGAAGGCGGCGGCGACATCCTGCCGTCCGAGCTGACGCACATCAGCCGCGCCGATGCCAAGGAGCACTGGCGGCTGTCGTGCCAGGTCAAGGTGCGCGGGCCGATGAAGGTCAAGGTGCCCGACGAGGTGTTCGGTATCCGCAAATGGGATTGCACGGTGCGGTCCAACCACAACGTTGCCACGTTCATCAAGGAGCTCGTCGTCGACCTGCCTCCGGGCGAGACGATCCACTTCGAGTCGGGTGGCTACATCCAGATCGACGTGCCCGAGTACCGCGGGCTGAAGTTCAGTGACTTCCAGGTCGAGCAGCAGTTCCGCGGCGACTGGGACAAGTTCAAGCTGTGGGACCTGGTCGCCAACAACCCGACGCCGGTGTTCCGCGCCTACTCGATGGCCAACCACCCCGCCGAGGGCAACATGGTGATGCTGAACATCCGCATCGCCACGCCGCCGCCGCGGCAGATGAGCCTGCCGCCGGGCATCTGTTCGAGCTACGTGTTCTCGCTGAAGCAGGGCGACAAGATCACGATCTCGGGCCCGTACGGCGAGTTCCACATCAACAAGACCGACCGCGAGATGATCTACATCGGCGGTGGTGCGGGCATGGCGCCGTTGCGGAGCCACATCTTCCACCTGTTCCACACCGAGAAGACCAAGCGCAAGGTCAGCTACTGGTACGGCGCGCGCAGCAAGCGCGAGATGTTCTACACCGAGGACTTCGAGGCCATCGAGAAGGACTTCCCCAACTTCGAGTACCACGTGGCGCTGTCGGAGCCGCAGCCCGAGGACAACTGGACCGGCTACAAGGGCTTCATCCACCAGGTCGTGTTCGACAACTACCTGAAGGACCATCCGAACGTCGACGAGATCGAGTTCTACCTGTGTGGTCCGCCGATGATGAACAGCGCCGTGCAGAAGATGCTCGGCGATCTCGGCGTCGAGAAGGACATGATCCGGTTCGACGACTTCGGCGGCTAGCGGCGCTGCGCGCCGCTGCGCCGGCGAAGTCCTCGAACCTCGTTTGTCCGCATGGGCTGCCGAAGCGACGACGGGGCGAGGCGGCCAACTGGCGGCTACGCCCATGCGGGGGGCGCGCCTGCGGCGCGCGGGACGTACGGCGCAGCCGCGGGGAAGGGCCGGCGGCTTCGCTGCGCGAAGCGCCGCTGCGCCCCGTGCTTGGCTTCTGTGCGGAAGGTAGTGGTCTCGCGTAGTGGGCGAGTTGGCGGCTACTTCTCGTCGAGCTGCATCGTCGCCTTGCCCGGCCTGCCGAGGTGTGCGGCGAGCAACTGCAGTTCGAAGGTGACGTCGTGTTGCGACGGATGGCGGGCGACGGCGGCGACCATGCCGCCGCAGAGCGCGTAGGGGCGTGCGGCGTCGACGGCGACGACTTCGGCGAGCAGGGCGGGGCTGCCATTGACGTCGATGCGCAGCGGCACGACGTAGGCGCGGTCGACGGGCGGCAGGCCGGCGGGCAATCGTGTCACCGGCAGGCTCTGTTCGAACGGCATGCTCATCGTCGCCTGGATGCCGAGGCCGGTGACGACGGACCAGAGACTCGGCTTCTCGACGACCTGCCAGAAGTAGTCGGCCAGGGTGTCGTCCTCCTGCACCACGTTGAGCAGGGACATCACGCCGATCATCGCGAAGACGACCGGCTGCACGTCCGCCGCGGTTGCGAGCCTGCCACTGACGTCGTGGGACGCGGCCGCGGCGAGCGAGGATTCGATGGCCGGCAGCAGGCCCTGTCCGAGCAGCTGGGATGGCAGCCGGACCAGGGACTTCGCCAGCAGCTGGCCGCTCGCGTCGCTGACCGTGACCCCGATCGGCAGCATTTTCGATGTCACCTTGTGCTCGGTGGCCTTGCCCGCCGCCGTCGTCTGGTAGGTCCATGTCTTGTCCTCCCACAGCTCGATCTTCTGTTCGCTGCTGCCGTCGACGCGCGCGATCAGGCGCTCACCGAGCACGACGTCGAGGCGCAGCAGCCAGCGATGGACCTCGTCACCCTTGCGCAGCCGCAACGCGAACAGCACTTCGTCGCCAGCGTCCCACGACGCATCGTCGCTGCGGGCATCGAACGCGCTCACGGCGCCAGGGAACTCGGCGAGCGTGAGGGTCGGTGTCGTTGCCGGATCCACGGGCGCGATCGACAACGGCACGCCGCTGCAGCCGGACAGGCAGGCTGCGGTCCCAAAGCACCAAGCGAGCGCCTTCATGGAGTCCACCTCGTTCCCCGGCCGCTGTCGCGGCTGGCGGGGACGAGTCGCCCTAGCATCACCATCGCCGCGGAGCGCAGCAAGCGCCGGCGTCCGGGTGGCGCGACTGCGTGCCGCCGCGCGGTCCTGTCGCAGGCGGATTGCCCGGCCGGTTCCTGGACACACCACGGGCGCTGCGCTATCCGAGTGCGTCGCAATGCCGCGCAACGAACGAGAGAACGCTTCGCCGCGGATCCACGAGGCGGTTGCGCGGTGGCTGTTCGCGCGCGGTGACGTGCAGCGCGTGCTCGACGTCCCGGCCGGGCAGGGTGCGTTCGCGGCGCGCTGTGCGGCCAAGGGGCTGAAGGCCTACGCGGGCGACGTGGTGGACCACAGTGATGGTCCCGGCGTGACGCGGGTGAAGGTCGACCTCAACCAACGCATGCCGTTCGACGATGCCTCGTTCGATGCCGTGGTGTGCATCGAGGGCATCGAGCACCTGGAACGGCCATTCGACTTCGTGCGCGAGTGCCGGCGCGTGCTGCGGCCGGGCGGCGTGCTCGTGATGACGACCCCGAACATCTCCGCGCTGCGTTCGCGGTGGCGTTGGTTCCTGACCGGCTTCCACAACAAGGCGAAGACCCCGCTCGACGAGCGGTCACCGAATCCCCTGCACCACATCAACATGACGTCGTACCCGGTGGGACGCTACCTGCTGCACACGTGCGGGTTCCGGATCGTCGACGTGCGCACGAACCGCTACAAGGCGGTCGCCCTGCTGTGGGCGCCGTTCGCGCTGCTCAGCTACCTGGTGACGTGGCTGACGTTCCGGCACGAGAAGGGCGACCAGGAGGGGGCGTGGCCGATGCACCGCGACGTGCTGCGCACGATGCACTCCGCCCCGATGTTGTTCGGCGAGACCATGATCCTGTGCGCCGAAGCCGTGGCGACCGGGTCGGGTGGTGCGAGCTGAAGCAAGGCCCCGCGAGGTGCGCCGTCGATCGGGACGACGCGGGTAGACTGCGGCCGATGGTGCGCCATCGGATCCTGCCTCACGGGGTGTCGTGCCTGCTCGTGCTGCTGCTGCCCGCGTGCAGCCAGGAGCCGCGCCCGGTGCACGCGTTCGACGGCCCGACGATGGGCTCGACCTACGAGGTCAAGTTCGTCGGGGACGTCGCACTGCCGGACGTGCGCGCCGTCGTCGAAGAGGAACTGGCCGTGTTCGACCTCGCGTTCAGCCAGTGGCGCGAGGATTCGGAGATCGCCCGCTGCAACCGGCACGCGAGCACCGCGCCGTTCCCGGTGACGCCGCGGTTCGCCGGCGTGCTGAGCCTGGCGCTGCGCATCGCCGCGGCGACCGACGGCGCGTTCGATCCGACCGTGAAGCCGCTGTCGGATCTCTACCGCGCAGCCAAGCGGGATCCCGCGCACCGGCTCGACGAGGCGGCGATGGCTGCTGCCAGGGCGCGCGTCGACTTCCACCAGGTCGAGGTGCGCGACGGTGCCGTCTGCAAGCGGCGCCCGGACGTGCAGCTCGACCTCGACGGGTTGGTCGCGGGCGCGGCCGCCGACGCGATTGCGGCGCGACTGCACACGCTGGGCGTCGAAGCGTTCTTCCTGCAGATCACCGGCGAAGTGCTCGCGCATGGCGAGAAGGCGCCAGGCGTGCCATGGCTCGTCGGCGTCGTCGATCCGGCATCGGATGTGAGCGGTGGCGAACTCCCGATCCGCAGCCTGCCGCTGCGCGACCGCTCGTTGTGCACCAGCGGGGACTACCGCAACGGCTTCGTCGCCAACGGTGCCTTCGTGCACCACGTCTTCGATCCGCGCACCGGCAAGAACCCACCGCACCGCGTGGTCAGCGTCTCGGTGCTGGCGCGTCGTGCGGCCGTTGCCGATGCGCTCGGCACGGCGTTCCTGGTGCTGGGGGACGAAGGCACGGCGCCGCTGCTGGCGCGGCTGCAGCAACTCGACGAACCCTCACCCGGGGACCGACCACACCAGGAGTTGGGCGTACTGTTCCTGATCGGCTCCGACGAAGGTGATCTGCGGCAACGGGAGTTCGCGTGGCCACGGTGAGCACGGCGATCGCCGGCGGCTTGGCGCTGGTGCTCGGCGCGTGCCAGGGGCTGCCGCAGGGCGCCGAGTGCCGGTCGTTGCAGGGACGCGCCTTGGTGTCACCGCCGATCGAATCGCCGCGACGCGAACAACTCGAGCAGGACCTGGCAGCGGCGCGTGGGGTGCTGGCAGCGTCGCCGGGTGACCGCGATGCCGCGATCTGGGTCGGTCGCCGGCTCGGCTACCTCGGTCGCCATCGCGAGGCGATCGGGGTCTACACCGAGGCTCTGTCCCTGCATCCCGGCGATCCGTTCCTGCTGCGGCACCGCGGGCATCGTTGGCTCACGCTGCGCGAGTTCGGCCGCGCCGTCGCCGACCTGGAGCGCGCGGCGGATGGCTGTCGCCACGTCGCCAACGAGGTCGAACCCGACGGGCGGCCGACTGTCGGGCGGTCACCGCACGGTTCGCTGCACTACAACGTGCACTACCACCGCGGGCTCGCCTGCTTCCTGCGCGGCGACTTCGCGACCGCCGAACGTGCGTGGCTCGATTGTCTGGCGGTGGTGGACAACGACGAGTCGCGCGTCGCGGTGACGCACTGGCTGTGGTGCGTGCGCATGCGGCTCGGCGACGTGGCGGGTGCCGCCGCGGTGGTCGCGGGGATCGGCGAGTCGATGGACGTCGTCGACAACGTTGCCTACCACCAGCTCTGCCTGCTCTACGCCGGCAGGCGCACGCGCGCGCAACTGGCGGCTCGGGACGGCAGCTCCGGCGCGGTCCTCGCGTTCGGCCTCGCCCACTACGACCTGGTCACCGGTGAGCCTGAGGCGGCGCGGCGCGCCTTCGCGGAGTTGGCTCGGCAGCCGGGCTGGTCGGCGTTCGGCGTGATCGCCGCCGAGGCGGAACTCGCGCGCTGAGCGCGCGGCGGCTCGGGTGCCGGTTGCGGCAGTACAAAAAAGGGGCCTCGGCGAGGCACCACCCCACACCGAGGCCCATCCCTGCCACTGGGCCCATGCCCAGGCGTTTCTTTCCACCGCCCCCTCAGTGCACGCCGCGTGCCGTGTGGGGATATCGACCGGAGGATTCCTTCAATCCATTGCAGACGAACTGGTTGCACCCAGACACAGCTCCTCCGGGTTCCCCGCCGTCACCGCATGCGTCGGTGGGCCGTCGCGGGTTTCCGACGCCGCGCCGGGAACGCGACAGCACCGCCCAGGGCCGCGTGCCCACGCGAGCCATCAGCTCCGTTCTTGGGCCTTGGCGCGGTTCCAGGCGGCGTCGAGTTCGGCCAGCGAGCGCCCTGCCAGCTCGTAGTCGAACTCCGTTTCGACGGCCGCGAACCGCCGCTGGAACTTGTCGGTCGTCGACGCGAGCGCGACCTCCGGGTTCACGCCCAGGTGCCGGGCCAGGTTGCAGAGGCTGAACAGCACGTCGCCGAGTTCGTCGGCGATGGCTCGGGCATCGCCGCTGGCGATCGCTGCATCCAACTCCGCGACCTCTTCGTCGATCTTGCGGCGCGGCCCGTCGCGATCGGGCCAGTCGAAGCCGGCGCGCGCCGCCTTCTCGCCGATCCGGAAAGCGCGCAGCAGGGCGGGCAGGGCCACCGGCACACCGGCCAGCACGCCGCGGGGGCCGTCGCCGGCTTCGGCGCGCTTCGCCTTCTCCCAGTTCCGGTACGCCTGCTCGGCACCGTCGACCTTCTGGTCGCCGAACACGTGCGGGTGCCGCCGCACGAGCTTCGCGGCGGCGTCCGCGGCGACCTGGCCGACGGCGAACGCGCCGCGTTCCCCCGCGATCTGGCCGATCATCGCGACGTTGACCAGCACGTCGCCGAGTTCCTCGCGCGCGGCCCGATCGTCGCCGCGGCGCAGGGCGTCGGCTGCTTCGAAGGCCTCCTCGACGAGATGGGGTGCCATGCTGGCGGTGGTCTGCTCGCGATCCCAGGGGCAGCCGTCCGGCGCGCGCAGCCGCGCGATCGTGGCCAGCAACTGCTGCAGGCCGGGCAGGTTGGCGGCGGGGTCTGGGCGCGGAGTTTCGTCCATGTGCTGCAGGGTAGCGAGCCCGCGCGTTCGGGGCCGCCGTCCCGAGCGGTTTCGGCGTGCGGTGCCGGCTTGGTTCCGTATCGTGGCGGGTCCACTTTCGGCTGCTGCGTGATTCCGCGCGGCGCCCACCCCGGAGAACCTCATGGCAATCGAACTTCCCCCCCTGCCGTACGCGCTCGACGCGCTCTCGCCCCACATCAACACCCAGACCCTGTCGATCCATCACGGCAAGCACCACCAGGCCTACGTGACGAACGGCAACAAGCTGATCGAGGGCACCGAGTTCGCCGGCAAGTCGCTGGTCGACATCGTCAAGGCGACCGCCGGCAAGGCCGACAAGGCCGGCATCTTCAACAACACCGCCCAGGTGTGGAACCACTCGTTCTACTGGCAGTCGATGAAGCCGAAGGGCGGCGGCAAGCCGACCGGCGCCATCGCGCAGAAGATCACCGCCGACTTCGGCAGCTACGAGAAGTTCGTCGAGCTGTTCAGTCAGGCCGGTGCGACGCAGTTCGGCAGCGGCTGGGCCTGGCTGGTGGCGAAGGGCGGCAAGCTCGAGGTGATGAAGACGCCCAACGCCGAGACGCCGATCACGCAGGCGGGAGTCACGCCGCTGCTGACGATGGACGTCTGGGAGCACGCCTACTACCTCGACTTCCAGAACCGGCGGCCCGACTACATCAAGACGTTCCTCGAGCACCTGGTGAACTGGGACTTCGCGAACAGCAACCTCGCCAAGGCGTGAGCCGGAACCTCAGCTAGCTGAGTCACGGCGAACCAACGCCGGCTCGGCCCACGCCTCGCCCCTTCTGCTCCACCGTGACTTCCCATCGCAAGCGCAAGCAGAAGGCCCGTTCGATGGGTCTCACCGAGGCCGAACTGCAGCTCTGTGAGCTGCTCGGCCAGGTGCTGGAGCTGCTGCGGTGGAACCAGGTGCTCGGCTACAGCAACCAATACCTGCTGCACGAGCGCCTCGGTGTGCCTGCCGAGGAACGGCACAAGGTGATGCGCGCCGCTGCCGGCGCCGTCGAACAGGATGGCCGCATCCAGGACTGGGGCCGGCGCCTGATCGAGATCCAAGACGCACTGGAGCGGATCCAGGCACGCATGAACGGCGACGCCGCGGCGGCAGAGGACGCCAGTGGCGGGTGATCGGCGACCGACGCCGATCAGTGGCTGCGTCATCTGCCACCAGGAGGCCGACCGCATCGCCGACTGTCTGCGCTCGCTGGCGTTCTGCGACGAGGTGGTGGTCGTCGACAGCGGCAGCACCGACGCGACGCGTGAGATCGCAGCCGAGCTGGGCGCGCGCGTGATCACGAACGCGCCGTTCCCGGGTTTTGCGCAGCAGAGGCAGTTCGCGATCGATCAGGCGCACAACGACTGGGTGCTGTGCCTGGATGCCGACGAGCGCGTCACCGCCGAGCTGGCGCAGTGCATCACGTTGCTGGCCGCACGAGGTGCGTTGCGCGGCGGCTATCGGCTGCCGCGGCGCAGCCACTACCTCGGCCGCGTGATGCGGCACGGGCTGTTCTGGCCGGACCGGAAGCTGCGGCTGTTCGATCGCCGGTGCGGCCGCGTCGTCGCCAATCCGCCGCACGACCACGTCGAGCTGGCGCCTGCTGCGCCGGTCGCCGACCTCGAGCCGTGCCTCGAACACCTGAACTACCGCACGTTCCGCGACCACCTGCGCCAGATCGATTCGTACGCGCGGCAGGCCGCGCTGGCGATGCAGCTGGCAGGTCGGCGCGTCACGCCGTTCGACCTGCTGGTGCGCCCGCCGAGCGTGTTGGTGAAGAGCCTGTTGCTGAAGCTGGGCGTGCTCGACGGCTGGCGCGGCGTCGTCTGTGCGGTGCTCGCCGGCTACACGGATTGGCTGAAGTACTGGCGCCTGTTCCGGCTGCCGCGGCGAGGCCCGGCATGAACCCGCCGTTGCCGCGCATCCTGCACCTGTTCGCCAACCACAAGTGGACCGGTCCGGCCGATCCGGCGATCCGCGCGGCGGCGCGGCTGCGGTCGCTCGGGCTCGACGTCACGTTCGCGCAGGCGGACTTCGTGCACCGGGGTGGCGACCATCGTATCAGTGAGGAACTGTGGCGTTGGCGACTGCCGGTGCTGGCCGGGCTCGAACTGCGCAAGCACTTCCATGTGCCGTCGCTGCTGCGCGACGTCGCCACGCTGCGCACGATCCTGCGTCAGGAGCGCTTCGGCATCGTGCATTGCCACCAGCCGGCCGACCACCTGCTGGCGACGCTGGCGTGTCGCCGGCTCGCGCGGCCGCCAGTCGTGGTGCGCACGCACTACGAGCCGGCGCCACCGCCGCGCGGCTGGCGCGAACGCTACGCGTACCACCGCACTGCGGCGGTGCTGGCGCCGACCCACGTCGCGTGCGACGGCATCGTGCGCGCGTTCGGACTCGATCCCGACCGCGTGCTGTGGCAGGAACCGGTCACCGAACCGCGTGCTGCGGCGGGCCCGGACCTGCGCGCGCGGTGGGGTGTCGACCGCCATCACCTGTTGGTCGGCATCACGGCCCGTATCCAGCCGCACCGTTGCTTCGAACTGCTGTGGGCGACGGCGCGCGTCGTCGTCGATGCCGTGCCCGACGCGCGCTTCGTCTTGTTGGGGCGCGGCAACGAGGCCGATACGCGCACGCACGTCACGCAACCGATCGCGCGGCTCGGGCTCGGCGGCCACGTCGTGCTGCCGGGCTACCAGAAGGGCCCCGACTACGACGCCGCGCTGCGTTCGCTCGATGCGTTCCTGTTCCTCGTGCCGGGCAGCGACGGTACCTGTCGCGCGGTCTGCGATGCGATGGCGAGCGGTCTGCCGGTCGTGACTACGCGGCGCGGGATCCTGCCCGAACTGGTCGCCGTACGGCGGGCCGGCGAGGTGCCGGGCGTCGCCTGCGCCGAGGATCCGGCGGCGCTCGGTGCAGAGCTGGTGCGTCTGCTGCAAGATCGCGAACTGCGTCGCAGGTGCGGCGCCGCGGCGCGGCGGCGGGCGGAAATCGACATGGACCCGCTGCGGGCGGCGGCGCGTACGCGCGAGCTGTATGCGCGACTCTGCGGTGCCGGCGATGGAGCGGGTGCGTGAGCGGCGCGCCCGTCGAGGCCGCCGCGGATCGGGCCGAGCTCGAGCGCTGGTGGGCAGCGTTCGTCGCCACGGGGAGATTGCCGGCGGACCTGCCGCTGGTGCAGGGCCGCCTGGTGCGCGTCGTACATCGTGGCCAGCTGCCTTCGGGGCCCGTGTTCGTCAAAGTCATGACGTTCCCGCGCGGCAAGGACCGGCTGCGCTATCTGCTGCGGGCACTGCCGGGCGCCCACGAGGCGAGGTTGTTGGCGGCCACCGCCGCTGCCGGCATCACCTGTCCAGAGGTCGTCGCGGTGCGCAGTGCGCGGCGCTGGGGCCTGCCGTTCCGCTCGATGCTGGTGCTGCGGGCTCTGGACCACCGGGACGAACAGCAGGCGCTCGACGAACGGCTCGGCGAAGAGGCGGCGCTGGCGACGCGGCTGCTGGCCGCCCGCATCGTGCATCGCGATCTGCACAGCGGCAACTTCCTGCGCCTCGTCGACGGTGGGCTGGCGGTGCTCGACATGCAGTCGGCGTCCCTCGCACGGCGCCAACTGGGAACGTCGCGCCGCCTCGCCGCTGCCGCGCGCTTGCTGCAGGATCGGCCACAGGTGCCGCGTGAGGCGGCCGCGGCGGCGCTGCTGCACAGTGGCCTGCTGCACGACGAACGCGAGGTCCAGCGTGCCTGCGCGGCGGCGGCGAAGGCGCGAGCGCGCTTCGTGCGCGGTCGCATCCGGCGCTGCCTGGCGGTCAGCACCGAGTTCACGCGGCAATGGCAGATCGACGGCGTGCTGCACCGAACACGTGGCGAACTCGGCGAAGGGCGCTGGTGGTTCGGCGGTCGCGAACTGCGGCGGGTCTGGCTCGGCCAGCGCGCGCTGCACGTGCTCGAGGATCGGGCGCCGATGTTCCCCGCGTTCTTGCAGAAGTGGTGGTGGTTCGGCGGCGGTGGTGGGTTGTATGCTCCGCGCACGTGCAGCGAGGCTCGAATCCAGTCCGGCGTTCAGGAGGCCCTCGCAGCATACGAGCGTCATGCTGGCTCGATCGAGGGGACGGGCGATCGGCACGGATCAGGCAGGGAGGAACGTGGCGGCCGAAGACCCTGATCAACTGATCGTGCCCGACCTCGTCGACGGCGCTGCCGCCAGTGCCATCGACGGAGGCCGCCCACTGGTCGAAACCGTGTCGGGTGATCCGTCGCGTCGCGGCGCGGCGCGGCGCGTGCTGTTCTTCGGCAAGAACATGTCGCGCACGCGGTGCACCGGCGGCCTCGTGGACGCGATGCGCCAGCACGGGGTCGAGGTCCGGTGGCGCAACATGGTCACGCTGCGCCGGTGGTTCGGCTGCGGCCTGGCCAATCGCATCGCGCGCATGGAGTTCCGCCGCTATCGGCCGGACACCGTGGTGGTGTTCAACACGGACCTGCCGCCGCAACTGGCCGCGGAGTTCCGTGACAGTGCGCGCCTGGTGATCTGGTGCGAAGAGCCGCTGGTGTCCATCGAGCCGTCGCTGATCGACTACTTCGCGCTCGCGGACCTGGTCTGCCTCAGCAACCCGACCCGCCTGCCGTATCTGCGCGAACGTGGACTCGACAATCTCGCGTTCCTGATGAGTGGCTTCTCGCCGCGCTTCCATCGCCCGGCGCCGCGACAGGTGCCGGTGCGCGACGTCGCGTTCATCGGCACGCCGGGGCGGCTGGGGCAGCGGGCCGAGATGCTGGCCGAGGTCGCCAAGGAGTTCCAGACCGAGGTGTTCGGGCTGCACTGGCAACGCTGGCCGCAGCACTGTCGCCGGATCAAGGTCAGTTCGCCGGTCGCCAATCGTGAATATGCGCGCGTCTGCGCCACCTCGAAGATCGTCATCGGCATGAACGAGGTGAACGAGGACCCGTACTACTTCAGCAACCGCACCTTCCTGACGCTGGCGTGCCGCGGGTTCCATCTGACGCACTACGTGCCGCAGCTCGAGCGGATCTTCCGCGATGGCGAGCACCTGTCGTGGTTCCACAGCGCCGAGGACATCCGCGAACGCATCGCCCATTGGTTGCCGCGCGACGAGGAGCGCGAGCGCATCGCCGGCGTCGGCCTGGCAGAGGTGATGCAGCATCATCAGTACTACCATCGCATCGCGCGCATCCTGCACTGGTTGCAGGTCGGACTGCCGTCGGGCGATCGCCAGCCGGCGTTCGTGAAGGCAGAAGCGTCGACGGCATCGAATGGCCGCGCGGCGTCGGGCTGACAGCCACGACCCGGTAGCGGCGTTTTCTCGGGCTGTGGGCAACGGGTATGCTGACGTCGATGAGCTACCTACTGCGCACGATGTTCCCCGCGATCCTCTGTCTCGCCACCGCGCTGCCAGCGCAGGACAAGGGCGACAAGCCGAAGCCGGCCGACAAACAGGGGCAGGAGACGGGTGACCAGCGGGTGAAGGGGAAGAACGCCGTCCGCGACCAACAGAAGAAGGACCCGGTCATGGCCAAGGACCCGGCGATCCTCGCGATCGACAAGTTCATCGGCCGCAACAAGGTCGACCCGTCCCGACCCGACTGGCGCACTCACCTGGTCGCGCCGCCGCTGGCGCCGTTCGACAGCAAGAGCGAGTATTTCTGGCACGTCGAGACGTCGAAAGGCCTGATCGTCGTCAAGCTGTTCCCCGACACCGCGCCGATGCACGTCACCAACGGCATCTACCTGGCGCGGCTGGGCTTCTACGACGGCCTGAAGTTCCATCGCATCATCAAGGGCTTCATGGCGCAGGGCGGCTGCCCGCTGGGCAGCGGCGGCGGCAGCCCCGGCTACATGATCGATGGGGAGTTCTTCGGCACCCGCAAGCACGACAAGCCCGGCATGCTGAGCACCGCCAACACGGGCATGCCGAAGACCGACGGGTCGCAGTTCTTCCTGACCTTCGTGCCGACGCCGCATCTCGACGGCAAGCACACGATCTGGGGCGAGGTCGTGCAGGGCATGGACGCAGTGAAGGGGCTGGAGGCGGCCGGGACGGAAGGTGACGGCCAACTGGCGGATGCCCCGACGATCGTGCGCAGCTGGATCCAGGTCACCAAGCCGGAACTGAAGGACAAGCCCAAGGCCGGCGACAAGGACAGCGACGACAAGGGCGGCGACGAGAAGCACGGCGACGGCAAGGACGGCGACAAGCAGCCCCACTGAAGCCCGCTGCACGCGAGCAGCTGTCTGCCCGCGTGCTCGGGCGATCAGTTGCCGCGTGATCCGGCCGATCGCCGTCGTGGTGGTCCCGGCGCCACGTCGCTGCCGCCGCCGACCTCGCTCTCCAGCGCCAGTGCGATCTTGCGGGCGAGGTCTTCGGCCAGTTCGCTGCGCGCGGACGTCAGGTCTTCGCCGATCGGATCGCGGAACTCGGTGCGGTCCAGCAGCCGTCGCTCGAGCAGCACGGTGCCGTCCCGTCGCAGCAGGCGCATGCGGATGGCGGCCTCGAGCGCCCCTTCGCGCACCGGGTCCGTTCTGCTGCCGGACACCAGCGTGCGCTCTCGCGCATCGGTGAACACGACCTCCAGGATCGCGTCGGCATGCCGCTGGTCCGCCAGCACGAGGTCGGTCGACACCGGCAGTTCGCGCGCGAGCGCGGCGCCCAGTTCGACCTCCAGCCGCTGCCGATACGTCTCGTTGCCGACGACCTGCAGCGCGATGCTGCGCACGCCCTGTTCGGGCAGACCCGAGCCGAACGCGTAGCCGCACCCCGACGCGAGCAGCAGCAGCAGCGCGACGCCGCGCACGGTGGGGAGGGAGCGGGTCACGGTGCGGCCCCCGTTGGCGCCGAGTGCGACAGCGCGGCCTGCTTCTCGACCGCCTCGGCATGGGCCGCCGTGCCGTCGAACTCGGCCCGGCTGGCGATCTCCAGGTGGTAGCGCTCGCCGGGTGCGTTGCCGACGCGGTGGTAGAACGCGGCGATGCTCAGGTGGCGTTCGGCGCGCCATTCCCGCAGCTTCTCCTGCGCCGCCTCGGCCTGCTGGACCATGCCCGGGTTCTCGGGCGCGGCGGCCAGGAAGTCCCGCAGTTCGCGCACGGCGAGGTCCATCTTGTCGAGGTCGTAGTCGGGCCCCTGCAGGCTGTCGACGATGCTCATCGCGAAGCGGAAGCCGGCGTACTTGACCCACTCGCTCTCCGGCCGCTGGCGCATCAACTGGCGGAAGCGCTCCTGGGCCAGTTCGTAGTCGCCGTCCTCGTAGGCCATGTCGCCGAGCAGCCGCAGTGCGTCGGCGAGCCGCAGCGTGTCCGGGTGGCGGGTGATCAGGTGTTCGAGCACGGTGCGACCGCCGCGCCGATCGGACCAGAAGATCCAGAAGCCGCGGTCCGAGTTCGCCAGCGTGCGGCCGATGTCCCACAGCATCTCGACGACCGCTGGGCGCAGCTCGCTGTGCGGGTACAGGTCGGAGAACTGCTCGAGCACGAGGAACGCGTCCCACGGCTCGCCCTGCCCGACGTGCGCGGCGGCCTTCGCCAGGTCGCGGCGATCGCGCAAGCGCTTCGGGCAGATCGTGTCGGGCAGCAGTGCGAGCTGTTGCAGCGCCTGGTCGTAGGCCCGGGTCGAGACCAACGCCTCTGCGGCGCTGAGCAGGCGTTCCGGATCGGGTTCGGCGGTCGGCGCCGAGGCACACGCTGCAGTCAGCAGCAACGCGGAGAACAGCGGTGTCGGGCGGCAGCGGCTGCGCATCGGCAGCGATGTTCGGCGGCGGAGCGCGCCGCCGCGAGCCTTTTCCCGCCCGTCTCGGTCGCCAGCGGAGCTAGTCCCGCTCGAAGAACAGTGCCCGCAGTCGCGAACGCTGTTCGGTCGCCGCCGCGAGCCAGATCGCCGGTAGCGGCGCCGCGAGGCGCGGCGCTACGGCCGGCACGAGCTGGGGCCACAGCCGGCCGGGGGTTGCCCGCAGCTGCCGCAGCAGCGCGAGCACCTGGTCGCCGACGGCAAGGCGGGGCAGCAAGGCGTGCTGGCGGCAGACGAGGCCCGGGTCGCCCTCGTTGCGGAACGCCCCCGCGGTCAACGGCGCGCTGCAGCTCGAGCAGCGGTCCAGATCGGGCAGCGCACCGAGCAGGTCGAGGTGCCGCAGCTCCAGGCCGAGCAGGACGTGCGACAGGGCGTCGTCGGGGCAGCGCTCCAGCAGCGTCAGGCCGCCGGTCAGCAGGTCGTAGACGGCTGGTTCCGGCCGACCGTCTGGCATCGCGAACTCGCACAGTTGCGCGAGGTGGCTGGCGGCCAGGTAGCGGCGGCGCGCTCGCAGCGCGCGACGCTCGCACACCAGTTCTGCGCGCACGAACAGGCGCAGGCCACCGCGGTCCGGGCCGAACGTCGCCCGCAGTTCGTTGAGGAAGTCGATGCGGCCGAGGAACGGCGAGTCGGGCCGATGGGCGCCCTTGGCCAGCGCGGTGACGCGGCCCTGGTCGCGCGTCAGGCAGGTGATGATGCGGCTCGACTCGCGGAAGTCCGTGCGGCGCAGCACGACGGCAGCAGTCGCTGCCGTGCGTGTGGCGCCCGCCACGTCGGTCAACGGTTGTCCTCGGCCGGCTCCGGTGCGACGGCGGTCGCGCGCAGCCGCTGCACGCGGCGTTCGTCGGCGACCAGCACGCGGAACTCGACGCCGTCGACGACCACCGTCTCGCCGACCGCGGGGATGTGGTTGCACTGGGCGATCACCAGGCCGGCCACGGTCTCCCAGTCGCCGTCTTCGGGCAGGTCCGTGCCCAGCAGCTGGTTGATCTCCGCGACCGTCGTGCGGGCCGGGATCTCGAGCACGCGGCCGGTCTCGACGACCTGGATCTGCTCTTCCTCGGGTCCGTCCTGGTGGGGGCTGTCGTACTCGTCGCTGATGTCGCCGACGATCTCCTCGATCAGGTCCTCCACCGTGGCGAGGCCGGCCGTGGTGCCATACTCGTCCAGCACGATCGCCATGTGCTGGTTGCCAGCCTGGAAGCGCCGCAGCAGTTGCGCCGCGCCCATGGTCTCCGGCACGAACAGTGCCTCGCGCATCATCGCGGCGACGGTGTCGCTGGTCGTGGTGACAGCGTCGTCCTTCAGCAGGCGCAGGGCGTCCTTGACGTAGAAGATACCGACGACCTCGTCGATGCGGTCGCGGTAGACCGGGTAGCGCGAGAAGCCGTGTTCGAGCGCCTGCAGCACCGCATCGCGCACCGCGGTGGTCACCTCGAAGGCGATGATGTCGGGGCGCGGAGTCATCACGGTCGAGACCTGCAGGTCCTTCAGGCCGACGATGTTGCCGATCCAGGTGCGTTCCTCGTGCGCGAGGGTCTCCTCGGTCACCGAGTCGGCGACCGCCGCCATCACCTGTCGCTGGACGTCACCCGGGTCGGACTTCTCGGGGCGCCGCAGTCGGAGCAGCTGCATGAGCAGCCGGGTCACGGTCAGCAACGGCAGGACCAGCGGCCAGCGCAGCAGGTACCATCCCGCGCGGACGAACGGCAGCAGCCAGAGCACGGTGCGCTCGGCGCGTTCCTGGGCGATCGCGGCCGGTAGGCTGCCGGCGAACAGCAGCATCAGCGCCAGGAAGGCGCCGAGTGCCCACGGCTGGGTCGCTGCGTCGGTGGCGTAGAGCAGCGACCAGAGTCCCAGGGTCCACCCGGTTGCCGAGTAGACCGTCGCGACGACCAGGTACTCCGTGTCGCGTTGGGCGATCTCGGCGTTGCGCTGCTCGCGATCGGCGCGCTGGTCCTCCTCGAGCAACTGCGACAGGCGGGTCGGCGAGTAGCCGACCAGGCAGGCGGCGGCGAGGGTGCCGAAGCCAGCCAGCGCAGCCGCGGCCAGGGTGACGCCGACATGCAACGCCGAACTCGAGCCCGCGGTCGACAGGGCCGGCAGCTCGGCGGGCAGCAGCACCAGGGCGGGCGCCAGGCGGGCGTAGGACAGGACGCGCGGCGGCCGGTCGTGCAGCAGCGGGTCGCCTGGGAGGGGGTCTTCCGACGGGGTGCTGCTGTCGGCGCAGGACTGGGACGGGTGCGGGCTCTCTTCGGACACGTGGGCAGGGAGCATACGGCCTGCGGGCCGCTGCCGGGACGGGTTTCGTTCCGCCGCCCTGTTTCCCTGGGCCGTAGTCGGCAGGTGGCTGCTCGACAACACCTTGCGGAGGATCACGGTCGGCCAGGGTCCCGCCGACGCCGGGCTCAGCGCAGCGCCGGGGCCACTTCTTCCGGCCCCTCGACGTCGACCGAAAAGCGGTTGCGGCCGTAGTCCTTGCTGGCGTAGAGCGCGTGGTCGGCCCGCTGCAGGATCGACTCGACCGAATCGCCGGCGCGGTAGTTGGTCAGGCCGATCGAGATCGTCACCGGCAACCCCATCTCCTCACCGCGGACCTGCACGGCGGTGAACAGGCGCGTCGCCAGCACGGTTGCCTCGTCCGCCGTCGTGTCGGGCAGCACGACCAGGAACTCCTCGCCGCCGTAGCGGCAGATCGTGTCGGAGCGGCGCAGCGTCTGCCGCAGCATGTCCGCCGTGGCGCGTAGGGCGAGGTCGCCCTGGAGGTGGCCGTGTGCGTCGTTGAGCTGCTTGAAGTGGTCCAGGTCGCACATCAGGACCGTCATCGATTGCTCGGAGCGGGCCGCCCTGGCCAGCTCCTGGTCGAGGGTCACCAGGCCCATGCGGCGGTTGAACAGGCGCGTCAGCGAGTCCGTCAGCGCGAACTTCTGCGCCCGCTGGCGGCGTCGCCGCAGCAGCAGGTTCTCGATCAGCAGCGATCCGGTCATGCCCAGGGTCATCGCCATCGACACGTCGCGTTCCGGTTGGATCGGCGTCGCCGACACCGAGCGGTCCAGCAGCAGGAAACCCGGCGTGGCGAAGGCGCGGCTGAGCGGCACTGCCAGCAGTTCGTCGGTCGACAGCGCCGCCAGCAAGCCGAGCCGCTCGCCCAGCTCCGCGCCGATCCGCATCGGCCGTTCCTCGAGCAGCGCCTGGCGCAGCGCGGCGGCCTCGTTGGCCGTCGGCACCAGCATCGTCGTCACCATGCGGCGGGCGCTGGAGTCGGCCTTGCTGCGCACCAGCACGCGCGCGCTCGTCTGGTCCCAGCGCACGAACAGGGCGCGATCGTAGCCGCCGTAGCGCACGCCGGCCGCAGTCAGCGCGGTGATGATGCCGCGATACGTCTCCGACCGCGTGCAGCCGAGCACGCTGAGCACGACGTCGTGCAGCTCGCCGTGCTGCCGTCCGGCGTGCAGGCGGGGTTCGTGGTCCTGGTCGGGATCGACGTCCGGCAGCGTCGGATCGAGACCGAAGGCGCGCAGCGTGCTCTCGACCTGGCGACGCAGCTTCTGGGCAGCGACCAGGTCGCTCTTGTCGGCCGCGGCCAATACCGCGCCCGCGGCGTCGGGTTCGAGTTCGTCGTTCGGGTGGCCGAAGTCGGCCAGTTCGGCGAGCAGCTCGGCGGCGAACACCAGCGCGGTCGCATCCGTCGGTTGTTCGACCAGCGGGTGGCCCGCCGGGGCACGGCGTGCTTCGAACAGTGCCACGAGCTTCGCCGGCAGCTGCCAGTGCGCGATCCACTGCTCCGGCGAGATCGTGCGCGAGGCCTGCGGGTTCTGCTCCGTGACCAGCACGAGCCACATCGGTAGGTCGTGCAGCAGGCCCAGCAGGTACGCCTCCTCGGGATCCATGAGGCCGGTCTGCGTCGCCAGTTCCTGGGCGGCGATCGCGGTGGCGATCGCGTGCATCCACAGGCGGCGCAACGACGTGGTGCCGGCGACCCCGATCGTCTGCGTCTTCAGCAGGCGGCGCGACAGCGCGGGGCCGATCCGGTTCGCCATGCTGCGCACGCTCCAGCCATCCGTCGGCGGGCCGAAGATCGGCGCCGAGGCCGCTCGCAGGCCGCGCACGACGGCCAGCGGATCGAGCTGCAGGATGCGTACGACTTCGTCCTGGTTCACCGAGCGGCCGCGCAGTTCCCGGCCCAGGCGGCGGCGCAAGTCGCGGATCCCGAGCAGCGACGGCAGGCTGCCGAGCGGGTTCTCCGAACCGTTGATGATGGCGGGTGTCGACACGGACTGGGCTGATCCGTTGTTCGGCTCCGCACGGCACCGTGCTCAAGGCCGCCCGCCGCACTTTGCCCGGTTTCGGGTCAGTAGATCCGTGGACCCTGTCGGTGGGACCTGTAACAGACCGACACGAATGTGGTTATGTGTGTGAGAAGGGTCTCGTTCCGAGATTCCGTGCCGCCTGGCCCGGCCTTCGCATTGGACCGATTGGCATGACCGTCTCTCCCTCGCCGACCGCGATCCTCGATGCGCCCGACGGCCGCACGCAACTGCGCGAACGCGCCTTCTCCCTGTTGCGGCAGTTCGACCACTCGATCGAGACGATCCCGGGTGCCGCGATGCTGAGCACGTCGCCGGCCGACCGCACCTTGCGCGACGCCGCGCTGACGACGGCCCTGATGGACCTGTTCCGCTGCACCGGGGATCGGGACGTTTTCGACTGCCTGGTGCAGTGGGCGACGCCGCAGCTGTTCGGGCGCGTGCGGTCGCGGCTGCGCGCCTCGGGCTCGTCGTGTGACGCCCACGAGATCCTGCAGGACGCATTCGTCAACATCTACCGTTACCCGGATCGCTTCCGTGCCGCGCGGCCGGGTGCGTTCGCGGCCTGGTCGTCGACGATCGTCGACAACGCGATCCGCCGCCACCTGCGCAACCTGCGCCGGGGTCCCGGCGTGACGACGTTCCCGTCCGAGTTGCTGCAGGAGTGCGCCGACGTGTGGATGCGCGAACCCAGCCTGCAGGCACAGGACCACGAGGAATGCGCGGCGACGGTCAGCGCCTACTCGCTGCTGCTGCAGGGCTACCTGGGCGCGTTCCAGCAGCTCACGGATCGCGAGCGGTTCGTGCTCGAGATGGTCGAAGTGCGCGGCCTGCGCTACGCCGAGCTGGCGAACGTGCTGCAGATCCGGCCCGAAGCCCTGAAGATGGTCGTGTTCCGGGCGCGCAAGCGCATCGTCGACCGGCTGGGTGTGTGGTTGCACGCCGACGGCAATCCGGTGAGTTGAGCCGCGCGCTCTGGCGCGGAACCCGTCTGCAGCTTGCAAAGCCGCGCGCGGCGCCGATCCTGGCGGCATGGTCGTCACCGTCGATCGGCTGTTCGTACACTGCCGGGAACTCGTCACCCTTACCGATGGGCCCGCCACCGGGGCGCGCCGTGGCGCCGCGATGCAGCGGCTCGGCGTCATCGACGACGGCGCCGTGGCCGTGCGCGGTGGCCGCATCGTGGCCGTCGGCACGACGCACGCCCTGCGCGGCGAATACCGCGCCCAGGCCGAACTCGACCTGTCGGGCTTCGTCGTGATGCCCGGCTTCGTCGACTGCCACACGCATCCGGCCTTCACCCGGACGCGCGAGCGGGAGTTCCACATGCGGTGCGCGGGCGCCGACTACATGGCGATCGCCGCCGGCGGCGGTGGCATCCTCAGCTCGATGCGCGCCGTGCGGGACGCCTCGCTGGAGGAGCTGACCGACGCGGCGGAACGGCACCTGTGGGGCTTTGCCGCCCACGGCACGACCACGGTCGAGTGCAAGAGCGGCTACGGCCTGTCGCTGGCCGACGAAGACAAGAGCCTGCGGGCGCTGCAGACGGCGGCGGCGCGCACGCCGGTGCAGACCATGCGCACGTTCCTCGGCGCACATGAGTTCCCACCCGAGTTCCGCGACCAGCGCGACGCCTATGTGCAGCTCGTGTGCGAGCAGATGATCCCGCAACTGGCGCCGCTGGCGGATTACTGCGACTGTTTCGCCGAACCGGGGGTGTTCGATCGTGCCCAGTCGCAGCGGGTGCTGGCCGCGGCCAAGGCCGCCGGGTTGCGCCTGCGCCTGCACGCCGACGAGATCCAACCGATGGGCGGGGCGGAGCTTGCCGTCGAGCTCGGCGCCGCGTCGGCGGACCATCTCGGCCGGATCTCCGATCTCGGCATCGAGCGCCTGGCCGCGAGTGACACCGTCGGCGTGCTGCTGCCCGGCACGATCTTCTTCCTCGGCAAGCCGCACTACGCGCCGGCGCGGCGCATGATCGAAGCCGGCTGTGCGGTGGCGCTGGCGACGGACTTCAATCCGGGCTCGTGCTACACGCAGTCGATGACGCTGATCCAGACCATCGCCTGCACGCAGATGAAGATGACCGCCGAGGAGGTGATCACCGCGGCGACGATCAACCCGGCATTCTCGCTGCAGCTCGATGCCGAGGTGGGCACGCTGCATCCCGGCAAGCGCGCGGACCTGTGCGTGCTCGACATCCCGAGCTGGCGGGCGATCGGCTACGCGTTCGGCGGCAACCCGGTGGCGATGACGGTCAAGGACGGCGCGCCGATCACGGCCAACGTCACCGAGCGCGATCCGGACTGGTTCGCCGAGCGCGCCTGACGGCGAACGCACCCGCGAGGTAGCCTGAGGCAGGCGGAGGCCGGCTGCATCGTCGAGCACGCCCAGTGACGCCGGGGCGGCGGAGAACAGTGATCGGCCGCGGGAACTCCCCATGGCACCGACGCAATCGGCAGGATCGTGCTGCGTGGGCAACCCGTCGGGACACGACGCGGATCGTGCTTCCGATCCGCAACAGGGCCGCTGCCCTGCTAGACTGCCGCGCCCTCTCGGTGCGCACCCTTGGCCGCCTGTCAGTTCCACGTACTGCACGTCTTCCAGTACTTCGCGCCCGACTTCACGGGGGAGGGGATCTACGCGACGAAGATGTTCGTGCATCTGGACGCGCTCGGCATCGCCAACGAAGTGCTCGTCAAGCGCTCGCACCCGCGAGTCGCGGGGATGCGAGCGTGCGAGGTGACGACACCGGCCCCGCACGTGATCCACTACCTGCCACCGCGCCGGTCGAGTCTGGTGCCGGAGCTGCAGATCGCGTGGTGGATGCTGCGTTTCGGCCGTCGCTTCGATGCGGTGCACTACCACTCGCATTGCGATCGCCGCTGCCTTTCGCTCTTCGTCGCGCGAATGTTCGGTCTGCGTGTGCTCGTGTCGTGCACGCTCGACGACAGTCCGGGTGCGATCGTCGCCAGCTACAGCCGGCACTTTCGCTGGCTCGCCAAACGGCTCTTGCGCCTCGTGCACACCTTCGTGTCGATCAGCCCGAAGCTCCACGACGACACCGGGGGCGTGGTGCCGCCGGCGCGCCACGTGTTGATTCCGCAGGGCGTCGATGTGCCGGCCGCGCCGCGCCGCGATCGCGCGCGGCTGCGGAGTCAACTGGGGCTCGCCGACAGCGATCTCGCGCTGCTGTTCATCGGTGCACTGTGTGAACGCAAGAACCCGCTCTTCCTGCTCGAGCAGATGCCGCCGATCCTCGCCTTGCGCCCTCGCACCAGGCTCTTCGTCGTCGGGCCCAAGACCGAGGACGACTATCCGGCTCGGATGACTGCGCGCGCGCACGAACTCGGTCTCACGTCTGCGGTTCACATCGTCGGCTTCACCGAGCGCGCCGAGGACTGGTACTCGGTGGCGGACATCATGGTGTTCGGTTCCACCAACGAGGGCTTCGGCAACGTGTTGCTCGAAGCGATGGCGCACGGCGTGCCGGTGGTAGCGCGACTGCTGCCCGGTGTCACCGACTCGTTCGTCTACGACGGTGAGTCTGGCTTCCTGTTCAGCGACGCGGCGGGTTACCAGCGGGCCGTGCAAGCGCTCGCGATCGATCCCGCACTTCGCGAGCGCATTGGCGCCCGGGCGCGCGCTGTCGCGATCGAGCGTTTTCCACTGCGTACGATCGCGAAGCGGTACGCGGACCTGTACACGAACGGCCAGTGCGTGACCGGCACATCACACTCCTGAACAATCAGGGGCTCGACCAGCACGGCGGCGGGGTGCGCATCCTCGATCGACTTGCCGCGCACTTCGCGAAGCACAACCGCGTGCAGGTCGTCGCCGAAAGCGCCGCCGCGGCTCGCGAGGTTGCGCAGCGAACCTTGCCGCCGCTCCCGACGCCACGCGGGCCCGCGTGGCGCTGGCAGCCGCTGCGCAAGGTGCGACATCTCGCACGCGTAGTGCCGTCGCTCGTCGGGCGACCCGACGTCGTCATCTGCCTCGACCCGCACTTCCACGCTGCGATTGCACAGCTGTGCCCGAAGCTCAGTGTGTACATCTCGCTGTCCGCGGCCCCGCGACAGGAGTGGTTTGCCGAGCGCGGCACGACAGCCGCGGCACGGGCCCTGCAATATGCGTGGATCGAACGGCGCATGGTGGCCCGCTCGCACGTGCAAGTCGTCGCCAGTCGCTTCCACGCGAACGAGATCCGCCGCTTCGAGATGTTGCCGTGCTTTCGGCCGCTCGTGTTGGCACCGGTCTTCGCGCCCGCGAATGCACAGCCTACGGCCGCGACCGCACCGCCGACCGTACTCGTCGTCGCGCGATTGATCCGACTGAAGAACGTCGGACTCGCGGTCGATCTCGCCGAACGGACTCGCGACATCCCCTGCCGGTTCGTGATCGTCGGCGACGGCGATCAACGCGGAATGCTCGAGGCACGCGCGCGGTGGCTCGGCGACCGTGTGAAGTTCGTTGGCGGCATCGACGCGGCGCCGTTCTATCACGAAGCGACCGTGCTGCTGCACTCGTCTCGCTACGAGAGCTTCGGCATCTCACTTGTCGAGGCGATGCAGCACGGTGTCGTGCCACTCTGCGGGAAACCGGGTCGCCGCTGCGCCACCGCGACCGACGAGATCGTCACCGACGGCGTGTCGGGTGTGCTGTGGGACTTGGATGACATGGACGGTGTAGAGCGTGCTCTGCGCTCGCTGCTCGGTGACGCGAACCGCCGGGCCGCTCTCGCTGGCGGCGCGCGCGCACGCGCGAACGAACTGCTTGCGCGTGACTACGCGACAGACATCGAGAACGCACTCGACGCCGTCGACGCAGGGCTGGCCGACCGATGACCGGAACGGGAACTGGCAGCGTGTTCAAGAACGCGCTCGTGTTCGGCACGGCGCCAGTGCTGCAGCGACTGGCGGCACTGCTGCTGCTGCCGTACTTCACGCACTACCTCGCACCCGCCGACTACGGTGCGATCGAGTTGATCGCGTTCTGGACCGGGCTCTTCGTCGTCGTGTTCGGCATGGAGTACCGCAGCGGCTTCCTGTGGCGAATGGCGGCGGCTGTCGACCTCGAAGGCCAGCGGCGGATCGTGACCGCGTCGGTGTGCCTGGTGGCCGTGCTTGCGATCCTGGCGGTGTCGACGTTCGCGGCGACGGGGGCACCGCTACTCGCCCTGCAGACCGGGGCGCCGCCCGCACGAATGCTGATGCTCGTGCTCGCGCTCGCGCTGTTCGTGGACCTCGTCGGTGTGCTGCTGATGGCGGTGCTGCAGGCGCAGCAGCGTGCCGCGCGCATGGTCGGGCTCGGTCTCGTGCAGTTCGTTGTCGACGCGTTGCTCAAGATCGAGCTCGTCGCGAACCGTGGCATGGGGGTGACCGGATTCTTCGCCGCCAGCGCAGTCGCATCCGCCTCGACAGCATTGCTGTCGTTGTGGGCCGTGCGCGATCTTCTGAGGGTCCGAATGACCGTCGCCGCGATGCGAGCCGAATGCGTGGTGATCGTCCGCTACTCGGCACCTCTCCTGTGGGGCGCGGTCGCGTACCTGCTGGTCCGCAAGATCGATCGGCCGTTGCTCGCGGAGACTCTGTCCGTTGCCGCACTGGGCGTCTACGGCCGTGCGGCGCGCCTCACGCAGCTCGTGCTGGACTTCTACGTGGTGCCGTTCCAACGCAGCTTCGACGTGTGGCGTCTCTCCGTGAATGCCCGCGGGGAGGGGCTGGAGCCCGTGGCGCGAACGTACCGCTGGTTCATGCTCGGTGCCGGTCTCGTTGCGACGGGCGTCGCGACGGTGGGCTGCGACCTGTTCACCGGGCTCGCAGACGAACAGTACGCCGCCGTGCGCCTACAAGTGCCGCTGCTGAACGTCGCGATGCTCTGTCAGTGCGGCGCAACGGTCGCCGCGTCGGCGTTCTTCGTCACGCAGAGGACCGGTGCGTGGACGCGGATCTTCGTCGTGGGGCTGGCGATCGAGATTGCCGTCGCCCTCGTCGTTGCGAGACCACTCGGTGTGCCAGGGGTTGCGTTCGCGCTCGCGTGCGCACACGGATTCCTGTGGTGGGCGGCGGCGCATTTCGGCAAGCGCCTGTGGCCCGTACCGTACGACCATCGCGCCGCCGTGCTCGTGATCGCGGCCGCGAGCCTGCTGTCGTGCGCGCGCGCGTGGCTGCCAGCGGGACAGTTCTGGCTCGCAATGTGCATCGACACGGGCCTTGTGCTCGGGTATCTCGTCATTGCCTCGTGGTGCGCGCACGTGCGAGTTGCCGACTGGATGATGGTGATCCTGCGCGTTCGCGCTCACATCCTTCGCCGATGAACAACGCGTCGACGTTCAACCCGCAGCTGTTCGCGTATGAAGCGGGGCGCCGCTACTGCTGGGAACCGTTCCCGCGCGTCACCGTCGCGACGATCACGTTCAACCGCCTCGCGCACACGCAGACGTTCCTCGCGAGCCTCTACCGGAAGACGCAGACGCCGTTCGATCTCCTGATCCTCGACAACGACAGTCACGACGGCAGTCGCGAGTGGTTGCGCGACTTCGCCGCCAAGACAGCGAATGTGCGGCTCGTCGAGAACCGGAAGAACGTCGGCCTCGGACGCGGCCTGCTGCAGATCCGTGACGAGGTCGACGGCGATCTGCTGGCCTACTTCGACAACGACATCGAGATCCTGTCGACTTACTGGATCGTGCACCTGCAGAAGGCCTACTGCGCATGGCGCCTGGCGCACCGCGAGCAACCGATTGCGCTCGGGCTGAGGATGCTGAACCAGGAGGAGTACGGCTTCCGCAACGCCCAGAGAATACAGGTGCTGCCGCTCTCCGCGGCGAACAACGAATTGCCCCGCACCTCGTTCGCGAAATGGAGCAAGGACGATCCCGATCCTGCGCACCGGCTCGAGGAGGAGGTCGTTCTCGGCTTCACCGACCACCTGTGTGGCGGAGCCTGGTCCTGTGCCGTGCCGCTCTACAAGCAGGTGCAGTGGGAGAAGCTGTACCCGAAGTATCTGGGCGGTGAGGACGGGTTCTTCACCGCCGAGTGCAGGCGCCTCGGGGCCGAGGTTGCGTACATCGAGAACGGGCCGATCGTGCGGCACAACGACTGGCCGTACACGGAAGACAAGATCGCGCTGTACCAACGACTGACCCAGACTCGCGCGGTGTTCGACTGGCCCTACGTGAAGCAGAAGTTGGGCAGCATGTTCGGCCGACGAAAGTGAGCCGCGCCGCGGTTCACAACCAGCGATCGCCGTCGATGCGCGTCAGCCACGCATGGTGGGAATCGATGCCGCGTACTTGGATCGTGAGGTCGTCGTCCGCGGGTTCGAAGCCGTGCGACTGTAGTGCGCGCGCTGCCGGAGCGGAAACGGACAGGAGTCGCACGGTCGCGATGCCGCGGCCAGCCGCCAGTGATGCGCTGGCGAGACCGAGAGCGAAAGATACGTCGTCGTCGCAGGCCGGGAAGAGGTCGATCTGCCGCAGTTCGCCGCGCTCCTCACGACATGCGCCGTAGCCCCGCAGTGCGCCGGTGCCGTCGCGACAACCGATCACCGTGCACCGGGGATCCGCGAACAGCAACCACTGCAGGGTCGTTCGGTCGCGCCAGAGCGTCGTCGGGTGCGTGCCGCGATGCGTTTGCCACAGCGTGTCAAGTTCGGCGGTTGCCGCGTCGAGCCGCGCGCAGGTGAGCGCTGGCTCCGGAGCACGTGGGGCCACCTGCAGCAGGGACTGCACCATGCCGCGCTTGTGCGCGCGCCACGCCTTGCGGAGCACGCCGAACGGTTGCTCGGCGTGCGCGAGCAGATGCCGTCCCGCCGCGGGATCGATACTCGCGTAGCCAGCGCGGGCGAACAAGGGCGCGCTCGCGGCGTTCGGTGTGCTGTTGACCTTGGCGTCGGCACGCTGTGTGTCGAATGCGGCGACCAGCGCGGTGGCCACACCGTGGCCGCGCGCTGCTGGATGAACGCAGAGTGCCGTCGCAATGCAGGCGAGCCCGGCTCGTCCGTCGACCTGGTAGGGGATCGGGATGCTGCCGAAGAAGCCACGTATTGCATCGCGATCTGCGTGCACGAACCCGCGCGGCGGCCTCGCTCCTGCGACGGTGGGGGCATTGCGCCACTGCCGGGCGAAGCGGTGCTCCCAGTCGACGTCGGGCCACTCGGTGCGCAGCAGCACTGCTACCGCGGGCAAATCCGCGTCGCGAAGTTCTCGTACGACGACGTCAGAGCACATCGAGGAACCGGGCGACCTTCGCCGAACGTTGTAGGAACGACAATCTGTGCCACGAGCGATCGCCAATCGCGATGCGCCGAAGCCGCAGGGGGTCGGTGCTGCGGCCGTTGCCACCGAAACGCGTCGACACCGCCGCGTTGTAACCATGTTCGCGCAGCAGGGCGCGATCGCCGCTGCGGTGACTTCCGTATGGCGACGCGAACAGCGGCGCGACGTCGTCGCCGAGCGCAGCTTGCAGTGCGCGGTGCGCGTCTGCCAGGTCGTCGCGCTTCTCACGGTCGCCGAGGGTGGTCCATGGGTAGTGCCGCGCGCCGTGGGAGCCGATCGCGATGCCGAGGCGCCGCAGTTCCGGCAACTGCGATGGCGCCAAGTACAGATCGCGACAGAGAGCCGGCTCGTCGACGCCTGCATCGCGCAGTGCGCGGCCAAGTCGTTCGTGGGCGGTGTCGCGCTGCGTGGAGGGCATGCGGAGCACGATCCAGTCGACTAGTCGTCGCCGCTCGATTGCGGGCACGAGATCGGCGAGCAGGGCCGTGACCGCGTCGCGGCCGAACCTTGCCATCGCCAAGAAGAGGCGGTGCTCACACAAGAGCTCCTCGTGACGCAGGCACTGCGTCGCGACGAACAGCGTCGCCGGTAGACCGGCCGCGTGCAGGATCCCTGCAGCCTCGAGGTTGTCGCGGTAACCATCGTCGAAGGTGATCGCGAGCGTACGCTTCGTGAAGGGCTCGCCGCGGTCGCGCCGGCGCAGTGCTTCGTCGAGCGGCAGCACGACGAAGCCGCCCACGCGCACGAACTCTATCTGCGCCGCGAACACCTTTGGCGTCACGAACGGCACGCCGCCGTTCTGCAAGAACTCGTGGTCCCCCGGTTCACAGACGCGGTGGTAGGTGAGGATCGCGAGGTTGCCGCGCAGCATCCACGACCGTTGCACCAACTGCGACCAAATCCAGTGCGCGTCGGACAGCAGCGTCATCTGTGACCGAGCAGATGGCGCTTGGCACGCAGCTTGATCTTGTCCCACGCGCTCTTGTCCCAGTTCCAAGCTACGTAGCGCTTCGCTTCTTCGAGTTCCGCGACGGTCATGTGTTCGGTCGGCTGCACCGCTTCGAAGCCGCCGTAGCGTTCCCAGTCCGTCGACGCGAGTTGGCCTTTCGCCACCAGTTGCGCGTGCAGCGGTGTGCCGGGGTATGGCGACAGGATCGCGGTCTGCACCGAGTGCGGGCGCGTTCGCTTCAGGAAGGCGATGGTGCGGCGCACGGAGTCCCACGACTCGCCGGGTAACCCGAGGATCAGGTGCAGATGGCAGCGCAGTCCCGACCGCTTCGTCATCGCGATCGCCTGTTCGAAGCGCTCGAGCGACACTGGGCCGCCGGGCTTGCCGACCGTGGCGAAGATCTCCGGATCGGCGCTCTCCAGTCCGTAGTGTACTTCGCGGCAACCGGCCCTGTGCATCAAGGCGAGCAGGTCCAGGTTGACGACGTCGTATCGGGTCTCGCAAACCCACTCGATGCCGAGGTTCTTCTCGATCAGCTGCTCGCAGATGGCGGTCGTGTGCTTCTTGTTGACGGTGAAGACCTGGTCGCGGAAGCAGATCTGCTCGACGCCATGCTCCTTCACGAGGCGTTCGATGTCCGCGACGACGCGGTCGGGGGAGCGGTAGAGGAAGCGTTCGCCGAAGCCGAACGGATAGGGGCAATAGCAGCAGTCGTACGCGCAGCCCTTGCTGGTGTAGACCGTCATGTAGCGGACCTTGCGGCCGAAGAAGAAGTCCGATTTGTAACGATCGAAGTCGAGCAGGTGGTAGGCGGGGAAATCGATGAAGTCGAGGTTCTTCATCTTCTGCGCCGACGCCTGCTTCTGCAGCGTGCCGTTCTCAAGGAACTGGCAACCTTCCCGGGCTGCCGCGGCATTGCCGCGCAACAGATGCTCGGCGATCAGCGGCACGAGCAGTTCGTCGTCGCTCGACAAGACGAGATCGGCCTGACCCTCGCGCAGCACGCGTTCGGGGAAGACCTTCGCGGTCGGTCCGATCACGACAACATGCACCGACGGCAGCGTCGCCTTGATGCGGGCCAACATTGCGAGGTCGTGCGACAGTGAGGGGATGTTGATCGCGGTGACGAGCACCTTCGGTTGTTCGGCGCGCAGCGCACGTTCGAGTTCGGCCCAGTCGAACACCTGCTTGCCCTGAAGATCGAAGTAGCGGTGGCCGATGCCACACAGTTCGAGGCCGCGTGCGATCCACAAGAAGGCGAAGTACGGGATCTCGTAGTACTCGGGGTCGTGACCAGCAGTCGTGCGCACGCTGGGCTGCGACGTGCCCATTCCCCCCGCCCACTCGCGGAACACGTTCTTGCCGGGCGGGCTCGGCAGCTGGATCAAGAAGACGTCGGACATCGGCGAAGGCAGCCGCGGAAGCATACTGTGCCGTTTCACGGGCCACGCGTTCCTCGTGCAGGCCCGTGGTTTCCGCGATGCCACGGGCTCGGACGAGCTCTTCGGCAGGCAGGACTGCAGCGGATCGATGGTGGCCGCAGGCTGGAAACCACTCGGGTCAGTGGATACGCCAACCTGCGTGACACCACTGCTCGAGTTCGTCCCCAACTTCTCCGAAGGCAAGGACCGCACGGTGGTCGACGCGCTGGTCGCGACGATGACGGCGGTCCAGGGCGTGAAGTGCCTCGGCGCCGAGCTCGACGCCAGCCACCACCGCGCGGTCGTGACGCTGGCGGGGCCGGCGCCGGCGATCGCCGAGGCGGCGTTCCGCGGCGCGCGCGAGGCGAAGCAGCGCATCGACCTGCGCCACCACCGGGGCGAACACAAGCGCATGGGGGCGATGGACGTCTGCCCGTTCGTGCCGCTCGCTGGCGCGACCATGCAGGACGCCGTCGCCACGGCCAAGGCGGTCGGCGCACGCATCGGCAAGGAACTGGAGCTGCCGGTGTTCCTGTATGCCGAGGCCTGCACGCGCGAGTCGCGGCGCAAGCTCGGCGACTTCCGCAACAAGGAGTTCGAGGGCCTGCAGAAGCTGGTCGGGACCGATCCCGAGTTCGCGCCGGACTTCGGGCCGGCACGCATGCACGAGAGCGCGGGCGGCGTGGCGGTCGGCGCGCGGCGCTTCCTGATCGCCTACAACATCAACCTGAAGACCACCGACGTGCAGATCGCGAAGGACATCGCCAAGGCGGTGCGCGAGAAGGACGGCGGGTTCAAGGCCGTGCAGGGCATGGGTTTCTTCCTCGACGACAAGCAGCAGGCGCAGGTGTCGATGAACCTGCTCGACTTCGAGACGACGTCGATCCGCACCGTGTTCGACAAGGTCGCCGAGCTGGCCAAGCAGAAGGGCGTCGAGGTCGTCGAAAGCGAGCTGATCGGACTGGCGCCCGCGGCGGCGATCGATGCCGCGACCGCGAAGCACATCAGGCTTCCGAAGTTCGTGCCCGCGGAGCAGGTCGTCGAGGCGCGGCTGCAGGCGCTGGGCGGCTGAACTCGTCGGCCGGGTGCGCTACTTCAGCGCCACCGGCACGTCGACGACCTTCGTCATGTCCGGCTCACCGCGCACCAGCTTGACCGACACCGTCTCGCCGCGCTTGCGGCCGCGCAGCAGGCGCCGCAGCTCGTCCTGGTTGCGCACCGGCGTGCCGTCGACGGCGACGATGATGTCGCCCCAGGCGGTGATGCGGTTGTTGTTCACCTGGAAGGGCTGGATGCCGGCGGCTTCGGCCCCCGCATCCGGCTCGAGGCCGAGCACCGGCACGCCGACCGAGAAGCCGGAGCTGCGGTCCACGCGCACGGTCTGGCCGACCGTGACGCCGAGGTGTCGCTGCGCCGCGGTGCCGTCGAGCAGCGACGGCACGACCTCGTTGATCAGGTCCACGGGCACGGCGAAGCCGATGCCGGCGCTGGAGCCGCTCGGGCTGTAGATCGCGGTGTTCATGCCGATCAGTCGGCCCGCCGAATCGAGCAGCGGGCCGCCGGAGTTGCCGGGGTTGATCGCCGCGTCGGTCTGGATCAGGCCGTCCATCTGCTGCGCGTCCTCGGTACCGATGGTCCGGTTCAGCGCGCTGATCGTGCCGGTGCTGAGGCTGCGGTCGAAGCCGAACGGGTTGCCGATCGCCAGCACGTACTGGCCGACCTTGAGGTCCGCGGAGGTGCCGATCGGGATCGCGGTCAGGTTGTGGGGCGGCGCGACGATGCGGATCACGGCGATGTCGTGGCGTGGACTCGTGCCGACCACCGCGCCGTCGTAGAGCTGGTCGCCGAGTGCGACCTTCAGCTGGCTGCCGGCTTCGACGACCGTCTTCACGACATGGTAGTTGGTGACCACGGTGCCGGTGTCGTCCCACAGGAACCCGGTGCCGGTGCCCTCGGGGTAGCGGCGCACGTCGCCGTAGACCGAGCGGGCCAGCGCTTCGGTGGTGATGTGCACGACCGATGGCGCGAGGCGTTCGAAGATCGACGTGGTCGTCTTCTCGATCTCCATCAGGTCGCCGCGCGGCGCCACTGCCCGCGGAGCCACGTCCGGGCCGCGTGTGAACAGGCCGCTGCGGTCGAGCAGCAGGTAGAGGGCCAATACGAATGCGATGCCGGAGACGATGGCCGGCAGCACACTGGCACGGCGCGGAGCGAAGGGTGGGTAGGCGGTCATCGCAGTCTCACGCCGGGTTCGGCCACAGTTCGCGCCAGTCGCCGCGCGCCGGTTCGGCGTGTCCGCGCAGCCGTTCGACGGCGGCAGGATGCAGCTGCACGCGCTCGAGCGCGGTCTGGGCCAGCGCCTGGCCGCAGGCGTCGGCGATGCCCTCGGCGTGGATGCCGTGGTAGCGGTAGATCTGCGCCGGCGTACCCGACTTGCTGAACTTGACGATCGCCTTCGCGATCTGTGGCACGCCGAGCACGGAGCCGAGGTTGTCGAGCAGGCCGATCTCGCCGTCGTGCACGGACACGATCGGCACGCGGCGGCCTGCCAGGTCGATCGCATCGCCGACGCCGAGCGCGCCGGCGCCGGCACCCGCCGGTCGCAGATGCAGCCGGCCGTCGACGCCGAGCGTCTGCACCAGGTGCTGGTAGTCGGTCTTCTTCGCCAGTTCGCCGCACAGGAGGTCGGGCGACGTGACGACGGTGACGTTGGCGTAGACGCCGCGGTCGAGCAGCTGTTCGGCGGCCTGCACGGCCTCGGGCACGAGAGCGCCCATGACGAACACCTCGACCACGTTCTCGCCCGGCTGGTAGCCGCGGTAGCCGCGCCAGTCGATCAGCCGGTAGCCGCCGGCCAGCGTGTGCTCGCGCAGCGTGGCGTGGATCTCGTCGTCCTTGGCATGCGGCACCTCCTGTTCGCGCAGGCCGCCGTCCTGCGCGGCGAGGCCGAGCAACGCGCCGTCCGGCATCTCGCGCTTCCACTTCACCTGCCGCCGCTGCCACTCGAGCAGCAGGTGCTGCGCCAGCCCGCGCGTCACGGCGCGGATCAGCACGCCGCTGCGGCCCTTGTTGTCGCGGCGGAAGTGGCGCGCGATCGCATCGCACAGGATCCACTCCATCTCGATCGCAAACGCCGGTTCCCAGGTGATCAGGTTCGGGATCTGGATGTCGCTCTTCCAGCTGTGCTGCGCGCCTTCCGGCGCCAGCGTCACGCCGCTCGGCGTGCCGACCAGCACGAACGAACTGTCCCAGTAGAGGTTGTAGTAGAGCTGGTCGAGCGCGCGCTTGATGAAGAAGTCGTAGACGGTCATCAGCGGCAGGAACGGGATGCCGGCGACCCGGTCCATCTTGCCGAAGCTGCCGACGGCCGACATGCAGTTGGCCTCGGCGATCTCGAAGCGGATGTGGCGCGTCCACGCCTCGTCGGTCGGCGCCAGCTCGGGCCGCAGGCGTTCGTGCAGGTCGAGCTTGACCTCCCAGTTCTCGTCGTGCTTGGGGCCGAAGATCTTCTCGTCCATCGCCGGGTTGATGTTGGTCGAGGTGCCGACGTCCGGCGCCATCGTCATCATCAGGTCGGCGACCGGGTTCCAGCGCTGCTCGGTCTTGGTCGGCGCCTTGCCGGCCTTGCCTTCCTTGCCGACCTTCGCCAGTTCGTCGTAGACGCCGATGCGCACCAGCTTGGCGGCGAGCTGGCCCCACATCCACTGCGTGTGCGTCGTCGGCGCGAGCTTCAGGTTGATGTCGAGGCTCTGCGGCATGCCGCCCTGCTCGTCGATCTGCGCCTGCACGCGCTGGCGGTTGGCGGCGCCGAGCGCCTCGAGTGCCTCGATCGCGAGCCGCATCGCCTGGCCACGCTGGGCCAGGAACCGCCCCTCGTCGCTGTCCGCGGGCAGCCGCTCGAACGGGCGCTCGAGCGTCAGGCCCTCCGCCTTCAGGATGCGCACCACCTCGGCTTCGTCGGGCATCGCCGAGTGGTTGCCGTTGGCGGCGACGCACTCGAGGCCGCGGCCCTTGACCGTGTGCGCGATCACCAGCGTCGGCCGGTTCTTGTCCTGCTTGCACTGCTCGAACGTCCGCACGATCGCTGCCAGGTCGTGGCCGCCGGTGTCGTAGAACAACCGCACGACCTCGTCGTCCTTCAGCGTCGCCAGCAGCTTGTCGCAGCCCTTGTCCTCGGCCAGGATCGCCGCGCGCATCTGCGCCGGGTCGCGCTTCCACAGCAGCGCCTGGTAGTGGTAGTCGGTGAAGCCGCGCTCGAACACCTGGCGCAGCGCATCGCCGCCCTTCTTGCCGAACACCGACTCGCGGAAGCCGCCGTGGCGCAGCTGGATCACCTCCCAGCCGTTCGCGCGCGCCGTGCCTTCGATGCGGTCCGCGTCGGTGCCCTTGAGGCCGCGGTTGTTCGGGATGCGCGTGCCGTCGAGGTTCTGCCGGTTGTAGTCGATGATCCAGGTGACGTTGCCGAGTTCGCGTTCGGCGACTTCCGGCAGCACCTCGAGCAGCGAGCCTTCGCGGAACTCGCTGTCGCCCATCATGCACCAGAAGTGCGGCTCGTCGACTTCCCAGCCGTGCTGCCGCGCGTAGCGGTAGGCCAGCGACAGGTAGACGGCGGCGACCGGCGGAATGCCGACCGAGCCCGACGGCAGGAAGCGCCAGCTGTCGGGGTCACTGTGGGCGTGGTAGCTCTGGAACACCGGCGCGCCGTCGTGTGAGAAGCTGCGCAGGCGCGTCATCACCGCCTCGGCCTCGGCCTCGTCGAACCAGCGGCCGTCGGGGTGCCGGAACAGGCCCATGGCGTGGTGCAGCGAGTGGTCGACCGGCGACGCGTGCGGCTTGCAGCAGACGAAGTCGCCGGGCTCGCGCACGTGCAGGTGCAGCGCCGCCAGGAAGTCGAAGCTGCTGGCGCACGCGGCCGGGTGGCCACCGACCTTGGGGTCGGTCTTGTCGGCGTCCGGGCGGTCGTTCGCGACGTGGATCATCGCGATCATGTGGGCGAACGCCCGGCGCGTGATGCGCGCGAGCAGGGGGAAATCGGGCTTGCTGGCTGCCTTCATGAGCTGGTGCGGTGCGAAGGCCAGGAGGGTAGGCCGGCCCGGCTCCGATCGCCACACCAAGGGCCGCGCGCGGGGTCACCGCCAGCGTGGCCACGGGCGCGCCAGCACCTCGGCGGCCCAGCCGCGCAGCGCGCGTTCCCGCGCCGGGTCGATCGTCGTGCGCGACCGCTGGTGGCCGAGCTGGAAGTCCAGGTTGCCGGCGACGTGCCGTTGCCGGTAGGCGAGGTCGAGCAGCAGGGGCCCGTCCGGCGTCTGGCAGGCGAGCGTCCGCAGGTCGCGGCTCAGGTGCAGGCGGATCGTGTGGTCGCGCACCGCCTGGTAGCAGCACTCGAAGGTGTCGAGGTCCCAGCCGGCGACACCCTGCGAGCCGCCGGCGGTGAACAACAGGCCGTCGTCGTCCGGCGCGAACTGGAGGCTCCAGATCGTGCCGCCGTGCGCGGCGATCTCGCGGCTGCTGCCGTCGGCGTTGCGCACGGCGACCTGCCCTTGCCAGGTGCCGACCGCGATCCGCGTGCCGTCGTGCGACAGCGCCACCGCCGACAAGGAGCCCGTGAGGCTGCCGGGCCGTTCGACGGCGAAGTCGATCTCGGACGTCGCGCCGGTCTGCAGGTCCAGGCGCCACACCGTGGTCGAACCGCGGCGGATCGCGACCAGCCAGCGACCGTCGCCGGAGTAACGGGTGCGAAACCACCGGGCGCCGCCCTGTTCGTACGAACCGAGCATGCGGCCGGTCCGGGCGTCGCGCCGTTCGATGCGCTGGGCGCCGACGCGCACGGCCAGTTCGCCGCCCTCGGGCGAGAAGCTGCAGGCCTCGCCGAACGGCACCTCGGCGGGCCCCTCGACCACGAACAGTTCGCGGCCACCGTCGACCTCGACGACGCGCACCTGTGCGGGTGGCCGCGTGGCGATCGCCAGCCGGTCGCCGTCGGGCGACAGGTGCACGCAGACCGCGTCGGCGGCCGGCAGGGTCGCGACGATGCGGTCCTCGTCGACCGTGCGCACGATGGCGCGGTCGTCGATCAGCACCGCGACGCGGCGACCGTCGTCGGCCATGGTCACGCCGAGGCCCGCCAGCCGGCGCCGGTCCTGCGTGCCGAGGTCGAGCAGGCCGAGCCCCGACGTCGCGCCGGCAGTCACCAGCAGCCGCCGGTGCGGCTGCAGGGTGATGCTGCTGGCGCCGCGCAGCGCGAGCGGCTGCGGTCGTTCCGCGTCGATCGCCAGCCGGTCGATGCGCCACCATCCGGCGACCAGCAACGATCCGTCGACGTCCCGCAGCAGCTGCCGGCAGGAGCCGTTGCGGGTCGGCAGGGTGCGTTCCGCAGCTGGTGCACCGAGGCGAAGCCGGCGGATCGTGTGGTCGGTGCTGCCGGCCCATAGCTCGTCGCTGCCGTTGCCGAATGCCAGCGCCATCACCTGCCGGCTGCCGGCACGATGGCGCGACGTCTCCTTGCCCGCGAACGTCGTCACGCGGACTTCGCCGAGCTGGTCGCCGGCGGCGATGCCGGTGCCATCCGGCAGCAGGGCCAGCGAGCCGATCGCGGACTCCAGTTGCAGCAGCAGCGTGGGGTCGGCGGCGGCTGTGGGCCAGTGCAGCACGCGGCCGTCCTCGCCGCCGGAGACGAAACCGTGGCCGCCAGTCGCCAGCAGTTCGCGCACGGAACCCTGGTGTGCCGGCCGCGATGGCCCGCGCGCATGGGTCGCGAGGTCGAACACCACGATGCTGCCATCGGCGGCTCCCGCGACGGCCACCGGCGCGCCGGGCAGCGCCTCCACGCAGGTGAGCGCGGCGCCGGCGGTGCCCAGTTCGTGCCGCAGCGCCAGCGTCAACGGGTCGCGCAGCTGCAGCCGGCCGGCCGGTGTGCCGACCAGCACGGCATCGATCGTGGCGGCGAACGCCAGCGGCAGTGAGGACTCGTGCAGCGGCAGCGTCACCAGGTAGGGGTCGCGTTCAGCGAGTTCGCACAGCGCCCAGGATGTCGCCCGCGCCATGTGGCCGAGGAAGTGCGCGCGCCACAACGAGTCGGCGGCGTCGCTCGAGTTCTCGACCTGCAGCGCCAGTCGCGCGCTGCGGAACGCGCTGCGATCCAGTTCGGTCGCCAGCCGGACCGCGGTGGCGTCGGCGCGTTCGCGGTTGCGCTCCGCGCGCACCCACAGGGCCGTGGCAGCGGTGGCGCCGGCGAGCAGGGCGAGCAGCAGGGCGGCGAAGCTCGCCGTCAGCGCGCGGTTGCGCGCGACCCACTTGCGCAGCTCCGCGAAGCGTCCGGTCGCGTAGGCGCGCACGGTGCGCAGTTCGAGGAAAGCACGCAGGTCGGCGGCGAGCGCGCCGATGTCCGCGTAGCGCGCGCCCGGATCGCGCGCCATCGCGCGCTCGCAGATGGCGCGCAGTTCGGCGGGCACGTCGTCGCCGAGGCGCGGCGGCGGTCCGGCCGCGAGCCGTTGCAGCAACGTGTCCGCGTCCGGCGTGCCTCGTGCCGCGTACGGCACGTGACCGGCGAGCAGGTGGTAGAGGATCGCGCCGATCGCGTAGACGTCGGCAGTGGTGTCGGCGGTGCCGTTCGCCGCCTGTTCCGGCGCCATGTAGGCCGGCGTGCCCAGCACGTCGCCGCTGCCGGTCAGCAACGGCGAGCCCAGGTCCTCACCGGCGATCGCCGTGCGCAGCGTGTCGACTTCGCCGTCGTCGGCGGCGCCGTCGCCGGCAACGCGCGCCAGGCCCCAGTCCATCACGTAGGTCTCGTGGAACCGGCCGACCATGATGTTGGCGGGCTTCAGGTCGCGGTGCACGACGCCCTTGCTGTGCGCGAACGCCACCGCCTCGCAGGCACGCAGCAGCACGTGCAGCACCCGCGTGCGCGACCAGTCGCCGTCGCCGCTGCGTGCCAGTTCGAGGATGCGGCCGAGGTCGAGGCCGCGCACCAGCTGCATGCTGAAGAACGGTCGGCCCTCGGCGTCGAGGCCGAGTTCGTGCACCGGCACGATGCCGGGGTGGTCGAGCTGCGCGGCGATCTGGGCCTCCTCGAGGAAGCGCCGGCGCTGGCGCGTGTCGCCCGGGTCGCCGCGGTGGATCTTCAGCGCCACTTCGCGGCGCAGTTCCTCGTCCCAGGCCTGCACGACGCGGCCCATGCCACCGCGTGCGATCTCGGCGCCGATCGCGTAGCGCTCGATGCGGGCGCCGCTGGCGCCGAGCCGCTGCAGCAGCGCGTCGACGCTCGGGGAGCCGGCGTGCGCCGGGGGCGTCGCCGCATCGGACCGCGACAGCGCACCGAATGCCCGGGTCATCGCCTGCCAGCGCTGGTGGATGCGCCGCAGCGTCGGCGCCAGCGCCGCGTGGTCGCGGCACAGCGCGTCGAAGTCCGCCGGCTCGCCGTTCTCGATGCGTTCGAGGAAGCGCGCGAACACGTCCTCGGCGGCGTCGGGCGGTGGCGGACTGGGGGAGGCCAAGGTGGGTCGCAGGTTACCGTTGGGGTGGGGTGGCCGCTCGCCGATCCGAGGCGGCAGGAAGGTCATCCGCAGACGGCCGCCGGCGTGACCGTCCGTCGCGCCGTTCTCGGCCGCGATAGAGTCCTGTGCCCATGCCCGCCGAGACTCCCGACGACGTCGAGACGCTGGTCGCCCGCTTCCTGCCGGCGCTGCGGTCGTTCGTGCGGCTGCGCATGGGCGGCGAACTGCGTGCCCGCGAGGAGAGCTGCGACATCGTGCAGTCGGTCGCGCGCGAGGTGTTGCAACACCGCGATCGCTTCCAGCATGGCGGCGAACAGGGCTTTCGCGAGTGGCTGTTCACGACCGCGCATCGCAAGGTCGTCGACCGCCTCGACCACTGGCGGGCCGGCAAGCGCCGCGGCACCAAGGACCCGCGCCTGCCCGAAGAACTCGCCGGCTTGGGGCCGACGCCGAGCCAGCACGCGAGCGCGAAGGAGCAGATGGCGGCGGTCGAACGCGCGTTCGACGCGCTCACCGACGAACAACGCGATGTCGTCACCTGGTCCCGCCTGCTCGGCCTGTCGCACACCGAGATCGCGGCCCGGCTCGGCAAGAGCGAGGTCGCCGTGCGCAAGACGTTGTCTCGGGCATTGGCCCGGCTCGCGACGCGGCTCGCGGACGACGAGCGGGTCGGCGACGAGTTGCGCTGATCGCGGTCCGACGTCGCACCGGCGCATCCGTGCCGCCTCAGGCCATGCGCTGCACGTAGGCTTCGATGCGGGCCAGGAAGTCCTTCGCCAGCGTCGGGCCTTCGAGCGTGACGACCTGCACGCCGTCCTCGTAGACCGGCGCGCGCGGCGCCTCGCCGGTGCCCGGCAGCGAGATGCCGATGTGCGCGGCGCGGCTCTCGCCGGGGCCGTTGACGACGCAGCCCATCACCGCGACCTGCAGGCTGGCGACCTGCGGTTTGTGCTGCTTCCACTCCGGCATGCGGGCGCCGAGGAACTGTTCGACCCGCTGGCTCAGTTCCTGGAAGTAGCTCGACGTCGTCCGCCCACAGCCCGGGCACGCCGTGACCTGCGGCAGGAACGGCCGGATGTCCATCGCCTGCAGGATCTGCTGCGCGATGCGCACCTCCTGCGTGCGCGAGCCGCCGGGCTCGGGCGTCAGCGAGACGCGGATCGTGTCGCCGATGCCCTGCTGCAGCAGGATCGACAGGCCCGCCGTCGAGCCGACGGTGCCCTTCATGCCCATGCCGGCCTCGGTCAGGCCGAGGTGCAGCGCGTGGTCGGTGCGGTCGGCGAGCGCGCGGTAGACGCGCACCAGCTCCTGCACCTTGCTGATCTTGCACGACAGGATGATCTGGTCGCGGCGCAGGCCGAGTTCTTCGGCGGCGTGCGCGGACCGCAGCGCGCTCTGCACCATCGCCTCGAGGAACACCGCCTGCGCGTCCTGTGGCACCGATGCCCTGGCATTGGTCTCCATCAGTTCGTTCAGCAGGTCCTGGTCGAGCGAGCCGGCGTTGACGCCGATGCGCACCGGCTTCTTGTGGTCCTTCGCGCACTCGACCATGGTGGCGAAGTTCTTGTCGTGGTTGGCACCCTTGCCGACGTTGCCCGGGTTGATGCGGTACTTGTCGAGCGCATCCGCGCACTGCGGGAACTTGCGCAGCAGTGTGTGGCCGTTGTAGTGGAAGTCGCCGATCAGCGGCACGGCGAGGCCCAGGTCCGTCAGCCGCTGGCGGATCTCGGGCACTGCCGCGGCGGCCTCCTGCGTGTTGACGGTGATGCGCACCAGTTCGCTGCCGGCCTGGAACAGCTCGGCAACCTGCGCCGCGGTGCCGGCGGCGTCGGCGGTGTCGGTGTTCGTCATCGACTGCACGGCGACGGGGTGGCCGCCGCCGACGGTGACGGCACCGACGCGGACGGGAACGGTCTGCCTGCGATCGGGAACGAACATGCGGGGGGCCGAGGATAGCGGCTGCGTCAGCGCGCTGCAGCGGCGAGTTCGTGGATGCTGCGCGCCAGCGCCAGGTCGCGTGCGGTGACGCCACCGGCGTCGTGCGTCGACAGCGTGATCTCGACCTTCGACCAGACGTTGCGCCAGTCCGGGTGGTGGTGCTGCTGCTCGGCTTCGGCGGCGACCTCGGTCATGAAGGCGAACGCCTGCGCGAAGTCGCGGAACGTGTAGGTCGCGGCGATCGTGCCACCGCGGCGGGCCCAGCCGGGCAGTTCGCGCAGGGCGGCGTCGATGTCGTGCTCGGTCAGCAAGGCGGCCATGGCGCCATTGTGGCGTTCGCGATGGCGAATGGCGACCGCGTGCGTGGCGAGGAGGAGGTGGCGTCACGGGTACGGCAGTTGCCCCGAGTGTGCCAGCCGTCCCAGCCGCGTTTCGCCTGTTCGCCAGGACCGTTCGTGCCACAATGGGCGCCCACATGCCGGACGCTCGCGTGGGGCGAGGATCCGGTGCGCCGACCCACCGATCGGGAGAACTTCGACCGCCAGCGTGGGTCGTGCGCAGGGCGCCCCCGTGGGGCACAACTGCAAGGAGTCCGACGTGCACACCACCGTGACCGGCATCTTCCCCAACCACGAGCAGGCCGACGCGGCGCGGGCGAAACTCGAAGCCGCGGGTTTCCCGGCTGCCGACCTGCAGACTGTCGACAGCGCGACGCGGGAACGGCACCAGTTCATCCACCAGCGCACGTCCGACACCGGGCGCGCGGTGTTCCTCGGCATCACGTTCGGCCTGCTGTGCGGGATGTTCGCCGGCTTCCTGCTGATCTGGGTGTTCGAAGGGTGGACGCCGGTGGTGCTCGGTGGCCTCGTTGGCGCGGTCGGCGGTCTGGTGCTCGGTTTCCTCGTCGGTCGCACGACCACGTCACAGGTCGAGGAAGAACTGGAACACCAGGTCGACCTCGGTGCCGTGCTGGTCAGCGTCACGACGACAGGCCACGAGGGGCCGAGGGCGATGGAAGTGTTGGCGCAGTACGGCGGCGTCCACCTGGTCTCGACGGCGGCGACATTCGCCGGTGGCGTGCTGCCGGCGGCGCGGCGCGAGAACACGGCGTGAGCAGCGGCAAGGCGCTGCATGGTCGCGATGGCCCGCTGCGCCGTTAGGATTTGCCGATGGGAAACGCCACGCGGACCTGGCTGCTCGGCTTGCTGCTCGGACTCGTCGTGGCCGGTGCGTGCGCGGCGCAGGCAGGCAAGCCGGTGGTGTGCGAGGGCAAGCACTTCGTCGTCGAGTTCCTGCCCGGCAAGCTGCCGGAGGACGTGTCGCAGCTGGTGGCGGACGATGCGCTCGCGGCGGCCGAGGGCATGTGGCCCGCGCTCCAGAAGGCGATGACCGTCAAGACATCGAGCCCGCCGCGCATCTTCGTCTACGGCGACGAACTGGCGTATCGGGCGGTCGAACGAGCAGCCAGTCCGCTGAAGGTCCTGGTCGACGACTTCGTGCTCGCGGACGGGACCGCGGCGCATGTGCCGATGGTGCCGGCGATGAGCAAGGACGTGCTGATGGCGGTCGGCTTGCCCGAGAACACCCGGCAGGCGATCCAGCGCTGTTGCGTGCAGGCTGCCGTGCTGCAGTCGTCCGACGCAGCGCGGCAGGATCCGTGGCTGGCAGAGATCATCGGCTACGGCCTGATGGAGGGTGCGAGCAACCCGCGCTGCGCCGGTGGCGTCGACCCGCTGTTCGATCAGCGGCGCCAAGCCCACCGCTACAGGATGACGCAGGGCCGCACCGACAGGTTGTCGGACCGCCTGCTCGACACCGAACCGGCCAAGGATGTGGGCGAGCAGCGCGCGTCGCGCAACAGCAGCGCCGTGATCGCGCAGTTGCTGGCCGACGCCAGCAGTGCCTGGCCACGCAAGTTGCTCGCGAAGTCACCGAAGGCCCTGGGCGTCGTGCCCTACCGGCTCGCCGCGTTCGACAACGTGCTCGGCAAGGACCGCGACAAGGCCGAAGTGCGCTGGCAGGCAACCCGCAAGCAACTCGAGCCGGTCTGGTTCTGCAAGGGATCGGTCGGGACACGCGACGGCCGCCTGGAGCTCGTCGGCGGCGTCGCGGACGTTTCGCTGGTCGGCCTGCAGACGGACCTGCCACCGAGCGACTATGCCGTGTGCGGCACCTTCCGCCTCGCGCCAGTGGGTGGTGCCGACTTCCGCGTGGAGCTGGACTGGGACACCACCAGCCTGGTCGGGGTCTGGTTGCGCGAGGGGCAGTTCACCATCGAGCGCTGGACGCCGAAGACCACCTGGGAGGAGCCGATCGCCGAAGGCAAGGTACCGGTTCCCATCGACGCCCCGTTCGACCTGCGCATCGAGGTGGGCGCGACGTTGCGCGTTGTGCTCGACGGGATCGAGATCGCGAGCGTGCCAGGCAAGGACCGCACTTGGCGCGGCGTATGGTCGGTTGCCTCGCACGACAGCATCGTCCAGATCGAGAACCTGCGCGTCGAGCCGCTGCCGGCGAAGAAGTGACGGCGCGTGCGTGGCCGTGCTACGGTCCGCGCCGTCGATGCCAGCATCCTCCGAACCTGCACCAGCGGCCGGCCTGTTCGCGGATGGCCGCTTTCGCGTGCTGCTGTTCTGCTGGCTCGGTTGGGTGTTCGACTTCTACGACCTGATCCTGTTCAGCTTCACCAAGCGCGCGGTCGCCGCCGACCTCGGCCTCGACCTCTACGGCAGCGTCGCGTGGATCGAAGGCTGGTCGCTGCTGGCGACGGCGGTGGGTGGGTTCCTGTTCGGCCGCATCGCCGACCGCATCGGCCGGCGGCAGGCGATGGTGGCGAGCATCGTCGTGTTCTCGGCTGGGGCGCTGCTGACCGGGTTCGCGCACGGCTTCTGGTCGCTGCTGCTGGCGCGCGTGGTCACGGGCCTCGGCGTCGGCGGCGAATGGGGCATCGGCCACGCCGTCGTCGCCGACTACTGGAGCAGTCGCCAGCGCGACCGCGTGCACGGCATCCTGCAGGCCGGCAGTCCAGTCGCGATGGCGCTGGCGGCGGCGGTAGGCTGCTTCGTCGCGCCGCTGCCCGAGGTCGGCTGGCGCGCCGTGTTCGTCGGCTCCGCCGCGCTCGGCCTGCTGGCGCTCGCCGGGCGCTGGTCGATGCCGGGGCCCGATCGCGCGGCGGCGGCGGGCGAACGGCTGCCGACGCGCGCGCTGTGGGCGCCCGCGTACCGCCGCGCGAGCCTCGTGCTGCTGACGGTGCTGGTGCTGCACATGGCCGGCTTCTGGTGCGTCTACGCCGAACTGCCGGCGGCACTGATGCAGCTGCACAAGGTCACCGCGGTCGACGTCGGCTGGTTCCAGATCCAGGTCAACGCCGTGCATGTCGTCGCCGACGTGCTGTTCGGCTTCCTGGCGGCGCGGGTCGGCCGCGTGCGCATGTTCGTCGCCTTCTGCCTGCTGTTCGCAGCAGGCCAGTGGCTCGTGCTGCACCAGCTCGACGCGCTGCAGGCCGACTTCGCGCACTTCACGCTCGCGGTTGCCCTGATGGGACTCGGCGCCGGCACCTGGTCGTGCTTCGGCGCGCTGTTCGGGCAGTACTACCCGGCGGCGCTGCGCGCCACCGCGGCGGCGACGTTCTATGCGCTGGCGCGCGCGATCCAGCTGCCGACCAAGCCGGCGCTCGGCGCCGCGTTCACCGCGACCGGCTCGTTCGCCCCGGCGCTGTGGGTCGGCATCGGCTGTGCGCTGGGATCGGCGGCGGTGATCCTGCTGCTGCCGCGGCAGGATGCAGGCGGGCACATGGCGGCCGGTGCCGACGTCAGGACTCGTCGCGTTCCAGCGCCTTGACGTCTTCGAGGTCCTGCGGCCGACCGACGGCGCGTTTGTTGACGATCAGGTCCGCCTTGCCCAGGTAGGCAACCGGGACATCGCCGTAGCTCGACAGCGCCCGTCGTTGCCAGCAATCCGCGAAGTCCAGGCCTTCGACGGCGGTGAGGATGTCGATGCGGTTGGGGGCCACGCCCATCTGGTAGACGATGCCGGGTTGCTCGAAGTCGTGTGCGCCCACGCCGTGAGCGGCGAGCGGTGCACCGAAGCTGTCCAAGGCCTTTACCACGCGAGCCGCGTTGGCCGCCGTCGGATCGACCCAGACATCGAGATCCTTCGTGAAACGGGGACGCGCGTGGAAGGTCACGGCATAGGCGCCGACGACCAGGAAGCGGACCTCATGGGCGGCGAATGCAGCCAACAGATCGCTGAAGTCTCGGTTCACCATCCGTCCCACCCTTCACGGCCAGTGCGTCCAGAACCATGTCCCACAGCAGCTCCACGCGCTGCTTGCCCGGGATCGCGCGCCAGAATGCGTCGTCGAACTCCTGCTCCGCGGCGCCCATTCGTACGAGCTTGCCCGTGACGATGCGCTGCGGGTCCCGGCGGGTCGGCATCGCCGCATCGTAGCCGGTGGCACGCCGTTCTCACGTCCCTGCCGGTGTGTGCATGGGTCCGATAGCATGTCGCCGCCATGAAGGGAGCCACGTTGCTGTGCCTGTCGCTCGCCGCCGCGCCGCTGACGGCGCAGGCGCCGCCGGTGCGGTGGCTCGCGACCGAGGACCTCGGCTGCCTGACGCCGCCCCCGGCGCTCGCCGAAGTCGGCCTCGCCGGCACCGACCTCGGCGTGTCGTTCCCGTGCGGCGAGCAGCTCGTGTTCCTGTTCGGCGACTCGTGGACGCTCGATCACAAGGACTGGGACGCGGACAGCGTCGCGGTGACCGCGCTGGCGCCGCGCGACGCAGCGCACCCGCTGCAGTGGCAACGGCGCGACGGTGGTCGCTTCCACGTGCTGGCGCCGTCTGGCGTGCTGCTCGGCGGCATGAACGTGCCGGTCGAAGGCATCACGCTCGGCGAGCGCAGCTACGTGTTCTTCTCGGACGACTGGAACGCGCGCGCCGGCCGGCACGGTCGGTCGGTGTGCGCGCATGCGCAGCGCGGCGACTTCGTGCACCTCACGCTCGACCATCGCGAGGCCACCGACAAGTTCGTCAACGTCAGCCTCGTCGCCGACGGCGACAGGGTGTGGATCTTCGGCACCGGCGCCTACCGCAAGAGCGGCGTGTTCCTGGCGCGGGTCGCGGCCGGCGAACTCGGCCAGCGCGCTGCGTGGCGCTACTGGCCGGCCTTCTCGGCCGACGAGGCGAACGCGCAGCCGCTCGTCGTCAGCGACTGCATCGGCGAACTCAGCGTGCGGCGGCTGCCCGGCAGCGAGCGCTGGTGGATGACGTGCAACGCGACGTTGCCGCGCGGCATCCACCTGCGCACCGCCGAGGCGCCGACCGGTCCGTGGAGCGACCCGGTGGTGGTCTTCGACCCGAGTCGCGACCGCGGCTACGGCTACCACATGCACCAGAAGGGCTCGGCGGTCGGCTACGACGACGGCCTGTCGGAGCCCGGGCGCGAGGAGGACTGGGGCGGCGAGTACGGTCCCTACCTGGTGCCCGCGTGGTGCTCGTCGCCGGCGCCCGGTGTGCAGGAGCTGGTCTACACGCTGTCGACCTGGAACCCGTACACGGTGCGGGTCGTGCGCAGCACCGTCGCCGACGCCGGCGCGAAGTGGCAGTTGCCGGCCGCGACCGCGAAGCCGAAGCCGCCGCGCGCACCGAAGAACCTGGACTTCGCCAAGGGCAAGCTGACCGGCTGGCAGCAGGAAGGCGACGCGTTCGCGACCGTCGCCCGCGACGACGGCACGTGGTTCCTGTGCACCTACGTCGCGCCGCGCGGCGATCTGGTGCAGGGCCGCATCTGGCAGGAGTTCACCGTGCCCGCGACCGCGCGCGAACTGCGCGGCGTCGTCTTCGGCGGCAGCGAGGCGGTGCAGCTCTGGCGCGGCGACGAACTGTTGCGATGCACCCGCGGCCGGCGCAGCAACGACGTCGAGGTGCCGTTCCGCTGGACGCTCGACGAGTTCCGCGGCCAGACCGTGCGGCTGCAGGTCACCGACCAGTCGACGGCGCGCTGGGGCTTCGTCAGCGCGCGGGCAATCGAACTGCTGGAGTGAAGCACGCGGGCGTCGGGTGCCGATGACAAGGCGGGTTCGGGGTCGGGCGCGCGCTTCGTGACGTTCGTCACCGGGTCGTCACCCAAAGGGCTGCCATGCGACTGGACTCGCTTCCTACCATCTGCCGTCGGCTGGCTCTCGTGGCCGCGCAGCTCCTCACGGCACCGTGTGTCGTCGGCCAGTGTGCGCCGCTGTGGCTGCCCGGGCCGGCCGCGAACTGCGTCATGATGTTCCCGAACGTGTTGGGGAGCTGGGACCCGGACGGACCTGGCCCACGCGCGCCGGTGTTCGTCGTCGCCGGCGGCTTCGACTTCGCCAGTGCAGTGGTGGCCAACAACATCGCGCTGTTCGACCCGAGCAACGGGCAATGGTCTGCACTCGGCGCCGGGACCGACGGCGACATCAGCGCCATCGCGACCCTGGCGAACGGTGACCTGGTCGTCGGCGGTGCCTTCGCGCACGCCGGCGGTGTGCCGGCAGCCTACGTTGCCCGTTGGGACGGCGTCGCCTGGTCCACGCTCGGTCCCGGTCTGCCGGGACCTGTCAGCGCGCTGCTCGGACTGCCGAACGGCGACCTGCTGGCGAACTGCCAGTCCGCCGGCTTCCCCTCGCCTCCGGTCAGCCCGGCGATCCGCTGGGACGGTCAGACGTGGACACCACTCGGCGTCCCGAGCCTCACCGGTACTGCACACGAGTTCGCGAGACTGCCGAACGGCGACATCGTGGCGGCAGGCTCGTTCGCCGATTGGGCCGCACCGCCCGGATCGATGTTCGTCAGCGTGATCCGGTGGAACGGTGTGATCTGGGCGCCGCTCGGCACCGGCCCCGACGGGGATGTCCGGTCGCTGCGAGTGCTGCCGAATGGCGACCTGGTCGCCGGCGGTTGGTTCACCCATGCCGGCAGTGTGACGGTGAACGGTGTCGCGCGCTGGGATGGCAGCGGCTGGAATGCACTCGGACTGGGCGCTGGCGCGACCGGCCTGGTCGGCAGCCTGCACGTGCTGCCCAACGGTGACCTGCTGGCGGCGGGTTCGTTCACGCTCGCCGGCGGCGTCGACACCGTCGCCCGCTGGGACGGCAGTACCTGGTCGCCGTTCGCCACCGGACTCGGTGCCGCCGTCGCCAGACTGGCGGTGGTGCCGAACGGCGACCTGCTCGCCCTCGTCTCGCCCGACGCGACGGCCCCCGACCGGGGCAACCTGGCGCACTGGCGGAACGGCGCCTGGCAGGGCATCGGTCCCGGCCTCAACGGCTGGATCAGTTCGATGGCGCCGCTGCCGGACGGCGGCCTCGTTGGCACGATCTACTCGCCCGCCTCCTCGCGGCGCGTCGCGCGCTGGGACGGCGTCGCCTGGACCACGTTCGGCGTGGCCAACGGCCAGGTGCTCGGGGTCACCGTGCTGCCGAACGGCGACGTGGTCGCGGCCGGTTGGTTCACCATGATCGATGGCGTCGCCGCGATCGGTACCGCGCGCTGGAACGGTGCGACCTGGGCCCCGCTCGTCACCGGTCCTGCCTACGACGTCACCAAGGTGTTCGCGCTGCCGAACGGCGACATCGTCGGCACCTCGCACCTGGACTCATCGAGCCTGCCCGGCCACATCCTGCGCTGGAGTGGTGCGGCATGGTCGGCGATGGGCACCGGGCTGGATGGCCCGCCCGGAACATTCGCCGCGCTGCCGAACGGCGACCTGGTCACAGCCGGCCTGTTCACGATGGCCGGCGGTGTGGCGGTGCAAGGACTCGCACGCTGGAACGGGGCCACCTGGTCGAACTTCGCGCCGGGTCTCGGCGCGGCCCCATGGACGATTGCCGTGTTGCCGAACGGCGATCTCGTCGCGAGCTTCGCCCCGAGGGTGGTCGGCGGCGTCAGCACCACCGTGGCGCGATGGGACGGGGCGGGCTGGTCGCCGCTCGGTACGGGGCCCGGGTTCGGCCCGCGCGTGCTCGCCGCATTGCCGGACGGTGGCGTGCTCGCCGCGGCCTCGTCGTCGATGACCGGAACGAGCGGCCAGTTCGCGGCGTACTGGGACGGCATGTCGTGGCACGCCTTCAGCGCACCCTTCGATGGGCCGGTCTGGGATGCCCGTGCCCTGGCGAACGGCGACGTCGCGGTGATCGGCCGCTTCGCCAGCGTCGATGGCGTGACGACGCCGTTGCTGGCGCGCCTCTCGACGACGTGCCCGGCCGCGGTCGCGAGCTACGGCGCCAGCTGCCTCGGCAGCGGTGGCGCCAACGTGCTGACGACCTCGACCGGGGCCTGGGCCGGCGGCGTCTACCGCGCCGAGGCGAGTGGCATGCCGGCAACCGGCATCGTCGCGACCGTGCTCGGGCTGGTGCCGACGCCGGTGCCGCTGCCGACGATCCTGCCGGTCGGCGTGCCGGGCTGCCTCGCCTGGGTGCCGCCCGACATCCTCGGCTACGTGCTGCCGACCGGCGGCGTGGCGCGCTACGAAGTCCCGATCCCGCGCACGCCGACGATGGTCGGCGCGACCTTCTACCACCAGATGCTGCCGATCGAGACCGACGCCGTGGGCAACTTCGTGTCGTTCACCGGCACCAACGCGCTCCAGTTGACGGTCGGGTCGTACTGAGCGCTAGGGCGCCGCCGCCGCGCGCGCCGGCGCGCGGAACAGCAGCACGAACACCAGCAGGATCGCGCCGGCACCGAGGCACGGCCACAGCCATACCGTGCCCCACGCGACCTCGGCACCGTCGGTGTTGCCCTTGACGATCGCGGTCATCACCTGCGCGCCGATCAGCGCGCCGAGGCCCTGCGTGACCAGCACCAGGAAGCTCTGCGCCTGGCCGCGGATCTGGGGCCGCGCCTTCTGGTCGACGTAGATCTGGCCGGTGACGAAGAAGAAGTCGTAGCAGATGCCGTGCAGCAGGATGCCGCCGAGCACCATCCACCCGATCGGCGGCGTGCTGCCGGCCGCCATGCTGAACAGGCCGTAGCGCACCACCCACGCCAGCATGCCGATCGCCAGCATCCACTTGACGCCGAGGCGCAGGAAGCACAGCGGCATCACCAGCATGAAGAACACCTCGGCCCACTGGCCGAAGGTCATGTAGAAGCCCGGATTCTCGAACGCTGTCGCAGCGAACTGATTGCCGAAGCTGTAGTAGCCGGCCAGCGGGATGCAGATCAGGAACGAGCACAGCAGGAACACCGTGAACGCGCGTTCGCGCAGCAGCTCGAGCGCACCGAGGCCGAACAGTTCGCCGAGGCCGACCTGCTTGCCAGCCGCCGGCGGCGGCGTGTGCGGCAGGAACAGGCAGAACACCGCCATCAGCAGCGAGCTGCCGCCGGCGATCTGGAACATCACCGCCTTGGTGTCGGCGCCGAGCCCCTTGCTGACCAGCGTCACCGCGGCGATCCAGCCGAGCGTGCCGAACACGCGCGCCAACGGAAACTGCTTCTCGGGGTTGTCGATGTGGCTGAACGCGACCGTGTTCGACAGGCCCAGCGTCGGCATGTAGCACAGCATGTAGGCGAGGATCAGCCACTCGAACGTCTGCACGTCGCCCGCGGCGGCGACCGTCGGCACGTAGAGCATGATCGCGCCGCCGAGTGCGTGCAGCGCCGCGAGCACCCGTTGCGACGCGAAGTAGCGGTCGGCGATCAGGCCGAGGAACAGCGGTGAGATCAGCGCCGCGATCGGGCCGGCCGAGTAGACCCAGCCGGTCGTCGACTGGTCCCAGTTCATCGCCGGCACGAACGTTCCCGCGGTCACGTACCAGCTCCCCCAGACGAAGAACTGGAGGAACATCATCACGCACAGCAGCGGGAACTTCGGCATGGGCGCGCATTCTGGCGCGGGTCCTTCGCGCGAACCAGCCTGCTCAGTCGGCGACCGTCGGCTCGGTCGCGTTCGCGACCACCCGGTCGATCGGCCGGTCCTCGCAGCGCAGCAGCATGCGGAAGCACGCGCCGCCACCCGGCCGGTCGTCGTAGTCGATCGCGCCGCCGTGCATCGCCACGATCTCGGCGGCGATCTTCAGCCCGATGCCGATGCCGGCCGGCTTGTCGACCAGTACGTCACCGCCCTGCGTGAACGAATCGAACACGCGCTGGCGTTCGTGCGGTGGGATGCCGGGGCCGCGATCGGCGACCTCGATCACGAAGCCGCCGGGAACCTCGTGCACCGATACCTCGACCTCGCCGTCGGTGGGGCTCCAGGTCCAGGCGTTGTGCAGCAGGTGATACACCGCCTGCGTCAGGTGTTCGCGGTCGCCCTGCAGCACGGCATCGGGCGAGCACACGACCTGGAAGTCGACGTGCTTCAGCGGCAGCAGGCACGCGAGGCGACGGCAGGCCTGTTCGCACAGCGCCAGCAGGCCTGTGCGGCCGACGGTCCAGCGCACGCGGCCGCCGGCGAGGCTGGCGAACTCGAGCGCGCTGCTGATGCGCTGGCCGAGGCGTTCCGATTCGCGCAGGATCGTGTCGAGGAACTCGGCGCGTTCGGTCGGCGAGGCCTCGTCGCCGAACTGCTGCAGCAGTGCCGCCGTCGACTGGATGCCGGTCAGCGGCGTGCGCAGTTCGTGGCTCATCGAGGTCAGGAACGCGTCCTTGGCCCGGTTGCCGGCCTCGGCGCGCGCGGCCTTGTCGGTCACTTCGCGCACCAGCGCCTGCACGGTCGTCGCCATCGCGTTGAACGACTGCGCCACCTGGCCGAACTCGGCGTCGAGGCCGTCTTCGTCGACGCGGGTGGCCAGGTCGCCGCGGCCCATGCGATCCGAGGTGGCGGTGAGGCGGCGCAGCGGTTGCGACATGCGCGCGGCGATGCGGACCGCGAACAGCACACCGAGCAGCGCCAGGATCGCGCCGGTCAGCATCAGCCAGCCGTAGGCCTGATGGCGCAGCGCGTGCACTTCCTGCAGGTCGTGCGACAACCAGGCGACGCCGGCGTCGGCGTGCAGGCGCACCGCCAGGCCGTCGCGTGGCACACCGTCGACGATCGGCGTCGCGGTGACGCCGCTGATCGGCAGGCCGTCGTGGCGCAGGTGCCGCAGCGGCGTGAGGTCGGCGTGCTGCGGCTGCGTGCTGCGCCAGTTCGCGCCCAGCGGGTGGCCCTCGCGCAGGAACAGCACGTCGCGGCCGGCGATCGTGCCGATGCTGGCGGCCAGCGTGTCGTCGACGCGTTCGCCGCGCACCAGCAGTCCGAGCACGCGGTCGCCCTGTTCGAGGCGGGCGATCGCCACCAGCGCCAGTCCCCGGCCGAGCGGCCAGGTGTGGTCGCTGTCGGTGCCGAGCAGCCCCTCGGCGACGCCGGGCATCTTGTAGAGGTCGCTGCCGGGCGGCCAGCAGCCGCGACTGGCGAGCACGCGTCCGTTCGTGTCGAGCACGGCGACCAACGGCGCGCGCAGGTCCGCGAGACAGTCGGTGAACGTCGCGGCGTCGACGTCCGGGATGCCTGCCGTCGCCAGCAGCACCGGCGTGCGGGCCATCGCGGCGGTCTCCTTGCGCCACGACGTCAGCAGGTTCTCCATCT
>JBGARS010000079.1:0-26873 GCA_044230075.1 Planctomycetota bacterium | reverse complement strand
CGAGCTTGGCGAGGTGCAGCCGCGCGACCTTCTCGTCGAGGTGCTTCGGCAGCGTGTAGACGCACTTGTCGTACTTGGTGTGGTTGTTGAACAGCTCGATCTGCGCGATCACCTGGTTGGTGAACGAGTTGCTCATCACGAAGCTCGGGTGGCCGGTGGCGCAGCCGAGGTTCATCAGGCGGCCTTCGGCGAGCACGATCACGCCGTGGCCGTCCGGGAACACCCAGCGATCGGTCTGCGGCTTGATGTTCTCGCGCCGGATGCCGGCGAACTTCGCCAGGCCCGCCATGTCGATCTCGTTGTCGAAGTGGCCGATGTTCGCCACGATCGCGTTGTTCTTCATGCGCTTCATGTGCTCGACCGTGACCACCTGGAAGTTGCCGGTCGCAGTGATGAAGACGTCGGCGTAGTCGACGCAGTCCTCGATCGTCAGCACCTGGTAGCCCTCCATCGCCGCCTGCAGCGCGCAGATCGGGTCGATCTCGGTGACGATGACGCGCGCGCCCTGGCCCTTCAGCGACTGCGCGCAGCCCTTGCCGACGTCGCCGTAGCCGAACACGACCGCGACCTTGCCCGACAGCATGACATCGGTCGCCCGCATCAGGCCGTCGACCAGCGAGTGGCGGCAGCCGTAGACGTTGTCGAACTTCGACTTCGTGACGCTGTCGTTGACGTTCATCGCCGGGAACGGCAGCGCACCTTCCTTCTGCAGCTGGTAGAGGCGATGCACACCGGTCGTCGTCTCCTCGGAGACGCCGCGGATGCCGGGCAGCATCTTGCTCCACTTGCGCGGGTTGCTGGCCATCGACTGCTTCAGGCACTTGATCAGCAGGACCCAGTCCTCGGCGTCGTCCTTCTTCAGGCCCGGCAGCTTGCCGGCCTTCTCCCACGCGGCACCCTTCATGACCATCATCGTCGCGTCGCCGCCGTCGTCGAGGATCATGTTCGGGCCGTCGTGGCCGGGCCACGTCAGCGCCTGCTCGGTGCACCACCAGTACTCTTCCAGCGTCTCGCCCTTCCAGGCGTAGACCGGCACGCCCATCGGCTTGGCGATGGTGCCCTTCGGACCGACCGCGATCGCCGCCGCCGCGTGGTCCTGCGTGCTGAAGATGTTGCACGAAGCCCAGCGCACTTCGGCGCCGAGCTCGACCAGCGTCTCGATCAGCACCGCGGTCTGGATCGTCATGTGCAGCGAGCCGGTGATGCGCGCGCCCTTCAGCGGCTGCCTCTTGCGGTACTCGGCGCGCGTGGCCATCAGGCCGGGCATCTCGACCTCGGCCATGCGGATCTCCTTGCGGCCGAACTCGGCCAGGGAGAGGTCGCGGACCTTGAAGTCGTCTTGGCCGAGCACGGCGCGCGCGGTCTTGCCGGTGGCCGGCTTCTGCTTGCTCTTCGGGGTGTTGGTGGCAGTCATGGCAGTCGTTCTCGTTCTGTTGGAAACCAGGAAGCAATCAGCGGTCGTCGGTCAGTGGCTTCCGACCGGAGACCAGGAACATGGGAAACTCGGTGCTCTCGCCGTTCTCGCCGGCGATGCGGTAGCGGTCGTGCGCGGCGGCGCTGCGCAGGTCGACGAAGCCGGCACGCGCGAGCGCGCCGATGACCTGCTCGCTGCGCAGGCCGAGGCGAAGGTCGCCCATCGTCTCGCGCATCCACTCGCGGTCGTGCGGGGCGAGGTCGGCGATGACGACGCGGCCACCCGGGCGCAAGACGCGAAACACTTCGTGCGCCGCGGCACCGTGATCGGGCAGGTGGTGCCAGACCAGGTTGCTGAACGCGGCATCGACCTCGGCCGAACCGAGCGGCAGCGCGTCGAGTTCCCCGCGCCGGAACTCGAGCTGGGTCGCCTCGGTGGCGGCGCGCGCCCGCGCCAGCATGCCTTCGCTGTGGTCGACCGCGACCACGCGCGCGCCGCGTTCCGCAAGCCAGTTGGCCAGGAAGCCGGTGCCGCAGCCGAGGTCGGCGACGTCGGTGCCGCACGGCCATGCCGCCGCCAGCATCTCCGCTCGCAGCGTGCCGAGCGCGAAGTCCTGGCCGACGTCCGACCAGCGGGCCGCCAGGTCGTCGTGCGCTTCCCGGCTCTTCTTGCGCCGCTGGTCGAGCACGGCGGCGAGCGCCTGGGCGTCGGGCAGCCACAACGGCGAGGCGAAGTAGGGTTCGATCGCGGCGGCGAACAGCTGCGGCGTCAGCCGGCCTTCGGGCGACGGCTCGACGAGGGAATGGAAGCTCCAGGTGCCTTCCCGCCGGTCGCGCACGAGACCTTGGCGCTTCAACAGCGACAGGTGGTTGCTGACTCGGCTCTGCTGCAGGCCGGTGATCGCGACCAGCTCCTGCACCGCCAGCTCCGCGCGCGCGAGCAGCGCGCACAGCCGTTGGCGCACGGGGTCCGCGAGCAGGCGCAGGGTCGAATGCAGGTTGGCAAGCACGGTCGCCATCGAGCGGATCAATGTATCACGACATCATGATATTACACGCGGGAGCCGGAGTATCCGCAGTTCTCCGTAGATGAAGGGCCGCAAGTCTTTTCGAGCACTTGTGTTGCCATCGGCCCGGTGGCATGGAACGATCCGCGCATGAAGTCCCACCTCACTGTTCTCTCGCTGCTCGCCGTGTTGCCCTTCGCCGCCTGCGGCATGACCGGCAACGACGCCGCCCCCACCAAGTCGGTTGCCGCCGGCGCCATGGGCAAGACCGACGTCAACAAGTTGCTCGCCGGCATCACCGACGCCAAGACCGCCGAAGCCGCCAAGGGCCCGCTCGACGCCGTGGTCGCCTCGCTGAAGGGGCTGGCCGGGGGCGCGGTCGCCGACGCGTCGACCGGTGCCAAGAAGTTGAGCGCCGACACGCTCGCCAAGTACGGCATCACCGGCGAGACGATGGGCTTGATCAGCGGCCTGCTCGCCACCCCGGCGGTGTCGTCGCTGATCGGGCCGACCCTGAACCAGCTGAAGGGTCTGATCGGGATGTAGGGCGCGGATTGCGTGCCTCCCGCCGGCGTTTGGCCGCCGCGGATGCGCACTGTGCGCGCGAGCGAGACAATGGCATCCGGGGGCGGTTGAGGTCGTTCTCGATCTCGCCGGATACGAGCGCGCACGACGAAGAACTCGTCTTGGTTCCTACTTGGTTGGCAACCTGGCGGAGAGACCAGGGCGGAAGCCGAGGAAGCCGTCGGCGAGGGCCGGCTCGCGCGAACCCCGGACCGCCGACCGGCAGGACGCTGGATCGCTGAGCCAGCAGCCGCCCCGGCTCACACGCCGCGAGCCGCTGATACACAGGGGATCGGTTGCGTCGCCGCGGTAGGTGTCCGTGACCACTCCGTCGTCGTAGTTCGCGTAGTCGGCGCACCACTCCCACACGTTGCCGTGCATGTCATAGAGGCCGATGTCATTCGGCTTGCGCCGCCCCCGAACCGGACTCGCATGCTCGCCAGCACGCGATCCTGCGAACACCGCGTACTGCCCCAGCCGCCCCTCGTCGTCGCCGCAGCAGAACGCCACCTTCGACCCGCCGCGACCCGCCATCTCCCACTCCGCTTCGGTCGGCAGTTGGTAGGAATGGCCATCCGGCAGCCGGCCCGCAGCGAGCTCCCGCTCGGTGAGTTCGGCGCAGAACCTGACGGCATCGTCCCAGCTCACGTTGGTCGCGGGAATGTCGTCGCCGATGACCGTGAAGTTCTGGCCTCTCCAAGGCTCGGTGCCCATCACGTCCCGCCACTGCTTCTGCGTGACCTCGGTCTCGCCGATCCAGTAGCCCTTGGTGATCGTCACCGTATGCGCCCGCTCGTCGCCGGTGTTGCCCTCGGTGCCCATGCGGAAGGTGCCCGGTTTCACGAACACCATCGTGAGCCCGATGCCCGAGTCGATGCGCTCGGGGACCGCAGCCACCCCCTGCAGCAGGCGCAGCAGCGGCTTCGAGGCGTTGCCGGCCGCGTCGGTCGCGACGACCATGACGCGCGTGACCGGCTGCAGCTTGCTGCCGCTGGCCCCCGCCGCGACCTGCACCTTGGCCTGCCAGGTCATGCCGCGCAGCGTCGCCGGCTGCCCGTTCACCGTGACCGACGCCACCGCGCCCTCGTCCTGCACGCTGCCCGCGACCTCCACCTCGCCCGCGGGCAACGGCGCGGCGGGGTCTGGCGACGACCACTCGACGACCGGCGGCGTCGTATCCCGGCGGACTTCGAAGCGCTGCTCCGACTGGTTACCGACGCCGTCGACCGCGGTCAGCACGAACGCGTGCCGGCCGTCGCTCGTAAGCGGCAGCGTGGTCCGGAACGCCCCGTTGGCACCGACCGGGAGTGACAACAGGCCGAGCGTCAGCTTGCCGCCGTCGAGACCCTGCACCGTGCCTTGCAGCGGGAGTTCGTTCTGGTTCGTCACCGCCGGCAGGGAGGCGACCACCAGCTCCGGCGGCGTCGCGTCGACGCGCACCGCCTGCTTCACCTTGTTCGTGCGCCCACCGGCATCGGTCGCCTCGACGAGCAACTGCTGCGGCCCTTCGCCCAACGTCAGCGTGCACGTCCACTCCCCCGGTGTCGATGTGTCGGCTGCCACGCCATTCACCGTCACGCGGCACAGCGTCGCGTCGACGACGCGGCCGCGCACGGCCACCGTCGCCGCCACCGTGACGCCCGCACCCGGGGCCGCGATCACCACGGCCGGTGCCTTCGTGTCGACGACCACGCGCAGGGGCTCCGTGATCGCCTGGATGCCGTGGTCGTCTTCGCCTTCGAGCAACAACGACCACGGCCCGTCGGCAGCAACCGTGACTTCCGCGGTGAACTCGCCGCTGACGACGCGCACGGGCGCGGCATCCGCGGGAAACCCGCCCTTGCTGTCGTTCGAGGGCACGGCCGCGATGCGCAGCGTCTTCAGCAGGGGCGAGTCGGCCTTGCCCGACACGGTGACCTGCCGCGCGCCGAACACGTCGTCCGCCTTCGGCGCGTCGATCGTGATGCCGTTGCGCAGCCGCACCGCCAACACCTTGCCGATCTCCGCCGCCTGCGCGACCAACGCGCGGTCACCGGGCTTGTGCTCGAGCCCGCGCGCGGCAAACCCGTAGGCCGCATCGGGATCGTTCGCCGCAACAGCCTTCTTCGCCTTGCTGCCGAAGGCGGCCGCGAGTTCCACCTTCGCCTGCTCGAGCGTCGGATCGAGCGACAGCGCCAGTTCCAGGTCGGCGATCGCCGCATCGAGTTGGCCGGGCTTGGGCAGCAGCAAGAGCCCGCGGGCGAACGCGGTCCGCGCCCTGGCCTTGCTGTCCGTTGCCGGCTCGTCGCTCGGCGGCGCGCCCTCGTTGCCGACGTCCGGCGTCGCCGGCGCAACCGTGTGCGCCGGCGCGAACGCACCCATGGCCCAACTGACTGAGAACCCCGCGGCGAGCAGCACACCGAGCAACGGCACGAGCCAACGCTTGGGCTTCGACCGCGGTTGCAGCCGCGGCATGCGCGCTGCCGACTTGCTGGCGCGCGCGGCCGGCGCCGGCCGGATCGCGGCGGGCTTCGTCGGCGCCGCCGCGTAGGGCCCTTCGGGCTCGACGTCCGTGCCCTTGCCGGTCGGGTTGGTCTCGATCTGTGCGCGGATCCGCAGCAGCGTCTCGCGCGGCGGCGGCGTCACCACTCCGACCCGTGCGTGGCCAGAACCGGTCTCCGGATCCAACAGCACGTCCTCGTCGTCGACGGCGAGGTGGCGCAGCGCGCGCAGCAGCGCCTTGGCATCGGGGTAGCGGTCCTTCGGGTCGCGGCGCACGCAGTGTTCGAGCAGTTCGTGCACTTCCTTGCGCACGTCGGCGCGCTCGGCGCGCAACGTCGGGTACTCCTGCCCCTTGATGCGTTCGCCGATCTGCAGGAACGGACCGCTGGCAATGCCCTCGCGACCGGCGAGCAGGAACCACAGCGTCGCGCCGAGCGCCCAGACGTCGGCGGCGGGCGTCACGTCGGTCGACTCCCACTGTTCGGGCGGCATGTACTGCGGCGTGCCCATGATCACCGACGTCGCCATCGACATGCTGCGGCCGTCGACCGAGCCGCTCGCCTTCGCCAGCCCGAGGTCGGCGAGCTTCACGCGGCCTTCGAGCGAGATCATGATGTTGCTCGGCTTGATGTCGCGGTGCACGATGCCGCGGCCGTGCGCTTCGGCGAGCCCGGTGGTGGCGCCGAGCAGGATCGCCAGCGCCTCCTGCTCGGCGAGCGGGCCCTTGCGCTTCACGCGTTCGTCGGCGGTCTCGCCGCGCACGAACTCCATCACCAGGTAGTGCAGCCCGTTCTTCTCCTGTACGTCCATCACGCGTACGACGTTCTGGTGCGCGATGCTGGCCGCGAGCCGCGCCTCGCGTTCGAAGCGCTTGACGAAGTCCCCATCCTCGGCGACCAGCGACGGCTTCAGACACTTGACCGCGACGTCGAGGTCGAGCTTGAAGTGGCGGCCGCGGTAGACCGCGCCCATGCCGCCCTTGCCGATCTTGGCGTAGAGCACCGCGGGGTCGAGCACCTTGAAGCCCTCGACCGTGGGCGCGTCGCGCAGCAGCGGGTCCTGCAGCAGATCGTCCCGCCGCAGCGGGGAGTCCGGGGTGGCCATGGCTGGCCGGGAGGATAGCAGCCAGCCTGGGCAACTGCAGTTCGCCCGGCAGCCGCAACCCGCACTGGCCAGCGGCGACCTTGCGGCCGCGACGCCGGGCCAGGTCCGCGCGCCGACGCAGCGGGGCTGGCCGGTCAGGTTCGCCGGCGCACTGCCACCGCGTTGCGGCGGCGCCATGAGATCCGAGTGAGCTGCTCGGGCTCAGCTCGATCAGCTCACGTCCCAGATCTCACCGGCGTGCAGCAGGTCGTGCAGCGACTGCTGCTTCTTCTGCTTCGCCGCGGCGACCTGCGCCCGCACGCCGGCCTCGAAGGTCGGCTTCTCGCGGCGGCGGAACACCCCGAGCGGCACCGGGAACTCGTGCTCCTTCATGGTCGCCAGCGCCATCGCCGGCGCCGGGTTGGCCGCGGTCTCGTCCCAGACGAACGCGCTGCCGAGTTCACCGCCGGTCACGATCTGCGGCTGGAAGTTGGCGTCGAAGCGGATGCCCTTGTCGTGGTTGGCGCCGAACAAGAGCGGCTTGCCGTGTTCGAGGTAGAGGATGCGCTCGTCGCGCTCGGCCTTGTCGGTGAAGCCCTTGAAGGCGCCGTCGTTGAAGATGTTGCAGTTCTGGTAGATCTCGACGACCGCGGTGCCCTGATGTGCCGACGCCTTGCTGACCATCTCCTCGAGGTGCGCGCCGAACACGTCGACGCCGCGCGCGAGGAACGTGCCGCCCGCACCGAGCGACAGCGCGATCGGCGAGAACGGGTAGTCGACGCTGCCCATCGGCGAACTCTTGGTGACCTTGCCCTGCTCGCTGGTCGGCGAGAACTGGCCCTTGGTCAGCCCGTAGATGCGGTTGTTGAACATCAGGATCTTCAGCCCGATGTTGCGCCGCATCGCGTGGATGAAGTGGTTGCCGCCGATCGACATCGCGTCGCCGTCGCCGGTCACGACCCACACGTCGAGCTCCGGGTTGGCGATCTTGACGCCGGTCGCGATCGCCGGCGCGCGGCCGTGGATCGTGTGGAAGCCGTAGGTCTCCATGTAGTACGGAAACCGCGAGCTGCAGCCGATGCCGCTGATGATCACCGTCTCGTGCAACTGCTTGCCGAGCTTGGCGAACGCACCCTGCACGGCGTTCAGGATCGCGTAGTCGCCGCAACCGGGGCACCAGCGCACGTCCTGGTCGGTCTTGTAGTCCTTCTTGCTCAGCGCGGGCTTGTCGACACTGGTCATCAGCGCACCTCCTTCTGCAGTCCGGCGAGCACGCTCGCCAGGTGGTTCTCGATCTCGTGGCTCTTGAACGGCTGCCCGTTCACCTGGCTGTGGCTCTGCACGTCGATCAGGTACTTCGCGCGCAGCAACATCGCCAACTGGCCCTTGTTCAGCTCCGGCAGGACGACGCGGCGGAAACCGCGCATCAGGTCACCGAGGTCCTTCGGCAGCGGGTTCAGGTGGCGCAGGAACGCCGCGCTGACCTTGTGCCCCTGCTTCTGCAGCCGCTGCACCGACGCGGTGATCGCGCCGCGTGGGCTGCCCCAGCCGAGCACCAGCAGGTCGCCTTGGCGCTCACCGAGCGTCACCGTCGGCGGCAGATCGTCGGCGATGTTGGCGACCTTCTGCGCCCGCGTGTCGATCATGTGCTGGTGGTTGTCGGGGTCGTAGCTGATGTTGCCGGTGACGTCCTGCTTCTCGAGGCCGCCGATGCGGTGCACGAGGCCGGGTGTGCCCGGCCGCGCCCAGGGCCGCGCCAGCGTCTTCTCGTCACGTGCGTAGGGCATGAACTTCTCGCCGGGTCCGCCGGGCGGCGCGTACTTCACCGCGATCGGCGGCAATGTCGCAACGTCGGGCAGCAGCCACGGCTCGCTGCCGTTGGCGATGTAGCCGTCCGACAGCACCACGACCGGCACCATGTACTTGATCGCGATGCGCACCGCCTCGTAGCCGACTTCGAACGCATCCGCCGGCGTCGACGCCGCCAGCACGCAGACCGGCGACTCGCCGTTGCGGCCGAACATCGTCTGCAGCAGATCGGCCTGCTGCGTCTTGGTCGGCATGCCGGTGCTCGGACCGGCGCGCTGCACGTTGAGCACCACCAGCGGCAGTTCGGCCATCACCGCCAGGCCGATCGCCTCGGCCTTCAACGCGAGACCGGGCCCCGAGGTCGACGTCACACCGAGACGGCCGGCGTAGCTGGCGCCGATCGCGCTGGCGACCGCGGCGATCTCGTCCTCGGCCTGGAACGTCACCACGCCGAGATGCTTGTAGGTGCTGAGCTGGTGCAGGATGTCCGACGCCGGCGTGATCGGATAGCTGCCGAGGAACACCTCGATGCCCGCCTTCTGCGCCGCCGCGACGAGGCCAAGGCACAGGGCCTGGTTGCCCATGATGTTGCGGTAGGTGCCCGGCTTCATCGGCGCCGGCGACACGCGGTACGCGGTCTGGAAGACCTCGGTCGTCTCGGCGTAGGCGAAGCCGGCCTTCATCGCCGCGAGGTTGGCCTCGATGATGTCGGGCTTCTTCGCGAACTTCTGCGCCAGCGCTTTCTCGGTCGGCGCCATCTCGCGATGGAACATCCAGTAGAGGATGCCCAGCGCGTACATGTTCTTGCAGCGGTCCTTGCCGCGGTTGTCGAGCGGCGAGTTCGCCAGCGCCTCGCGCGTGCGCGCCTCGAGATCGACCTCGATCACGCGGATGCCGGACAGCGTGCCGTCGGTGCGCGGGTCGACGTCGTACTTCGCCTTCTTCAGGTCGAGCGCGCCGAACGAAGCCGAGTTCAGCAGCAGGATGCCGCCCTGCTTCAGCTCCTTCAGGTGCACCTTCAGCGCCGCCGGATTCATCGCCACCAGCACGTCGGGCGCGTCGCCGGGCGTGTGGATGTCGAAGTTCGAGAAGCGCAACTGGAACGCGGAGACGCCCGGCAGCGTGCCGGCGGGCGCCCGGATCTCGGCCGGGAAGTCGGGGAACGTCGCGATGTCGTTGCCCATCAGCGCCGTCGTGCGCGTGAACTGGTCACCGGTCAGTTGCATGCCGTCGCCGGAGTCGCCGGCGAAGCGGATGACGACCTGATCGAGGTCCTGGATGCCTTTCTCGTGACCCGTTGTCGTGGAGGTTGTTGTCATCGATTCGCGATTCTCGCCGTGGACTATGCCGCAGCGCAGGGAAGGACGCCATGCGAACGAAGGCGCGCCCGCACCGCCAGCCCCCGCCGCGGATTTCACACGGGCTCCCGAGCGGCCACGGGCGCAGCGCGGCGCCAGCGCCCGGCAGCGTCAAGCCAACCGCCGACCGATGCCGAGAAGACCACCATGAGCCACCCCCGCTGGTCGATCGCAACCGCGCTGTTCTGCGGCCTCGTGGTGGCAGCAACTGGCCAGGAGCCAGGCCACGACACACCACCGGCGAAGCCCGCCGCCGAAACGAAGAACGGCACGCCACCGCGGCCTTTGCACGCACCACAGCCGGAGTTGCCGCCACTGGGCGCGTGGCAGCACGTGCGCACGGGCAACGAAGCCATCGTGGCGGCGCGCGCGGCGCAGCAGCCGGTGCCGGCGCTGCGGGACCGCCCGGCCGGCGCCGGCCGCTACGTCTGCGCGGTGTTCGTCTGCGCCGACGCCGACGTGGACATCGCCGCGCTGCTCGGGCTGGCCCGCCGCGACGTATTGCTGTTCAGCGCGCCGGGGCCGTTCGTGCAGGCGGAGGCGATCGCGCTGCTCGAACGCGCGGTGAGCGAGGAACGCCTGTCGCTGGTGCTGGTGATCGGCCACACCGGGTGCCGGACGCTGGCGCCGCGCAGCGACAGTCCGGCTCGGCGCGACGCGCTGACGGACCGCGTCGAAGTCGTTGCCGGCGAAGCCGCGCGCACCAGGACGACGCTGTCGCAGTGCCTCGCCCGCATGCAGTGTGAACAACTGGTCGGCGCCAGCGACCTGCTGCAGCAGCACGTCGACGACGACACGCTGCGCGTGCTGCCGGCCGAACTCGACCTGCGCTCGGGCGCGTTGCGGTGGCTGCACCATCGCAGCGACGAGTTGCCGATGCGCCCGATCCGCTGACGGCGGACGCGTGTGGAGAAGAGCCCACTTTCTCCAGACGGACAGGCGCACATTTCCTGCCGCTTGCCTCTCCCTTCTCGCGGCGCGAGCGCTCCAATCGTCCGTCCCGCCACACCTTCGAACGGGTGCTGCGGAGTTTCACGGACCCCTCGCCGCGGCCGCCGCCGGTCGCCTCCCCTCGTTATGCTGACCCAGCTCGGCACCTACTGCCAGCACTTCGACGAATCGCTCCGGCCCCTGGTGCTCGACCTGAGCACGGCCCTGCGAGCCATCGACGACGCCGCTCCCGAAAGCCCCGGCAAGTCCCTGCGGGCCCCGTTCGCCGACCTGCAGCACCAGCTGCAGTCGCTGTGCGACAAGGTCGCCGAGCAGCAGGCCTACGTGCTGATCTTCGGCCCGCTGAAGAGCGGCAAGTCGACGCTGATGAACGCCATCGCCGGCGCCTACGTCAGCGAGGTCTCGAGCCTGCCCGCCTATCCGTGCCTGGTGTTCGTCAGCGCCGGCAAGGAACGCGAGTACGTCGTCACCAGCTATGACGGCAATACGCTGACCTTCCGCGATCCGCGCGACCTGCATCGCCACATCGACAACGCGCACGGCGAACTGGCGCAGGCGATCCGCGCCGCCGAGGGGCGTGGCGTGACGTTCGACCCGCAGGAACACTTCGCCGCCGCGATCCGCCGCGTCGACGTGCGCGTGCCGGACAGCGAGCTGGCCACCACCGGCGCGGTGCTGGTCGACACGCCCGGCCTCTACACGCGCATGCGCTTCGGCTACGACCGCATGACGCGCGAGTTCCGCAACGCCGCGGCGTGTGCGATCTTCGTCGTCAAGAGCGACACGCTGTTCCTCGAACAGGTGTTCGCCGAGTTCCAACAGCTGCTGGACCTGTTCTCGCGCATCTTCCTGGTCGTCAACGTCGACAGCCACAAGCGCGACGTGTCGCCCGAAGGCAAGCTGGTGCCGAGCCTCGAACAGTCGCAGCCGCAGGCGGTGCTGCGTGCGTTCGAGCAGCTGGCGATGTCGGCGCCGCTGCAGCAGGCCGCCAGCGAAGGCCGCGTGCGCATGTATCCGGTCGACCTGCTGCACGCCGCCAGCAGCGTGCTGCAGAAGCAGCCCGCCGACCGCGCGCCGGCCGGCTTCCAGAGCTTCCGCAAGGACCTCACCGACTACCTCGCCAGCTCCGATTACCTGGCGGCGTTCCTGCGCGACTCGCTGCAACGCGGCCAGGGTCTGCTCGGCGAGACGATCGACGCCGCCGGCAGCGACGACTACGACCGCCTGCAGCGCCGCATCGGCGAACTCGACGCCGAGCGCACGCGTGTCGACGGCGAACTGACGCGGCTGCGGCGCGTGCAGCAGCACGACTGGAGCAAGGCGTGGCAGCGCGGCCAGCGCGAGGTCGAGAGCGAACTCGATCGCTGCGCGCGCGACAGCGGCGCCAAGCTGCTGCGCACGCTCGGCGCGTCGATCGACACCTGGTTCCTGTCCAGCCACAGCCTCGAGTGGCTGGTGCAGGGCCAGTGGAATCCGCTGGTGCGCGACTACCGCGAAGACGTGCTCACCGCCGGTCGCCGCACGTTCGAGCAGCAGCTCGGCCAGGCCGACGCCGGCATCGACGCTCCGGACGAGGTCTGGGACCTGCTGCAGCGGGCCGACATCGACCTGCGTTCGCTGAAGACGCGCGCGCTCGCCGGCCTCGGCGCCGTGGTCTGGCCGAACGAGGGCTCGGTGCCGGTCGACGTGATGTCGATCCCGATCAAGAAGGGCATGCTCGATCTGGTCGCGTTCCGCTCGCTGGACCGCGTGCGCGAACGCCTGTTCGGCGCCGCCAGCAAGCCCGACGCGAAGATCCCCGGCAAGGACAAGGCGGCGCGGCTCGGCGAACCTGGCCGCCTGCACCTGCACCAGTGCGTGACCCAGTTCCGCGGCGAACTGGCGCCGCAGACGGTCGCGGTGCTGCGGCAGTTCTTCGGCCAGAGCTGGCAGAAGGCCGTCACCCAACTGCTGCTGCGCGAACTCGCCGGCTACGGCCCGCGCCTGCAGCAGCGACTGCAGCAGATCGAGGCCGAACGCCTGCGCACAGCGGCGATCGCCGAGCCGCTGCGGCGTCTCGCCGAGCACGCGCAGAAGGCCCAGCAAGCGCTCGCCTTGCTCGGCCAACGCTTCGACCTCGAAGCCGGCAAGGCCGCGCCCGCGACGGGCCCGGTGCTCGAACCGCAGCCGCGGCGCGAACGCGCCGCCGAACCGACGCCTCGGCGCGAGTCGCCGCGCCGCACCAGCAAGAACTGAAGGGTCGGCCGCGCCGACGTCAGCTGCGGCCGGCGATCTGGCGGAACTGCTGCAGCGTCGTGCGCACGCGCTCCAGCACGTCCTTCGCCACGAGACCCGTGAACACCTCGATCGCCTCGCCGACGGTGGCGACCGCGCTGACCGAGAACTCGCCGCGCGCGACCGCCTCGACCACCTCGCGGTCGAGCATCAGGTCGCCAACGTTCGCACGCGGCAGCACGACGCCCTGCTTGCCGGTCAGGTGCCGCGCGCGACAGAGCCGGTAGAAGCCCTCGATCTTCTCGTTGACCGCGGCGACCGCCTGCACTTCGCCCTTCTGGTTCACCGAGCCGGTGATCGCCAGTTCCTGGTGCAACGGCACGCCACCGAGCGAACTGAGCAACGCCAGCAGCTGCGCCAGCGACGCCGAGTCGCCTTCGACGCCGTTGTAGAGCTGCTCGAAGCAGATCGTCGCCTGCATGCACAAGGGGCCCTCGCGGCCGAACTCCTGCAGCAGGAAGCCCTCGAGGATCATGATCCCCTTGTTGTGGATCGGCCCGGACAGGTTCGCGAGCCCTTCGATGTTGACCAGCCCCGACTGCTGCGCGGTGGCGACGCCGGAGTTGCAGGTGATGCGGCACGGCCGGCCGAACTCGATCGTGCCGGTGTCCAGCACCGTCAGCGCGTTGATCTGGCCCAGCTGCGTGCCGCTGGTCGACAGCCGCATGTAGCCCGCCTCGTAGTCGCGTTCGGTCAGCTCCTGCGGCAGATCGTGCCGCCGCCGCTGCATCTGCACGGTGCGTTCGACGTGTTCGCGCGTCACCTTGCGACCAGCATCCTGTTCGCACAGGTGCGCCGCCTCGCGCGCCAGGTCGCCCAGTTCGCTGTAGCGCGTGATCAGCCGGTCGCGGCGGCCGGCCGCGCGCGCACCGTACTCGGCGATCGCCGCCATCGCGTCGGGCCCGAACGGCCGCAACCGCTCCGATCCGACCAGCCACTGCACATAGTCGGCGTAGCGGATCAGGTTCTCCGGATCGACGGCGATGGTGGCGTCGAACTCGGCGTGGATCTTGAAGATCTGCGGGAACTGCGGGTCCTCGGCCGCGAGCTGTTCGTAGACGCCGGGCTCGCCGATCAGCACGACCTTGATGTCGAGCGGAATCGCCTCGGGCTGCAGCGGCCCGGTCTGCGTGCCGGAACCCTGATCGAACTCGCGGATCTCGAGCCGGCCGGTCTGCAGCGTGCGCTTGAGCTGCGGCCAGACGCCGTTCTCGCGCAGCACGTCGAGGCACCGCAGCACCAGGTAGCCACCCTCGGCGCGCAGCATGGCGCCGGGGTGCACGTTGCGCGGCCCTGGCAGGGTGCCATCCGGCGGCGTGCTGATGGTGCCGAACAGGTTGCCGTAGGTGGGATTGGTCTCGATGACCACCGGGCAGGCGTCGTTCAGCGACGTCTTGACGATGTTGGCCTGGAACTCGGCGATGCGCGGTTCCTGCTGCAGCAGCGCGGTCGCATCGACCAGCTTGCCCTCGTCCTCGCCTTCGCCGTCGCTGCCGAGGAAGCGATGCAGGTTGCGTTCGACGAACTCGCCGGCCGCGTCGAGCCAGTCGGCGACCTCCGGCTGCGGCCAACTGGCCTGGAAGTCCTTGGTGTGCGCCTGCAGCACCTTGAACGCCAGCTGCCGATCCATCGTGCGCAGCTCGCCGTCGACGCGCAGCTGTTCCTCGCGGATGCGCTCGTTGACCTCGTCGAGCCGCTCGAGCAGCTGTTCGCGCAACTGCACCAGGCGCGTGCGCTGCGGCTCCTCGATCTTGCCCTCGATCACCAGTGCCGACAGCGCATCGAGCGTGATCGGCTCACCCTCCACCACCGGATAGATGTCGGCGGTCGCGAGACCGTTCTGGGCCTGGAAGCGCACCAGCGCGCAGCCCTGCTTCTGCGCCTGCCGCTGCAGCGCCTCCATGATGCGGCGTTCGCGGCTGCTGCCGGCGCGGCGCACGACGCGGCGCGACATGCGGTGCGGGCGCGACCGCAATGCGGCCACCAGCGACGCCAGCAAAGTGCGGCCGAGTTCGTGCAGCTGGTCGCGGAACAGGGCCGCGCGGCCGGCCGGCAGCGACACCAGCAGCGGCCGGTTCGGCTCGCGGAAGTTGTGCACGAACACGCGGTCGGGCACGCGGCGGCAGACCGGTTGGATGTCGCGCAGCAACTGCTCGACGACCGCCGTGCGGCCCGAGCCGATCAGCCCGGACACGAACAAGTTGTAGCCCTGCGCGTGGATCGACAGGCCGGTGCGCAATGCCGCCATCGGCCGTTCCTGGCCCAGCAGGAACGCGGCCTTCGGCGGCCGCCCCGACGGCTGGATCGGCGGGCAGGTCCAGCGCAGTTCGGCCGCGGTCAGCGGCGACGTGGCATCCGCAGGCCCACCGCCGCCGCGGCCGGCGCGAGCCCGCGCGCGGCCCGCCTTCGCGGTGCGACCACCGGCAGCAGGCAGCTTGCCGCCCGTGGTGCGGGCACCGGCAGCTCGGCCGACCGCGGGCAGCTTGCCGCCCGCATTGCGGGCACCGGCACCTCGGCCAGAAGGGCCCTTCACGTGCGCGCCACCAGCACCGGACACGGCGCCGCCTTCAGGATCTCGCCAGCGGTGCTGCCGAGCAGCGCCTTCATGATGCCCGTGCGGCCATGCGAACGGACCAGGATCAGGTCGACCTTCTGCACCAGTGCCTCCTTCAGGATCTGTTCCTCGACGTCTTCGCTGAAGGTCAGGTGACCGAGCGCCTTGACGCCGTGCGCCGCCGCCTCGTCGACGAACTGCTGCAGCATCTGCTTGACCTCGTCCTGCAATGCCTTGTCGAAGTCGCGGCCACCGCTCGCCAGCGCGCGGTGACGGCCGATCAGCTGCACGGTTGCCGGCGTGTCGACCACCGCCAGCAGCAGCAGTTCGGCGCGCAGTTGCGCGGCCAGACCGATCGCGTAGTCGAGTCCCGGTGACCGGTTCTCGGTGAGATCGACCGGCACCAGGATGCGTCGCACGACCGCCACGACCATGGCGGCACGATACGCTCCGGCAGCGGTATTTCGAGGCCGCTTGCGGTATCGTGCCGCGCCCTCGCACGAGCCCGCGCCGTCTCTTGGACCTGCAGACCCTGAAGATCGAACGCGGCCAGAAGGCAGCCGCGACCCGCCGCCGCCGCGACCCCTGGCCGCTCCGCCTTGCCCTGCTCGGCCTGGTCGCCGGTGCGGTCTGGTTGTTCTGGCGGCCGCTCGCCGACTTCGCCGACCGCATGCGCCTGCCCGAGGTCCGCACCGTCCTGGTCAGCGAAGTCGCGCCGGCCGCCGCTGCCGCCGTGCGAGGCACCGCGGCGAACGGCTACATCGTCGCCGCGCGCCGTGCCGCGCTGTCGTCCGACGTGCCCGGTCGCATCGTCGAACTGTCGGTACGCGAAGGCTCCGTGGTGAAGCAGGGTGACATCGTCGCGCGGCTCTACGCCGACGAATACCGCGCCTCGCTGCAGCGCGCCGAAGCCGACCTCGGCGCCGCGACCGCCGGCGTGCAGCGCAGCCTCGCTGCACAGGGCACCAGCCAGGCCGAACTGGCGCAGAGCGAAGCCGCCACCGTCACCGCCAAGGCCCAGCGCGGCGAAGCCACGGCCAACGTGCAGTGGAGCGAAGGCGAACTCGAGCGCGTGCAGGGCTTGCTCGCGTCGGAGATCGGCGCGCCGCGCGATCTGCTGCGCGCACAGACCGATCTCGCCGCCGCGCGCGCGCGACTGGCCGCGGCGACGGCCGCGGTCGCCAGCACGGAGAGCGTCACCGAGACCGCCCGGCAACGGCTGCAGGTCGCCGCTGCCGACCTCGCGGTCGCACAGGCACAACGCGACGTCGCTGCGGCGGCGCGCGACCTGGCGCAGGCCACGCTCGACAAGACCGACGTGCGGGCGCCGTTCGACGGCATCGTCGTGCTGAAGGACGCCGAGGTCGGCGAGGTCGTGTCGCCCAACGTGCAAGGCGGCGGCAACGCGCGCGGCGCGGTCTGCACGATGGTCGACTTCGATTCGCTCGAGGTGCAGGCCAACGTGCCGGAGACGACGCTGGCGTCGGTGCGCCTCGGCGCGCCGGCGGACGTGTTCCTCGATGCGTTCCCCGACGACCGCTACGAGGGCATCGTCGACCGCATCTGGCCGACCGCCGATCGGCAGAAGGCGACCGTCGAAGTGCGCGTGCGGCTGACCAAGCGCGACCAGCGCCTGCGCCCGGAGATGGGCGTGCGCATCGTGTTCCGCGCCGAGGATGCGGCCGTGCCGACCACCACCGCCGGGGCTTCGCGCGCCATCGTCGTGCCGGAACAAGCCCTGGTGCAGGTCGCCGGCCGCACCGGCGCCTTCGTGCTCGAACGCGACACCGTGCGCTTCGCCGCCGTCGAAGCCGGCGAACGGCGCAATGGCAAGGTCGCCATCGACGGTGGCCTCACCGCCGGCCAACGCATCGTGCTCGACCCACCCGCCAGCCTGCAGGACGGCAGCCGCGTGCGCCTCGCCGACAACTGAGACAACCCATGGCCGCAGAGATCGACATCCGTTCCGTCACCAAGACCTACCACCGCGGCGGCGAAGCGTTGCGCGTGCTCGACGAACTCGACCTGCAGATGGAAGGTGCGACCTTCTACGCGCTGATGGGTCCGTCGGGCTCGGGCAAGACGACGCTGCTCAATCTCGTGGGCGGTCTCGACCACGCCGACTCGGGCCAGGTCGTCGTCGGCAGCACCGACCTCACCGACCTCGACGGCAGCAGCCTGGCCCGGTGGCGCGCCGAGAACGTCGGCTTCGTGTTCCAGGGCTTCAACCTGCTGCCGGTGCTGAGCGCGCGCGAGAACGTCGAGCTGCCGCTGCTGCTGGCGCCGCTGTCGCGGCAGCAGCGCCGCGAACAGGCCGAGCGCGCGCTCGAGCTGGTCGGCCTCGGCGACCGCATGGACCACAAGCCGCGCGAGCTGTCCGGCGGTCAGGAGCAGCGCGTCGCGATCGCCCGCGCGATCGCCAGCGACCCGGCCGTGATCCTCGCCGACGAACCGACCGGCGACCTCGACCGCGTCACCGCCGATGCGGTGCTCGACCTGTTGCAGCGGCTCAACCGCGAACTGCACAAGACGATCCTGATGGTCACGCACGACCCGCAGGCCGCCGGCTACGCCGACAAGGTGATCCACCTCGACAAGGGCAAGCTCGGCCGCATCGACGACAACAAGAAGGCGCCTGGTGGCGCGAGGAACTGACCGTGCCCTGGAAACTGCTGTTCCGGAACGTGCTCGGCCACCCGGTGCGGTCGCTGCTGACGATCGGCTCCGTCGCGGTGGCGGTGTTCCTGATCTGCATGCTGCACGCGGTGACGTCGGGACTGACGCGCACGCTGTCCGCTGCCGCCAGCAATCGCCTGGTCGTGCAGTCCGCCGTCAGCCTGTTCGTCGACCTGCCGCTCTCCTACCAGCAGAAGATGGCGCCGGTGCCCGGCATCGAAGCCATCTGCAAGTGGCAGTGGTTCGGCGGCCGCTACGAGCAGGACAAGGGCGGCTTCTTCGCGCAGTTCGGCATCGATCCCGAGACGTTCCTGCCGAGCTATCCCGAACTGAGGATCGCCGAAGGCAGCTACGACGAGTTCACCAAGATCCGCTCGGCGTGTGTCGTCGGCGAGGCGCTCGCCAACCAGTACGACTGGAAGGTCGGCCAGACGGTGCCGATCCTCGGCACGATCTTCACGCGCAACGACGGCCGGCCGTGGGAGTTCACCGTCGCCGGCATCTACAAGAGCAACTCGGCTTCGATCGACGAGCAGACGATGTACTTCCACTACGACTACCTGCGCGAGTCGTTGGAGACGGGCGGCGCGAGCGGGCCGCACGGCGTCGGCGTCTACATGCTGCGCCTCGCCCCGGGCACCAACCCGCTCGGCGTGCAGCAGGCCGTCGACGCCATGTTCGAGAACGGCCCGCAGCGCGTGCAGACGGCCACCGAGGCCGAGTTCAACCGGCAGTTCATCTCGATGCTCGGCGACGTGCCGTCGCTGCTGCAGATGGTCGGCGGCGCGGTGCTGTTCGCGATCTTCTTCGCGGTGCTGAACACCATGATCATGGCCGGCCGCGAACGCACGCGGGACCTCGGCATCCTGAAGGCACTCGGCTTCACCGACCGCGTGTCGGGCTCGCTGCTGGTCGCGGAGTCCGTGCTCGTGTGCAGCCTCGGCGCCGGCCTCGGCGTGCTGCTCGGCGTGCTGCTCGAGAAGCCGTTCCAGGTGGCGACGGCGGCGTTCATCCCGGGCTTCGGCTTCGACACCAACACCCTGCTGCTCGGCGCCGGCATCGCCGTCGGCATCGGCCTGGTGTCGGGCCTGCTGCCCGGCTGGCGCGCGGCGAAGCTCACCACGGTCGCCGCGCTGAGGGAGGTCGGCTGATGGCACTCGTTCCACTCCGCTACAACCTGCGCAGCCTGTTCGTGCGCAGTTCCTCGACGTTCCTGACCATCTGCGCGATCGGCGCCACCGTCGCCGTGCTCGCGGGCATGCTGTCGCTGCAACAGGGTTTCGTGACCCTGTTCGAGGAACGCGGCCGCGACGACCTGGCGATCTTCCTGCGCAAGGGCGCGACCTCCGAGGGCGAATCGGGCATCACGCGCGAGCAGTGCGCGGTCCTGACCAAGGAGGTGCCCGAAGTGCTGCAGGCCGCCGACGGCAAGCCGCTGGCCAGCGCCGAGATGTTCCTCGCCGTGCGCCTGCGCAAGTTCGACGGCGGCGAGACCAACGTGTCGATCCGCGGCGTCGAGCCGATGACGTTCGCGATCCACGGCGACGACATCCGCATCGCCAAGGGCACCCGCTTCACGCCCGGCAGCGACGAACTGATCGTCGGCGCCGGCCTCGTCGGCCGCATCGCCGACTGCAAGGTCGGCGACGTGCTGCGCATCAATACGATCTCGTTCCGCATCGTCGGCACCTTCGAGGGCAAGGGCGGCTACCAGAGCGAGATCTGGGGCGACCTGGACCGGCTGTCCGAGGCGCTGCAGCGCCCCGTGCGCAGCCGCGTGATCGCCAAGGTCGCGCCGGGCACCGACCTCGCGGCGATCCAAGCCCGCTACGCCGACGACCTGCGCCTGCAGCCGAAGGTCGAGAGCGAACGCACCTACCTCGCCAGCCAGACCCAGCGACTGTCGCTGACGTTCGCGATCCTCGGCGGCTTCCTGGCCGTGGTGATGGGCATCGCCGCGGTGTTCACCGGCACCAACTCGATGTTGTCGGCGATCGGCGCCCGCACGCACGAGATCGGCATCCTGAAGGCGCTCGGCTACCGGCCGTTCGCGATCTTCGTTTCGTTCCTCGGCGAAGCGATCCTGCTCGGGCTGCTGGGCGGCGTCGTCGGCTGTCTGCTGGTGCTGCCGTTCCAGGGTGCCGAGACGGGTACCATGAACCAGACCTTCAGCGAGGTCGTGTTCGCGTTCCGCACCACGCCTTCGGTGATGCTCACCGCGATCGTGTTCGCCGGTCTGCTCGGTCTCGTCGGCGGCATGTTCCCCGCCTGGCGCGCCGCGCGCATGACACCGACGCAGGCGCTGCGCCGCGGCTGATGGTCGGCCGCCCGCTGCGCGCGGTCGCCCGGCTCTACCGCGACGCGTTCGGCGGCCTGCCCGCGCTCACGTGGCTGCTGTGCACCGCCGCGTTCCTGAACCGGTGCGGCTCGATGGTGCTGCCGTTCCTGAGCCTCTACCTGCTGGATCGCTTCGGCTATTCGGCGGCCACCGCCGGCGCGTTCCTCAGCGCCTACGGCGCGGGTGCCATGGTCGGCAGCCTGCTCGGCGGCAGGCTCAGCGACGTGCTCGGCCCGGTGCGTGTGCAGGTCGTCACGCTCGGCACCACCGGCGTCTGGATGTTGTGCATGACCCAGATCGACCGGCCGGTGCCGTTCGCGGTCAGCGTGTTCGTGCTCGGCGTGCTCTACGACGCGTTCCGCCCCGGCAACATCACCGCCGTCGCGCTCAGCGTCGAACCGGCACTGCGCAGGAAGGCGCTGTCGCTGAACCGGCTGGCGGGCAACGCCGGCTGGGCGTTCGGCCCGACCATCGGCGGCTACCTGGTCGCCGTCGACTTCCGGCTGATGTTCGTCGCCGACGGCGCGACGTGTGGGCTGGCGGCGCTGTTCCTCGCCGCCTGCCTGCGGCATTGGCACCCCGTGCGGCCACAGCGTGCGGCCGACGACACCCATCACGGCCGCCCGTTCCGCGACCGCCACTTCCTGTGGCTGATGGCCGCCAACCTCGCCGTGCTGGTGGCGTTCATGCAGTACTTCACCACCGGCACCCGCTACCTCGAGGAGGTCCGGGGTTACGACACCAGGACCATCGGCGTGCTGCTGGCGATCAACCCGGTGATCATCACGCTGTGCGAGATGCCGGTCGTGCACCTGCTGCGCGCGCGCGCCGCGCTGCCGCTGATCGCGCTAGGCGCCGTGGTGGTCGGCCTGGGCTACCTCTGCCTGCTGCTGCCGCTCGGCGCAGCGGCGATCGTGCTGGCGATGGTCGTCATCGCCGGTGGCGAACTGCTGCAGATGCCGGTGCTCGGTGCCTACGTCAACGACCACGCCCCGGCCCACGCGCGCGGCGCCTACAACGGTGCCTACGGGTTCACGTTCTGCCTGGCGCTGGTGCTGGCGCCGTGGCTCGGCGGGCTGGTCTACGACCATGCGGGGCCGGCGGTGCTGTGGTGGTCGTGTGGTGGATTGTGCGTGATCGCCGCGATGGGATTCCTCGGTGCGCGGCGCAGTGCGCGGATGCCAGCGGTGCCATCCGTCACGAGGAACTGACGCCGCCGTTCGCCTGCAGGTCCGTCATCGACACGCGCTGCGCGCCGCCCGAGGCACGGAACCACGTCGCTTCCTCGTAGATCGCCAGCTGGTCACCGGCGAGCGTGAACTGCACGGTGATCACGTTCTTGCGCAGTTCCTCGTGGTCGAAGAAGCGGTCGTTCGACACCACCAGGGCGTGGTGGCCGCGCGCGTACTCGAGCAGCACCACGTCGGGGATCGCCTCGAGCGGCACGACGGCGTAGCGCGCGCGACCCGGCGTCACATCGGCGCAACGCGCGCGCAGGATGTCCTGCGCGTCGGGCCGGCAGCGCACCGCGGTCGTGTGGTCGAGGAACACCATGATCGGCAGGTCGGGCCGCCACGCCGTGAACCAGGCGAGCACGAGATCCAGCCGTTCGATCGGGCGCTGCTTGCTGCTGGCGATCACGTTGCTGCCGTCGATCACGATGCCGCCGAGCGGCGGCGGTGTCGGCAGCGGAGCTCGGCGACGGCGCGGACCAGCCATGTGCGTGGCGTTCCTACCACATGGCAGCTCGCACATCGAAGGCCGATCGCGCCTGAGTCACGCCTCCCCCACCATCTCCACCGCCAGCACCTGCAGACCGGTGCCGCCGAGCCGTTCTTCGACGATGCCGCGCACGACGAACGGGCCGCGGCCCTGCAGCAGGCCGCCGAACTGCTGGAACACCTTCGGGAACAGGGTCGCCTCGGCGATGCCGGTGCCGTCTTCGATCGTCACGAAGCACATCGCCGCACCGTCGCGTTCGGCGCCACCGCGCACCTTGCTGGGCCGGTGCGGGCGGTAGGCGACGGCAAAACCGCAGATGGCGACCTTCTCGCCGGTGAACTCTTCGAGCCGGCCGCACGGCACGCAGTGGCGCAGCACCGGCAGTTCGCCGCGGCGCCACAACACGTCGACCGGATGGCTGCCGAGCGTGAAGCCCAGCAACCGCAGCTCGGTGTCGCTACGCCGCTGCTCGTCGAACTCCGGCAGGTGCGGATAGCGCACGTCGCGTGGTAGAAGCGCTTCGGCGAACAGCGCCCCGCGCGCGGCCGATGCCAGCTGCTGCGCCGCCTGTTGGCCCTGCTTCGTCGATGCCACCTGCAGCCGCCACAGCAGCTCGGGGCGCGGCAGCTGCAGGCAGTCGAGCGCACCACACAGGATCAGGTTCTCCGCCTCGTCGCGCGACGGTCGCACCCGCAGAAGGAAGTCCGGCAGCGAACGGAACGCGCCGCCGGCCGCGCGTGCGGTCAGGATCGCCTGCACGGTGCGCTCCGACAGGCCGCGCACGGTGCGGAGCCCGACGCGGATCGTGTTCACGTCGACCAGTTCGTACTCGGCACCGCCCGTATCGACGCACGGTGCCAGCAGCACGGCGCCGAGCCGCTTGGCCTCCTCGGCATAGACGCCCGGCGCGAAGTAGCCGGCGTCGTTCTGCAGCAGCGCGGCGAGGAACGCAGCCGGCCAGCGCGCCTTCAGCCACACGCAGCGGTAGGCCAGCCGGCCGTAGCTGACCGCGTGCGCCTTGCAGAACGAGTAGGCAGCGAAGCGCGACATCTCCGTCCACACCTGCTCGACCGCCGCGCGCGGCAGACCGCGCCGCAGGCCGGCGACCAGGAAGGCGTCGAACTCGTTCTTCGTCTCGGCTCGGCGCTTGCCGAGCTGCCGCCGCAGGCCGTCGCCTTCGGTCGCATCGAGCCCGGCGATCACCATCGCGGCGCGGATCACGTCCTCCTGGTACAGCATGATGCCGAACGTGTCGGCGAACACCTCCGCCAGCAGCGGGTGCGCGGTGACCACCGGTTCGAGCCCGCGCGCGCGGGCGACGAACGCGTCCTTCATGCCGGCCGCCGCCGGACCCGGCCGCACCAGCGCGATCGCCTGGATCACGCGGTCCATGGTAGAGGCCGCCATCTGCTGCAGCAGCGAACGCATCGCCGGCGACTCGACCTGGAAGCAGCCGAGCGTGCGCCCCTTCTGCAACAGCACCGCGGTGCGCGGATCGTCCTCGGCGATCGTCGCCAGGTCCGGCACGGTGACACCGAGCCCGCGCAGCATCGCCGTGCAATCGTGCACGATCGTCAGCGCGCGGTTGCCGAGCAGGTCGATCTTCACCAGGCCCAGCCCCTCGACGAAGTGCATGTCGTACTGCGTGACGACGACGCCCTTGGCTGCGTGTTCGAGCGGCGCGTGCGTGCAGATCGGCTCGGGCGTGATGACGACACCGCCCGGGTGCACACCGAGGTGGCGCGGCGCGGCGAGCAGGTGCTGCGCGGCCTGCAGCAGCAGCGCTTCGCGTTCGGGCGGCAGCATGTCGCCGTCGGCGGTCCCGTTCGCGCGTGCGCCGCGGCGCCAGAAGCCCGGCGTTCCGGTGATGACGCCGGCGAGGTCGAGCGCGCCGTGTGCGTGCCACGGCAACAGCTTGCTGCGCCGCGCGGCCTCGGCCGGCGGCAGCCCGAGCACCTTGGCCGCCTCCTGGTAGGCCGCGCGCGGGCCGCAGGTGTTGTAGGTCGCGATCATCGCCACGTGGTCGCGACCGAAGTGCTCGTAGACCGCAGCGATCAGTTCGTCGCGGCGCCGCCAGCAGAAGTCGAGGTCGATGTCCGGCAGATCGCTGCGGCCCGGATTCAGGAAACGCTCGAACAGGAGTCCGTAGCGCAGCGGGTCGGCGTCGGTGAGTCCGAGGCAGTAGGCGACCAGGCTGCCTCCCGCCGAGCCGCGGCCGAGGAACGGGATGTCGCGCGCGCGCGCGAGGTCGGCGATCGTGCAGACGGCGAGGAAGTACGGCGGCAAGCCCATGCGCTCGATCACCGCCAGTTCGTGTTCGCAGCGCTGCTGCGCCGCGGGGTGCTCGCCGCAGCGCCGCCGCAGGCCCGCGAACACCAGCTCGCGCAGGTGCTGGGCGGCGGTCACGTCGGGTGGCAGCGCAACCGGTGGGAAGATCGGCGGCGCGCGTTCGGGGAACGACAGCGTGCAGCTCGCGAGCACGGCCTCGGCGGCGGCGATCGCATCGGGATGATCGGCGTGGTCCGTATGCAGCGCCCCGCGCGGCGGCAGGTGCGCCTGCGGCGGTGCCACCGAGATGCCGCGCAGGTCGGCCGCCGCACTGCCACCGCGCAGCCCGCGGTTCCACTTCACGGCCAGGAACAACTGGTGCAGCGCGTGGTCGCCTTCGGTCGGGAACCACACGTCGTGCACCGCGCACGACCGCAGCTCGAGGTCGCGCGCCAGTTCGAGCAGCTGCTGCCGCGGCCACGCACGACCTGGATCTGGCAACTTGCGACCCGCGGCGCTCGCGGCACCGCTGTCGTCGCAGTCGCCGGCAGTGGGCAGCCCCCCCTGCCGCGCCGGCAACGCGACCAGCAGTTGTTCGGCGGGCAGCCTCGCCACCAGCCCGGGCAACAACCGTGGATCGCCGCAGAGGAACCAGAGTCCCGCGGCATGCCGTTCACAGGCACGCGGCAGATCGAACACCGCGGGACCGGACGCGCCATGCCGTTCGCTGAGCAGCGCGCACAGCGAACCGTAGCCGACACGATTGCGCGCGATCAGCAGCAGCCGCAGGCCCGCGTGCACGAGTTCGCAGCCGAACACGGCCTGCAGTCCGACGCGCGCCGCCTCGCGCGCGAACGGGTAGAGGCCGTAGAGGCCGTTGGTGTCGGCGAGCACCAGGTGCTGGCAACCGCGTCGCACCGCCTCTTCGCACAGCACCCGCGGCGGGGCCGGGGCCGTCAGCAGCGAGAAATGGGTGCGGGCGAGCAGCAGGACCACCCACGCGGTATACCTAACGAATACCGAACATCAAGCCGACCGGGAACTGATGACTTGCGTGGAGCTCACGCGATGAGGTCACAAACAGCCTGCGAAGAGCAACTTGCATGACCGAGTCCGCTGCCCTTCGGCCCCGTGCAGCGCCGGCTATTCGTCGTCGTCGTCGTCTTCGAACCGCCGGTGGCCACGCCGGCCGCCGTACTCCTCGCCACCGCCTTCGGTGCGGCGGCGCGGCCCGCGGGGCGGTTCGGCGTCGCGTTCGTGCTTCGGCCTCGCATCCGGGCCGAACCGATTGCGCGGTGGCTCATCCGCCGTGCGCGGACCACCGCCACCGCCGGAGGCGCCAGACGGCCGCGGCGCACCTGCGCCCGGTGGTCGGTCACCGCGCGGGGGGCCACCTGGGCCGCCCGGACCACCTGGCCCACGCAGTCCACCCGGACCGGCCGGGCCGGCCGGTCGACGATCTTCCGCTTCGGTCACGCGCAGTTGGCGCGCGCCGAGCACGGCTCCGTCCATGGCTGCGATCGCCTGCCGCGCCTGCTCTTCGGTCGCCATTTCGACGAACGCAAAGCCACGCGGTCGCTGCGTCTCGCGATCGAGCACGATGTGCACGCGCTCGACGGTGCGACCTTCTTGTCCGAACGCCGCCCGCAGGCCGGCCTCGTCAGCGTCGTAGGGGAGGTTCCCGACGTAGAGTCTCTTGCCCATTCGAGTCTGGCTTGTCGTCCATCCACCGAGGATCGCGCCCGGCCCGTCGCGGTAGTCGCCTCACCGAAGTGTGCGACGAGTCCGGTGCGCGCCACCGCCCGAAACGGCGGTCCCGGCTAGCGCGCGGATGATACTTCGGGCTGGATCGGCCGGAAGGTCCCAGCAGCAGTTTCCCGCCGGCCCACGGCCGATGCGGCACGGCGGGCGGTGCCGACGGGTTGTGCCCGGAAACCCCGGTCCTACTCTGCGGACCATGTCGCGCCACTGGCCGTCGCTCCTGCCTCTCGCCCTGGCCAGCCTGGTGGCAGCCGGCTGTTCCCGCCCCGAGCTGCCGGCCCGCACCACCGCACCGACCGCCGTTCCACCCGCCGCGGCCAACGCCGCCACCCCCACCATGCCGAGCGACCCTCCCGCCGCACCCCGTCCGCCCGCGAACCGCGAACTGGCCACCTTCGGCAGCGGCTGCTTCTGGTGCGCCGAGGCCGTGTTGGAGCAACTCGACGGCGTGCTCGACGTGACCTCGGGTTACGCCGGCGGCAAGGTCGAGCACCCGACCTACGACGCGGTCTGCAGCGGCACCACCGGCCATGCCGAGGTGGTGCGGCTGGTGTACGACCCGGCCGTGATCCAACTGCAGGACATCCTCGAGATCTTCTTCCTGATCCACGATC
>JBGARS010000078.1:0-26960 GCA_044230075.1 Planctomycetota bacterium | reverse complement strand
ATGCTCGGCAACGAGCGCCCGCCGCGATACCAGTAGTTGGCGGGGCGGAAGAGGGCCATGGGGTCGCACGGCGGTTCGCCGGCGAGCAGGTCGTCGCGGACGAAGAAGGCGTTGACGCCCGAGGTCGTGCAGTGCACCAGGGTGTAGCCCTTGGTGTGCGCGAGCTGGACGAGGGCCAGCAGGCTGGCGCCGTAGAAGTCGCTGCCGTCCCAGCGGTGGGCGGGGTCGTACGGGATCGTCAGCGCCCGGTCGGCGGGCAGGTTCGCGTTGTACTCGATGACCACGACGCGCGGCCGGCGGGTGATCGCGCGCCAGATCCAGTAGTCGTTGCCGTCGACGTCGATCGACAACAGGTCGGGCGCGGCGGGACAGCCGTGCCGGTCGAGCAGCGCGTTGATGTTCTCGGCGGTGATCCACTCGGCGTGGATCACGGCGTCGTCGGCTGCGGGTGCGGCGACGCCGTCCATCAGCAGCCCCTGCCAGCCGGCGCGCCGCAGCTGCGTCGTGTTGCATTGCAGGCCGTCGCCGCAGCCGAACTCGACGTAGTGGCGGTTCGTCGTGCCGAGCTGCGCGAACAGTTCCGCCAGCACGCCGTCCTCACCGCCCTGGCTGGTGACCTGGCGTTCGGCGCGTTCGAGATCGAAGCACGAGCGCGGCGGCTGCTGCAGCGGCAGCCCCGTGGTGTCGACGGCAATGCCGCCGAGCCCGGCCGGCAGCGGCGGGCGTTCGCCGGCGGCCAGCGCGACGAGGCAGGCATCGTCGTCGGCGTGCTGGTGGGCGCGGCCGAGGTGTACCGGTGCCCAGTGGCAGGCATCGAAGTGCTGCCGCAGGCGATGCAGCGCGGCGCGCCGGCCGCAGAAGACGAGCCGCCCGCGCTGCGGCAACACGTGCCGGCAGGCGGCGAGCACCCGATCGATCGTCGGGCCGGCGTGGTCGTCGAGCCAGCCGTTGACGAACAGGCCGTCGGCATCCTGCGCGAGCCGGGGCAGCAGCGGCAGGCCGCCGGTCACCACGGCGTGGCCGCGGGCACGGGCCTGTGCCGCGAGCGCTGGATCCGCCTCGAAGCCCGTGCACGGAATGCCGCGCAGGCGCAAGGCGTCGAGGAAGCGGCCGTTGCCGACGCCGAGTTCGACCACGCGGTGGCAGCCGACCAGCAGATCGGCATACGGCCCCGTGCGCGTGATCGCCGGCAGGTTGGCGATCGCCGGTGCGTTCGCCTTCTGCCACAAGATGCTGCCGGGGGCGTGGGCAAGCGGAGCGAAGCCGGCGACGGGCGCGGCGGGCGAAGTGCCACCACGCAGCAGCAGGCGGCCACCCGGCAGCAGCGTGTGATCGAGCGCGGCTGCCAGATCCGGCGTCAGCGTGCCGCCGAACGCCGCGAGGTCGCAGGCGATGCCGTCGAAACGGTGCCGGAAGTGGCGCAGGCGTCGCGCGGGCAGCACGGCGGGATCGAGTGCGACGGCCGGCACACCCTCGGCTCGCAGCGACGCCATGGCGGCTTCGCTGCCGGGCAGCATCAGCGCCATGCGGCAGGCTCGCAGCGCGCGCAGGTCGAAGACCTGCGTCACGGCAGCGGACCGCCGACCGCGTGCGCCGAGAAGTAGTCGCCAAGCGCGAAGCTCGCGCGGCGGCGGCCGAGCCCGCGGTAGGTGTTGTGCTGCGCGGCGAGATCGGCGACCGGCAGCACGCGGGCGTCGAACGTCACGCGCGTCAGGTCCGTGCGGTTCGCCGGGCCGGCGTGCAGGCAGCGCGAGTCGAACAGCACGATGTCGCCGACGTCGACCTCGAGCGGCCGGCAGATGCGTTCGCAGCGGGCGGTCAACGCGGCGTCGGTCTGCGTGTCGCGGCCGAAGCGCACGAAGTCGTGTTCGTAGTCCCGCAGCAGCGCGAGGCTGTCGTCGAGGTCGGCCAGCAGCAGCGAGCGGGTGCCCTCGCACCGGACCAGCGGCACGAACACGTTCACCTCGCGCGGGTTGTGCCCGATCATCAGGTCGTTGTGGAACGTGGTCTCGCCGGGGTAGCCAGGGGCCTGTGGGAAGAAGACGCGGAACGTCGGCGTGTGCTGGTAGTGCGCCGGTCCGAGTCCGAGCTGCGGCACGACCACGGCGGCGAGCAGGCGTTCGTAGAGCGCGGCGAACGCCGCCGGCATCTGGTAGAGAGCGCGCGCGGCGCTGCTCTGCTGCGAACGGTCCATCGCCTGGTGTTCGGCAGCGACCAGTTCGTGCAGTTCCTCGAGCCGGTCGCCGCGGGCGGCGAGCGCGCTGCGGTCCAGCATGCCGGCAGCTGCCAGCGCGTCGCCGACCAGCGCGCGGAAGTCGAACTGTCGGGGGTGGTAGCGCAGCGTGCAGGCACCGCGCGCATGTCGGGCCTGGAAGGGACTGACCCGCGCCATGTCGGCCAGGAACTCGGCGCGGAACCGGGGCTCGGTGTAGGCCGCGTACTCGGGCGTGAACTTCATCGCCGCGGCAGCGGCATCGGCTGTGGCATCGGGCACGGTTTCGTCTCCTCGGCAGGGGCGGGCGGCGAGGCCGCGGGCGGGCTCTCGTGAAGGCCAGCGGTCAGGGAGCGGTAGGGATCACAGTGTCGCGCGGCCTGCAGCACCTCTGCCGCGCCCGGCGCGTCGGTGGCGCGCAACAGGCGCGCGAGCGCGAGCCGCGCCGACAGCAGGGTCGGCACGTTCTCGATCGCGGCGCGCAGCATGCGTGCCGCCAACGGCAGGTCGCCGTGCAGCAGCGCGGTGCCGTAGAACTCGTCGAGCTGGCGCACGTCGATCAGCGTGGGCTCGTCGAGCAGACCCAGGCGCGCGTGGCTCTCGGCCTCCTCGCGCACCGCGGTCGCGAACAGCACCGCCGGCAACGGCGGCAGCGCGCCGACGTCGGGCGTACGCTGCGCCCGCCAGACCGCGTCGAGCAGGCTGTGCACGAGCAGCGCGTGCAGCTGCCGCACCGTGTGGCCCGGCAGCGCACGGCGCCAGAACAGGAGTTCCGCCGCGCCGCCATCGGCCGCCGCGAAACCGCCATGCTGCGTGTGGAGGCTGCGCCGCCAGACCGGATGCAGGCCCACGATCTGCTGCACCGCGAGGCGGTGCGGGCCGAAGCGTGGCCAGCACGACAACGCCGTGCAGGCGGACGGGTCGAAGTGGGCCAGCGGCCGCGGCGTCCAGCCGTCGTTGCCGTAGGCGATCGCCGCGCCCGGGTGCTGCTGCAGTTCGTCGCGCAGCAGGGACAGCGCGTCGGCGCGCAGGCGATCGCCGTCGCCGGCGATGGTCAACAGCGGTGCCGTGGTGGCGCGGCGACAGGCCTCGAGCCGTTCGGCGAACGTGGCGGTCCGGGTGACGGGCACCGGGCGCAGGTCGGCGAAGGCGGGGCGGAACGACGCCAGCACGGCTGCGTGTTCGCCGCGGTCGCCGGGTTGCGCGACCACGAGTTCGAGGGCGGTGGCGTTGGCCTGTCCGGCGAGATCCGTCAGCAAGGCGGCGAGGCCGCGGCCATCGCCGCCCTCCGCGACCAGCACCGCGATCTGGGGCGCGGTCTCGGTGGTGCCGCCGCTCGGGGCGCCGCGGCGTGCCGCTGCCGGCGCGCGCCGTTCGATGTCGAACAGGGCCGGCGTGCGCCGCCGCGTGTCGAGGGTGTCCTCGTCGATGCGCTGCAGCGCGAGCGGGATGGGGGCGTCGGGGTCGAGTTCGTGCAGCAACCGCGCGGCAGCGGCGAACTCGGTGGAGCCAGCGGCGAGCTCCTGCAGCAGCGTGTGCGCGAGCGCGCGGTCGGCGGCACCACGCCGGGCGAGCAGGGCGCGGGCCCAGTCGAGGCGGTAGCGCGGCAACCCCGGGGCCCACGCGGCCGCGCGTTCGTGCAGGTCCGGCTTGCCGGTCTTGCGCGCGACGTAGCCCGCCAGCGACGCGAGCAGCAGCCGGCTGAACGCCACCGCCGGCACGGTCTCGCCCTTCGCCGCCCGCATCACCAGATCGAGGTAGCTGCGGTAGTCGAACCACTCGCTGCCGAAGTCGAACGGCATCACGTCGTCGGCCGGATCGACCGCCCAGCCATCGGGACCGCCGTCGACGAGGTCGAACGCCTGTTGCAGCGCCTGCATGCGGGCGGATGCATCGCCGTGGTGCAGCACCGCGCGCAGGCGCACGCAGCGTGGCACGAGAGCGTTCGGGAAGAGTCGCTCGCAGCGCTCGAGCAGCCGGATCGCGTCGTCGTACAGCGCCTGCTCGTCGAGGCCGGCCTGGCCGCGCTCCTGGTAGAACACGAACTCGGTCAGCAGCTCGCGCGCCATGTCGAGCAGCACCGCGGCGCTGGGCTGTGCCAGCAGCACGCGGCCGAGCTGGCGGAAGTTCGCCTGCATCGTGCGGCGTCGCGCCACCGGGCTCGCCGGCAACCACGTGCGCGACACCGACACCCGCTTCTGGCACCAGGTGCCGGTGTCGAGGCGCGGTCGTTCGGCGCGGGGCGCCGCGGCGCGGAAGGTCAGGAAGCGCAGGTACTGCGACGCCACGCTGGGCATCGCGAACTGCGCCCGCACGCGCGTCGCGCCGCGCGCCGCCGCGGGACCGTGGCGGCGCCAGTCGGCGAGGATCGTCTGCACGGCGGCGCCCAACGTGCCGCTGTGCGGGCCGTACGGCACCAGGCCCTCCTCGTCCCCGACGAACAGCCGCAGGCTCGATTCCTCCTGCACCGCGACCGCGCAGCCCATCGCCAGCGCTTCGAGCCCGCGCGTCGGCATCGCACCCGGCCGCCGCACGTAGGTGAACGACGCCTTGCTGGCGGCGAGCAGCGCGCGATAGGCCATCGGCCCGGTGAAGCCGCGCACGACCCGCAGGTCGATGCCCGGCAGCGACAGCAGTTCGTGCAGCAGTGCTGCCTTGTCCGGGTGGTACGGGTCCAGCATCGTGCCGGAGACGAAGAAGTCGAGGTGGCGAGCCGCGGTCGGCACCGGCGGCAGGTTGCCCGGCAGGCCGAACACCTTCGGGAACGACGACACCACCGCACCGCAGAGTCCCTGCACGTCGAGCCATTCGGTGCGGTCGGTGACGCAGAGTTCGTCGTAGAGGTGCAGCCACGGCAGCAACGTCTGCGCGTGCAGGTCGTGGTCGGCGATGTGGCCGAAGATCGGGCACGGCAGCGACCGCAGATCCGGCGGCACGTGCTGCCACTCGACCATCGCGGCGAGGAAGAAGTCGGGCGCAAAGCCGTCGTCGAGGAAGCGCGCCACCTGGGCGTAGGGGTGGTTCTGCAGGTCGCCCTGGTGGTAGCCGACGTTGCGCACTTCGAACGCCGGATCGTGGGCAGCACCGCCGAGCAGGTCGGTGGGGGTGTTCGCGAGCCACGGCAGCTGGCTCAGCACGCGGATGCACGGCTGGTCGAGCAGGCGCACGAGCTGCTGCGCGTGTGGCAGCGGCACGGCCTCGAGGATGCGGCGCGCGGCGGCGGTGTCGCCGTGGATCCAGCGCGCCGCACCGAGGTGCAGCCGCGCCTCGGCGTCGTCGAACTCGCGCAGGGCGGAGAACGACGCCTCGTCGCCGCGCAGCAGCGCGCGTGCAGCGTGGTACTGCCACGTCGCCGGCGCGCCGAACATCGCCGCGCCGGCGTAGTCACCGCGGGCGAACACGTCGCGGGTCCAGGCGGCAGGGTCTTCGCCCGGCCGTGGCCGCAGGCTGCCGCCGTTCATCGGCCGGCGCTCCGTGTGCCCGGCAGCGGCCGCCAGACCACCAGGCTGTAGCCTTCGTGGTGGAACGAGCCGAAGCCCGTGCGCTGCACCGCGAGCAGTTCGATCCGGCCGTCGGCCGCGAGCTGCTGCAGGCGCGGCAGGAAGCCGGTCAGGTAGTTGCGGCGCGCGTGGTAGCGGCGCGCGACGTCGTCGAACAGGCTGGTGGCGTCGTACAGCTCGACGATCGGCTCGATGTGCAGGCAGATCGCCGGCTCTTGTGCCAACAGGTAGTCGACGAACGGCGCGTGCGTCGCGCCAAGCTGCTCCATCGCCGCCGACGTCAGCACGCCGGTGCCGGGCGGCAGCACGAACGTCGTGTCGGGCGTGAACATGTCGAAGTGCCGGCCGTGGATCGTGCGGCCGGTGCGCACGCCGAGCTGCTGCAGGATCTGCTGGGACGACTCGGCCCAGTCGAGCCCCCAGAGTTCGAGCTGCGGCAACAACTCGGCCAGCAGCACGAGGCTGGTGCCGGTGCCGCAGCCGAACTCGACCACGCGTTCCAGGCCGCGGAACCAGCGTTGGAAGCAGTGGTGGCGCAGTGCCGTGTAGACGGCGAACTCGAACGTCGGGTCGGCGACGTGCAGGTACTCGCCCTGCAGGCGCAGCACCTGGTGACGGTTGTACTTCGGCACCAGTGCCGACAGTGAACCGTCGCCGCTGCGGAACGCCCGCAGGTTCTCGCTCCAGCCGCGTTCCCAGTCGGCGGCCCGCTGCGGGCCCGACGGTGGCAGCGCCGCGTTCTCGCTGGCGCAGAGCGCGCGCAGCAGTTCGGCCTCGCGTGCTGGTCCGGTCAGCACCTCGCCGCGCAATTCGCCAAGGCGCAGCGCCTGCCGGCAGCTGTCTGCCAACGCCATCGGTTCGACGCCGACCATGGTCGCAAAACGCGCTTCGTCGACGACGAGCGTCGCCGGTTCGATCACCTCTGCCCGCATGCAAGCGGCATCGGGCGGGGGCGCCTCCGGACTTGATCGCCGCCGGCGGGAACGGCCGGTCCTGCCGGCGGTTGCCGCTCAACCCGGGACCACGCGCCAGCCGATGGCAACCGACGATGTCGTCCCATGCGGTGATCGCGGCTCCGGCCACGCCGGTGCTGCACTGTAGCTATGTGAAGTCGGGCAGCTACCTGCTGTGGAAGGCGTTCGACCTGCTGTTCCGCCGCGCCGGCCAGAAGCGCAGCTTCGTGCAGCAGCACCCGATCCAGGCGATGCGCGACGCCTGGCCCGACTTCTCGATCGAGCAGTTCGACATCGACCAGATCCTGGTGCAGGACGACGGCGTGCACTGGCAGATCGAGCTGCAGCACGTCGAGCCGATCGACGACCTGGCCGGCTACCTCGCCGCGTGCAGTCACGTCTGGACCCACTCGTTCCTCTGTGAACGCAGCTGGGAGGTCTATCCGCGCTTTCCGCGCGTCTGCTACATCGTGCGCGACCCGCGCGACGCGCTGGTGTCGATGGCGCACTTCGTGCAGACGCCGTTCATGCGGCGGTACCACCCGCACCCGGCGCGTTCGCCGGCGGACTACGTCGCCATCGAGCTGGTGCCGTTCCTCGAGGACTGGTGCCGACATGCCGGCGACCACCGCCGTGCCGAGAAGGCGCTCGACATCGAGTTCGTGCGCTACGAGGACATGGTCGCCGATGTGCCCGCGATGCTGCGCCGGCTGGCGCACTGGGTCGGGCTCGGCCTCGACGACGCCGCCATCACCGCGGTCGCCGGCGAACTGTCGATCGAGAACATGCAGCAACAGAACCCGCAGCACGTGCGCCGCGGTGGCAGTGGCGGGTTCCTGCGCCTGCTGACCGAGGCGCAACAGCAGCGCGCGCTGGAGATCTGCGCGTCCATGATGCGCGAGTTCGCCTACGAGGTCTGAACCAGAACCCACCGATGCACCCCGACACCCCGATCCGACGCGGTCGCACCGTGCACCTCGACGCCGCCGACGTGCGCAGCTACGCCGGCCGCGGCATGATCTGGCGCGACCTCGAAGGCAACTTCGACGGCGAGCTGCCCGGCGAGGCGAGCAACGAACGCGCCGATCCGCACTGGAACGGGCGCAGCTTCCGCTTCGGCGGCCAGAACTTCGTGCGGCTGCTCGGCAGCCAGCAGGGGTTCTTCAAGACGTTCGCGCGAAAAGGCGCGGAGTTCACGATCGACTGCTGCTTCACCACCGGTGACCGTATCGGCAATCCGCACTTCCTGCTCGCCGATGGCGCGCACGGCAATCCGCTCGGCGGCTCGGGGTTCAGCTTCTACTTCTTCAACTTCGAGAACCGCAACCTGCGGCTCAGCATCCAGAACGAGGGGCGCACGGAGCTGACGCGCGCGGTGCACGTGACGCATCCCGCCGCGGTGGCGACCAGCCGCACGCAGCGCGCGGCGGTGGCGATCGCCGATGCGGCGGGCACCGGCCAGATCGCGCTCGACGACGAACTGTTCGCCTTCGACGGCCGCTACGTGGCGCCGAGCGGCAACGACTCGCCGTACTACGTGAACATCGGCGCGCCCGGCAACATCGAATACAACGCCGGCGCGCGCATCGGGCGCCACGTCAGCGAGCTCGAACACCGCATCGACGCCTTTCCCAACCGCATGCTGATCCCGTACGGCCGCATGCGCCTGCACCCGGGCTTCGAGCTGCACGCGATGCTGGTCTACGACCGGGCGTTGACGCCGGACGAACTGCGCCACAACCAGCAGTACTTCGCCGCGCGCTACTTCCCTGGCGGTCTACGCAGCGCCGTTTCGGCGACCCGGCTGCGCGACGTCTACGGCAACGTGCTGCCGGTCGCACGCTGATCCCGGGGCCCGCCGAACAGGCGTGCCGGCGGGGCGCGGGCCGGGTATGGTTCCGCCGCATGCTGCGCAGCCCCTTGCTCTCGATCCTGCTGGCTGTCGCTCCGGTCGCCCAACAGGTGCCGGAGGGCGCGGAGCCCAACAGTTCGCTCGGCACGGCGACGGTGTTGCCGTGCGGCGCCGAGGCAGTCGGCAACCTCGGTACGACGACCGACGTCGACTGGTGGTCGTTCACGTTGGCCACTGCCCGCGAACTGTTCGCCGAGACGATGCCGGGCAGCGGCACGCAGGTCGGCGACACGATCCTGACGCTGCTCGATGTCGGTGGCGCGCCGCTCTGCACCAGCGACAACGGCGTCGGGGCGGGCTTCTACTCGCGCCTGCACATGCCGCTGCTGCCGGCCGGCACCTACCTGCTCGCGGTCGAACGCGGCGCCAGCGCGGCGCCGGCCGGCTCGTACCTGCTGGACCTGCGTTGTGCCGCGCCGGTGGCGTCGGGCAGCGCCGTGCTGGTCGGCGAAGGGCCGGAGAACAACGACCCGCGCAGCGGCGGCACGCCGACGACCTTGCCGATCGACTCGCGCTGCAGCGGCACCCTGTCGTCGACCGGGTCTGGCGGTGACTGGGACTTCTATCGCTTCACGCTCTTGCAGCCGAACCTGCTGCGCGTGCGCGTCGATGCCACGGCGGGCCACCCGAGCACGCCGCGCGCCGACGACCCGGTGCTCTACCTCTACAGCGATGGGGCGCCGCCGGTGCTGCTGGCGTCGGCGTTCGCGGGCAGTGACTACGGGGTCTTTGACGCGGAACTGGTCGCGCGTCTGCCGGCCGGCGTCTACCAGGTCGCCGTGCGCGGCTGGCAGGACAGCATCGCCGGCAGCTACTACCTCGACCTGCGTCGGGTGCTGGCGGCGAGTGCGACGACGAATGCGGGCGGCTGCGCGGGCCGCATGCTCGACCTGCTGCGCACCAACTCAGGCCCCGGCGCGCCGCTCGGTCTCGAACGGCCGGTGATCGGCCGCACCTATTCGCTGCTGGGCAGCGGGCTCGGCAGCAACAGCCTCTGCGTGCATGCCTACGGTGTGACGCCGGTGAACCTCGACCTCGGCTTCGTCGGTGCGCCGGGCTGCTTCCTCGACGTCGACTGGATCGACATCGCGCCGCTGTTCGCGGACGCCGCCGGCACCGCGTCGGTGGTGTTGGCGCTCGGCGAAGACCCGTCGCTGCTGGGCGTGCCGCTGGTGAACCAGCTCGGCGTGCTGGATGGCTCGAACCCACTCGGCATCACCACGAGCAACAGCGTGACCGCAGTCATGGGCTACTAGCCGCTGGCGGGGAACGGGCTTCGCCCGCCTGCGCAGGAGCTGATGCGCCTGTCGGCGCGCAGCTCAGCGGCGAATGGCGGGGTCGAAATGACGTTCGGTGCCTCGGGGATGGCGTCCGCGCGGATGGGAGGTTACTGAACCGCGGCGGCTGGCAGGTCGATCACGAACCGGGCGCCGCCACCGGGCGCGTTGTCGGCGGTGATGGTGCCGCGATGGCCGCTGACGATGCGGTGCACGATGGCCAGGCCGAGGCCCGTGCCCTTGCCGGGCGGCTTGGTGGTGAAGAACGGCTCGAACAGGTGTTCGCGGTGTGCCTCGGCGATGCCGGTGCCCTGATCCTCGACGAGCAGCTGCACCCGGCCGGCGTCGGTCGTGGTCTGCACGCGGATGCTGCTGCCGCGTGGGCTCGCGTCGAGTGCGTTGCGCAGCAGGTTGAACAGCACCTGGCGCCATTCGCCGGCGTCGCCGAGGATCGCCGGTTCGCGGGGCGGCACGTCGACGACCAGCGCAACGCCGGCATCGGCGAGCTGGTGCGCGAACATCGGCGTGACCTCGTGCACCTCGGTGCCGAGCCAGACGACGTCGTGCCGGGGTTCGCCCTGGTGCGCGAAGCGCAGCAGCCGGGCGGTGATGTCGCGCGCGCGCATCGCCTCCTTCTGCAGGATCTGCAGGTACTCGCGCACCCGCGGGTCGTCGGCAGCGGTGCCGGGATCACGCAACAGGCCCTCGGCACAGGCGACGATGCTGGCCAGCGGGTTGTTGATCTCGTGCGCGATGCCGGCCGCCAGCGTGCCGAGTTGCGCCAGCCGCGCGGTGCGCACGACCTCGCGCGTGCGCTGCTCGACGCGCCGTTCGAGATCGCGGCGGCCCTCCTGCAGCTGCGCGGCCATCGACGTGAAGGTGCGCGCCAGGTCGCCCAGCTCGTCGGCGTGCCGGGCCGCGACCAGCACGGCCTCGCCGCGACCGAGCGCCAACGCGCCCGCCCGCAGTTCGCGCACGGGCACGAGCACGCGCCGGTGCAACAGCAGCCCGAGCCCGACGACGGTGGCCAGGCTGGCGAGCCCCAGCAACAGCATGAAGTGGTTCAGCTTCTCGCTGCGGTTGTCCAGCGTGTCGCCGATCGTGCGACTCTCCTCTTCCACCGCGTGGGACAGCACCGTGGCGCTCTGCAACGCCCGCTGCAGCGGCTCGGTCAGCGCGCCGATCGGCGCGGTGGTGGCGAGCGCCATGTCGATCGTCTGCAGGCTGTCGGTGATGCGCAGCTGCAGCGATCGTTCGTCGGCGTCGTGGCCAGCGGACGACGGATCGTCAGCGACGTGGAACCGGGCCAGCGTGCCGGTGGCGCCGTCGAGGTGGTGCCGCAGGTCGGCGAACACCAGGGCGTGGCTGTCGCGGCGGGCTTCGGGCGCGGCCTCGATCCACTGCTCGAGGCCGTGCAGGTCGTCGAGCAGCGAACGCGCCAGCGCCACTTCGCGCAACTCCTCGAACATGCGCTGCAGGTCTCTGCGCACCGCGCTGGCGTCGAGGAACACCAGCCACAAGCCGGCGCCGACGACGAGGCACAGCGGCACGAACGCCAACGCGAGCGTCGTGTGCAGCGAGCGCCGCACGTCAGTTGCCGCGATGGCGGCGCCAGGCGAGATCGAAGCCGAGGAGGAGGACATGGGATGGGGAGGGGATACCGAACCAGTTCCGCGCTGGCTCCTGGATGCCACCAGCGACCGGGCCGTGGCCCTGCAATCGCAGCGGTTGGCCTGGCAGCGAAACCTGCCACAGTGCAAACGGCTGCTGGACGGCGCGTTCGCCGAGGTCGAGGGTGCCGAGCCACTGCTGCCCGGTGACGCCGGGCAGGTTGCTGCTCGTCGTGCGCAGCAGGTTGGCGCGGTAGAGCACATGGCTCGCCCGCGGCACGCCGAGCAAGCCTCCTGGATCGAGGGGTGTCGGCGCGGGCTGGTCGCCGTGTGGCTGCAGCGAGCCGAGGTCGAGGTCGAGTTCGAGTTCGCGGCTGCCGTCGTCGCGCACGTGCAGGTGACCGGTGATGGCTGGGCACGTCGTCAGTTGGCCGCCGACCAGGAAGCGCACCGAAGAACGTTCGGCATCGAGCACGTAGTCGACGCTGCCGCGCGGCTCGGCGCCTGCGTGCAGGGCCGGCAACTCGACGGCATGGGGCGTGGTGGTGGCCCTGGCTGCCGGGCCAGGTGCGCCGCGCAGCAGCAGGGCAGCGCCGGCCACCACCAGCGGCCCCCAGATGCGCGCATCGCGGCACTGGCGGTTCATGGCGCCACCGCCCGGAAGTCACGCCAGAACGACGGCCGCAGCAGATCGCGCGGGTGCGCCGCGTCGCCGGTCAGGGTCACGACGAGATCGGCCAGCACAGGCCAGCGCGCCGCGGTGCGCAGGAACGTGCGCACCAACCACGGTTGCCGCAGCGCGCGCTGCAGCATCGCCGCGGCCCACAGGCGTGGTCCAACTTCGTGCCGGCGGCGGGTGGCGTAGGTGGCGAGCGCTGCGGTCGCGCGCGCGGGGTCGTGCAGCGCCGTGGCCAGCGCTTCGCCCAGTGCGCGGGCGCCGAACAGCGCGAAGTAGATGCCTTCGCCGGTGATCGGATCGACGTAGCCGCAGGCGTCGCCGACCAGCGCGGCGCCGGCGAACGTCTGCCGTCGCGTCGTGTAGGCCAGCGGCCCGATGCCACGCCACGGCAACAGGCGCTTGCTGCCGGCCAGTCGCTGGCCGAAACCCGGCGCGCGGTCGAAGTGGCCGGCGACGAACGCATCCCAGTCGTCGTCGCCGCGGTCGCGCAGCGTGCGCCGCGGCACGATCAGGTTGACGCTGAAGACGCCGCCGTCGACCGTGGTTGCCGCGAAGAAGCCGCCACGGAACAGGTGCACCTCGGCGCTCGGCTGCGGTGCGACGCCGGTGAAGTGGGCCACCAACGCGAACTGGTCCAGCCACGGCGTCGGCCGCTGCACGCCGAGCGCGTGGGCGACGCGCGAGTGCACGCCGTCGGCGCCGACGACGAAGCGCGCCCGGCACGAGTGCAGCTTTCCCGCCGCACAACGCAGCGTGGCGCCGACGATGCGCCCATCGCCGTCGCGCTGCAGCGCGACGAACTCGTGGCGCGGCAGCCAGTGCGCGCCGGCGCGTTCCGCGGCCTGCAGCAGCAACCGGTCGAAGTGCGTGCGGCGCACGCCGAAGCCGGTGGTGGCTGTCGGCGAGTGCGTTCCGACCGGGCGGAACCTGCCGAGCGCCTGCGCGCCGTAGCCGTGCAGCTGCATGCCACGCACGAGTCGCGGGCCGAGCGCGGCCAACGGCTGCTGCAGGTCGAGCGCGGCCAGATAGGGCGTGCACTCGGGGCTGAGGAACTCGCCGCACGGCTTCTCGCGCGGGAACGCCTTCTTGTCCGCCAGCAGTACGTGAAAGCCGTCGCGCGCCAGCTGGTTCGCCAACGCGCTGCCGGCCGGACCGGCGCCGAGCACCAGCACGTCACACTGCATCGGACCTCCGGCTCGGGCGCACCAAGGCCAGCGGCAGCAGCACGACGGTGCTGAACAGCGACGCCGCGATCGTCGAACAGGCCAGCAGCGAGAACTCCACCGTCGTCGACAGCCGGCTCTGCGTCGTCACCAGGAAGCCGATCAGCAGCAGCATGCTCGACAGCAGCATGCCGCGGCCGCAGTGCTGCATCGCCTGGGCCATGGCCACGGCCGCCGGCGCGTGGTGGCGTTCGTGTCGGTAGTGGTGCAGCAGGTGCAGGGTGTTGTCGACGATCAGGCCGAGCATCGTGCAAGCGATCATCGCCGTCGCGACCGACACCGGGCGATCGAGCCAGGCGATGCCGCCGTAGATCCAGACGCACGGCAGCACGTTCGGCACCATGCCGAGCAGGCCGAGCCGCAGCGAGCGCAGGCCGATGCAGAGGCCGAGGCCGAGCAGTGCCAGCGTCAGCCACAGGCTGCCGAGCAGGCTCTGCATCAGCTGCGCCGAGTCGCGCGCGATCTGCACCGCCGGACCGGCAGCGACGATGCCGTCGAGCCCGAGCACCGCCGCCGCGCGTTCGATGCCGGTGAACAGGGGTTCGCGCACGCCGCTGCCGGCTGGGCGCAGCAGCAGCGGCGCGGCCAGGTCGCCGACTTCGCCGCGCAGCACGGGTCCGGCCAGTCCCGCGATCCCCGGCTGTTCCTGCAGCGCCGCCAGGAACGGCACCAGGCGGGCCGGCGCCGTGCCGGGCGAGCGCGCCGGCACCAGCAGGTGGAACACCTCGACGCCGCCGAGACGGCTGGCCAGTTCGTCGTGGTCGTGCCGCACGCTGTCGTTCGCCGGCAGCATCGCCAACGGGTCGTTGTCGGCGCGCAGGTGCGGCAGCGCCGCTGTGCCGAGGCTGGTCAGCGCCACCGCGACGGTGAGCCACAGGCCGCGGCGCCGGCCGACCCACTGTGGCCAGCGCGACAGCGACGTCGTGCCCGCCGTCGGTACGCGCGCGGTGCCGGCCGCGAACGGCAACCAGGCCGGCAACAGCGCGAACGTGAACAGGTGCACGAGCGCGACGCCGAAGGCCGCGTGCAGGCCGAAGTCGATCACGGCCGGCACCGGGCTCGTGCACAGTGCCAGCAGACCGACCATCGTCGTCGTGGTGGCGAGGAACGCCGGCTGCCGCTGGTCTTCGGCGGCGAAGCGCGCGGCGGCGGCCGCATCGAGCCCGTCGGCGCGGCCGCGGCGCCAGGCTTCGACGAAGTGCACGCTGGCCGCGACACCGATCGTCAGCAGCACCGGGTCCAGCAGGGCGGCCACCGGATCGAGCGGTTGCCCGGACAACGCGATCAGCCCGCTGGTCCAGGTGATCGCTGCCAGGGCCGGCAGCAGCGCCGCGATCGCGACCCCGGCATGGCGGTAGACGACGAGTGCCGCCAGCAGCAGGGCGACGACGATCCACGGCACGATGTGCTGGCGCTCGGCTGCCACACGCGCGGCGATGTGCGCCTCGATCAGCGGCAGGCCGGTGGCCAGCACCCGCACCTCCGGCGGCGCGCCCGCGTGCGCCGCCGCGACGATGGCCTCGGCGGCGGTGCCGGGTTCGTCGCCGTGCAACGCGACCGCCAACAGCGTCAGCCCGGCCGGCTCCGGCGACGGCAGCCGCCGGCAGGAGGCCACGCCCGGCAGCGTCGCGAGCTGCTGCGCCAGCTGCTCGAGCGCCGCCACGGCCGGCGGCGGCAGCGGCAGGTCGCCCGGTGCCGCGAACGCGAGCAGCACGACGCCGTCGTCGGGCACGATCTCGGCCAGCGCGGCCATGTGCTGCGCCTCGCTGCCGTCCGGCACCTTCAGCGCCCGGTTCCCTGCGTCGACGGGCTGCCGCGTCTGGGCCCACGCCAGCACCGCACCGATGCCGGCGAACAGCACCCACGCGGCGAGTCGCAGCCGGCTACGTCGTCCATCCTGCATGTTGGAAGCTGGCATGCCGTCTGCAGATCGCGCCGCCGACGCCGTGCCGCGGCGGTGTCGTGGGCGCTGGAACGTGCATGGTCTGCACGTTCGATGCAAGAGTTGCGCGGTGATCGGCGGTCGCAGCCGCCGGCGTCGCCGCACAAGTGCTGTTCGCCATCGGGGCACATCGGTTGCATATTGCCTGCCATGACCAGGCGCCTGCTGCAGTGGTTGGGCGTGGCGTTCGTGCTCACCCTGCTCGGTGGGGCGGTCGCCGCGCTGTTCGTCGTCAAGGACCGGGTGCGCATCGTGTTCCAGGACGATCAGGTCGCGGCCGGCCCGGAGCCCGTGGTGCTGCTGCGCGACGATCTCGCGGTGCTCCAGCGCGACGTCGGCGAACTGCGCACGGCGCTCGGCAGCAACCTCGAACGGCTGGGTGCCGCACTCGAAGAACGGGCGGAGGCACGGCATGGCGACGTGCAGGCGCTGGCGCGGGAACTTGCGGTGGTGCGGCAGCAGCTCGAGGCGCAGGTTGCGAGCTGGCATCGTGCCGAGCAGTTGGCGCAACTGGCCGAGCGCACGCCCACGGCAGGGCCGCCGGCGGTCGTGGAGCCGTCGCCGGCCGTGGCGACCGCTGAGCCGACGCCGCTGCCGCCGACGCCCGATCCTCCTGCCGCAGCACCGAAGCCGAAGACGGGCGGCTTCCTGTCGTTCTCGATCCCCGCAGTGACGTTCGCCTTCGATCGCGAGCAGCGCTTCCAGCTGGTGCCCGAACTGTGTCGGGTCGGCTTCGACGCGAAGAGCACGCTGCACGACTTCTCCGGCGTGACGTCGCAGGTGGCCGGGCAGTTCACCGCCAATCTCGCCGACCCGCAGGGCATGTGGCGCGGTGAGGTCACGTGTGAGGCGCGCACGCTGGCCACCGGCGTCGACGGCCGCGACGACAGCATGCGCGAGCATCTGGACACGGCGAAGCACCCGCAGATCCGCTTCGAGATCCAGCGCTTCGTGCCGGCCGAAGGCGGCATCGACGCCGCCGGGCAGACGGCGCGCGGCGAGATCCGCGGCCAGATGCACATCCGCGGCGTCACGCGCGAACTGCGCATGCCGGTCACCGTCGAGGTCGACCAGAGCCGGCGCGTGGTCGTGAACGGCCAGGTCCCGCTCAATCTCAGCGACTACGAAGTGCCGGTGCCGAGCCAGCTCGGCGTCATCAACGTGCAGGACGAGGTCGTCGTGTGGATCGCGTTGCGGGCGCGCGTGCAGGTGGGGGACGGCAAGTGAGACGCCGCGGAGCCGGCGGTGCCCTGGCGGTGGCGGCCTGCTTGTGGAGCGGCTGCATCGCCTCCAACGTGGTGGCCAGCGAGGATCGCTCGGTGCAGCAACCCATCGCCGCGTTGCCGTTCGCCGCGGCGCCGACGTTGGTGCTCGACGGCCTCTACGAGTCGATCGCGATCACCGGTGACGCGGCGCTGTCGCTGCGGCGGATCTACTACCTGTTCCGCCCGGACGGCACGTTCACCGCCGCCGCCCTGGTCGACGGCGAGACCGGGGCTGGGTTCCAGACCCTGAGCGGCACCTGGGTGAACGGCGACGCGGGGCTGTCGCTCGACGGCGCCGAACCGGTGCGGCTCGAACAGGCCGACGCGCACCTGCGCATCACGGCGCCGAACGGCGCGGTCGTGCTGCGACGGAGTGCCCTGCAGTGACCCCGGCGGCGCCCGCGGCACTGTTCGATCGCGACGGCTGGTGGGACCCGACCTGCTGGGCCTTCGCGTCGCTGCGCGCCGTCAGCGGCTTCCGGCTGGAGCTGCTGCGGCGCTGGTTGCCCGGTGCGTGGACGGGCCGCACGGTCGTCGACCTCGGCTGCGGCGGCGGCCTGCTGGCGGTACCGCTCGCCGATGCCGGCGCGCGCGTGGTCGGCGTCGACACGGCGCGCCGCGCGCTGCGGGCCGGCCACGCGCGCGGCAGTGCCTGCTTCCTGCCGCTCGCCGGCGACCTGCTGCAGTGCCCGCTCGCCAGCGCCACCGCGGACGTCGTGCTGCTCGCCGACGTGCTCGAACACGTGAGCGAGCCCGGGCGTGCGGTGCACGAGGCCGGCCGGCTGCTGCGCCGCGGCGGCCACCTGTTCGTCAATACGATCGATCGCACCTGGCTGGCGCGGCTGCTGGCGATCACGCTCGGCGAAGGGCTCGGCTTCGTGCCGCGCGGCACGCACCTTGGGCACGTGTTCGTGCGGCCGCAGGAACTCGACACGATGGCCGCGGCGGTGGGATTGCGGCGGGTCGCGCGCGCCGGCGAGGCGCCGCTGGTGTGGCGCACGCTGTGTTCGGGGGTGGTGGCGCTGCGCGAGAGCCGGCGCATCACGGTCGGCTATGCCGCCCTGTACGAACGGACGGGCTCATGACGCGGCGCCACATCGTCGCGGCGGTCGCGATGGGGCTCGCCTGCCACGTCGCCTTCCTGGCGGCGGTCGCATCGATGGCCTGCGCCCTGCTCACCGGCCTGCAACTCGGCGCCGGGCACCTGCACGGCACCGCCGCCGTGCTCGTCGACCTGCTGCTGGTGCTGCAGTTCCCGCTGCTGCACTCGTACCTGCTGTCGGCGCGCGGCCGCATCTGGCTGTCGCGGCTGTCGCCGGTCGGCCACGGGCGCACGCTGGCGCCGACGACCTATGTGCTGGTCGGCTGCGTGCAGCTGCTGCTGACGTTCTGGGCCTGGACGCCGTCGGGCGTCGTGTGGCACGCGCCGCACGGTGTCGCCGGCGGGGTGCAGTACGGGCTGTTCGCAGCCGCGTGGCTGTTCCTGGTCAAGGCGCTGTGGGACGCCGGGCTCGGCGTGCAGTCCGGCGCGGTCGGCTGGTGGGCGCTGCTGCGCGGCCGCGAGGTCGAGTACGGCGGCATGCCGGTGCGCGGGCTGTTCGCGTGTTGCCGCCAGCCGATCTACCTGGGATTTGCCCTGGTGATGGGCACGGCACCGTGCTGGACGCCGGACTGGCTGCTGCTGGCCGCAGTCTGGATCGCCTACTGCGCCATCGGGCCGCGCTGGAAGGAAAGCCGCTGGCAGCGGCTGTTCGGCGATCGCTTCCGGGCCTACCGGGCTACCGTGCCCTATCTGTTGCCGAGACTCCGCCGTTGAAGATCGCCGCCGTCAGTACCGCCCTGCCCCAACACTGGTACGACCAGCGCACCCTGACCGAGTACCTGGTCGCCGCGTTCGGCGGCGAGCCGCGCACAGCCGAGCGCATGCGTTCGCTGCACGGCAACGCCGGCATCGACGGGCGCCACCTGGTGCTGCCGCTGGAGGCCTACGCGGGTCTCACCGACTTCACCGAGCGCAACGCCGCGTGGCTGCGCGGCGCGCTCGACCTGGGCGAGCAGGCGATCCTGGGTGCGCTGTCGCGCGCCGGGCTCACGGCGAAGGACGTCGACGTGATCTTCTTCTCGACCGTGACCGGGCTCGCCAGTCCGTCCGTCGACGCGCGGCTGGTCGACCGCCTCGGTCTGCGTTCCGACGTCAAGCGCGTGCCGATGTTCGGGCTGGGCTGCGTCGCCGGTGCCGCCGCCGTGTCGCGGGCGGCCGACTACCTGCGCGGACACCACGATGGCGTGGCGCTGGTGCTCTGCGTCGAGCTGTGCTCGCTGACGCTGCAGCGCGACGATCGTTCGGTGGCGAACCTGATCAGCGTCGGCCTGTTCGGCGATGGGGCGGCCGCGGCGGTGCTGGTCGGCGACCGCCGGCCGGCTCCGGGGCCCGAGGTGCTGGCGACGCGGTCGGTGTTCTATCCCGACACCGAGCACGTGATGGGTTGGCAGATCGGCGCCTACGGCTTTCGCATCGTGCTGTCCGCCGAGGTGCCGACCGTGGCCCGCGAACGGGTGCCCGCGGACGTCGACAGCTTCCTCGGCGAGCAGGGCAGGTGCCGCGCCGACATCCGGCGCTGGATCGCGCACCCGGGTGGGCCGAAGGTGCTGCAGGCGCTGCAGGACGGCCTCGGGCTGCCGCGCGAGGACCTGCTGTGCAGCTGGCAGTCACTGGCGCGCGCCGGCAACCTGTCGAGTGCGTCGGTGCTGATGATCCTCGACGCGACGCTGCGCACCAACCCCGGCGCGCCGGGCGATCTCGGGCTGATGCTGGCGATGGGCCCCGGCTTCTGCAGCGAACTGTTGCTGCTGCGCTGGTGAACGCCGTCAGCTGGCCGGCGGTGGACCGGGCCTCTGCTCGCCGGCGGCGGCGTTGAGCTTGTTGTAGAGCGTCTTCAGCGCGATGCCGAGGGCGGCCGCCGCTCGCGTCTTGTTGCCGTCGAAGCGTTGCATCGCCGCCCGGATCGCCATCTGCTCCAGCTCGCCGAGGTCGAGCGACGGCAGCGGGCCGCCGGTCGCCGTGCCGCCGCTGCGGAACACATGGTCGTCGACGTCGCGGCTGCCGATGGTGGGGCCGTCCGCGAGCACGCCGAGCCGGACGATCGCATTCTCCAGCTCGCGCACGTTGCCGGGCCAGGTGTGCGCCTCGAGCCGCTGCATGGCGCTGGCGTCGAACTCGAGACGGCGGCCCGAGCGGGCAGCCTCGCGCTGCAGGAACGCGCGCGCCAGCGGCGCCACGTCCTCGGGTCGTTCCCGCACCGGCGGCACGTGCAGTTCGAGCACCGCCAGGCGGTAGAACAGGTCTTCGCGGAACGATCCTTCCTGCACGGATCGGCGCAGGTCGCGGTGCGTGGCGGCCAGGATGCGCACGTCGACGTGGCGCACGGCATCGCTGCCGACCGGCCGGACCTCGCCGAACTGCACCGCGCGCAGCAGTGCCGGCTGGATCTCGAGCGGCAGTTCGCCGACTTCGTCGAGCAGCAGCGTGCCGCCGTCGGCGGCCTCGAACAGGCCCGGCCGCTTCTGCTCGGCGCCGGTGAAGGCGCCCTTCACATGGCCGAACAGTTCGCTCTCGACCAGTTGGCGCGGCATGGCGCCGCAGTGCACGACCACGAACGGCTGCTGGTGGCGCGCGGAGCCGGCGTGCAGGCGGCGGGCGACGAGTTCCTTGCCGGTGCCGCTCTCGCCGGTCACGAGCACGCTCTGGTCCGCCGCCGCCATGCGCGCGAGCTGCTGGTCGACCCGCCGCGCCGCCGCACTCTCGGGCGCGACGACCAGTGCGCCGGCCGCGGCATGCGCGGCCGCGCGCCGCAGCCGCTGGTTCTCCCGCAGCAGGGCGCCGTGCTGTCGCGCGCGGCGCACGGTCTGCTCCAGCACGTCGAGTGCGACCGGTTTGGTCAGGAAGTCGAACGCGCCGGCGTGCATCGCCTGCACCGCCAACGACACCGTGCCGTGGCCGGTGCAGACCACGACCGGCAGTTCGCGGTCGTGCTGCACGATTTGCGCGAGCACGTCGATGCCCGGCGTGCCGGGCAGGTGCAGGTCGAGCAGCACGACGTCCGGTTCGTGCCCGGTGAGCTGTTCGAGCACCTTGTCGCCGCTGTCGTGGGCGACGACGTGCCAGCCCATGCGCGTCAGTTCGCTGCGGAACACGGTGCGCAGACTGTGGTCGTCTTCGACCAGCAGCAGGCGGTTCGGGCGCACGGCGGCGGTCACAGCGAACGCACCCTGAGGTTGCGGAAGGCGACCTCGTCGCCGTGGTCCTGCAGCGCGATGCGGCCGCGGCCGGAGCGGGCGAACGGCCAGTCGCGGAACTTGCTCTGCTGCACCATCACCTCCCACTCCGGGCCCGCGCACGGCACGTCGAGCACGCGGGCGCCGTTCAGCCAGTGCTGCACGCGGCCGCCGTGCACGACGACGCGCCCTTCGTTCCATTCCCCGGCGGGCAGCACGGTCTTGCCCTCGGCCGGCACCAGATCGTAGAGCGCGCCGACACCGTGCTTGCCGTCCGGGGGCGACGCCAGGTCGTCGAGCACCTGGAACTCGGGGCCGGTCATGTAGGTCTGCTCCGCGGTCTCCAGCACGTGCCAGATCACGCCGGAGTTGGCGCCCGGCGCGACGCGGAACGAGAAGCGGAAGTCGAAGTCGGCGTATTCCTCGAGCGTGACGAGGTCGCCGCCGCCGCCGCCGTGCTCGTGCACGATCGCGGCGTCGCGCACCACCCAGCCGGTCGCCGGCGGCCCTTCGCCGCGGAACGCGCGCCAGCTGCGCAGCGAGCGGCCGTCGAACAGCGACTCGAAGCCCTCCTCGCGTTCGCCGTCGCCGAGCAGGTTCAGCGGTACCGGCGACAACGTCACGCAGCCGGTCGCAGCCCATTCGCTGCCGCGCGCCACCAGCCGCCGCAGCTGCGGGTCGATCCAGGTCGCGCGTGTCGCCGGCACGCCGGTCCAGACGTGGCCGAGCGTGGTGTGGAACACGCGGCCCTGGCCGAAGCCGCCGGCGGTGGCCATCGGCTCGAACCGGCCGGTGCCGCCGGTCTGCGGGTCGCTGAACGCCGCCAGCAGCACGCGGTGGTCGGCGCCCGGCGCGGCGACCAGCCGATGGTACAGCTCGTCGGGGTGGCGCCGCAGATCGGCCATGCCGGCGGTGATCGGGTGGTGGTGGTCGACGACCGGCACGTCGAACGCGTGGTAGGCACCGTGGCCGGAGCCCTCGCGCCACAGCAGGCCGACCAGACGTTCGTAGTCGGTCCAGCCGGCGAACGCGTTGTTCGCGGCGTGCAGCACCGTGACGCCGGCACCGGCCTGCACGGCGGCGGTGAACGCGCGTTCGGCGGCGTCGCCCCAGCGCGGCCCGTTGTAGTCGAGCACGAACAACTGGGCGCCGCGCACGGCGTCGCCGGCGAGCCATGCGCCCGGATCGGTGACCGTGGTGACCTCGAAGCGGCCGGTCTCGGTCAGCGTGTTGGCGACCTCCGGTGCGGTCCACTTCCACTCGTGGTTGTTCTGGCCGGTGAGCAACACGGCGCGGATCGGCGCCGGGGCGGACGAGGGGCCTTGCGGCAACACGGCGAGCAGCAGCGAGGCGGACAGCATGGGGGAGAAGGCTAGGCGAGGCGTGCGTCGGTGGCCACTGGGCCGCCGCCGCACGCTGGCGGTGCCGGGGCGTTTGCGGTATCCCACCGGCATGCGGCGGATGGGTTTCCTGGCGTTGCTGTTGCTGGTCGCGGGCCTGCGGGCGCAGTCGTGTGCGGGCGTCGTCGCCGCTGCCGAAGCACTCGGCGCCCGCACCGGGGTCGCGGTGTGCGATGCGGATGGGCGGTTGCTCTACGGCCACCGTGTCGGCGAAGTCTTCGCGCCCGCCAGCAACATGAAGCTGCTGGCGGCGACGGCGGTGCTCGATGGGCTCGGCGTCGACCATCACTTCACCACCACGTTCCGGCTGCGCGGCGGTCGGCTCGTCGTCGAGGCCAGCGGCGATCCGAACTGGATCCACGGCACGGAGAACGCACCCGAACACGTGTTCGCCGCCGTGGCCTCGGCGCTGCAACGCCGCGGCGTCACGACGATCGGCGGCATCGACCTCGAGCCGGGCACGTTCGCCGGTCCCGGGCGGCCGGCCGGCTGGCCGCAGGACCAGCTCTACACCTACTACTGCGCGCCGACGGGACCGTTCGTGCTGGAGCAGGGCACGTTCCTGCTCGGCATCGCCGCGCCCGCGGGTGCGACCGCGGCGCAGGTCGATCTGGTCGCGCCGCCGGTCGACCTGCCGATCCAGGGCAGCATCGCCGTCGCCGACGGCAGCAAGGGCGCAACCTATGGCGCGCTCGACCTCGGCCTGGCGGTGCAGGTGCGCGGCCGGTTCTATCGGCGTTCGCCGCCGGTGCAGATCCGCACCGCGGTGACGGAGCCGGCCCTGTGGTACACGGCGGCGCTGCGCCACGCCTTGGTCGCCGGCGGCATCGACATCGGCGGTGTGCCCGCGACGACGGCGGCCGACCTGATCGTGTACGAACACAAGAGCGACCTGCGGCCGGCGATCGAACGCATGCTCGAGGACTCGTCGAACTTCGACGCCGAGCAGTGCCTGCGCGTGCTCGGTGACCGCGTGCGCCAGGACGGCAGCCTCGCCGGCGGCGTCGCGGCGATGCAGCAGCAGCTCACGGTGCGGCTCGGGCAGGTTCCCGATGGTGTCACGATCCTCGATGGCTCGGGTCTGTCGAAGGCCAATCGCGTCACACCCGGCCTGCTGGCGGCCGCGTTGATCGCGACCTCGCGCGGCCCCGCTGGGGCCGTGTTGCGCGCGTGCCTGCCGGTGGCGGGCCGCAGCGGCACGCTGGCCGATCGTTTCATCGGCAGCGATCTGATCGGCCGCGTACGCGCGAAGACCGGCTGGATCCGCGGCGCTTCGGCGCTGTCGGGCGTCGTCGACTGCGCCGACGGCACGCAGCGTTGGTTCTCGATCCTGATGAACTACGACCCCAAGCAGAACGGGCTCAACAAGGACCTGAAGGCGCTGCAGGAGCAGCTGGTGTCGGCGATCTACACGATGGCCGCCGAACGATGAGCCAGGTGCCGCCGCCGCCCGACCCGGCCGAGCTGCAGCACTTCGCCGCCGTGGCGGTGCAGCTCGCGCGCCGCGCCGGCGACGAGCTCCTGCGCTGCCGGTCGGTCGGGCGCGGTCCCGCCGAGTCGAAGGGCCGCCGCCGCGAACTGGTGACGGCGGCCGACCGGCGGGCCGAGCACATCGTCGTTGGCGGTCTATTGGCGGCGTTCCCGAACCACGCGGTGCTGGCCGAAGAAGGCGTGCTGACGAGCCAGGGGCAGGCCAGCAAGGTCGCCGACTGGACCTGGATCGTCGACCCGCTCGACGGCACCACGAACTTCGTGCACGGGCTGCCGTTCTTCGCCGTCGCGATCGCGCTGGCGTTCCGGCAAGAGCCGGTGGTCGGTGTCGTGCACGCGCCGGCGCTCGGCGACACGTTCGTCGGCTGTCGCGGCCAAGGCGCGCGGCGCCGGTTTCACGATGGCAGCGAGCAGGTGCTGTCGGTGTCGGCGACCGGCGAGCTCGCCGATGGGCTGCTGGCCACCGGGTTCTCGTACAACCGCAACGAGCCCGGCCGCGACGACAACTCGGCGCGGCTGGCGCGCGTGCTGCCGTTGTGCCGCGACCTGCGGCGACTGGGTTCCGCCGAGCTCGATCTCTGCTACGTCGCCGCCGGTGTCTACGACGGCTACTGGGAACAGTACCTGGCGCCGTACGACGTCGCCGCGGGGGCGGTGCTGGTGCAGGAGGCCGGCGGCCGCATCACCGACCTCGCCGGCGGCGACGACTGGTTGTTCGGCGGCTCGGTGCTGGCGAGCAACGGGCACCTGCACGCGGCCTTGCGGGCGCAGGTCGGCAATGCGTGACGGCTCGGTCAGCGCCGCCGCGGCACCGACGCCTCGGCCGCGCGCTGGCGTTCGTCGACGTTGGCCAGCGCCTGCTGCACGGCGGCTGCATCGACCGGCACCGTGACCGGTAGCAGCGACGGCGCGTCGACCCGCAGCAGGTGCGTGCCGAGCGACACCGAGGCCTGCGGCGAGCGTTCGCTGTCGGTCGCGTGCACGCGCAGCACGACCTCGTACTTGCCGCTCTTCATCAGCGGCACCTCGACGGTGTCGTAGCGTTCGAGCCAGGCGCCGCTGCTCTTGCCGAGGTCCCAACGCGGGAACGAGAACGACTCGCCGGTGCGCTGGTCGACGCCGCCGAGCGACTCCGGGAAGCCGGTCGGCTCGGTCAGGATCACCGACACGCGCACGCGGCGGCCTTCACCGCACAGCGCGCGCGCGCCGGGCAGGTCGAGCAACGCCGGCCGCAGCGGCTGCAGGTAGACGTCGTGTTCGCCCGGCGACAGGGTGATGCGCTGCGGCAGGAAGCCGCGGCCGAAGAACAGCAGGTCGGCGAGCGAGCCGGGCGTGATCAGTTCGGCGCTGCCGCGCTGCCAGCGGAAGCCGGCTTCGCTGGTGGTGCCGTCGGGCAGCGTCAGCCGCGCCTGGATCGGCCCGTCGATCGCCAGCGACTGACCGGCGGCGTCGACCGCACGCAGGCGGTAGCGGAACATGACCTCGCGCAGGTCCAGCTGCTGCAGCCGCGCATCGCGCGATTCGCCGGGCGGAACGAAGCAGTCGGCGAGCACCAGCACCGGCTGCGCGACGTTGCGCAGCGTGACGAGGGCGTCGAAACGGCCCGGCCGCAGCGGTTCGACCGTGAATCGGCCGCCACCGCGCCGCCGCAGCGGCACCGAGCGGGTCTGGGTCTTCTGCAGCGTCTCGTCGACCGGTCGCATGGTCAGCGTGGCGGTGCCGTCGGCCATCCAGTCGGGCAGCAGCGCGCGGCCGCGCACGATGCCATTGCGGTCCAGCCGGATGCGCACCTGCTGGCCCTGCACCTGTAGCGGTTCGCTGGCGGCGAAGTGCTGGTCGGTATCGGCGCGCACGCGCAGCTCCCCGGGCGGCAGTTCGCCACAGACGACGAACGTGCCGTCGTCGCCGGTGCGGGCCTGCAGCTGCGGCAGCGGTTGCCAGGGGTCGCCGCGCCGTTCCCGCTCCGGACGATTGGCCTCGACGCGCACGTCGGCGTTGGCGATCGGCGCACCGAGGTCGTCGACGACCAGGCCGGACACCAGCGGCGGCAGCTCCCCGAGCACGATGTCGCCCAGTTCGGTGCGTCGGCCGCCGGTGACCTCGGGCACGTGCACGCGGGCGCCCCATTCGTGTTCCGTGCCGTCGGGTCCGGCAAGGCGCTGCCGCACGTGCAGGACGAACGGCGGCGGCTCGCTGCGACCGGTCAGCACCAGGTCGAAGCGGCCGTCGGCCAGCGACGCCACGTTGGTCGCGACGAGATCGCGGTCGGCGCGCCACAGCACGGCGGATACGCGCGCGGGGCCGAGGGGCGCGGCATCGGCCCGCACCAGCCGTCCGGCCAGCAGCGCCTGGCGTTCACCGAGCGGCAGCTCTACCCGCACGGTCTCACCGTCGTGCGCCGGCGCGCTGGCCGTGACGTTGGTGCCGCGCCGATCGGCCTCGAAGTGGGCGCTGACCCGCAGCGATGTGCCCGCGGTCACGAACGCCAACGGCACCGCGGCGTCGCCGACCGGCTTCTGCGTGCTGCGCACCAACAGGCCACGGGAGAACGGGAACAGCGTGCTGGTGTCCGGCGCGCCGTCGGCGCGCGCGGCGATCCAGGCCGGTGACAGCAGCGGCACACCGCGGTGATCCGTCAGCAGGACCTCGAGGTTGCCGATCGGCGGCAGCCGCAGCAGCACCGGCTCGGTGGGTGCGGGACGGCCGACGAACTCGGTGCGGATCGCTGCCGGCCCGGCGGCCAGCAACAGCACCGCGAAGCGTTCGCTCGGCGGCGGTCGGTCGGGATCCTGGCGGCAGAGCTGGAAGTGGCGCACGACCACGGTGCCGTCGGCGCCGGTCTCCCCTTGCCAGATCGGGCTGGCGTCGCCCTTGCCGAGCCACTGCAGCAGGGCGATCGGCGCCGCGGCCGCCGGCCGTTCGTCGCTGCGCTGCACGTGCACCGCGACCTGCTCGTCGGCGGCCAGCACCAGCGTGACCGCGCGGCGACCGGCTCGCAGCGTGGCGAACGCGAACTCGTCGCCGCTGCGGGCGGCGACCAGCAGCGTGCTGCGCGCACCGGGCAGCACGGCGATGCCGTCGGCATCGGTGCGCACCGGCGCCGCGCCGTCCACCGACACCTCGGCACCGACGACGAGGAAACCGGCGGCGTCGAACACGCGCGCACTGCGCACGACGACCGCCGCATCGGGCCGCGCGGGGCGTTGCGGTCGCACGACGAC
>JBGARS010000077.1:341-26974 GCA_044230075.1 Planctomycetota bacterium | reverse complement strand
CCGGCCGGATTACCGGTTCACGCAGGCGACCGACGAGCAGCGCGAGTTCGCGCTCGACGGCCCGTGCATCGTCAACGTCGGCAGCGTCGGCCAGCCCCGCGACGGCGACCCGCGGGCCTCGTTCGCGGTGGTGTCCGGCAACCGCGCCGAGATCCATCGCGTGCCCTACGACTTCCGCCGCACGCAGGCGAAGATCCTCGCGGCCGGTCTGCATCCGGCGCTCGCCGAGCGACTCGCGCGAGGCAAGTGATGGAGGACGCCGTCGTCGTTCTGTGCACGGCGCCGGCGGCGAGCGACGTGCCCGGCCGCCTCGGCGCGCACGAACTGGCGCGCGCGCTGGTCGACGAGAGGCTGTGCGCCTGCGTCAATGTGCTGCCCGGCGTCCGTTCGTACTATCGGTGGGAGGGTCGGGTCGAGACGGGCGACGAAGTGCTGCTGGTCGCCAAGACCACGCGCGCGGGTGCTGCGCGGCTGCGCGAACGCCTCGTCGCGTTGCATCCCTACCAGGTCCCGGAAGTGCTCGAACTCGCCGTCGCCGGCGGCTCGCCCCGCTATCTGGAATGGCTGGTCGGTGCCGTCGCCCGGCCCTGATCCGCATGGCGACTCTCGGCGCAGACGAGCCGTCCCCGCATCGCGAAGTGCACTTCGCGCGCGTCGGCGCCGCCCTCGTCGTCGGCGTGCTGTGCTGGTGGCTCGGCCACCACCTGCCGTTCCCGCCGTCCACGCCTCCCGGACCCGCGTGCCGGTTGCTCTTCGTCACCGGGTTCACCACGGCCTGCTGGCTGCTCCTGGCGATGCCGATCGCCGCGGCGGCGCTGGTGCCGCTCGCGGTGTTGCCGCTGCTCGGCGTGCAGTCGACGGCCGAGGTCACGCGCGGCTATGGCGATCCGATCCTGTGGTTGTTCGGCGGCGGCTTCGTGCTGGCGCAGGCGGTCGAACGCTGCGGTCTGCACCGGCGCGTCGCGCTGCAGGTCATCGGCGCGCTCGGGCCGTATCCGCGGCGGCTCGTGCTGGGGTTCTTCCTCGCCGCGACCTGCGTGTCGATGTGGATCAACAACACCGCCGTGGCGCTGCTGCTGCTGCCGATCGGCAAGGTCCTGGTCCAGCGCGTCGCTGCGGTCGGCGAACTTGCCCCGCGCGCGCAGGCGAACTTCGGTGCCGGCGTCATGTGTGCGATCGCGTTCGGGGCGTCGATCGGCGGCATCGGCTCTCCGATCGGGACGGCGCCCAACGCGCTGTTCTTCGCGGCACACGAACGCCTGGTCGAAGCGGGCGCGCAGCCGGTTTCGTTCCTCGCCTGGGTGCTGGCGTTCGCGCCGTGCGCGCTGGTGCTGGCCATGGCGTCGGCGTTCGTGATCGTGCGGGTTGCGCTGCCGTTGCCGGGCGCACGCTTCCGCCGCGGCGACGAACTGCTGCACGAAGCGCGTGAACTGCCCCGCTGGAGCCGCGCCGAGCGGCGCACCGCCTACCTGTTCGGTTTCGCGGTGCTGCTGTGGACGACCCGCGGCGACGTGCCGCTCGGCTCCGGCGACGTCGTGCATGGTTGGGCGCACTACCTCGTGCCCGCTGGGGAACGCGACCGCTTCATCGCCGATGGCACGGTCGCGGTGCTGGTCGCGGTCCTGGCGTTCCTGATCCCCTGCGGCACGCCCGACCGCGCGCGGCTGGTCGACTGGGAGACCGCGCGGCAGATGCCGTTCGACCTGCTGCTGCTGCTCGGCGGCGGCATCGCGATGGCGCAGGCGTTCGGCCCGACGGGCCTGTCGGCGGCGTTCGGGGAACTGCTGCGGCCGCTGATCGGCGCCGTGCATCCGGCCGTGCTGCTCGTCGTGCTGATGGCTTCGATCACGTTGCTGTCCGAGGTCGCCAGCAACACCGCGCTGGCGACGCTGATGCTGCCGATCCTGAGTGCCGGCGGGGTCGCCGCGCACATCGACCCGCTGGTGCTGATGGTGCCAGCCGTGATCGCCGCCTCGTGCGGGTTCATGCTGCCGATCGCGACGCCGCCGAACACGATCGTGTTCGCGTCGCGGCAGATCACGTTCGGCCAGATGGCGCGCGCTGGAATCTGCATCGACCTGCTGGCGACCGCCGTGCTGGTGCCGATGTTGTGGTGGTGGGCGTTGCCGCTGCTCGGCGTCGATCCCGGGGCGTTGGCAGGAGGTGGCAGATGATCGGTGGACGTCCGTGGTACGTGTGGGTGCTGGCCTGGCTCGGGGTGTTCTTCGGCTTCACGGTCGTCGCCCACGGCGATCTCGAGTCGAGCGACTCGGCGCTGACGATGCACGCCGCGCGTGTGCTCTGGCATCGTGGCGACAGTGGGCTCCTGCGCGCCGACCAGGGCGGCGAACTGCTGGGCGAACAGAAGGGTGCCGAGTACATCCGGCACCAGCTCGCGATGGGCAAGATCGGCACCAATGGCCGTGCCTACGTGTGGTTCCCGGTCGGCCACGTCTGGCTGCTGCTGCCGTTCGCGGCAGCCGGCGATGTGCTGGAAGCTGCGTTCCCGCAGATCGAGCAGCGCTGGCGCGAGGTGGCCGCGCCCGGTGCGGGCCCCGGCGCCGGTGTCGACCGACTGCAGTATTCCGTCACCTACGTGCACGGCCATCCGGTGCTGACGCAGGGCCTGATCGCGCTGCTGGTGCCGGCCATGTTCGGGGCCACGTCGGTGCTACTGTTGTTCCTGTTGGCGCGAGTGCTCGGCGCCGGCGGCCGCGACGCGTTGCTCGGCACCTTCGCGATCACGCTCGGCACGCAGTTCTTCGCGCTGGGCCGCGAGACGCTGTCGGATGGCCCCGGCCTGTGCTTCTTGCTGGCGACGTTGCTGGTCACCGTGCGCGCGCACCTCGGCCGGATGCACGGCGGCGCGATGCTGGCCGGTGGCGCCGCGGCCGGCGCGGCAGTGTTGCTGCGCTACCAGAACGCGCTGGCGGTCGCCGTCTGCGCGGTCGTGATCGCGGTGGCCTGCCACCGGCGCCGTAGCTGGCGACCGATGCTGCTGTTCGTGCTCGGCGGTGTGCCGTTCGCGGCGCTGTCGATGGGCGTGAACTACGCTCGCTTCGGCAACCCGTTCGACACCGGCTACCCGAAGTACGAGGCGTGGTTCACCGAGCCGCTGTGGCTCGGACTGGTGAAGTTGCTGTTCGCCGCCGGTCGTGGCGTGATGTGGTTCTCGCCCGTCTTGTGGTTGGCCCTGCCATTGGCGCTGGGCCGGCGGCGGGTGCCGGTGCTGCGTTGGCTCGCCTGCGTGCTGTTCGCGCTGCCGTTCCTGGTGTTCGCCAGCGCGCGCGGCTGGCAGGGCGGCGAATGTTGGGGCGCACGCTACGTCACGCCGGGGGTCGTCGTGCTGCTGGCGTTGGTGCTGCCGCAGGCGCGGCCCTGGCGTGACTGGCCGCGGTTGTGGACGGCGTTGCTCGTCTGCGGCCTGTTCGTGAACCTCACCGGCGTGGTGGCGCCGGTCCGCGGGCAGATCCAGCTCGCCTCGCAGGCTGCCCTGGCGGAGGCCTCCCACGACGGCCGCGTGCTCGTGGATCCGGCCGACGAGGTCTCCTGGCGGCCGCGGTTCTCGCCGCTGCACTCGAACTGGAGCTACGCGGCGCACTCGTGCGTCGGTGGCTTCGAGGATGCCTCGGGCCAGCCGCAGAACGGCAGCGAGCACACGATCGAGCCATTGTTCGGCATCACCGCGGTCGACCCGGCGCAGGGCCTGGCGCCGTTGCGCTGGGAAGACCGCTGTGGCCGCCATCTGTGGTGGCGCTTCTGGGCGGACCTGCTGGCCGTGCCGGGCTGGTGGCTGCTGGGGCCGGCGCTGCTGCTGGCCGCGCTCTGTGGCGCGTCCGGCTGGCGGCGGTTGGCAGCCGACTGAACCCGGGGCCCGGGCCCCGGGATTCAGGATTCGGCAAACGATCGTCCCAAGGGGTCAAGCCGATGGCATGGGAGGTTCGATAGGACCGGCGGAGATCGATGCCGCATGAACGCCCTGCTGTTGCTGTTGTGTTGTTGCCAGGATCCGTCGCCGCAGGTGCCGGCGCCGGCCACGCTCGACGTGATCGAACTGAAGAACGGGGATCGCCTCGAAGGACGCATCACGGCGCAGGTCGACGGCTACGTCGAACTGCAGCTCGGAGCCGGTGCGGTGATCGGTGTCAGCATGGCCCAGGTGGCCGCGGTTCGACGCGGCGCCGGTGCGCCGGAGTCGGCGGCGGCTGCGGCGCTCGCGCCCGCCGACGACTGGTTCGTGCTGCACGACGCCCGTGGTGACGCGGTCGGTTGGCTGCATGCCTCGGTGCGCAACGAAGGCGCGACGGGCTTCACGATCAGCGAGGAGTACGAGTTCCACGACGGCCAGAAGCGCTACCAGGTCACCTCGTTGTGCAGCGCCGACGCGGCCTGGTCGCCGCGCAGTTGCTACTTCCGCGAACGCATCAGCGAGCCGGTGCTCGGCGTGGCGGCGGTGCTGCCGACCGGCCAGGCCGATCGCATCGCCGACGAGCGCATCGTCGAGGCCGTCTGCGACGGCGATCACCTGCGCGTCACGCGGCTGGATCGTTCCGGGCGCCACGAACGCGAGCTGGAGTTCGGCCCCGGCACCAGCTTCCCGCTGTTGGCGCGCGCCCACGCGCGCGCGACCGGAGAGGCGATGGCGACCGCGACCCTGTTCGATCCGGCGACCGAAGAACTGGTCGTGCGCAGCTTCGATGGTGCGCGCCTGCGCCGCGTCACCATGGACGGCGAGTCGATGCAGGTGACCGAACTCGTGGAGTGTTCGCCGACCGGCCGCAACAGCGAGTGGCTCGATGCGTCGATGCACACCGTGCGGCGCGAACTGGCCGGCCCGGCCCTGGTCGCGATGCCGAGCAACGCGGACAGCGTGCGCTTCGCGGCCCAGGGGGCGACCATCCCGAGCGCGATCGCCGCCGAAGCGGGCGGCACGTTCGGCCTGTGGGTGCCGAATCCCGCCTGGCGGGTCCAGCAGGGCCTGCCGGCCGGTCAGGTCGCGCTCTCGTGTGAGGCCCACGCCGCCAGCGTCGGCCTGACGCAACTCGACCACCTCGAACCCGAGACACCGCTCGACACCGCCGCCGACGCGGTCGCCAACTGGTTCCGCCTGCTGCAGCCGGATCTGGTCATCGATGGCCGCGACAGCGTGACTTCGCGCGATCACCCGATCGTGCGGCTGCGCGCCAGTGGCCGCGACGGTGCGGTGGAGGTCCGGGCCACGGTCGACGTGATCCCGCACCACGGCCACTTCCTGGTGCTGGTCTGCCGCGCACCGGCGGCGGCATGGGAAGAGCTGGCTGCCGACTTCGAGTTCCTGCAGCGTTCGGTGGAGCTGGAACCGCAGTCGCTGGCGCCGAAGCTGCAGGGGCCGGTCGCCGAGCGGCAGGCGCCGACGAAGGCCACGCGCGGTGCGGCGGCGCGTGACGTGGTCGTGCGCATCCCGAGCGACCGTTGAGCCCAGCCGGTACGGCGTCACTGCGGCGTTCCGAACGTGTGGTCCTGGTGCAGGCCACGTAGCGCCGCGGCCTCGAACACGTCCGCCTCCGTCAACCGCTCGCGGTCGTCGAGGTCGGCCAGTGTGCGGCACAGCCGCAGCAGGCGTACGCGGCCGCGACCGCTCTGGTGATGGCGCAGCAGCACCTCGTCGACGGCACGCAACACCGTGTCGTCGGCGGCACAGGCCTGCAACAGGGCGCGGTCCGCCAGTCGCGCGTTGTCGATCATGACGCCTGGCCGCGGGTGACGTCCCTGCTGGCGTTGCCGCGCGGCGAGCACACGTTCGCGCAGCGTGGCGGTGCTGCCCGCCGGGTCTTCGGCGGCGCGCAGTTCGTGCGGCAGCAGATCGGGCACCTCGACGCGCAGGTCGATGCGATCGAGCAGTGGTCCGGACAGGCGGCTCCTGTAGCGGGCGATCGCCGGCGGCGTGCACAGGCACGGGCGCTGGCGATGGCCGAGGTGGCCGCACGGGCACGGGTTCATCGCCGCGGTCAGCAGGAACTGCGCCGGCATCGTGATCGTCTGCCGCGCGCGCCCCACGGTGACGAGGCCGTCTTCGAGCGGCTGCCGCATCGCCTCGAGCGCTTCGCGCCGGAACTCCGGCAGTTCGTCGAGGAACAGCACGCCGCGGTGGGCCAGCGTCACCTCGCCCGGTCGCACGTCGGCGCCGCCGCCGAGCAGGCTCGCGGTCGAACTGGTGTGGTGCGGCGCGCGGAACGGCCGCTGCTCCGCGTCCGGCAACGGCAGCCCGGCGGCGGCGTGCACCTGCAGGATCGCCAGCCGTTCCGCCGGTGTCGGCGGTGGTAGCAGGCCGGGCAGGCGCCGCAGCAGCGCGCTCTTGCCGGTGCCGGGTGGACCGGTGAACAGCAGATTGTGGCCGCCGGCGGCGGCGACGGTGAGCGCGCGTTTGGGGGTGTCGTGACCGCGCAGGTCGACCAGGTCGGGGATCGGCGTGCGCGCAGGGGTCGGCGACGGCGGCGGTGGCGGTAGTTCGCGGCGGCCGGCGAGCCAGAACACCGCATCGGCCAGCGTCGCGGCCGCGTGCAAGGGCAGGCCGTCGACGACGGCACAGGCCACCGCATCCTCGGCGCAGCACAGCATCGCGCGAGCCCCCTGCCGCCGCGCGGTCAACGCGACGCTGACGGCGCCGCGCGCCGGCAGGATCTGGCCGCGCAGGCCGATCTCGCCGAATGCGAACAACTTCGCCGCGCGCTCCGGTGCGAACAGTCCCGCCGCACCGGCGAGCGCCAGCGCCAACGGCAGGTCGAAGCCGCTGCCGTGCTTGCGCAGCGCGGCCGGCGCGAAGTTGACCGTGGTCACGCCACGCGGCTGCGGCAGTCCGAGCGCGAAGAACGCCTGCAGCACGCGGTGGTAGGCCTCGCGCACGCAGGCATCGACGAGGCCGAGCAGCCGCGGCGTGCCGTCACCGGCGTGCCGCGCCGTGGCCTCGATCTGGACCGGTACCGCATCGACGCCTTGCACCAGGCCGCAGCCGATCGTGATGGTGGGGGATCGCACGCTGCAGAGTGGTGCGATCCTGCTGGCGGTGGCAGGAATCCGCGCGGCTGTTCCCGCGTGCCGGCCCCGTGCCGACGTTCACCAGTCCGCGGCGGCGGCGACTGCTGCGTGCTCGGCGATCTCCAAAGCCAGCTGCTTCGCGTCGCCGAGCGTCAGGTCCGGCAGCCGCGTCGGCGAGCCGCCGGCGACGTAGACCGTCAGGTCGGCCAGGCCCAACAGCTGCGAGAACGGGCTCTGCCGCACGACCACGGCCTGCACCTTCGTGGTCGGCACGTAGGCGAGGTAGCGGCCGACGATGCCGTGCCGCAGGGCCAGGAACGGGCCGCCGAGTGCGAAGCCGAGGTTCTGCCACGCCAGCACGCCGAGCAGCGCCCACAGCGGCACCAGCAAGAGGCCGAGCAGCGCCCACGTTCCCCATGCCGTCCAGAACGCCGGCACCAAGATCGCCGCGAGCACGACGCCCTGCAGCGTCGTGCGCACGATCAGCCGCCGCGAGCCGCGCCGCCAGCCGAAGTTCTGTTGTTCGATGCCGGGCAGCAACGCGGGCAGCAGCGCATCGGCGGCGACCAGGCGCGTCAGCGGCACGACGACGTCCCAGCCGCCGGTCGTGTCTTCGCCCTGCATGCGGCTGCCGCCGGCCGAGTCGGCCTTGACGACCGCGTAGCCGAGCAGGCGCCGCAACCACGGCTGTTCGAGCGTGACGCGCTGGATGCGCGCTCGTGGCAGCGTCTTCTGGCGCGTCGTCAACAGGCCATAGCGGCGCTGCAGCACGTTGCCGCGCAGCACCAGGACGAAGCCGTGGAACTGCACCAGGTTGCCGAGTGTCGCCGTCACCACGCCGAAGCCGATCACGACCAGCACCAGCGCCAGCAGGATCGCGCCGATCACCAGCGGTGAGAAGCGGGCCAGCCACTCGTGCACGTTGTCGACGAAGCCGGCGATGCGCGCGGCCATGCCGAGCTGGTCCAGCAGCTGGATTGCCGCGAAGCCTGTCAGCAGGAACCCGCCGAGCCGCAGGTCGGTGACGCCGCGCAGCAGCAGTTCGCCGTAGCTGCTGCGGTGCACCAGCCACTCGGGCTCGGGCGGCGGCGCGGCAGCCACTGCTTCGCTGCCGCCGGCGGAGGCTGCCGCCGGCGCGTTCGTGCGGTCCCGCCGCGCCGCCAGCAGCACGTCGCGCAGATGGTCGGCATCAGCACGCGACAGCGCATCGAGCCGCGCTTCGACGCCGCGCCCCGACGCGGTCTCGACCATTATCACGACCAGCCCGAGCGCGCGGCGCAGGATCGTCGACTCGAAGCCGAGGTCCTGGATGCGATCGAGCGGGATGCGCCGTTCCTGGCGTTCGAGGATGCCTTCGCGCACGCGCAGCTCGTCGGTCGTCAGCGTGTACTCGAGCGTCAGGTAGCGCGCGACCGCGTAGCCGAGCTGCAGCAGGAACAGCACCGCCGCGAGCACCAGGAACCAGCGCTCGATCGCGACGCCGATCAGCACCGGGAACGCGGTCTGCCGCAGCGCATCGAGCAGCCGCAGCAGCAGCACGGCCGGGTGCAGGTGGCCCTTCGCCAGCACCACCGGTTCGCGGCGCGGGCGTGGCGTCAGGGCAGGCTCGGCTGGCACCGCAGAGGCGGGCGGCTCAGAGTCGTCCGTCACCACGCGCCTCGACGATGTGGTCGCGCAGTTCCTGCGCGCGGGACGCCGCGAGGCCGGGCACGCGGAACGCCGAGCCTTCGTTGCCGGCCGTGAACACGACCAGCGTCGCCAGTCCGAACAGGCGTTCGAGCGGGCCGCGCACCAGGTCGACGTGCTGCATGCGCCGCACCGGCACCGCGCGTTCTTCGACGAACAGGATGCCGTAGCGCATCAGCAACAGGTCGCCGAGGAAGCCGAAGCGCCAGCGCGCGTAGGCCAGCGGCGGCGTCAGCACGGCGAGTGCGACGAGGCCGAGGCAGGCGCCGAGCAGCACGTTGTCCCAGCTCGGCGACCAGGCGGCCCAGTACTTCGCCAGCAGCGGGCGGCCGAAGAACCACGCGAGGCCGCTGACCAGCAGCGAACTCATGCCGTCGGCCAGCAGCCAGTAGAGCACGACGCGGCGCTGCAGGCGTTCGTGCGGGCGCGGGGTCGCAGCCGGTTCCATGCGGCGAGCGTGCCCGACGCGGGTGGTGCATGCAATGGCTTGTTGCGCGACGGGGCACCCGTCGGTTGCCGGCGCCGTCTGCTAGTCTGCGCCGATGACGCGATGCATCCGGTTCGGGCAGCTGACGGTTCTGTTGTGGTTGGCGCTGTCGGTGTCCGCCCAGTCCGCGCCAACTTGGGCACCGGCCGTCACCGCCGCGATCGAAGCCGAAGTGCAGCGCGTCGGCATCCCGGGCCTGTCGGCGGCGATCGGTGTCGCCGGCGCGATCCCGTTCTCACAGGGCTTCGGCAAGGCCGACCTCGAGAACGACGTCGCTGCCACGCCCCAGACCGTCTATCGACTGGCGTCGATCAGCAAGCCGATCACCGCGGTGCTGGCGATGCAGCTCGCGGAGCAGGGCAGGCTCGACCTCGACGCGGACGTGCACACGTTGGTACCCCAGTGGCCGGCGAAGCCGTGGCCGGTGACGACGCGCCAGCTACTGGGGCACCTCGGCGGCGTGCGCCACTACCAGGGCGAAGCCGAGAGCGTGCGCCACTACCGTACCCAGACCGAGGCGCTCGGCCTGTTCGCGAACGACCCGCTGCTGCACGAACCGGGCACGCGGTACCTCTACAGCACCTACGGCTTCAACCTGGTCGCGGCAGTGGTCGAGCAGGTGACCGGGCAACCGTTCGCCGAAGTCGTCCAGGAACGCATCGCCAGACCGTGTGCCGCGCCGACCCTGCGCGACGACGACGTGCGCGCGCTGATCCGCGGCCGCGCGCAGGGCTACGTCAAGGTCGACGGCGTGCTGCAGAACAGTGAACCGATGGACGGCAGCTACAAGTTCGGCGGCGGCGGCCTGTGCACGTCGGCGGAGGACCTGGTGCGGTTCGCGCAGGCGCTGCTCGCGGGCAAGCTGGTGTCTGCCGACACGCTGGCGCAGATGTGGACCCCGCAGCACACGAACGACGGCACCCCGATCGACTACGCGCTCGGCTTCCGCACCGGCCACAAGAACGGCTACCGCTTCGCCGGCCACAGCGGCGCGCAGTCGCGCGTCAGCACCGTGCTGCACATCCTGCCCGACGACGGCATCGTGGTCGTATTGCTGGGCAACCTCGAAGGCGTCAAGCTGCAGCCCTTGGCCGAACGACTCGCGGGCCTCGTGCTGGCAGAGGCGAAGTGATGCACCAGCTCTGGTCCGTGCACGGCAACTCGCAGAAGGTCGACGGCGGTGCGATGTTCGGCAACGCGCCGAAGGTGCTGTGGAGCCGCTGGGCCAAGGTCGACGACCAGAACCGCATCGACCTCGCCTGCCGGTGTCTCCTGGTGCGGGACGGCCCGCGCACGATCCTGTGCGAGGCCGGCATCGGCGCCTTCTTCGCGCCGGAGCTGCGGCGGCGCTTCGGCGTGCAGGAGGAGCACCACGTGCTGCTCGACAACCTGGCGGCGCTCGGCGTGTTGCCTGGCGACGTCGACGTCGTCGTGCTGTCGCACCTGCACTTCGACCATGCCGGTGGCGTGCTGTCGGCGTACCGCGACGGCGCGGCCGAGGAACTGGTGTTTCCGAACGCGCACTTTGTCGTCGGCGAGCAGGCCTGGCAGCGCGCGCTGCACCCGCACGCGCGCGATCGCGCCAGCTTCGTGCCGGAGCTGCCGCCGCTGCTGGAGGCGACCGGCCGGCTGGAGCGCGTGACCGGCGACCGCAGCGAGGTGCTGGGCCCTGGCTTCCGCTTCCACCAGAGCGACGGCCACACGCCGGGCATGCTGCTCGCGGAGATCGCCGGCGCACGTCCGGTGCTGTTCTGTGCCGACCTGATCCCGGGCATGCCCTGGGTACGCAAGGCGATCACGATGGGCTACGACCGCTACCCCGAGCTGCTGATCGACGAGAAGGCGGCGCTGCTGGCCGACCTGCAGGCACGCGGCGGGCGGCTGTTCTTCACCCACGACCCGGACGTCGCGCTGTGTTCGCTCGGGCGCGACGAGGCCGGTCAGGTCGTCGCCGAGGACCCGGTGGCAGAACTCACGGGCCAGCCGGCATGAAGTGACGCGGCACGCCTTGCCAGCCACGGCGGTCCGTGCAACAGTCCGTCGCGCATGAGCCTGCCCGCCGTCAACCTGTTGAACACCGGCCTGATGCTCGGGTCCGCGGCGGTGGCGTTCGTGCTGCCGTTCGAGCTGTTCCTGCTGGCCTATGCGGTGCTCGGGCCGCTGCACTACCTGACGCAGATCGCCTGGATGCGGCAGCGGCAGTACTTCGCGCAGCAGCGGCACGATTGGTTGCCCTTGGCGGTGATCGGTGCCGTGGTGACCGCGCTGGCGATGCTGCAGCTGCGCGACGCTTCATGGAAGTCGCTGGCGGCATGGTCGCCGGAACTGATGCTCTGGGCGCTGGCGTGGGCGCTGCTGACGACGGTGACGAAGGACCGCGTACTGCGGGTCGCCGGCGGCGTGGTCGCGGCCGCCGGCCTGTTGCTGCTGCACGACCAGTCGTCGCACGAGCAGTCGGCGACGACGCTGTTCGCGATGCTGTACCTGCCGACGCTGGTACACGTGTTCGTGTTCACCGGCCTGTTCGTGCTCTATGGCACGCTGAAGGGCCGCAGCGGCACCGGCTGGCTGTCGCTCGGCGTGTTCCTCGGCTGCGGGGCGGCGACCCTGCTGCTGCCGGTCGGCAGTCTCGGCTACGAAGCCAGCGCCTACGCGCACGAGGCCTACGCCGGCACGATCGGGCAGATGCATGCGCGATTCCTGAACACGTCCTGGCTCGGCGCGATGGCGATGCCGGGGGGCGCGAGCGGCGGCATGTTCGCGCCGTTCGCGTCGGTGGCAGCGATGCTGCAGAACGACGTCAGCGTGCAGCTCGGGCGCTTCATCGCCTTCGCCTACACGTACCACTACCTGAATTGGTTCTCGAAGACTTCCGTGATCCGCTGGCATCATGTGCCGCGCGTGCAGCTGGTGGCGGCCGTGGTGGTGTGGCTGCTGTCGGTCGCGCTCTACTTCGTCGACTACGAATGGGGCCTGCGGTGGCTGTTCCTGCTGAGCCTGCTGCACGTCGTGCTGGAGTTCCCGCTCGACTGGAAGACCCTGTTCGCGATCCCGCGCGAGCTGCTGCCGCGCCGCATCGGGGCGTGACCGGGTGTGACCGGGGCGTGATCAGGGCGCCGTTACGACCACCGGCGGCGTCAACAGGAAGTCGCTGACGACGCCCAGTGTCACGCCCTGGATCCACGCCTGGAATCCCGGCTGGATCGTGCTCGGCAGCTGCAGCTGCCAGGAGCCGCGACCGGTGAGGTTGAAGGCGACGAGGTCGAGGATGCCGGACTGCACCGGGTCGAGGTAGAGCGGTCCGTTGAACAACGGCAATGGCGCCGGGATCCGTTCACCGACCGCGAGCACGCCGATGCCGAGCGGTTCGCCGAACATCGTGAGTTGCAGCAGGTCGTTGCTGTCGATGCGACCGCCCAGCGCCGGCACCACTGCTTGCACGACGCTGATGCCGCTGATCGGTCCGACCAGCGCCGTGCTGCCGACGGTGATCGTGCTGCCGGTCGCCGCACTGCTGACCGCGGTGCCGCCGGTCAGGGAGACCACCGCGGTCGCGGCGCCCGCGAGGCGCACGTTCGCATTCAGGGTCTGGATCGCCACGGCGCTGGAAGCCTGACCGGACCCGACCACGGTCGAATCCGACAGCACCAGCAGGGTGTTCTCCACCACCATCGTCGGCGCAGTGGTGAGCGCCGCGCACTCGATCAGCGACGCGTGCAGGGTCACCAGCGGTGTGTTCTTGACCTGTAGCGTGCCGGTCGGTCCGACCATGCCCACCGCACAGTTGGTGACGGTGACCAGCCGGCAGTTGTCGATGTTCCACTGGTTCAGCATCGACGCGGCATTGGCGCCGGCGGCGCGGCCGACGTTCTGGAGGTGCACCGTGCCCTGGTTCTGGGTCAGGTACAGGCTGCAGTTGCCGACCGGCGTGGTGCCGAGGAACGGCGCCAGCTGCAGGTTGCGCAGCACGACGCATTCGCCGGCGGGCAGGTTCTGCACCACGAGGTTGCCCACCAGACCGGGTTGGCCGCCGGTGCCGATCAGCGTCAGCGCGCGCGAGATGGTCGTGGCCGTGTACGCGGTCAGCAGCGGATCGATGTAGCGGACCAGCAGGATGTCGCCTGGCGCCGCCGCCGCGACTGCGGCGGGTAGGTCGGTGAAGTTGGTGCCCAGGCCGTTGAGCCGGTCGACGACCCAGGTCGTCTGCGCCTGCAGCGACGACGCGGACAGAACGAGTGCGGTCGTCAGGGACGCGGCGAGCGGGATGTGCATGGGGGCCGTCGGGGACGCCACGGGTCGCGGGCGTGGAGCCGAAGGCGACGATAGTCAGGAACCGACGGTCCGTCACGGGGGGTGACACGGTCGACGCACCGCGCCGTGTCGACAGCCGCTAGCATCGCGGGATGTCCATTGCGCTACTCCGATTGCTCGGTTTGTCCTGGTGGTTGCTGGCACCCGGTCTGGTCGGCCAACGGCCCGCGCCGATCGACGACGAGTCGCTCGAACAGCGCATCACCGCTGCCTGCGACCAGCTGCGCGACGCCGGTGCCCTGCGGCCGTGCGCGGAGCTGGTGGCCCAGGCCGCCGCAGCGCCGGTGACGACGTTGCCGCCGGTGCCGGCGCGGCTCGAAGTGCTGCCCGGACCGGACCTCTACGAGCGTGTCGTCCCGAGCGTCTGCATCGTCGGCCACTACTACCTGTGCGACGAATGCGACCAGTGGCACTTCTCCGGCGCCAGCGGCTTCTGGGTCGCCGCCGACGGTGCGGTCGCCACGTGCCACCACGTGCTCGCGCCCGACGCGACGATGCGGGCGGCGTTCCTCGTGGTCGCGGACCTGGATGGGCAGGTGTGGCCGGTACAGCGCGTGCTGGCGGCGAACGCGGCGACGGACCTGTGCGTGGTGCAGACGCCGGCCCGCGGGCGCGTGCCGCTGCCATTGCGCGGTGACGTGCGGGTGGGGGAAAGGGTGGTCTGCCTGTCGCATCCCGACCACCAGTTCGGCTTCTTCAGCGATGGCGTCGTCGCGCGCCGCTTCCTGCTGCGCGACCCGCCCGAGGCACGGGAGCCGCGGCCCTGGCTGCACGTCACCTGCGACTTCGCCCGCGGCAGCAGCGGCGGCCCGGTCGTCGACGTCTGCGGCAACGTCGTCGGCATCGCCGTGGCGACCACCACGGTCGTCTACGACGAGGAGGCCGACCCGGTCGACACCCAGATGGTGTTCAAGGCCGCGGCGCCGGCGGCTTCGCTGCAGGCGCTGCTGGCGGGGCCCAAAGTCGCCAAGGACCAGGATCCGCCGCGCTGACCCCGCACGGCGGCCAGGGACGGGCGTCGGCAGTCATCAGTTCTCGCGATGGTGGTGGGGGCCCTGGCCCTCGTGGCCGTGGATCCGTATCGTGCTCGCCCCTTCCGTGTCCCTACCCCGCGTCACCATCATCGGCCGGCCGAACGTCGGCAAGTCGAGCCTATTCAACCGGCTCGCCGGCCGCCGCATTTCGATCGTCGAGCCGACGGCCGGTGTCACCCGTGACCGCGTCACGATCACGGTGCGGCACGGGGACCGCTGCTTCGAATTGGTCGACACCGGTGGCCTTGGCATGGTCGACGAGGCGCTGCTGCGGGAGCACATCGAAGCGCAGATCGAGATGGCGCTGGTGTCGTCGGACCTGATCCTGTTCGTCGTCGACGGCAAGGAGGGGCGCGTGCCCGGCGACGACCTGGTCGCGCGGCGGTTGCGCACGCTCGGCAAGCAGGTGCTGCTGGTCGCCAACAAGATCGAGTCGTTCCACGAGGAGATCGGCATCGCCCAGTGGGTGCGACTCGGCTTCGGCGAGCCGGTCGGCATCAGCGCCAAGGAGGGCTTCGGCATCGGCGACCTGCTGACGCGCGTCACCGAGGAACTGCCACCGAAGGACGCGGCCGAGGATGTGGCCGAAGGCGACCCGCTGCGGTTCGCGATCATCGGCAAGCGCAACTCCGGCAAGTCGACGCTGATCAACCGGCTCGCCGGCGAGGAACGGGTGATCGTCTCCGAGCTGCCCGGCACGACGCGCGATGCGATCGACGTGGCCTTCGAGTTCGACGGCAAGAAGCTGCTGGCGATCGACACCGCTGGCGTGCGGAAGAAGAAGAGCCTCGAGCATGCGATCGAGCTGTTCGCCCACGCGCGCAGCAACGACAGCATCCGCCGTGCCCACGTCTGCGTGCTGATGTTCGACGTGCGCGAGCCGATCAGCCAGGTGGACAAGGCGGTGGCCGCGTACTGCGTCGAACACCACAAGCCGGTCATCCTGGTCGGCAACAAGATCGACCTGGCGCCGGAACTCGACCTGCAGAAGTGGGACGCCTACATCAAGCAGCAGCTGGCCGGCCTCGACCATGCGCCGGTGTCGTTCCTGTCGGCACGCGAAGGCACCAACGTGCTCGACACGCTCGAGCTGCTGTTCGAGCTGCGCGAGCAGACGCGCGTCGCGATGCCGACGCCGCGCCTGAATGCGGTGCTGCAGGGCGCACGCGACCGCCTGATGCCCTCGAGCGGCGGCCACTTCCCGAAGATGTTCTACGGCACCCAGCTCGGCACCGAGCCGCTGTCGGTGCTGGTGTTCGTCAACGAGCCGCGTCTGTTCCGCGGCCAATACGAACGCTACCTGACCCAGGTGCTGCGCGACGCCTTCGGCTGCGAGGAAGTGCCGATCCGGCTGGTGTTCCGCCGGCGTGAGAAGGTCGTGCTGGGCGGGCAGAAGTAGCGCGCCGCGGTCGCTTCGCCACGGTCGGTGCCGCCAGCGTCAGCGCCGCCAGAGGCTGGGTGCGAACAGCGCCAGCACGGTGAGCAGTTCGAGGCGGCCGAGCACCATCTGCACCACCAGCACCAGCTTGGTCCACGGTTGCAGTTCGCCGTAGCCGCCGAACGGACCGATGTTGGGCGTGCCGGCCAGCGTGGCCGCGGTGCCGCCGTTCTGCACGACGTCGATCACCGTCGCCGGGTCGACCAGCGTCAGGGCCGGACCGCAGGAGCCCTGCATGCTGGCGCTGGTCGCGAGTGCCGAGACGAAGTTCATGCGGTCGTCGAGCGCGACCACGAGCGCGCCGAGCACGACGCAGACCAGCCACAGCAGCACGATGGTCAGGATCGAGGAGATCACCGCCGCCGGCAGCACCTCGTCGTCGAGCTTCAGCCGCTCGACGCTCTTCGGTCGCACGAAGTGGCGGACCGAGTAGGCGATCAACTTCAGCGTGACCAGCAGCCGCACCTGCTTGATGCCGCCCGCGGTCGAGCCGGTGCAGCCGCCGACGAACATGGCGCAGAACAGGATCAGCGTCGCGAGTGCTGGCCAGGCATGGAAGTCGGCCGTCGCGTAGCCGGTCGACGTCAGCACGCTGATGCCGTTGAAGGACGCCTGGCGCAGCGCGGTGCCGAAGTCGAGGCCCTGGCGCAGCAGCGTCATCGTGATCGCGGCGACGACCAGGAATGCGACCAGCGAGTACATCCGGAACTCGCCGGTGCGGACCAGGATCAGCGGACACTGCCAGCCGGCGCGCCAGTTGGTCGCAACGACGGCGAAGCTGGCGCCGGCGAGGAACATGAACACCGACAGCACGACTTCGCCGCCGAGGCTCTCGAACTCGGCGATCGAGGCGCGCGTCGAGTAGCCGCCGGTGGCCAGGGCGGTGAAGGCGTGGCAGGTGGCGTCGAACCAGCCGTAGCCGCCGACCGTGACCAGCAGCAGGATGCACAGCGCCGTCAGGCTCAGGTAGATCGACGCGATCAGGCGCGCCTTCTCGATCGCGCGCGGCTGGAACGACTCGGTGCCGACGCCGACCGACTCGGACGACAGCAGGTTCTTGCCGGTGACGCCCATCGCCGGCAGCAGCGCGACGAACACCAGCACGATGCCGATGCCGCCGATCCACTGCGTCATCGCCCGCCACAAGAGCAGGCTGCGCGGCACGTCGACGATCGCCATGTTGTCGCCGCTGCCGAGCACGGTCGCGCCGCAGGTCGTCAGGCCGCTGGTGGTCTCGAACATGGCGTCGATCGGACTGTGCAACAACCCCGACCACTGGAACGGGATCGCACCGAGCAGTCCGGCCAGGAACCACGACAGGCCGGCGACCGCGATCGCCTCCTTGCGATAGATCTCGCCCCGCCGCTGGCGTCCCGCCAGCCACAGCAGCGTCGCGACCAGGGCGCCGATCACCATGCTGGCGACGAAGCCGCCGACCGGCGACAGGTGGGCAGGGGCCGTCTCCTGTAGCGCGAACACCAGCGGTGGGACCTGGGCGAGCGTGAGCAGGCCCGCGAAGCCGGCCAGCAGGTGCGCCACCTGAGCGAGGTTCATCTGGCAGCCGTTATCGCTAGCCGCAGCCTCGCAGACAACACGGCAGTACCGGTCAGTCGGCGATTGCCAGGATCTGTTCCGCCGCCATGCGACCGATGACCGGGCCGAACTTGAAGCCGTGGCCGCTGCATGCGGCGATGGTCACCACGCGCGGCCAGATCGCATGGCGGGCGACCAGGAGGTCCTGCGCGAGTGCCATCGCGTACAGGCACTGCTCGGTCCGGCGCAGCCCGAGCACGCCGACGTCGAAGCGGGCGCGGGCGAGGTCCAGCAGCGCTTCGCGATCGGCCGCGGGGGCTGGTGCATCCGGATCGTCGGCGACCCCGGTGGTGCGATGGCGCGCCAGCTTCAGGCCCGCGCCGGCGTGATCGGGCAGGCCGTAGTCGAACTCGTCGGCCGAGGCGCCGATGCGGGCCCAGACCGGGAATGCTCCCGCGCCGCGCCGGGCGGCGGGGGCGTCGACGTCGAAGTAGCCCACCGTCTGCCGCAGCACGAGCAGCGGTGGCGCTGCGGCTCCGCCGAGTGTGGGCAGCCAGGGGCCGGTCGCCAGCACGGCGCGGCGCGTGTGCAGTGCGCCGGCCCCCGTGGCGACGCGCAGGCTCGGACCTGCGTCCTCCAGGCCCTGCACCGGCGTGTGCCAGCGCAGTTCGACGTCGTGGGCCTGCAGCCAGGCCCGCAGCCCTGCCATCGTCTCGGCGGCCAGCACCATCGCCGCGCTGTGGTCCAGCAGCACCTGATCCTGGTCGTCGAGGCGCAGCAGCGGGAACCGCTGCCGTGCGGTCGCAACCGTGGTCTGCTCGACCTCCGCGCCGCTGCCGAGCGTGGCCGTCAGGTAGTCGTCGAACAGGCCGCCGCGCGGGCCGAAGAACAGCCCCGGCGTCGGCACCCGCAGTGGCTTGCCCAACGCCGCTTCGAGCACCGGCCAGCCGTTCGCCCGCGCCTCGATCGCCAATCGCACGAAGCGCGGCTCGTGGTACGAGGAGCGGGTGATGCGCGTCTGGCCGTGCGAGCTGCCGTGCTCGTGCCCGGGCCCGTGGGCCTCGAGCACCACGATCCGGCGCAGCCCCGCGCGCCGCAGGGCGAACGCGGTGCATAGCCCGTGGATGCCGGCGCCGATGACGATCGCGTCGAACAGGCAGGGCTCCGGATCAGCGGTCTGCGGCCGCCGCGCCATGCGGTCGGTAGGAACTGTGCTCGCGGTCGGGCAGGCACGGGAACGACATCGTCCACAGACAAGCGCTCGCAGCCGGTGCTGGCAATCGAGGACTGGATTCGACCTGGGCCGCGACGCAGGTGGCCCCGGATCGGGACTTTGGCGGCGGCATGGCACCGCAGATCGTGGCCAGGTTCCGATGCAGACGAGAACTCTCCGTGAAACCGCCCCATTCCAGGGCTACATCACGGTGGTATAGTCCTCCGGCTCACCTGGGCCCCCCTCGCCGCGACGCATGAAGGTCACACTCATCCACCCGCCGGTCTACATCAACAAGCATGGCCTGACGGCCTTGCGACCGAGCCTGCCGCTCGGGTTGGCCTACATCGCGGCGGTTCTCCGTGACGACAAGCACACGGTCGGCGTCGTCGACGCGCTGGGTCTCGCTCCCGAACAGATGGTCCCCGACGGCGACATCTGGCGGCTCGGCCTGACGCCCGAGGAGATCATCGCGCGCATCCCGGCCGGCACCCAGGCGATCGGCCTCACCAGCATGTGGAGCTACAGCTGGCCGATCGTGCGCGAGCTGATCGGCAAGGTGAAGGCCGCGTTCCCGAACGTGCCGATCGTCTGCGGTGGCGAGCACTTCACGGCCGTGCCCGACCTGTCGATGGAGCAGGCGCCGATCGACTTCCTGGTGCTCGGCGAGGGTGAGGAGACCGCGGTGGCGCTGTTCCGCGCACTCGAACTTGGCCTCGACCACACGGTGATCCCGGGCATCGCGTTCCGCGCCGCGGATGGCAAGGTGCAGAAGAACCCGCGCCGCGACCGGATCAAGAACGTCGACGAGCTGCCGTGGCCGGCATGGGAGTTCTTCGACATCGAGGCCTACTCCGCCAACCGCCTGGTCAGTGGCATCTACTACGGCATGACGGTGCCGATCCTGGCGACGCGCGGGTGCCCGTACCAGTGCACGTACTGCAGCTCGCCGAACATGTGGACCACGCGCTGGTATGCGCGGGATCCGAAGGACGTGCTCGACGAGATCGAGTCCTACGTGAAGCGTTATGGCGCGGCCAACTTCCCGTTCCAGGACCTGACGGCGATCCTGAAGCGCGACTGGGTGGTGGAGTTCTGCAGCGAGGTCGAGCGGCGCAAGCTGAACATCACCTGGCAGCTGCCGGCCGGCACCCGGAGCGAGATCATCGACGAAGAGGTCGCCAGCCTGCTGGTGCGCAGCGGCTGCAAGTCGCTGAACTTCGCGCCGGAGTCCGGCAGCGAGCGCACGCGCAAGCACATGAAGAAGATGCTGACCGACGAGAAGCTGTTCCGCGCGGTGCATGCATCCGTGAAGGCCGGCCTCAACATCGGCGCGTTCTTCGTGCTCGCCTACCCGACCGACGAGAAGGAGGACATGCAGGCCACGGTGCGCCTCGCCGGCAGGCTCGGTCGCGCCGGCGTCGACGACGTGTCGGCAGGCTTCTTCTTCCCGCTGCCCAGCACCGAGATCACGCGCCAGCTCGAGAAGGAGGGCAAGGTCCAGTACACCGACGCCTTCCTGAAGCTGCCGATCTACGTCCACAACAAGTTCCTCTCCGAGGACCGCAAGTTCTGCGACGCGTTCACCGCCAAGCAGCTCACGCGCTGGAAATACAAGGTCGTCGCGACCTTCTACCTGAACAAGTTCGCGCGGCGGCCGTGGCGGCTGGGCCGCATCCTGTGGAACTTCGTGCGCGGCAAGGAGTCGTCGAAGATGGACTCCTTCCTGCAGGAGACGCTGCGCAAGTTCCGGCTGCGCAAGCGGCCGAACGCCAAGCCGGCCAAGGCGCCGATGGCGGGACGCGCCGAACCACGGGTCCCGGTCGGCAAGAGCTGAGGTCGCGCGCGGGCCGCAGGCGGCGCCCGGCGTCGCTCAACGCGTCGCCGCCGACTGCATCAGGCCCATGGCCCGTTGGATCTGCTTGGCGGCGACGATCTCCCCGGTCAGGTTCGCCCGCGCCCACTGGAAGGCAGCGCTGCCGGCGGCGGCGGCGGCCGTCGGCGATTGCAGCAACGTGATCGCGGCGTCGGCGAGGGCGCGCGGGCCTTCGGCGATCGTGCGCGCGGGCGCAGGTGCACTGCAGCCCCGGGCGCCGAGCAGGTTGGTGACCACCGGCAGGCCGTGCGCCAGCGCGGCGACCGCCTTCATCCGGAAGCCGCCGCCCGACAGCAGCGGCGCGAGCAGCAGGCGCACCTGCCCGAACAGGCCGTGCAGGTCCGGCACGAAACCGAGCACGCGCACGCCGGACGTGTTCGCCAGCGACTGAATGTGTTGGGCATGGGAGCCGGCGAGCCAGAGCTCGGCGGCTGGATCGGCGGCGCGCAGCAGCGGCAGCACGTCGCGCACGAGCATCGCGGCGGCTTCGGGGTTCGGGCCGTGGCTGTAGTCGCCGAGGAACAGCGCTCGGGCGGGGGCGTCGCCCGGCGCAACCGGGGCCAGCGGCACGTCGAAGGTGGGCGGGCGCACTTCCACCGGTCGCCCGACCAGTTCGCGAAGTGTCTGCGCATCCTCGCTGGTGACCGTTTGCAGCAACGAGGCGAGCGGGTAGTAGCGCCGCACGTACTGGCGCCAGAGGCGGCAGTCGCGGCGATCGCCGAGGGCACCGAGTCCCGTCTGCGTGTTCGCTGGACAGCCCGCTTCGTGATCGGTCAGCACCGTCGGCACGCCAGCCAGGAACGGCAGGTACTGCGCCATCTGCGCCATCTCCACGAAGACGACGTCGGGCTGGAACTCGTCGAGCGCGTGGGCCAGCAGGGCGGGCATCGCCGGATGCCAGTGTTTGGCAGCGACCAGGGGCAACCGCCGCCAATGCCAGAGCATGCGCAGGCGGTGGCCGATGGTGTCGCGCTGCTCCGCTATGTCGAGGTGGGGCAGCAGGCGTTGGTATCGCCATGGCGATGCAGCCTGCTGCAGGCGTTGCCCGTCGGTCGGTCGCGACAGCGCCACCAAGCCCATCTCCACCTTGGCAGACAGTGCCGCGGCCAGGGTCGCCAGGTAGATGCCGCCACCGTGGGCCGCGGCCCGGTCGGGCACGAACGGGCTCAGCAGCAGGATTCGCCGTGCCGCCACGCTGTGGCGAGCACCTGGCGGGCTCAGCTGGGCACCACGCGGCTGCGGTGGGATCGGACTCATGGCGTCGCTGGCATGGCGAGTTGGCTGCATAGGAGTCTATCTCACAATGGGTTGCAAGGTCGAGCTTGCAGCTCGATGGGCTCGAGGCCGGGCCGATCGAAGGCGTTCTGCCAGTAGCGGGAGGCAACGAAGTCTGCCATAATGCGCGCCGCTTGGGGCGGCTGGCCCGTGGCCCGCCGGCTCGATAGCGCTACTGCGTAATCGCGCGAACGCACGCAATGAACGACACCCTGAAGGCCATCGTGCAGGTGCTGGAGTCCGGCAAGCCGGAGCTCCAAGTCGCTGCAGCACAGATCCTTGGTGAGCTACGCGCCCGCGATCCAGTGGTCGTGCGCGAGCTCGAGGCCGCCATGGAGCGGTCGCCGGTACTCGGCCGCTTCTGCCTCGACGCCCTCACGAAGATCGGCACCGCCGAGGCCATTGCGGTGCTCGCTGGCACGCTGGTCGAGAACGAAGCGCTGGCGGAGCATGCGGCGCATCTGCTCGGCGAGGTCGGCAGCCCCGCGCATCGTGTGCTGGCCGACACCTACGACCAGGCACTCGGCGACCAGCGCCTGCGCATCCTCGGCATCCTCGGCCGGACGATCGACAAGGACGCGCTGTCGGTGTTCGTGCACGCGTTGTTGACGCCGGAGACCGCCGCGGCCGCCGGGCGACTCCTGTTGGCGGCCGCCGATCAGTTCGATGCCCAGCTGCGCAAGCAGTTCCGCGACGGCCTGACGCCGCATCTCGAAGGTGCGTTGCCCGAGCAGTGCCTCGCCGAAGTGGTGACGGTGTTGGCCGGCGTCGATGCCGCAGGCTCACGATCGCTGCTGCTGCGCATGTCGGCGGATGGCCATCCGGCCTCGGTCCGTTCGGCGGCCTATCGTTCGCTGCGCGGATCGAAGCTGTCCGCCGCCCAGGTGCGCGCCATGATGGACCTGCTCGCCGAGCCGAACGAGAAGGACGTGCACGACGCGGTGCGCGACGTGCTCGCCGAACTGCCCGAGGTGCCGACCAGCATGGTGCCGGTGCTGAAGCGCCTGCTGGCAGCGCGCCAACCGGAGCAACGGTTGTTTGCCTTGCGCATGTTGCGCAAGGCCACGGGGGCCGACATGGCCAAGGTGTCGCTGAAGCTGCTCGATCACGACGACGAGCGCTTCCGACGCGCTGCCGCCGACGCGCTCGCTCACAACAAGCAGGCGATCGATCCCTTGGTCCGGGTCGTGCAGACGAGCCGGGCGCCGGGCTTGGTGCAGGCGGCTGCCGACGTGCTCGTTCGCCTCGCCCCGGCGATGTCGCCGAAGGCCGTGCGCGGGGTGCTCGACAAGGCCGCGCGCTTGCTGGCGACGAACGCCAGGACCAGCGACCTGCTGCTCGGTGTGGTGCTGGCGAGTCAGGGCACCAAGGTCGGAGCCGAACTCGTCGAGCGCGCGGTGCGCCTGCGCCGGACCCGGCGCTACGGCGACGCGTTGCACGTGCTGGCCCGGCTGGCGGCCTCGCCGCACGGCAGTGACGAGGGGCGCTACCAGCTCGCCCTCACGCGACTGCTGCAGGACATGGCCCGGCCCGCCGACGAACTCGAGTCGCCGGGCAATCCGACGATGGGCTTCTTCTCCGCGCTGGTGCGCTCGGGGTTCCCGCTCGTCGAGCGCCTGCGCAAGGAATCCGCAGTGTCACCGGAGGCGTTGCTGCACGTGGCCTCACACTTCGCCGAGGCCGTCGGCGTGGAACGGCGATTCGGCACCGAGCTGCTGCAGTACCTGGCGTCGCGCAAGAAGGGGCGTGCGGGTGACGAGGCCCGCGTCGCGCTGCGCGCGGTCGGTGGGTAGCGGGGCGGGGGCAGGCTAGCCCGTCGCGACCGCGGCTTGCCCCATGCGCACCCGCGCTTCGGGCGGCAGTTCGGCGAAGGTCGGGCCACCTGGGCCGACGATGGCGACCACCGTCGAGCCGAAGCCGAACTGGCCGATCTCGCCGCCGGCGGGCACATCGCCCGTGGCCTTGGTGACGACCGTGCCGCCGACGTTGTAGGCGCCGACCATCACCATGGCGGCGGGCCTGCCCGAGGGCAGCCGGCAACGGAAGACGTGCCGACTGTTGCGCACGAACAGGTTGTCGATGCAGCGCACCGCCGGCGGGTTGACCGGGAACAACGTGCCGCGCAACGGCGTGACCCCGTCGATCGCTGCGGCGAAGGGCGCGTGCACGCGGTGGTAGTCGCCGGGCGCCAGGTAGATCGTCGCCTGCGAGCCGCCATCGAGTGCCCGGGCCAGGTCCGCACAGCCGAGCAGATCGGCGAGCGCGTAGTCGTTGCCCTTGACCTGTGGGATGCGGCCGCCGCGCACCGGGCCGCAGGTCACGATGCGTCCGTCACACGGCCACACCAGCGCGCTGTCCGCCACGGGCCGGGCATCGGCGCGCAACGGGCGGCGGAAGAACTGCTGCAGGCTGCGGAACGACGCGAGGTCGCCTTCGACCTCCGCCAGGGAGGCGCCGTAGCGCCGCGCGAACCAGCCGTAGAGCCACGGGCGCGCCGACCGCGGCAGCGGCAGCGATGCCAGCCAACCGGTGGCGCAGGACAGCGGCACCTTCGGCAACGCCGTCAACAGGACCCTGCGCAGAGTGCTCACCGGCGGCGTTTTCGGCGATGCAAGGTCCCGCCGCAAGCCCGGTGGACCGATGCCTCGCCATTGCGCGTTGGCATCCGTCCGCGAACAATGCGCCGATGCGACGTTCCTGCTCCACGCTGTGGCCGTTCGTGCTGGTGGGTCTCGCTGCGTGTGCCCGCCCGACGCCAGCACCTCGCAGCGGGGATGCGCTGGTGCTCGAGCTGGGTGGCGGGCAGGCATCGTTGCGGCAGGCTCTCGTGGCGGCCGGCGTCCTCGCCGCGCCGAAGCCTGCGCCCGAGGCCGGGCCAGGCCCGGGGCCTGCCGAGGACCCTGCACCACCGCTGCCCATCGATGCCGCCCCTGTGCCGCCCCGGCCGGATCACATCATGGTCGAGCTCAGCCGTGGCGAGACCCTGATCCACCTGGCCAAGAAGTACCTCGGCGACGGCAATCGTTTTCGCGACATCCTGACGGCCAATGGCTGGACCGAACAGGATGCGCGGCGACTGCCGGCCGGCCAGTTGGTCAGGGTGCCTGTGGATGCGTCGTCGGCGCCAATGCCGCGGTGACCGCATGCCCGAGCAGCCGTCACTGACACCGCCGCTCTGCGCCATCGGCATCGTGCACGCAGCGCAGCGCGTGCACCACGAAGCGCCGCGGCAGAGTGGTCTCGGCCGCGGCAGCACGGGCACCATCGAGTTGCGGCAGGGTCTACAGAACGGACTCGCCGACCTGTCCGGCTTCAGCCACATCTGGGTGCTGTTCTGGTGCCACCTGGCACGCGGCGCCCGTTCCCAGGTCGTGCCACCGCGCGACACCAGGAAGCGCGGCATCTTCGCGACCCGGGCGCCGCAGCGACCGAACCCGATCGGCCTCTCCTGCGTACGGTTGCTGCGCATCGAGAAGCGGGTGCTGCACATCGCCGACCACGACATGCTCGATGGCACGCCGGTGCTCGACCTGAAGCCGTATCTGAGCTACTGCGACAGCGTGCCGGACGCGGCCCTCGGCTACGTCGCCGATCTGCCGGACGCGGCTGCCGATCATCGGCCTTGGTGGGAGACCAAGGGACTGCCACCGCCGGCGAGCTACGGTCAGGCCGGCGGCGATCGACGGGTGCGCGACGAGCCGGACCCTCAGGTCCGGTAGTCGGCGTTGATCTGCACGTAGTCGGCGGTCAGGTCGCACGACCAGACGTCGGCGTTCGCTTGGCCTCGCGCGAGGTCGATGCCCAGGACGACCTCGTGTTCGTCGGTGAGGTGGCGATGTGCCAACGGTTCGTTCTGCGGCAGCGGCTTGCCGTCGGCGAACAGGTCGGTGGTGCCGATCCAGATCCGGCTCGACTGCGGCGAGAAGGCAACCCCCGCGCGGGCCGCTGCCGACAGGATCCGTCCCCAGTTCGGGTCACGGCCGGCGACCGCGGTCTTCACCAGTGGACTGGTGGCGATGACGCGGCCGACGTGCACGGCCTCCCGTTCGTTCGCGGCACTTCGCACCTGCACCGTCATCAGGCGCGTGGCCCCTTCGCCATCGGCGGCGATCAGGCGGGCGAGGCGGGTGCCGATGTGCGTCAGTGCCGTCTCGACGTCGACTTCCCCGGCCGGGCTCCGAGCGCCGGCCAGCAGCAGCAGGGTGTCATTGGGGGAGGTGTCGCCGTCGACCGTGACGCGATGGAAGCTGCGGTCGGCGAGGCGCTGTAGCAGGCCCGGCATCGTGCCGCTGGCGCCCGTGCGTGCGTCGGTAGCCAGGAACGCCAGCATCGTCGCCATGTCGGGGTGGATCATGCCCGAGCCCTTCGCGAACCCCACGGCGGAGCTGTTGGCGATGTTCGCGTGCACCACCTTCGGATGTGTGTCCGTGGTCATGATTGCGCGGGCGAACTCGATGCCGCGCTCCGCGGAGGCCCGTTCGAGCAGTGCGTCGAGGTGCGTGACGATGCGCTGGGTCGGTAGTGGGGCGCCGATCGGTCCTGTGCTCGCCATCAGCACCTGCTCGGTCGGGCAGCGCAGCCGCGTGGCGAGTTCCCGGCAGCAGGTCCGTGCGTCCTCGACCCCTTGTCGGCCCGTGGCGCAGTTGGCATTGCGCGCGTTGACGAGAACGGCCCGGACCATGCCGTTGCTGCGCGCGAGGTGGTCGCGACAGACCTCGATGTGGGCTCCGACGAGGCGACTCTGCGTGAACACCGCTGCGGCCTCG
>JBGARS010000077.1:0-331 GCA_044230075.1 Planctomycetota bacterium | reverse complement strand
GTGATCAGGATGCCGAGGTCCAGCGCGCCGTTCTTCTTCAACCCGCAGTGCACGCCGCCGGCGCGAAAGCCCGCTGGCAGGGGCACGTGATCCGGCACTGGTTCGAGGAGCACACTCATCGCCCGCGCGAACTTACCGCGGGGCCCCGCGTCTGCCGCGCGACGACTGCGCATTCCGCCCCGATCAGAACCGACCCAACGCTCCGCAGGAGCGATGGGAGTTGTCCGTGACGGGCCGGCGCCGCAGGCGGCGTCTTGGCGCGAACCGACCCAACGCTCCGCAGGAGCGATGGGAGTTGTCCGTGACGGGCCGGCGCCGCAGGCGGCGTCTC
>JBGARS010000076.1:0-26986 GCA_044230075.1 Planctomycetota bacterium | reverse complement strand
ATGCCCCCGCGCCCGAGCTCGCGCACGATCCGGAAGTCGCCCAGGCGCTCCGGGGGCGAGGCCCCGCCCAGCACGATCGCCGGCGCCGTCGTCGACGGCCTCTACGCGACCCGCATCATGCTCGACAACCCGGCGCAGTACAACTCGTACACGACGGAGATGGTGAAGGGCGTGATCCTGTCGATGCGCGCGGCGTCCAACGACCGCGGCTGCGTCGCGGTGGTGTTCACCGGCAGCGGCGACAAGGCGTTCTGCACCGGCGGCAACACCGCCGAGTACGCCGAGTACTACGCCGGCCGGCCCGACGAGTACCGCCAGTACATGCGGCTCTTCAACGACATGGTCACGGCGATCCTGCACTGCGACAAGCCGGTGATCTGCCGCGTCAACGGCATGCGCATCGCCGGCGGCCAGGAGATCGGCATGGCGTGCGACTTCTCGCTCGCCAGCGACCTCGCGCGTTTCGGCCAGGCGGGCCCCAAACACGGCAGCGCTCCCGACGGCGGCAGCACCGACTTCCTGCCGCTGTTCGTCGGCGCCGAGCGGGCGATGGAGAGCTGCACGCTGTGCGAACACTGGAGCGCGCACAAGGCGCATCGGCTCGGCCTGCTGACCGCGTTGGTGCCGGCGCTGAAGGTGGACGGCGCATTCGTGCCGAACCCGCTCGTGGTCACCGACCGCTGGCTCGATGCGCAGGGACTCGTCGTGCACGGTGAGTTCCACCAGGGCGCCGAGCGCGCCGCGGGCAAGGAACTGATGGCGCGCGGCGAAGTGGACCTCTCGCTGCTCGATCGTGAGGTCGACCGGCTCGTCACGTCGCTGGCGATGACGATGCCCGGCTGCCTCAGCAAGACCCTCGAGAGCGTGCGCAAGCACAAGCTCGAACACTGGGACCGCAACCGCGAGACCAACCGTGCCTGGCTCGGCCTCAACATGATGACCGAGGGCCGGGCCGGCTTCCGCGCCTTCCACGAGGGCAGCAAGACCTGCCGCGAGCCGGACTTCCTGCTGCTGCGCCAGCGCCTGGCGCAGGGTGCTCGGTGGGGCACGGAGCTGACCGAGCAGATCCTGCAGAAGGCGCACGGCAAGGAGCTGTCGGGCCATGGCGTCTGATCTCCAGGGTGCGGCGGTGCAGGTCGAACGCCAGGACGACGGTGCGCTGTGGCTGCTACGCCTCGCCAGGCCGAAGGCCAACATCGTCGACGAGGTGATGACGGCTGCGCTGACGGGCGTGTTCGTCGAGGCGCGCACCGCGATCGGCCTGAAGGCCATCGTGCTGTCCGCGCAGGGGCCGCACTTCTCGTTCGGCGCCAGCGTGCAGGAGCACATGCCCGATCGGGTCGCCGGCATGTTGCAGCGCTTCCATGGCTTGTTCCGCACCATCGCGGCCGCCGAGGTCCCGGTGCTGGCTGCGGTGCGCGGCCAGTGTCTCGGCGGCGGGCTCGAGATCGCGGCGTTCTGCCACCGCGTGTTCGCCGCACCGGACGCGAAGTTCGGGCAGCCCGAGATCGCGCTCGGCGTGTTCGCGCCGGTGGCGTCGTTGCTGCTGCCCGAACGCATCGGTCGCGGCCCCGCCGAGGACCTCTGCCTCACCGGGCGCACGATCGCCGCCGACGAGGCGCAACGCATCGGGCTCTGCGACGTGGTCGCCGAGGATCCGGAAGCCGCGGCGCTCGCCTATGCGCGCGACGATCTGGGTCGCCATTCCGCCTCGAGCCTGCGCCACGCGGTGCGCGCGGTCCGCGGACCGTTCGTGCAGTCCTTCCTGCAGCAGCTCGCCCGACTGGAGCGAGCCTATCTGGACGATCTGATGGCGACCCACGACGCCCGTGAGGGCATCGCCGCGTTCGTCGAGAAGCGTCCGCCGGTGTGGAGCAACGCATGACGACCTCCGACCTGCCGGCCCTGCTCGCCCGTGCCGAGCGCCTCTATCGCGATCTGCGCCTGTCGACCGTGACCGACTGGAAGCGCGAGACCGGCGGCCTCGCGATCGGCTATCTACCGGTCTACGTGCCGCGCGAGATGCTGCACGCGATGGGCGTGCTGCCGGTCGGGTTGATGGGCGCGGGCGACGACCTCGAGATCATCCGCGGCGACGCGTTCTACCAGTCCTACATCTGCCACCTGCCGCGCAGCACGATCGAGATGGGCCTCAACGGCAGCCTCGACTGCCTCGATGGCGTGCTGTTCCCCGCCACCTGCGACGTGATCCGCAACCTGTCGGGCATGTGGAAGATGCAGTTCCCCGACAAGTACGCCCGCTACGTCGACGTGCCGCAGAACTTCGACCCGGCGCTCGGCGGGGCGTTCTATCGCAGCGAGCTGGAGGAGATCGCCGCGGCGCTCGTCGGGCGCGGCGCGCAGCCGCTGCAGACGGAGAAGCTGCGGGCTTCGATCGCCGCCTACAACGACAACCGTGCCCTGGTCGAAGGGCTCTACGACCTGCGCGCGCAGCAGCCGTGGCGGGTGCCGACGGCCGAGCTCTACCTGCTGTTGCGCGCCGGGCTCGTGCTGCCGGTCGAGCAGCACAGCGAGATGCTGCGCGACTACCGGCGCGCGGTGCTCGCCGACCAGGAGCGCCGCAGCATGGACCAGGCGCGGGTGCTGCTGGCCGGCGCGTTCTGCGAACAACCGCCGCTGGGTCTGATCAAGACGCTGGAGCGTTCCGGCTGCTACATCGTCGACGACGACTTCGTGCAGGTGCATCGCTGGATCGAGGGCGATGTCAGCACCGCCGGCGACGATCCGCTGGGAAACCTCGTCACGGCGTACCTGGAGCAGGGCATCCAGAGCCCGATCCGCTACATCGACCAGCAGCCCAAGGGGCAGGCGCTCGTCGATCGCATCCGCCGTCGCTCTGCCGAAGGCGTGATCTTCTGCGCGCCCAGCTTCTGCGACCCGGCGCTGCTCGAGCAGCCCATGAGCGTGACGGCCGTCGAGCGGGCCAAGGTGCCGTGGACGGCCTTCAAGTACGCGGAGAACAACGGCCAATTCCAGGTCATCCGTGAGCAGGCCGGCACCTTCGCCGACTCGATCAAACTGTGGAGTGAGTGATCATGGCCATCGACACCCGATCCGCGGCGCACAAGGACCAGAGTCAGGAGCGGCAGAAGGCGATGATCGCCGCTCACTTCACGCGCCTCGCCGAAGCCGGCCAGCGCGGCGAGAAGTGCGTCTACACGTTCGTGCCCGGCAACCTGACCGAGCTGCTGCGCAGCTTCGACCTGCTGCCGGTGCTGCCGGAGATCAATGCGCTGCAGTCGGGCATGCGCGGCAAGTCGCGCGACTACATCGCCGCGGCGGAGAAGCTCGGCCACTCCGAGGACGTCTGCACCTACGTCAAGTGCGACATCGGCATGCTGAAGTCGGGCAACGTCGGCCCGACCGGCGAACGGCTGCCCGATCCGGACCTGCTGCTGCTGTCGTACACCGGCTGCTTCACGTTCCTGAAGTGGTTCGAGCTGCTCGGTCAGGAGTACGACTGCCCGGTGACGATGCTGCACGTGCCCTACCAGGGTGACGGCGTGATCACCGATGCGATGCGCCGCTACGTCGTCGACCAGCTGAAGAAGAAGGTCATCCCCGCGCTCGAGCAGATCTCGGGCAAGGCCTACGACGAGGATCGCCTGCGCGAGATGCTGGCGCGTTCGGCCAGGGCCGAGGACGACCTCGTCGCGGTGCTGGAGTCCGCCAAGCGCCGGCCGTCGCCGATCGACGCCTACTTCGGCGGCGTCTACTACATCGGCCCGATCTTCACCGCCTTCCGCGGCACCGACGACGCGGTCGCGTACTACCGCGAGCTGCGCAGAGAGGTCGACGAGCGCGTCGCGCTCGGCAAGGGGCCGGTCACGCCCGACGGCGAGATCGAACACGAGCGCTACCGCATCGTCGTCGAGGGGCCGCCCAATTGGACCAGCTTCCGCGAGTTCTGGAAGATGTTCGCCGACGAGGGCGCGGTGGTGGTGGCGTCGACCTACACCAAGGTCGGCGGCGTCTACGACAACGGGTTCCGCCACGACCCGAGCCGGCCGATGGAGAGCCTCGCCGAGTACTGCATGGGTTGTTACACCAACCTCAACCTGCCGACGCGCGTCGACATGCTGGCGCGCTACGTGCGCGACTACGGGGCCGACGGGTTCCTGATCAACTCGGTCAAGAGCTGCAACTCGTTCAGCGCCGGGCAACTGATGATCCTGCGCGAAGTGGAGGAACGAACCGGCCGGCCCGGCGGCTTCATCGAGAGCGACCTCGTCGACCCGCGCTACTTCTCGGCCAGCAACATCAAGAACCGGCTCGAGTCCTACTTCCAGATGATCGAGCAGAAGCGCTCGGGGAGCTGATGGATGCGCATCGAATACAACGTCGGCATCGACCTCGGCTCGACGACGACCAAGGCCGTGGTGCTGGATCAGCAGCAGAAGCCGCTCGGTCGCGGTATCACCAACAGCCGCAGCAACTACGAGGTCGCCTGCCAGGTCGCGCTCGGCGAAGCGTTGATCAACGCGCGCCTGCACCTGATCGATCGTACGTTGGAGGAAGCCGGCCACGACGCCGCGCGGCGCAAGACGCTGCTGCACGGCTTCGAGCTGCGTTTCCGCGAGCAGCAGTATCGGGCGCAGCTCGCGGCGCTGCGCGATCGCCTGCGCGCCAACGCCGAGCGCCTGGGCATGGGCAGCTCGACGCTGGCGGCACTCGCGTCGATCGGCGGCCGCATGGACGAGGAGTCCGGCCAGCTGTTCCAGCCGGGCGTCAGCCGCAAGAGCGACTTCTTCCGCGACCTCGCCGGCAGCCGCTATCTGGAACTGGCCGAAGGGCTGGCGCGCGACGGCGTGCATGCATTCGACCCGCTGGTCGGCCTGTTCGACAAGGCGATCCTCGAGGTCGAGAACTCGACCGAAGCGGTCGGCACGTTCCGCGCACACGCGAAGGCGGCGATGGGCGCGCTCGCGAGTCCCGAGCTGGAACGGGCAGCGGCCCGGGTGCTCGACGTCGACCTGCAGCAACGCAGCATCGTCGGCACCGGCTACGGGCGGCAGCGCTTGCCGTTCCCCGACAAGAAGATCCGCTCCGAGATCCTGTGCCACGGGCTCGGCGCACACGCGATGTTCCCGGCGACACGCACCGTGCTCGACATCGGCGGACAGGACACCAAAGCGATCCAGATCGACCAGGACGGCATCGTCACCTCGTTCCAGATGAACGACCGCTGCGCCGCCGGCTGCGGTCGTTACCTCGGCTACATCGCCGACGAGATGAACCTCGGGCTGCACGAACTCGGGCCGCTCGCGGGCAAGTCCTGCCGCACGGTGCGCATCAACTCGACGTGCACGGTGTTCGCCGGCGCGGAGCTGCGCGAGCGCCTGTCGCTCGGCGAGCAGCGCGAGGACATCCTGGCCGGCCTGCACCGGGCGATCGTGCTGCGCGCGATGTCGCTGCTGGCCCGATCGGGCGGCGTGCAGGAGCAGTTCACGTTCACCGGCGGCGTCGCCAAGAACAGCGAGGCCGTGAAGGCGCTGCGCAAGCTGGTGCAGGAGAACTACGGCGAGCGCACGATCAACATCTCGCCCGACTCGATCTACACCGGGGCGTTGGGTGCCGCGCTGTTCGCGTGGCGCGACGCCCAGCGTGAGCAGGTCCCCGAACCGGAGGTCGTCGCATGAGCCCTGGATCCGATTCCTTGTGGACCGTCGGCATCGACGTCGGTTCGTCGGCGATCAAGGTCGCCGTGATGCACGACCGGTGCGCTGCTGGTGGCGCCGAGTTGCGCGTGCAGGTGATCGAACGCCTGCGCCGACGCGACGCGATGCAGGTCGTCGACAGCGCGCTTCTGCAGGCCCTGCAGCAGGCTGGCCGCGAACACGACCAGATCGACTACATCGCGACCACCGGCGAAGGTGAGAAGGTCGTGTGCCGCACCGGCCACTTCTACGGCATGACGACGCACGCGCGCGGCGGCATCTGGCTCGACCCCGACGTGCGCGCGGTGATCGACATCGGCGCGCTGCACGCCCGGGCCGTGTTGATGGACGACAAGGCGCGCGTTCTCGGCCACCGCATGACGAGTCAGTGTGCGTCCGGGTCGGGGCAGTTCCTCGAGAACATCTGCCGCTACCTCGGCGTGACCATCGACGAGATCGGCCCGCTGTCGATGCAGGCGGACAACCCGGAGGTGTGTTCTTCGATCTGTGCGGTGCTCGCGGAGACCGACGTGATCAACATGGTCTCGCGCGGCATCTCGATCCCTAACATCCTCAAAGGCATCCACCAGTCGATGGCCGGTCGCTACCTGCGGCTGCTGACCTCGGCCGGCGCGCGCGGCCCGGTGATGGTCACCGGCGGCCTGTCGCACGACGAAGGCCTGCTCGCGGCGCTGCGCGAGGCCGTCGCCGAACAGAAGGTGCCGATCGAGATCCGTGCGCATCCGGACTCGGTGCTGGCCGGTGCGATCGGCGCGGCGTTGTGGGGCGCGTTCCGGCACCGCAAGCTGCAGCAGAAGGGTGTCGCCCTCGGCACCGGCGGTGCCGCGTGAGCGAAGCCCGGCAGCCGCCGTTCTGTTCGCTGGCCGGCCGCGTGGCGCTGGTCGCGGGCGGCAGCGGCGGCATCGGCGGCGCCGTCGTGGCGGTGTTGCGGCGCGCCGGTGCCGAGGTGCTGAGCCTCGACCGGCCGGGAGCCGTGGCGCCCGAAGGGGCCGCGCACCTCGAGTGCGATCTCGCCGACGCGGCGGCGATCGGCGCGCTGCAGGAACGACTGCCGGAGCGCCTGGACCTGTTCGTGCACTGCGCCGGCATCACTCGCGACGCGGTGCTGTGGAAGCTCGCGCCCGAGGCGTGGCGCGAGGTGATGCAGGTCAACCTGGACTCGGCATTCCATCTGCTGCAACTCGTCGTGCCGCGTTTGCGGCGCGCGGGCGGCGGCAGCATCGTGCTGATCGCGTCGATCAACGGCGAACGCGGCAAGTTCGGCCAGGGCAACTACGCGGCCAGCAAGGCCGGGTTGATCGCGTTGGGCAAGAGCGCCGCGCGGGAACTCGGCAGCTTCGGCATCCGCGTCAACTCCGTGGCGCCGGGCTGGATCGACACCGACATGACGCGCGCACTGACCGACGAGCAGCGGGGGCGGGCGCTGGCAGAGTGTGCGTTGGCGCAGCTCGGTCGACCCGAGGACGTGGCCGGGGCGGTGCTGTTCCTGTGTTCCGAGTTGAGTTCCCACGTGACCGGCCAGGTGCTGCGCGTCGATGGCGGGCAGTGCACGGCATGACCAGAAGGCAGACGACCAGGCGAGGCTGTGACCATGACGACGAACGATCCACTGCAAGACGTGCTGGTGCGGAACCTGCGACCGAAGGACCTCGCGCGCGTGGTCGACATCGATCGCCGCAACGCCGGCCGGTCGCGCGAGCAGTACTTCAAGGTGAAGCTCGCGCAGGCGCTGGCGGACACCGGCATCCAGGTGTCGCTCGCGGCGGAGCTGGACGACACGTTCGCCGGCTTCCTGCTGGCGCGGGTCTACTACGGCGAGTTCGGCGCGACCGAGCAGAGCGCCGTGCTCGACACGATCGGCGTGCACCCCGCGTTCCAGGGCCGCGGCGTCGGCCAGGCGCTGCTGCGGCAGCTGCGCGAGAACCTGTTGGCGCTCGGCATCCCGACGCTGCGCACCGAGGTGTCGTGGCAGGACCAGCGGCTGCTGTCGTTCTTCCATCGTGAGGGCTTCGTGCCCGCAGAGCGCCTGTGCCTCGACCTCGAGCTTCTGCAGGCGCGCACCATCGACACGCGGCGCGAAGTGGAACGCGCCGAAGCCTGAGGCCGCGAGCGCGACATGGATGCCGTGCACGAGCCGCCGGCCGCTGCGCCCGTCCGGCGACGGAACTACGCGCGTTGGCGCGCCGCCACGTTGGTCGGCGTGCACGTGCTGATCGGCATCCACATCGCCCATTGGCTGATCGCGGGCCGTTCGCTGGCGCCGCTCGAGTTCAACGAGGTCGTCTACACGCTCGAGGCGGGCCTGGTTACCGCGGGCTTCCTGCTGATGGCCACCGCTGTGCTGGCGACCGCTGTGGTCGGGCGCTTCTTCTGTGGTTGGGCGTGCCACCTGCTGGCGCTGCAGGACCTGTGCGCCTGGTTGCTGGAGAAGGTCGGCATCGCCGGCAAGCCGATCCGTTCGCGCGTGCTGCGCACGGCGCCCTGGATCGTGATGGGCTACATGTTCCTGTGGCCGCAGCTGGTGCGCCTGCTGCAGGGCAGGCCGGCGCCGACGCTGCACGTCGCCGGTTCCGACGAAGCGTGGGCCTCGTTCGTGACCGACGCGTTCTGGCGCAACCTGCCCGGGCCCTGGATCACGGGACTCACGTTCCTGATCTGCGGCTTCGTGATCGTCTACCTGTTGGGCTCACGCGCTTTCTGCCTCGATGCCTGCCCGTACGGCGCGGTGTTCGCGCTCGCGGACCGGATCGCACCGGGACGGATCCGCCTGCGCGGTGGTTGCACCGACTGTGGGCGCTGCACCGCCGCGTGCCAGTCGGGCATCTGGGTGCACGAAGAGGTGCAGCGCTTCGGCAACGTCGTCGATCCGGCGTGCCTGCGCGACCTGGACTGTGTGGCCGCGTGTCCGGAGGGCGCGCTCTCGTTCGGCTTCGGTCGTCCGTCCATGCTCTCGTCGCTGGTGCGGCAGGATCGCAAGCCGCACGGGTTCCATTGGTCGCTGGGCGAAGACCTGTTGGCCGGTGGCGTGATGCTGGCGGCGATCCTCACGTTCCGCGGCCTCTACGAAACGGTGCCGTTCCTGATGGCGGTCGGCATCGGCTGTGGGGCGGCGGCGTTGACGGTGTTGTCGCTGCGCCTCTGGCGCGCACAGAACCTGACCTGGCGCCGTTGGTCGCTGCGACGCGGCGGCAGGCTCACGAGGACGGGTGTCGCGGTCGTCGGCGCCATCTTCGTGCTGCTCGTGTTCGGCATCGAGAGTGCGTGGGTGCGGTGGCACGAAGTGCGCGGCGCCGCCGCGTTCGCCGCCGCGCGCGTCGCCATGGCCGACGGCAGCAAGGACGCCGTGCGCAGCGCCATCGGATCGGCGCTCGCGCACCATCGGGCGGTCGAGCAGTGGGGGCTCTGGAACCCGGTCAGCCACGACCGCCGGCTCGCGTCGTTGTATGCGTTGAGCGGCAACGCGGTCGCAGCCGAACCGCATCTGCGGCGCATCCTCCTGGTCGACGCGGACGACCACGAAGCGCGCCTGCGCCTCGTCTCGGCGCTGGCCGCGACGGGGCGCTTCGACGAGAGCACCCGCGAACTGAACGATCTCGAGCGGCGCGTGCTGGCCGGCACGGTGCCGGCTTCGATCTGTGCCGGGGCGGCGCAGTTCGCGGAGCGGATGGCGGCGACGCTGCAGCAGGCCGGGCAAGGCGAAGCGGCGGCCGAGCAGGCGCGGTGTGCGCAGCGGCTGCGTGACGCGGCGCAGCGGCAACTGCCGCGGTGAGCCGGTGACCGCGCATGGCGCCGGTGGGTGCGAACAACGCCCCAGGTGACTGCGCACTCTCCGCTGCCGCGTACGGCCGCGACAGCGGCTTATCCTGCGCGCGTGGCGATCTGCGATGGCCACGGGAGCTACCTCATGCCACAGAGCGAACCGAATCGACGTCGTCACGGCCTACCGCAGATCGTGCAGGGAGGCATGGGCGTCGCTGTTTCCAGTTGGCGGCTGGCGCGCCGGGTGGCCGAGTTGGGTGAGTTCGGCGTCGTCTCCGGCACCGGCATCGACACCGTCGTCGTGCGCGAACTGCAGCAGGGCGATCCACACGGGCGGTTGCAGGTGCTGCAGGGCTATCCCGACCAGGCGATCGTCGCGCATCTGCGGGAGCGCTATCACGTGGTCGGCGGCATTGCCGCGAACGCGCCCTTCCGACTGCTGCCGATGCACTCCTTCCGCGGGTCGGCGCTGTCGCAGCGGATCCTCTGTGCCGCCACCTACAGCGAAGTGGCGCTGGCACGCATGGGCCATGCCGGGCGGATCGGCATCAACCTGCTGACGAAGCTCAAGCGGGGCACGCTGGCGGCCATGTACGGGGCCATGCTCGGCGGTGTCGATGCGGTGTTCATGGGGGCTGGCATCCCGATCGAAGAAGCCGAACAGCTGCACCTGCTCGCGGCCGGCAAGCCGGCGGAGTTGCGGCTGGAGGTCGAAGGCGCGGCGGCGCCGGGCGCCACCGCCGCGGCGGTGCAACCGCACTGCTACCGCTTCGATCCCGCCGACGTCGTGCCGTGCCCACAGGCCATGCCCTGCCCGGCCTTCTTCCCGATCATCGCGTCGGACGCGCTGGCACGCATCCTCGCCAAGAAGCTGCCCGCGGATCACTGTGCTGGCTGGATCCTCGAAGGACCCACTGCAGGGGGCCACAACGCACCGCCGCGCAACAAGGTCGTCGATGCCAACGGTGATCCGATCTACGACGAGCGCGACGTCGTCGACCTCGACGTGATCGCCGCTCTGGGCAAGCCCTTCTATCTGGCGGGCGGCCGCGGTCGACCGGGGCAGCTGCGCGCGGCGCTCGCCGCGGGAGCCGCGGGCATCCAGGTCGGGTCGCTGTTCTCCCTCGCGGACGAGTCCGGCTATCCGGCGGCACACAAGCAGCGCATCATCGCCGGTCTGCATCGTGGTGCGATCACGGTGCGCACCGACGGTCGCGTGTCGGCCACCGGGTTCCCGTTCAAGGTGCTGCAGGTCGAAGGCACGCTCGGCATGCCGGAACTCTGCGCCCAGCGAGTGCGGGTCTGTGACCTTGGCTACCTGCAGACCGCGTTCGTCGACGAGCGGGGGCGGGTGCGTGGGCGTTGTCCCGGTGAGCCCGTCGACGATTACCTGCGGAAGGGCGGCGCGCGCGCAGACACCGTGGGCCGCGGCTGCCTGTGCAACGGGCTGATGGCCAACATCGGGCTCGGGCAGAGGCAGGACGCGGGGCCGGAACTGCCGCTGTTCACCGCCGGCGATGGCATTCTCCAACTGGCGCTGGGCACGGCCGACGAGCCGCGGTTCTCGGCGGCGGACGTGGTCGCCTGGTTGCGGGATGGCGTCGATGCGCCATACGAGAGCGCCCGCGGATAGTGCCCGCCGGCTACACGGGTCGCGGCGGGCTCGCAGGCGAAGGCATGCGGCGCCGCGCCGCCGCGCGCGCGTGTGCCATCTGGGCCGGGGAGTTCGTGGTCGGCAGGCCGAGCAGGTGCAGCGCCAGTTCGCGCATCGTGCAGCGGGAGTAGAGCACCGGCAGCGGCACGTCGTGGCCGAGGTCGCGGCGCACCGCCGCGAGCAGCTGGATCGCGCGCAGCGACGTGCCGCCCGCTTCGAAGAAGCGGTCCGTCGGTCCGGCCAGGCGGTGGCCGAGTACGCCGTGCAGCAGTTCCATCAACCGGTCCTCGAGTTCGGCCGCGGCCGGGTCGGTGGCCGTGCTCGCCGTCGACGGCATCGCGCCGGTGGTGGGCGAAGGTGCTGCCGCCGCGGCCATGTGCAGCAGTTGCCCGGGTACGCCGACGATGGTGGCGTCGCGCGGCACGTCCGTCGCCACCATCGTGTTCGCGCCGACCGTGGCGTTCGCGGCGATGCGGACCTCGGGCAGCACGGACGCGTTGGAACCCACGTAGACCTCGTCGCCGAGCACGACGCGCGCGTTGAGCACCGCACCGGCCGCCAGCACGCAGCCGGCGCCGACCGTGGCCTCGTGGCCGACGACCGCGCGCATGAACACCACCACGCCGTCGCCCAGCCGGGTCTCCGGCGACAGCACGGCCTGCTCGTAGACCAGCACGCCGTTGCCGAGTTCGCAGTCGCGGGAGTCCACGGCGGGATGCACGAGGTTCGCCAGCGGCACGCCGGTGGCGACGATGCGCCGGTGCACCGCTGCGCGGCCCCTGGTCGTGCGCGCCACGAGGTTGACGGCGAACGCTCCCGGCCCGGCTTCGGCGAGCAGCGACAGCGCTCCCTGCACCGGCACGCCGAGCAGCGAGGTGCCGTGCTTTCGCGGGTCGTCGTCGAGCAGCACGATCAGATCCCAGTGGCGGTGCACCTGGTTGACCGTCAGCGCCAGGCGCACGCCTTCGGAGTTGCCGGCGCCGCACAGGTAGAGCGTGGTCACGCACCGCCCTCGCCGTCCGGTCGCATGCGTTCGGCGCTGCCGACCATCCAATCGCGGCAGGTCTGGCAGCGATCGGGCAGTTCGGCGAAGCGGTGCTGCAGGTGCAGGTCGCGGTACTGACCGAGCTTCGCCCACAGGTCGGTCAGCGACTCCTGCCAGACGTTGCCGACGCCTTCGTCGCCCTCGGTGTCGCCCGGGCAGCGCGGCACGCGCCCATCCCAGAACACGTGCATCATCGTGACCGCCCACGGGCAAGCGATGCGTTCTTCGTCGGGCACGCAGAGCTGGGTGCCGAAGCGTCCACCCCAGCTCAGCATGTGCCGTGCCTTCACGGTCGCGCCGCGCGGCAGCCAGTGCTCACGAAAGGCCGGCAGCTCCGCCTCGTTCGCCGCCATCGCGATGAACTGCACCAGGATCTCGGGTCCGTCGCTGCGGTGTTGGCGCTGCTGCAGCAGGTACTCGACGTTGCCGTAGACGACGTCGCGATCGCCGCCGACGCGGATCTTCGCGTAGGTCTCGCGCGTGAAGCCATCGAGCCCGATCACGAACTGGCTGAGCCCGGCGTCGAGCAGCTGGTCGGCGATCGCATTCGTCAACAACATGCCGTTGGTGTTCAGGCAGAGCTGTCGCAGACCGACGGAGCGGCCGTAGGCGAGGCAGCGCAACAGCAACTCGGGCTGCAGCAGCGGCTCACCACAGAACGAGAACCAGACCTGCGTGTCGGGATTGGTCGCGGCGACCTCGTCGGCGCACTTCTGCCACAGCGCGAACGGCATCACTCCCTTCGGCCGCTGCATGTCCGGGTGGTGGCACATCGAGCAGCGCAGATTGCAGTCGGCGCACAGCTCGACCGCGAAGCGGGAGGGGAACAGGATCGGGCGCAGGGTGCGCGCGACGCCGGCGAGATTGGGTCGTGAGAGCATGAGAGAGGCTGGGCGAGTGGTGCAACGAAGGCTAGCTCACCATCGAGTCAAGGGCGCCGAACGTGCGTACGCACCTCGGCGCAGGGTCGGCGGGCAGATGGACTGCTGCACGGCGGCCAACGGGCGAATGCTGGCGTGACGCAGCCGTACGCGACCGCGGCGCGCGGTTGCCGTAGCCTGCACACATGTGTTCCGGGCCCGCCGATGCGCTGCGTTTCGTCCACCGCATGATGGCTCTGCACGGGCAGCTCGACATGCGCTTCTTCGCCCATCAGCAGGCGCTGCTCGACCGCGATTTCGCTCGCGCCCTGCGTCTGCTCGCCGACTACCGCGAACGGCTGTTCGCGCACATCCAGGACGAGGAGTCGCTGGTGTTGCCGCGCTACGCGGCGCTCGGTGGCGACGCGAGCGACGCGCCGGTGCGGCTGTTCCTCGGCGAACACAAGAACCTGCGCCTGTTCGTCGACGACTTCGGCGCGCGGCTGGCACGGCTCGTCGAGCAGCCGGACGACCGCGCGTTGCTGGAGCTGTTCGATCGCCAGGCGACCTTCAAGAACCTGCTGCTGCACCATGATCTGCGCGAGCGCAACGCGCTGTATCCGTTCCTGGCCGAGCACCTGCCACCGGCCGAACAGGAACAGGTGCTGGCGGCGCTGTCCTGGTCGGGCGCGTGACCGTGCGGTAGACGTGGCGCCCATGCTGCGCCCGCTCGTCGTCCTCCTCGCCGCCGTGATGCCGTTGGCCGCGCAGTCGTCGTTGCCGCAGGCGGCGTCGCACGAACTCGCCCTGCCGGCGGGTGCCGCGCCGCTGCGCTACACGGTGCAGCTGCCGGCCGGGTTCGAGGCCGAGCGACCGTTCCCCCTGCTCGTGTGGCTCGGCGATACGTCGCCGGCCGCGGTGGCCGCGATCGCGCGCGGTGGCTTCGTGGTCGTGCAGGCTGCGGCGGATGCCAACACGCGCGACCTCGGTGCCCTGCTGGCTCGGCTGCGGCAGGACTTCCGCGTCGACCAGGTCGGCATGCACCTCGCGGGCGGTGGCGTCGGCGCGGCGGCGGGGCTGCGACTGGCCGCCACGCATGGGCACGAGCTTCAGACCGTCAGCCTGTGGAGCTGCGAGGGCATTGCCGCCGACGTGTCGCTGGCGCGCTTGCGCGGTCGTCGCGTGCGCCTGTTGGCCGGCGCCCACGAACTGCTGGTGCCGCTGCAGCGCGCGGGCGTCGAGGTCGCCACGTGTGTGGCTGTGCCAGAGCCAGACGCGTTGGCGACCCACTTCGTCGGCTTGCACGCCGAACGCACCCTGCGCGGCGCCGCCGGCGAGGTCGCGCGCACGCTGGACGACTTCCACGACGCCGCGGCGAAAGGCGACGAGGCGCGCTACTTCGCGATCTTGCCCGACGACGCGGTGTTCCTCGGCACCGATGGCAGCGAGCGCTGGACCGGTGCCGAGTTCCGCGGGTTCGCGATGCCGTACTTCGAGCGTGGACCGGCGTGGACCTACGTGCCGCTGCGCCGTTTCGTCACGGTCGCCGACGGCGGCAGGCTGGCGTGGTTCGACGAGGTGCTCGACAACGAGTCTTACGGTGCGTGCCGCGGCAGCGGGGTGCTGGAACGGCGCGGCGAGCGCTGGGTGCTGCGGCAGTACGACCTGACGATCCCGGTGCCGAACGAGCTGGCGCGCGGGGTCGTCGATCGCATCCGTGCGTTCGCCGATGGCCGTGCGCCGGCGGTCACGACGGTCGTGGTCGTGCGCCACGCCGAGAAGCAAGGCGAGCAGGGCGATGTCGAACTGTCCGTCGAGGGCGTGCGCCGCAGCGTCCGGTTGCAGCAGACGCTCGATGCGCTCGACGTGCGCGCGGTCTACACCAGCGAGTTCCGGCGCACGGCGGCGACGGCGGCGCCGTACTGTCGCAGCAAGGGCATCGAGCCGCAGGTCGTGCCCGCGCGAGACCCGCGAGCGCTGGCGCTGCGCATCCGGCAGGAGAACCTCGGCCAGACCGTCGTCGTCGTCGGCCATTCGAACACGGTGCCGGACGTGCTGCGGGCGCTGGGAGTGCGGACCGACATCGAGATCCGCGACGACGAGTACGACCGGCTGTTCGTGGTCACGATCTCGGTCGACGGCGCCCGGCTGCTCAGTCTGCGCTACGGCCCCTGAGGCTGCTCGCGTTCACGAACTGCAGGACAAGGCCGAACAGCCCGGCTTGTCGCGTGCCCAGTCGGGGCGCTTCTGCGCCAGGTCGTCGTGCTGTGGCTGCTCGTCGAACGGGCGTTCCATGACTTCGAGCAGGCGCTGCACCTTGCCGAGGTCGCCGGCATGCGCGGCGTCGATGGCCTCCTGCGCGAGCCAGTTGCGCAGCACGAACTTCGGGTTCGTCGCGTCCATGGCCTGGGCCAGTTCGGCCGGCGGCCGCGGCTCCAGCCGTGTGCGCTGCCACCAGCGCTGCAGCCACTCGATGCCGGCGGCGACATGCGCCGCGGGCACGACGCGGTAGAACGCGGCCTGCACGTTCGCAGGCAGGATCTTTGGCGGCGCTTCCAGCACGACGACCTGCGACAGCGCGCGGAAGAACAGCGTCATGTCGGTCTCCTGCGCGGCGAGCCAGTCCAGGCACTGCTGCAGCAGTTCGCCGTCGCCACGCGCGGCTTCGAACGACAGCCCCAGCTTCGCCCCGAAGCGCTGCGTGGCCTCGATCGCATAGGTCGAGCGGTAGTCGTCGATGGCCGCGTGCACCGCCGCCTCGCCTCCGAGCAGCGGTAGCAACGCCTCGCCGAGCCGCTCGACGTTCCACAGGCCGATGCCGGGCTGGTTGCCGAACGCGTAGCGGCGCATCTGCGCGTCGGTGGTGTTCGGTGTCCAGCCGAGGTCGAAGTCGTCGATCCAGCCGTACGGGCCGTAGTCGATCGTCAGGCCGAGCATCGACAGGTTGTCGGTGTTCATCACGCCATGCACGAAGCCGATCGCCTGCCAGTGTGCGATCAGGCGCGCCGTGCGCCGGGCGACTTCCTGCAGCATCGCGGCGTAGGCCGCCTTCGACGGTGGACCGAGCTCGGGGAAGAAGTGGGTCAGCGTGAAGTTCGCGAGCTGTTGCAGCAGCTGCACGTCGCCGCGCGACGCCGGCAGTTCGAAGTTGCCGAAGCGCAGGAAGCTCTCGGCCACGCGGCAGACCACCGCGCCCGGCTCGGCCTGCGGGTTGCCGTCGTAGAACATGTCGCGCACGACGTCGTCGCCGGTCGCGCACAGCGACAGCGCGCGCGTCGTCGCCACACCGAGATGGTGCATCGCCTCGCTGCAGAGGAACTCGCGGATCGACGAACGCAGCACCGCGCGGCCGTCGCCGGCGCGCGAGTAGGCGGTCGGGCCGGCACCCTTGAGCTGCACTTCGACCAGCGTGCCGTCGGGGCGCTGCAGTTCGCCGAGCACGATCGCGCGCCCGTCGCCGAGCTGGCCGGCCCAGTTGCCGAACTGGTGGCCGCCGTAGTTGGCGGCATACGGCTCCATGCCGGGCCACAAGCGGTTGCCGCCGAGTACCTCGGCGGTCGTCGGATCCTGCAGCAGCGTGTCGGCGAGCCCGAGTTCGCGCGCGAGCGGTCGTGAGAACGCGAGCAGCCGCGGCGCTGCGACTGGCGTCGGCCGCACGCGCGACCACAGTGCACCCTGCACGTGGCGCGACGCGGCATCGGTGCGGGCATCGCCCGGCAGCGCGTCGAGCAGGCGATGGGTGAAGTGGGGCAACGAAGGCACGACGCCTTCATACCATCTGTCGAGCACGTAGAGTTCTCCGCGTGGCCGCCATCTCGAGTTTCGCGCCGATCGCCGGCCGCGACGCCCGCGTGCTGATCCTCGGCAGCATGCCGGGCGAACGCTCGCTCGCGGCAGGTCAGTACTACGCGCACCCGGACAACGCGTTCTGGCGCATCGTCGGCGCCTTCTGCGACGTCGCGCCGGACGCCGGCTACGCGCAGCGCACGCGCGCGCTGCGCGCCAACGGCATCGCGCTCTGGGACGTGCTGCGCAGCTGCGAACGCGACGGCAGCCTCGACGCGGCGATCGTGCGGGCCAGCATCGAGACCAACGACTTCGTGGCGTTCCTGCGCGAACACGCGCGCATCGTGACGGTACTGTGCAACGGCGGCACGGCACACGACCTGTTCGTGCGGCGCGTGACCGGTCGGTTGCCCGACGGGCGCCTGTTGCGCATCGAGCGATTGCCGTCGACGAGCCCGGCGCACGCGAGCCTGCGGCCTGCCGACAAGCAGCGGCTGTGGCATACGGCGCTCGGCGAGGCACTGCGCGGGCGTTGAGTGCGCGATGACAAGGCCGCTGGCGGCGGCTGGGCTTTGCATCGCGGCGCAGGGGAGACGTGGCCGTCTGGTTTGCTAGAGTGTTCGCCCCCCTGACCCGCCCGCAGACACCCGCACCATGATGACATCCCGTTGGGCCACCGCCGGCCTGTTCGCCGTTGCGTTCGGCACCGCTCTCACCGCGCAGTCGTTCACCTACGCCGACTTCAGCAGCACCGGCACGCTGGCGTTGCTCGGCACCGCCGCGCCGAGCGGCACCGCGCTGCGTCTGACCGCGAACGCCAGCAACCAGACCGGTTGGGCGTGGCATCAGACCGCGCTGCCGGTCATCGCCGGCTTCGACACGACGTTCACGTTCCGCATCACGCCGCCCACGGTGGGCACCAAGGCCGAAGGCATGGCGCTGGTGATCCACGACGACCCGAACGGCCTCGCCACGACGGGCGGCACCGTCTGGGGCATGGGCTATGGCAACGGCGCCAACAGCGCAGTCGGCATCCGCAACTCGATCGCGATCGAGCTCGACACCTACCAGGACGGGTTCCTCGGCGACACGAGCGCCAACGAACTGACGATCCACACGCGCGGGGCGCTCGGCAACCACGAGAACGAGCAGTACTCGATCGCGCGCGCGACCCCGGCGCAGAACCTCAGCAACGGCCAGGTGCACACGCTGCGCGTGCGCTACGTGCCCGGCACGATCGAGGTGTTCGTCGACGGCTCGGCCGTGCCGGCGATCAGCCGCGCCTACAGCCTCGTCACCGGCGGCCTCTACGCCAACAACCAGCCGGTGTCGGCGCCGACGCTGGCGAACGGCACTGCGTTCCTCGGCTTCTGCGCGACGACCGGCGCCGGCACGCTGACCGAGCTGGTCGAGATCCTGTCGTGGGATTGGACCTCGACGTCGCTGAAGGATCCGTGCTACGCCGGCAGCATCGGCGAGGACGTGCTCTTCGTCGACGGCAGCGCGGGCGACGCGTTCCGCGTGGTGCCGCTCGCCACCTACCAGCCGTTCACGATCGCGATGAACCCGCCGGCTGCGGCCGGGCCCGGGTGGCCGTTCGTGCTGGTGTTGTCGCTGCTGCCGCAGCCGGGTGCGCTCGGCACGGCACTCGGCTTCGGCAACACCTGCATGCCGGTACTGCCGCTCGGACCGTTCGAGCTGGTCCTCGCCGACAGCTTCGGCCTGTTCCCGGCGTTGCTGCCGGCGGGGCCGGCGCCGTTCTCGTTCCCGCTGCCGGCTGGCACGGTGCCGTTCCCACTCGACTTCACGCTGCAGGCGGTGACCGTGTCGTCGGCGAGCCCGTTCGAGCTCGGCGTCAGCAACGCGATCGACGTGAAGATCACGCCGTCGGCGGCGCCGGTGATCACCACCGTCGTGCCGGCGAGTGCCGCAGCCGGCCAGGCGATCACGATCACCGGGCTGCGCTTCGTGCCCGGTGCGACGTTGGCAGTGAACGGCACGCCGGTCGTGCCCACCTCGGCGTCGGCGGTGCAGATCGTGTTCCCGTACCCGGCCGGACTCGCGTGTGGGTCGCAGCTCACCGTGGCGAACCCTGACGGGCAGGTCGCGATGGCTGCGATCAACCCGACGCCCGTGGTCACCGGCACCGTGCTGGGCAGCGGCCCTGCGGCTGGCAACCAGATCTTCCTGGTGCAGGGCACCGGGTTCGCGCCGGGCTCGACGATGACCATCGGCGGCGCGCCGGCGATGATCATCTCGGCCATCAACACCGCCGTGACCGTGCGCACGCCGGCTGGAACGCCCGGCTCCGCCGCGGTCGTGATCACGACGCCGGGCGGCTGCACGGCATCGACGACCTACACCTACCTGTAGCGATCAGCGCCGCTCGACGACTTCGTCGAGCGCGTAGCGCACCTTCGGCGCGGCAGCGTACTTGTCGTCGGCCGCCCGATAGCCGACAGCGCAGGCGCACAACGTCGCGTAGCGTGAGCCGTGCAGCGACAGCGCGCGGTCGTAGCCGTTGGCGTCGATGCCCTCCATCGGGCAGGTGTCGATGCCCAGCAGCGCCGCCGCGGTCATGAACTGGCCGAGTGCGAGGTAGGCCTGGCGCGCGTTCCAGCCGAACAGGTCCTTCGCCGCCCAGCCCTTGACCAGGAAGTCGTTGATGACCTTGCCGTAGCCGGCCATCGACGCGACCGGCCGCCCCTGCACGTCGCTGGTGCGCTGCAGGCAGCGCTCGACGTCGTGCTCGGTCACCGTGCGCAGCGCCGTGAACACGACGTAGCGGCTGGCGTCGGTGACCTGCGATTGGTTCCACGACTGCGCCTTCAGCGCGGCGCGCAGCGCGGGATCGTCGATGACCAGGAACTTCCACGGCTGCAGCCCGAACGACGACGGCGCCAGCACCAGCGCCTGTTCGAGTGCGTTCCAGGCGACGTCGGGAATCGCGCGCGTCGGATCGAAGCGCTTGGTGGCGTAGCGCCACTGCAGGCACTGCAGCAGTTGCTCGGGGGTGGTGGTCGGTTCCATGTGCGTGTCAGGGCCTTGCCATCAGCGCGGCGACGCGGCGACTGAACGCAGCCGGATCCGCGGGCAACGAGCCTTCGGCGAGCAGGGCCTGGTCGTAGAGCAGCGCCGACCAGTCGGCGAACTGCGCCTCGTCGGTGATCGTCTGCAGCTTCTGCACGACCGCGTGGTCGCCGTTCAGCTCGAGGATGCGTTTCTGCAGCGGCACGTCGTGGCCCGCCTCGCGCAGCACGCGCTCCTGGCGCGCGCTCATGCCGGCCCCGTCGCTGACCAGGCACGCCGGCGAGTCGGTCAGGCGATCGGTGACGCGCACGGTCTTGACCTTGGCTTCGAGCGCCTTCTGCACGCGCTCGAGCATCGGCGCGAGTTCCTTCTGCTGCGCCTCCTTCTTCTGCTTCTGCGCCTCGGTCTCCGGCAGGTCGAGCGCGCCCTTCGCGGCCGACACCAGTGGCTTCTCTGCGAACTCGCGCAGCGCGTCGACGATCCACTCGTCGATCGAGTCGGTCATCAGCAGCACCTCGTAGCCGCGCTGCTTCAGCGCCTCGATGTGCGGGCTGGCCTTGGCGGTCGCGAGGCTGTCGGCGGCGACGTAGTAGATCGACTTCTGGTCCGCTGGCATGCGCGCGACGTAGTCGGCGAGCCCGTGCCAGCCGTCGTCGTGCGAGCTGCGGAAGCGCAGCAGCTTCGCGAGGCGGTCGCGCGACTCGATGTCGTGGTAGACGCCTTCCTTCAGCATGCGGCCGAACTCGGCCCAGAACTGCTCGTAGCGGCGCACCTTGGTCTTCTCGCCGTCGACCTCGCGTTCGGTCTCGCCCTCGTTGGCCAGTTCTTCGAGCAGCGTCAGCGTCTTGGAGACGACCTGCTTCCGGATGAAGCGCGTGGTCGCGTCCTTCTGCAGGATCTCGCGCGAGACGTTCAGCGGCAGGTCCTCGCTGTCGACGACGCCGCGCACGAAGCGCAGCCACTCCGGCACGATCTCCTGTGCGTCGTCCATGATGAACACGCGCTTCACGAACAGCCGCACACCGCTCTTCCGGCGGTCGACGACGTCGAACGGCGCCTTGCCCGGCAGGAACAGCAGGCCGGTCAGCTCGTGTGCGCCTTCGACCTTGAAGTGCGTCCACGCCAGCGGCTCCTGCCAGTCGTGCGACAGCGACTTGTAGAACTCCTGGTACTGCGCCGCGTCGACCTCGCTCTTCGGCCGCGTCCACAGCGCGCGTGCCTGGTTCAGTGTCTGCCACTCGACCTGCTTGCCGTCCTCGGCGTCGTCGCTGCCGCGCTCGACCTGCATGCGGATCGGCCAGCGCACGTAGTCGCTGTACTTGTGCACGACCTCACGCACCGGCCACTCGGCGGCGTACTCCTTGGCGTCGTCCTTCAGGTGCAGGATCACGTCGGTGCCGCGCGTCGCACGCTCGCCGGCGCGGATCTCGAAGTCGCCCTTGGCCTGGCTCTCCCATACCCAGGTGTCGTCGCTGCCGGCCTTGCGCGAGACGACCGTCACGGTGTCCGCGACCAGGAACGCGGAGTAGAAGCCGACGCCGAACTGACCGATCAGCGCGATGTCCTTCTTCTGCTCGGGCGACAGCGCCTGCATCAGCTTCTTGGAACCGCTGCGGGCGATGGTGCCGAGGTGGCCGATCAGCTCGTCGCGCGTCATGCCGACGCCGTTGTCGCGGATCGTCAGCGTGTTGGCCTTCTCGTCGCGGATCAGCTCGATGCGCAGTTCCTTGTCGTCGCCGAGCAGCGTGTGCTCGGTCAGCGCGCGGAAGTTGATCTGGTCGATCGCGTCGGCGGCGTTGCTGATCAACTCGCGCAGGAACACCTCGCGGTGCGAATAGAGCGAGTTGACGACGAGCGAGAGGACCTCGTTGACTTCGGCCTGGAAAACGTGCTTCTCGACGGTCGTGGACATGGTGTGCGGTGGGATCTGGGGTCGATTCCGGGGCAGCCAGGATTGCGACGGAACCGTCGCCGCGCAAGGGGCACGGTGGATCCACGGTGCGAGGGAAGTGATGCGGCGGCGGGCGTCGGGCGGTCGCCCGGCGCGGTCCCCGGGATTGGTCGGCCCTCACCTTGCGGCTAACCTGGACGTGGTCGCCGATCGTCGGCGTGTTCACCGCGAATCGCCGCATCGGCCCCATGCAATCCGCTCTCAGGTTCCCTTTCTGCCCGCTGCTCGTGCTGGCCCTGCTGGCCGTCGCGCCGCCGCCAGTGACCGCGCAGTGTGCCGCGCAGTGGCAAGCCGGCGACGGCACCGTCGGCACCTCGGGTCCGGTGTTCGCGACGACGCTCTGGGATCCCGATGGCGCGGGCCCACTGCCGCCCAAGCTCGCCGTCGGCGGTGCGTTCGTGCTGGCGGGGCCGATCGTCGCCAATCACATCGCCCTCTACGACCCTGCGACCAGCACCTGGGAGGCGCTCGGCGCCGGCATGAACGGCAACATCCTCGCGCTGACGACCCTGCCGAATGGCGACCTGCTGGCGGCCGGCACGTTCACGCTGGCTGGCGGCGTGACTGCGAGCAACGTCGCGCGCTGGGACGGGTCGACCTGGACGCCCGTCGGCGTCGTGTCGAGCGGTTCGGCGCTGACCGGCGACGTGTCCGCCGTTGCCGTCATGGCCAACGGCGACCTGATCGCCGGTGGTAGCTTCACCAACTCGGGCTTCGCCAGCGTCAGCTACATCGCACGTTGGAACGGCAGCTACTGGGAGCCGCTCGGCGCCGGTGTCACCGGTGGCGTGTATGCCCTGCTGCCGCTCGCGAATGGTGACCTGATCGTCGCTGGCGTCTTGAGCTCGGCGGGCGGCATGCCGGTCAACCGCGTCGCCAGGTGGGACGGGACCTCGTGGTTGCCGCTCGGGACCGGCGTTGGTTCACAAGTCAACGCCCTGACACTCGCCGCCAACGGCGACCTGGTGGTCGGCTGTCAATCGTCGCCGTACGCGCGCAGCTGGAACGGCACCACCTGGACGTCGCTCGGTACCGGGCCGGGCCAGCGCGTGAACGCCCTGCTGACCCTGCCGAACGGCGACGTGGTTGCCGGCGGCTACTGGAACGGCATGGTGTCGCGGTGGGACGGCACCAGCTGGTCACCGATCGGCACCGGCTTCGGTCCACAGTTCAACTCCGAGGTCGAATCGCTGGCGCTGCTGCCGAACGGCGATCTGATCGCCGCCGGTTCGTTCCTGACGGCGAACACCGCCGCCGCGAACTACATCGCCCGGTGGAATGGCGCCACATGGGCCCACGTCAGCCCCGGCATCGACAGCGAGGTGAACGCCATCCTGGCGCTGCCCGACGGGGACGTCGTCATCGGCGGCACGTTCACGGTCGCGGGCGCGGTGGCGGCGAATCGCATCGCCCGCTGGAACGGGGCCACCTGGAGTCCGCTCGGCAGCGGTCTCAACTGGATCGTGCAGGCACTGACCCGCATGCCGAACGGTGACCTGATCGCCGGCGGTGCGTTCACCACGGCGGGCGGCATGTCGGCGGTGTCGATCGCGCGATGGAACGGTGTCGCCTGGGCACCGCTGGGCTCGGGCATGAACTACCCCGTCCATGCACTGACGGTCATGCCGAACGGTGACCTGATCGCCGCAGGCTACTTCTCGGTGGTGGGCGGCGTCGCGGCCAACCGGATCGCGCGCTGGAACGGAACCACGTGGGCGCCGCTGGGCTCGGGCATGGACCAGGCCGTGCACGCAATGGTCGTGCTGCCGAACGGCGACCTGGTCGCCGGTGGCATCTTCACCACGGCTGGCGGCGTCAGCGCGGCCGGCGTCGCGCGCTGGGACGGCAGTGCCTGGTCGCCGCTCGGCAGCGGACTCGGCACCTGCTACTCACTGCATGTCACGCCGCAAGGTGCCTTGGTTGCCGGCGGCTGGGCGAGCGCGGTCCGCCGCTGGGACGGCGCGGCATGGGTCCCGCTCGGCATCGCATCGGCCTCGGAGGTGCACGGACTCATGTCGCTGCCAAGCGGCGACCTGGTTGCCGGCGGCGTCGCCGTCTCCGGTCCCTATCTCTCGCGCTGGAACGGCACCACCTGGACCTCGATCAGCGGCGGCCTTGGCGGCCTGCCTGCCAACTACATCAGCGCCCTCGCGCTCCGCGCCGACGGTGAACTACTGGTCGGCGGCCGCTTCGTCACCGCGGGTGGCCTGCCATCGGCCTACTTCGCCCGCCAGCGCAGCACCTGTCCCGCGACGGCGAGTTCCCAGGGCACGGGTTGTGTCAGCAGTGGCGGCGGCAACACGCTGACCGCGACGACCCTGCCGTGGGTGGATGCGACGTTCCGCGCCACCGGCACCGGTCTGCCCAACCTGGCGATCGTGGTTGCGGTGACCAGTTTCACGGCGATCCCGCAGGGTGCGCTGCCGCTGCTGTCCGTGTTCCCACAGGCGCCGGCAGGCTGCGACCTGCTGGTGGCGCCCGACATCCTGCAGGCCTACGTGACGACGACCGGCGTCGTCGAATCGTCGCTGCTGCTGCCGAACACGCCGCCGATCGTCGGCCTGACGTTCCGGCATCAGATGATCCCGATCGAACTGGACGGGATGGGCAACTGGGTCTCGATCACGGCGACCAACGCGTTGCAGCTGACGGCCGGACAGTTCTGACAGCAGGCGGTCCCTGGAGTCGCCGATGCTGGCGTCAGCGCTGCGTGGCCGGCGGTGGGGCCGTGAACCAGGCCAGCGCCGCGATCGCGCACGCCGGCACCGCGATCAGCCAGAGTGGGGCGCTGGCGTCTCCGGTCGGCGGGCGGAAGAACCACAGTGACCAGGCGGCCAGAGCGACCAGCGCGAGCGCGCTGGTGCGCGGCCAGAACCAGGACCACGCGGCAATGACCCAGAGGCCGCACAACATGCCGACCGGCCACGGTGAGGCACCTTCCGAGGCCATCACCGAGACGATGAACCAGGTCCAGAACCCGAGCCAGAGCAGCAGGGTTGTGCGCGCCAGCCACAGCAGCGCTGTGTGCCGGGGTGGAGTGTCGTCGTTTGCCTGCACCATCGGTCACCTCGTATGGTCAGTAAATACTCACATAACAATGTGGCCAGGACAAGACCCGGACCGTTGCGCATTCCGGCCACCGTCGCCGCCGACGTTCAGGAACCCAGCAGCTGGCGGCCGACCGTGCGCAGCAGCTCGGCGCGCTGCTTGGCCGACAGCAGGTCGAGTTCGCGGCCGAGGTTGACCGCGGTGCCGAGGCCGAGCATCGCCCACGCCGCGAGTTCGGCGGCCGGCAGGCCGCGCGCGGCGCGCGAGCGGCGGTGTTCGCGGATGCGGTCGCGCAGGAACGTGTGGAAGCTGGCGTAGGCCTTGCGCAGCGCCGCGGAGATCACCGGGTCGTCGGTCTCCGACAGACCGGCGAACAGGATCCGGTAGAGACCGAACTCGCCGAGGTGGGTCGCCTCGTAGTCGAGCACCGCTTCGGCGGTGGTCTTCGCGCTGCTGCGTGCCTGCAGTTCGCCCGCCCAGATCTGCTGCGAGTGCAGGGCGACGTACTCGATCGATGCCGTGAACATCGCCCGCTTGTCGGCCCACAGCCGGTAGAGGATCGTCTCCTGCACCGCGCAGCGTTCGGCCAGCACCGCCGTTGTCGTGCGCCGGTAGCCGAACTCGGCGAACGTCGCCGCCACCGCTGGCAGCAGTTCGGCGCGGCGTGCTTCGCTGAGGTTCGGGCGGCCCATCGTGCGGGGCGACGATAGCCGTGGCGCCGGTGTGTCACCACAGCGACAGCGTGGTGCCGTCGCTCCAGCGGCGGCATGGCTGCGCGCACCGGCGCGCCCGGCCGAGCAGGGAGCGTTCCGCCGGTGCCGCGAACAGGAACCGCATGCGGGCCAGCGAGCCATCGATCGGCGCAGCTGGCGTCGCGGCGAGGTCGGTGCCAGACCAGACGCGCGCCGCCTCGGCCTTCGACGAACGGCGCACGTGCACGGGATCGAAGCCGTACCACCGCGCCGGTGGCTCGTGGAAGGTAGCGCCGTGCCTGTGCGCCAGGGCGGCGAGGCCGGCGTGCAGACGTTCGGCTGCGGCCAGGATCTGTACGAGCGTCAGGTGGCAGCTCGGCACCAGGAGCGATCGCACCAAGCGGAACCGGAACGGGGTCAGCTCGCGCAGGGTCGGCATCGGCAGGCCGACCACGGTGAGCCGGGTCGTCGGCCCGCGCAGCCGCTGCAGCGCCGCATCGACCCAGCCGAGGATGCGGTCGACGCCGACGCCGTAGAGCAGGTCGTTGCCGACGTCCATGAAGAGCGCCGTGGTCGGCAGCTCGGGCGCCGCGGCCAGTGCGGGCCACAGCGCACTGCCGTCGATGCCGCCGAGTCCACGTCCGAGCAGTCGGCTCGGGATGCCGTACGAGCGGCCGCGGCCCAGTGCCGCGTGCGCCTCGACGGGGCCTGCCGCCGATGCGCGCACCGCGTCGAGCAGCACGAGTGCCATGCGCGCCAGGTTGCTGGCGCCGACAGCAACCCAGCGGTGGTTCGCATCCATGGTGCGCCGACGATAGCCCCTACGGCCCGTGCCGGTGAGCGGCCTGGCCGGCCGCGGTGGATCTCGCGCTGGCGTTCAGATCCAGCGGCGCACCGCGGCTCGATACGCGGCGAACTCCGCCCCGAAGCGCTCGGCCAGGGTCCGTTCCTCGGGCCCGATCTGCAGGCGGTTCATCAGCGGCACGAAGGCGACGGCGAACACCAACGCGAGTGCGTTGGCGAGCAACGCGCCCCAGCCGAGCAGCAGCAGCAGCATGCCCAGGTACATCGGGTTGCGCGTGCGTCGGTAGATGCCGGCGCAGACCAGGTGGGAGGCGGCTTCCGGCCGCAGGGGACTGAAGCTGGTCCGGGCCCGGCGGAAGGCCATCACGCCGAGACCGGCGGTCGCCAAGCCGGCGAGGGCAACACCGGCGGCGAACATCCGTCGTGCGGGCAGCGTGAAGTCCGCAACGGGAACGAGCCGCGTGGTCACGCCCATCGTCGCGCCAAGCAACAGCACGAGCACGACGGGGGGGATCTTCAGCTCGAGGCAGCGCATGGCGGAGACGTCTCCTTGCTCCACGACCGCGACGCACGCGCCGGCCTCCCACACGTGCTGGCGGCCACACGGCGTTCCATCGGGTGACCAGGTGAGCGACGGCGTGCCCTCTTCGCAGCCGCT
>JBGARS010000075.1:0-27509 GCA_044230075.1 Planctomycetota bacterium | reverse complement strand
CGTGCTTCCTGGTGTTGCCGCTGCTGCAGGCGATCAGCAGCAAAGCGGCGATGGACCTGACGCTGCTGCCGATGCACACCGCCGAACTGCCGCCGCCGCCGGTCGTCGAGGAGGAGCCGAAGAAGGAGGAGCAGAAGCCGAAGGAGCAGCCGAAGCTCGACGAGCAGTCGGAGCCGCTGGACCTGGCACAGCTCGAGATGGCGCTGAACGCCGGCATGGGCGACGGCGCGCTGGGCGGCGACTTCGTGATCCAGATCCAGGGCCTCGGTGGCGCCGGCGAAGGCATCGACTCCCTGTTCTCGCTCAACGACCTGGACCAGAAGCCGCGGGCGATCCACCAGCCGCAGCCGGTGCTCACCGCGGCGCTGCGGAAGAAGATGCCGGCGAAGGTGACCGTGCTGTTCATCGTCGACCAGAGCGGTCGTGTGGAGAGCCCGATCGTGCAGACCTCCTCGGACCCGGCGTTCGAGGCGGCGGTGTTGTCGGCGATCAAGCAGTGGAAGTTCGAACCAGGCAAGCGCGATGGCCAACCGGTCCGGTCGCGCATGCGCCAGCCGTTCCAATTCGAAGGATGACAACGATGCGTCTGACTCCCGTCTGTGTGCTGCTGCTGCCGTTGTGGTCCAGCTGCGTTTCGCCGCGTGCCACGAAGGTCGACGACTCGACGGTCGCCGTGACCGACCGGCCGTCGGTGGCCGCGCCGCAAGATCCGATCGCCACGGCGACCGAGGCTGCCGGCTCGCAGCAGCTGGCGATCTGGCGCGATCCGGTGTTCCAGCAGCGCTTCGCCGAGAGCTATCTGGCCGAGACCGACATCGAGCCACCGCCGTTGACCGACGACGAGCGCGAAGTCATGCAGGAGGTCGTCGAACTGCGCGCCGACAACCAGTTGGACAAGGCGATCGAACGCATGCGCGAACGCTCCGGGCCGAAGGCGAACGCCGTCTTCGATCTGACGCTGGCCAAGCTGCTGCTCGAGCGCGATCGCATCGCCGACGCCGCGGCGGCCTACGGGGTCGCCGTCGCCAAGCATCCCAAGTTCCGTCGCGCGTGGAACGACCTCGGCCTGATCCACTATCGCCAGGGGGAGCACCGCGAGGCGGCGCAGGCGTTCGGCAAGGTGATCGAACTCGGTGGGGCGAGCCCGATGATCTACGGCCTGCTCGGCTTCTCGCTCGCCAACATCGACGACCCGCTGGCGTCGGAATCGGCGTTCCGCATGGCGTCGATGCTGGATCCGACGACGGTCGACTGGCGCATGGGGCTCGCGCACAGCCTGTTCAAGCAGCGGCGCTTCGCGGAGGCGGCGAGCCTGTTCGGCGCGCTGATCGCCGCGCAGCCGGATCGTGCTGAGCTGTGGATGCGCCAGGCGCAGGCGTATCTCGGCATGAACGAAGCCGGCAAGGCCGCCGAGAACCTCGAACTCGTCGACCGCCTCGGTCAGTCGACCGCCGAGACGCTGGACACGCTGGGCAACATCTACGTCAACGACGAGCTGTTCGACCTCGCGGCCGGCGCCTACGAACGGGCGATCGCCAAGGACGCGAAGGGTGCGCTGCCGATCGCGCTGCGCGCGGCGAAGGCCTTCGCGGCCCGCGGCGCCAGCACGGAAACGCAACGCATGCTCGACCGCCTCGCCGCGGTGCCGGCCGAGCAGTTCGACAGCGCCACCAAGAAGGACGTGCTCCGGTTGCGCGCCCGAATCGCGATGGCGACGGGCGGCGGCGAGGAGGAGGCCAAGGTGCTCGAGGAAATCGTGGCGATGGACCCACTCGACGGCGACGCGCTGATCAAGCTGGGCCAGTACTACGAGCGCGCCGGCCAGATGGACGAGGCGGTGTTCCGCTACGAACGTGCTGCCGGCATCGCCGACTTCGAAGCCGAGGCGAAGGTGCGCCACGCGACGTTGCTGGGCGGCCAGCGCAAGTACGCCGAGGCGCTGCCGCTGCTGCGGCGCGCGCAGGCGCTGAAGCCCCGCGACAACGTCCTGCACTACCTCGAGCAGGTCGAACGCGCGGCGCAGGGCAGGTAGCGCGGCTGCTTCAGCGCGGCGCGCGCAAGGCCGCCGCGATGCGCTCGGCGACCCAGCGGTTGCCGGCGCGGGTCATGTGGCCGGCGAACCAGCGGTCGTGCACCGACGGATCCTGTGCCTGCGCGGCCAGGTAGTCGGCGATCAGGTCGAGGGTCTGCACGCCGAGCGCAGCGGCGTGCTGCATGACCTCGGTCGCGTCGGCGCGCGCCACGTCCCCCTGCAGCACCAGCAGCAGGTGCACGCCGCGTGCGCGGCACGCCGCATCGATGCGGGTGATCAAGCGCTTGCCGACGTCCGTGCCGCGGCCCTGCAGGTGCGGCACGGACACCTGCTTCTCGTCTTCGAACCACCAGGCACGCGCGGTGTTGGCGAGCACCGCGTCGAGCAGCGCGCTGTAGCCGAGCGCATCCTTCCACCACTTCGACGAGTCGACGATCTCGGTGCCCGGCGCCGGCGGCGGGTGCAGCACGAGCCCGTCGCCCTGCAGGTCGAACCACGGTACCGGCGTGTAGCGCTTCTGGTACTCGCAGCGGGTGAGGTCGTCGGGGATGAAGCTGACCACCACCTCCGACACCGGGAAGCGTTCCAGCATCGACTCGGCGCGCAGCACCGCCTGGGCGAGGCTGTAGCCGAACACGCCGCCGTTCTTGACCGGACGCGCGAGCACCTGTTCGAGCTGGGCCGGCCACGAGGCGTCGTCGTCGACCTGGTCGCCGAACGTGAACGAATCGCCGACCGTCGCGACGAACTTCTCGCCGGCCGGGGTCGGCCCGTCGCCGTTGCGCCGCATGCCGTCGCCATCGATCGACACCACCGTGTGCCAGTGGTTGTCCCGGCTCCGGTAGTTCGCGCGCGGCGCGTAACCGAGCAGCGCATGCGGCTCTGCGGGGTAGTTGCGTCGCACCAGATCGAGGCGGGTGTGGCGCCAGCTGCCGAAGTAGAGCGGGTCGCGCGCGAGCCGGGTGACGATCTCGCCGAGCAGCAGCAGCGCTGCCAATGGCAGCAGCGCGAACAGGAGTCGCCGGCGGCGGGTGAGCGGGGGCCGCGTCGGCCCGGTGCTGGGTGCCTCGATCACGGCCGCGATGGTAGGCATTGGCCGCCGACTTGCGACGGCGCGTGGGCCATCGGGTAGCCTGCGCAGCCGCCGCCCAGGAAACCCATGCTCAGCCTGCTGTTCGCCGGTCTCTGCGGCGTGTTGCCGCCCGCGTCCGAACCGCCCCACGATCCCGATCGTCGCATCGCGGCGGTGTCGGAGTTGATCCGGCGCAACCCCGGCGATCCGGCCCTGTGGGTCGAACGTGCCCGGTTGCAGCTGGCCAATGGCGCCGCTCAGGCTGCCGCGACCGACTTCACGGCGGCGTTGCGCCTCGATCCGGGCTGCGTGCCGGCGCTGGTCGGCACCGCGTTCGCCGAGTATCGGCTCGGCAACGACATCGCGGCGCTGGTCGCGGCGCGCAAGGCGGCGGACTTCGGCGCGACGGGGGTGGAGTTCGATCGCCTGCGTGCGCGCACGCTGGTCGAGTTGCATCGGCCGGCCGATGCGGTGCCGTTCTTCGAGCGTGCCCTCGCGGCGACGGTGAGTCCGCGGCCCGAGCACTACCTCGAGCTGGCGGCAGCGCTCGTTGCGGCGGATCGTGACGCGGCCGGGGCGGCGCGTGCCGTGCTGCAGCGCGGCATCACCACGCTGGGACCGGTGGTCGTGCTGCTCGACGCCGTCGTCGACCTCGACCTGCAACTCGGCGAACCCGACCGCGCGCTCGCGTGCCTCGAGCAGTTGCGTCCGTTCCTGCGGCGCACGGGACCGCTGCACGGTCGCCGCGCGCGCGTGCTGGCTGCCGCCGGGCGCATCGCCGAAGCCGAGGCCGAACAGTGGCTCGCCGCGCGGGATGGCGAGGATCTCGCTACGCCGACCCCACCGCCGCCGCCGATCGGCCCGCCCGCTGCGGCAAGTCCGGTGGTGCTGCCGGCGCCGAACGTGCTGGTCGCAGCGAACGCCGTCTGGCGCTACCGCGACACCGGTACCGCGCCGCCGGCCGGCTGGCAGGCGCCCGGCTTCGACGACTCGGCGTGGAGCAGCGGCCCCGCGCAGCTCGGCTATGGCGACGGCGACGAGGCCACCGTGGTCGCCAGCGGGCCGGCGAACGGGCACTACCCGACCACCTGGTTCCGCAGCCAGTTCCCGGTCGCGGACGCGAGCGCCCTGATCGCCGCGCAGGTCCAGCTGTTGGTCGACGACGGCGCCGTGGTCTACGTCAACGGCACCGAGATCGCGCGCTGGAACCTGCCCGCCGGCACGATCTCCGCGGCCACGTGGGCGCTCACCGCCACCGCTGGCGCCGACGAGAACCTGTTCCACACGTTCTCGTTCGCGCCGTCGCTGCTGACCACGGGCACCAACACGGTCGCCGTCGAAGTGCATCAGGTCTCGGCGACCAGCTCCGACATCAGCCTGGCGCTCGAACTGGTCGTCGACGACGGCGTGCTCGCGCTGGTGCGCGGCCCGTATCTGCAGAACGGCACGCCGAGCAGCGCGGTCGTGCGCTGGCGCACCAACGTGCCGACCACGACGCAGCTGTGGACCGGTGCGTCGCCGGCGATGCTGCAGCCGGTGTACTTCGACGCGACCCTGCGAACGGACCACGCGGCGCCGGTCACCGGACTGCCACCCGAAACGCTGTTCCACTACCAGGTCGGCTCCGCTGCCGGGCCGCTGCCGGGTCAGGCCGGCACGCAGACGTTCCGCACCCTGCCGCTCGCCGGCTCCGTGCGGCCGCTGCGGGCGTGGGTGCTGGGCGATGCGGGCACGGGCACGGCATCGCAGGCGATGGTGCGCGACCACTATGCGACGTTCGCGGCGAGTCGGCCGGCCGATGCGATCCTGATGCTCGGCGACAACGCCTACTCGTCGGGCACCGACGCCGAGTACCAGACCGGCGTGTTCGACGTCTACCAGGACTTCCTTGCGACGACGTTCTGCTGGTCGACCTTGGGCAACCACGATGCGCTGAGCGCCACGACCGCGACGCAGAGCGGCGTCTACTACGACGTCTTCGACCTGCCTGTGGCCGGCGAGGCCGGCGGTCTGCCGAGCGGCACCGAGGCCTACTACTCGTTCGATCGCGGCCACGTGCACTTCGTCTGTCTCGATTCGATGGACAGCGATCGCACCGCCACCGGCGCGATGATGACGTGGCTCACGGCGGACCTCGCCGCCACGAATGCGAGCTGGGTCGTCGCCTACTTCCACCACCCGCCGTACTCGTTCGGTTCCCACGACTCCGACGACCCGGCCGACAGTGGCGGCCGCATGCAGGACATGCGGCAGGTCGCGTTGCCGATCCTCGAAGCCGGCGGCGTCGACCTCGTGCTCTGCGGCCACAGCCACAGCTACGAGCGCTCGTTCCTGATCGACGGCCACTACGGCAGCAGCACGACCCTGCAGGCGGGCATGGTGCTCGATGCCGGTGACGGCGACGATGCGGGCGACGGGCACTACGGCAAGACCAGCCTCGGCACCGCGCCGCACGAAGGCGCCGTCTACGTCGTCGCCGGCAGCGCCGGCAAGATCGACGGCGGGCCGCTGAACCACCCGGCGATGCACGTCAGCCTGAACCAGCTCGGTTCGCTGGTGCTCGACATCGATGGCGACCGGCTCGACGCATCGTTCGTCGGCCTCACCGGCGTCGAGGACCACTTCACGCTGGTGAAGGGCGAAGCGCGCACCCTGTTCCGCGATCAGCCGCGGGTCTCGGTGGGTGCCGGCGGGCGGCAGGACTTCCACCTCGCCGCCGGGTCCGCGCAGGCCAACCGCTTCTACATCCTGGCGGGCTCCTTCGGCACCAGCCCCGGTTTCCCGCTGTGGGGCATGCACGTGCCGCTGAACCCCGACGGCTGGCTGGACCTGAGCCTGCAGCTGGCGAACTCGCCGGTCTACCAGAACAGCATCAACCTGCTCGACGGCAACGGTGCCGGCGCGGTGGCGTTCGTATTGCCGCCGCTGTCGGACCCGACGCTGATCGGCACCGTCGTGCACCATGCCTACGTGGTGCTCGACAGCGCGGGGGTGTCGATGGTCAGCAACACGGTGAAGCTGACCTTCGAGCCGTGAGCAGCGCGGCCGCAGCCGGGCCCTGGACCTGGGCTTTCCCTGCGCCGTCGCTATGCTGCGCCGCCAGTGTCGTACCGCGTCGAACTGCCGAGCTTCTCCGGCCCGATGGACTTGCTGCTGCACCTCGTGCGCCAGCAGGAGGTCGACATCCACGAGATCCGCATCGCGCGGATCCTGCAGGACTACCTGAAGCACCTCGGCATCCTGCAGCAGCTCGACCTCGCCGACATCGGCGACTTCGTCGTGATGGCCAGCTCGCTGATGGAGATCAAGTCGCGCGAGCTGCTGCCGAACGAGGCGATCGAACTCGAAGCCGAACTCGATCCGCGCGACGACCTGATCCGCCGGCTGCTCGAGTACAAGCGCTACCGCGACCTGGCGCGCCAGCTCGAGACCAGCTTCGACGTGCGTTCGCGGCAGGCGCCGCTGGTGCTGCAGACGCCGGCGCACATCGCCGACCAGGACGATGACGACCTGCTCGACCTCGGCAACGTCGGAGTCTGGGACCTGACCTCGGCCTTCGCCAAGCTGCTGGAGGAGATCGGCCAGCAGGGCACGATGACGATCGAGGTCGAGAAGCGCGACGTCGGCTTCTACACACGGCGCCTGCTGGAGCGCTTCCGTGAGCGCCGCGAACTGAGCTTCGCCGACGTGTTCGACCGGGCCGAGGGGCGCTACGGCCTGATCGGCACGTTGATCGCGCTGCTCGAGATGATGAAGCAGGGCTACCTGCGCGCGAACCAGGACGAGTGCTTCGGCGACATCCAGCTCGCGTTCCGCGGCGGCGACGACGTCACCGCGGACCAGATCCTCGCCGGCATCACGGCCGAAGAAGAGCAGCAGCGGCAGCGCGAGGCGGTCGCGGCGGCGGTGCTCGCCGAGGGCGAAGCCGACGCTACTGCAGGCTGATCGCGAACGGAGCCGTGAAGGCGAGGATGTCGGGCAGGGGGGCGAACTGGCTCCACGCGACGCCCTGGGCGAGGAAGCCGAACGTCGCCACGCCCGGCGGCAGGGCGACGGTCAGAGGCGGCCCCGTGCTCGCCAGCAGCGCGATCGGGTCGACCTGCAGCGCACAACCGGAGCCGAACATCGACAGCGGTACGAACGTCGGCAGGAAGCCGACGGCCAGCACGCGCAGCGGCACGGTGACGCCGCCACAGCCGACCAGCGCGGTGACGGTGACGTCGAGTTCGCAGTTGGTGGTGTCGAGCTCCGGGATCAGCGTCGACGGGAAGCCGGGGATCATGCACAGGCCCGTGTGGCCCGAGTTGCAGCCCTGACCGACCGGTTGGGCGCTGACGCTGGTGAACAGGCACTGCGAGGGTGTGGCCGCGGTGAGCGCGAGGCCGAGGAACGGGACGAGCAGGGTAGTACGCATCGTTGCCTCCGGATCGGTGGAACCCGCATGGTGGCGTGACGGCGCTTCGGGGCTGGGAAAGACGCCCGCGAGGCCCGCCGACCTACTGCAGGCTGATCGCGTAGGGGGCCGTGAAGGCCAGGATGGGATCCGGCGCGAACGCGAAGCTGCTCCAGGCGAGTCCCTGCGCCAGGAAAGCGAATTGCGGCACGTTCGGCGGCAGGTTCAAGGTGAACGACGTCGCGGTCGTCGCCAGGATGCCGATGGGGTCGACCTGCAGCGCGCAGTCGGAGCCGAACTCCGGCAACGGCACGAACGTGGGCTGGAAGCCGAACGCCAGCACGCGCAATGGCACCGTGGCGCCGCAGCCCTCGAACGCCGTCACCGTCAGGGCCAGTTGGCAGTTGGCGGTGTCGAGCACAGGCTCGAGGAACGACGGAAACGCCGCCACGGCGCAGAAGCCCGTCGAAGCGGCATTGCAGCTCTGGCCGACCGACTGGGCGGTGACGCTGGTGAACAGGCATTGCGCCGGGGTCACGGCGGCGAGCGCGAGACCGGCGGACAGGGTGCACAGGGCAGATCGCATGACTTTGCTCCAGGTGGGGTGGGGAACTGCGGTGCTAGTGGGGCACAGCGGCATGGTAGCCGGAGCGGGAAAGTAGCCTCGATCGGCCAGTTGGCGGCGCGGCCGGGACCGTCCCCTGCCAGCCGATCCGGCCTGCGGCCGGGATTTTCCGAGTCCGATCCACCCACTGGTGTCGAGTAGGGCTGATGACGCCGGAACAGCAGTTCCAACGCTTCGCCGAGCACGCCGACGTGGCGGCCCTGGGCGCCGTGTTCGACGCCCTGGCGCCAGAGCTGCTGCTCGTCGCTGCGCACCTGGTCGGCACCGATGCGGAAGACCTGGTGCAGGCGACGTTCCTCGACGCGATCGAGAAGGCGGCGCACTGGGATCGTTCGCGGCGGCTGCTGCCGTGGCTGATCGGCATCCTGGTCAACCATGGCCGCGCCGAGCGGCGTCGCCGGCAGCGCCGGCTCGCGGCGGAGCGTCTGCCGACACGCGAGGAGCCGTCGCCGGTCGACGTGCTGGCCGCGGACGAACTGGCCGAACAACTGGCAGAGGGCCTGCGCGAGTTGCCGCGCCAGCTGCGCCAGACGTTGACGCTGCGCCTCGTGCACGGGCTGTCGCCTGCCGAGATCGCGCACGCGATGGGTTGCCCCGTGGCGACCGCCAAGACGCGGCTGCAGCGAGGCATGGAATGGCTGCGGCGCGTGCTGCCGGCCGGGATCGGTGCGGCGTTGGCGACCCTCGTCACCGCTCGACCGGGTCTCGCGGCCGTGCGGACCGCGGTGTTGGCCCGCGGCGAGGCGGTTGCTTCGGCGTCGGCCGTCGGTGCGGGCGTGGCTACAGCAGTGATCACCGGAGGAGTTCTGATGCAGAAGGTGTTCGTCGCGGCTCTCGCGCTGCTCGGCGTCGGCGCGTGGTTCTGGTTCGACCTCGCGCCCGGGACCGTGCCGGTCGTCGCCCCTGCGGCACCGCAGCCCGGCGCGGTCGCGGCGACGGTGCCGTCGCCCGATGCGGCGCCGGCGCCGGTCGCGTCGACCTCGCGCACCGCCGTTTTGGCGACCGCCGCGCGCCCCGGTTCGGCTGCGCTCGAGTTCGTCTGGCTGGGCGGCGACGAGCCGGCACGCGACCTCGTCGTGCAGGTGCAGGGCCCGGATGCGGCGCCGGCGGGGTACAGGACGGACGACGATGGGCGCCTTCTGCTGCGCGACCTCCCGGCCGCCGAGTACCACTTGTCCGGCAGCAAGCTCCACCACACCCTGCACATCGAGTCGGGTCGGCAGACCGAGGAGCGCATCGAAGTGGAGCCGTCGCTGCGCGTCGAGGGCATCGTGTTCGACGGCGAGTGGCGGCGCATTGCGGGTGCCGCCATCTACCGACAGTACTTCCCCGATCGTGCCGACACGGCACCGCGTCGTGTCGCGGTGTCCGGCGCCGACGGGACCTTCCGCGCCGCCGTCGACCGCGGGGGCTACTTCTGGGCGCAGAAGCAAGGCCATGCGCCGAGTCCGTGTTCGACCTCGCTGGACGACGGCACGCTGCAGCTGATGCTGGTACTGGGCCAAGGTGGCGGCATCGTGCGCGGCACGGTGCGGGCGGCGAACGGCACCATCGTGCCGGCGGCGCAGGTGGCGATCGTTCGCCTGGAGCCGCGCGACCAGTGTGCGGCGCCGGTCGTGCTGTCGACCGACGAACGCGGCTGCTTTGCGACCACCGAGCTGAGCCTGGGCCGGCATCTGGTGGTCGTGCGGGCGCCGGGTCACGCCGCCACCTCGATGCCGGTCGACGTCGATGGCAGCGAACAGGTGTGCGACGTGCAGCTCAGCCTCGGAGCGACGGTGCAAGGCACGGTCGTCGACGCCGGTGGTGCCCCGCTTGCCGCCGAGCTGACCATCCGACCGGAATGGGCTGGCGCCCAGGGTGTCTGGATCGAGGCGCTGCGGCCGCTGTTCCACCTCTGCGCGCAGTCCACGGCGACCGACGCGGCCGGCAACTACCGGCTCGATCACGTTCCCGCGGGCGCGGTCACGATCGTCGCCGGTGCGCCGCGGCAGGCGACGACGGTCGAACGCGAACTCCGGTTGCAGGAAGGCAGCCTGCTGCGTTGCGACCTCGAGCTCGGGCGCCCGCGCCAGATCCATGGGCGCCTGCTCGACGATCGCGATCAGTCGATCGTGGACTGGTTGGTCCAGGCGTGGCCGGTCGGCGGCGGCGCCGCGACTTCGGCGCCGACGGGCACCGACGGTGGATTCGTGCTCGAAGGCCTCGATGCCGACGAGTACGTCGTCGAAGCACGACCCGCCGGCCGCGTCACCTCGGTGCCGTGGGCCGTCGCCACCAACGTGCGTCCGGGCAGCGCCGATCTGGTGCTGCGGGCCGGCACACGTGAGCAGGACGCCGGTTGGCTCACCGGCACGCTGCTCGCCGCCGATGGCGCGTTGCCGCAGCATCCGCCCAGTGCGTGGCTGATCGTCGCGGGGGAGTCGCAGGGCCGGGTCTTTCCGCTCGACCTCGATGCGGCGGGAGGGTTCCGGCTCGGACCATTGCCCGCGGGGCGCTACCGCGTCGGCATCCGTGTGCCGGAGGAAGCCGCGGTGCAGTTGGGCACGCACGACCTGGCGCCGCGCCAGCAACTGGATCTCGGCACCACCCGACTGCCCGCGAATGGCGAACTGGAAGTGCGGTTCGCGTTGCCGCAGGGCGACAGCGCGCGACCGGTGGAGGCGATGGTGTTCGATCGGGCCGGCAACGGCGGCATGCTGCTGCCGCACCACGATGGTGCGTTCTGCAGTGGGCCATTGCCCGCTGGTGTCTACACGCTGCGTGCCTGGGGTGAGGACTTCGTTCTGGCCGACGTGCCGGTCGTCGTCGTCGCCGATCGCGTCACCGCCACGGCACTGCAGGTCGAACCGGCACCAACGGTGCGTTTCGAGCTGCTGCGTCCGGCCGACGGCGAGCCGGGCGAGCGCTGGCAGGCGACGGTGGCACTGCGGGTCCAGGATGTCGCCGATCAGGTGATCGCCGCCCACAGCTGGTCGCTCGACATCGTCGACCGGCACGTGTGGCGCCGCGCTCTGCGCGCCGGCAACTATCGGTTCGAAGCCACGGTGCAGCCGTCGGGCAACACGGTCGACGGCGCCTTCGTGGTGCACGGCGATGCGACCGGGCAGGTCGTCGAGATCCGCTTGCCTGTCGCGATGACGCCGAAGTGACGGATACCCTCTGCCCGACCCTCCCATCACCACAGCGATGACGAAACCCGACCAGGCTCAGCAGACCCAACTCGCCAACATCCAGCAGCGCACCGGCAAGACGCTCGCGCAGCTGCACACCGTGCTGGCGAACAGCAAGCTCGACAAGCACGGCGCGATGGTCGCCTTGCTCAAGACCGAACTCGGCATGGGCCATGGCGACGCGAACCTGGTCGTGCACCTGTTTCGCCAACAGGCCGCGCCGGCGGCGGCAACGGGCGCCGATCCCCTCGACGCGATCTACACCGGTAGAAAGGCCGGGCTGCGCGCGATCCACGAGCTGGTGCTGGCGCGCGTGCAGGAGTTCGGGCCGTTCGAGCGGGCGCCGAAGAAGGCCTACGTCAGCCTGCGGCGCAAGAAGCAGTTCGCGATGGTGGGGCCGGGCACCAAGGGGCGGCTGCAGGTCGGTCTCAGCGTGCGTGATCTCGAGCCGACCGACCGGTTGCAGGCGCAGCCGGCGGGCGGCATGTGCCAGTTCGTGGTGCACCTGACCTCGGCGAAAGAGGTCGATGCCGAACTGCTCGGCTGGATCCGTCGAGCATTCGACGCCGCAGGCTAGCGCCGATCGCATCGGCCGGAGCGGCACTGGCGTCGCGATCGCCTTGGCAACAGCGCCAGGTCGTTGGCGCGCCCGGGGTTTTGGTTGGATACCCTTGTCCTCCTGCCGAGAATCGCGCCGCGCGAGTGCGTCGCCCGATGCCCACATTGCCGCGCGACAACTTCATGCAAGACAGCAAACGGTCGACGCTCGCAGGGATCTTCTTCCTCGGCCTGTCCATCATCCTGTTCGAGATCGCGTTGACTCGCGTCTTCGCGATCATGATGTGGCACCACTTCACCTACATGGTGATCTCGATCGGCCTGCTCGGGTTCGGCGCGTCGGGCAGCCTGCTGACGGCCACGCGCTGGGTCGAGAAGACCACGTCGCCGGCGAAGGCGCTGACCCTGGTCAGCTTCGCCTACGGCATCAGCGTGATGCTGGCGTTCTGCTTCGCGACGCTGGTGCGCATCGACAGCCTCGCGATCTGGCAGCACAAGGAGAACTTCCTCGCCCTGTTCTTCATCTACCTGATCATCGGCGTGCCGTTCCTGCTCGGCGGCATGGGCATCGGCATGGCGCTGACCCGCTACGTGCGGCACGTCAACCAGCTGTACTTCGGCGACCTGGTCGGCTCCGCGCTCGGTGCCGGACTCAGCGTGCTGCTGATGAAGCACTTCGGCAGTTCGGCGGCCGTGATGATGGCCGGCGGGTTCGGGCTGCTGGCGGCGTTCTGCTTCAGCTGTGGCGCCCCTCGGCGCTACCTGGTGATCGGTGTGCCGGGCCTGCTGCTGGGGCTCTCGGTCGCGATCGCCTTCGGTGGTGGTGGATTCGGCATCCCGGCAACCGACTGGCGCGTGCCGTACGCCCCCGGCAAGGAGGCGCAGGTGCTCGAACGGGTCATCGAGCAACGCACCATGGAAGGCGTGCCGGGCCTCGAGATCGACAAGATCTACAGCGCCACCGCCGAGGTGCAGGTCGGGCCCGAGTTCCCGGCCCCGCCGGGCATCGGTGGCGACATGGGGCTGACCGATGCCCGCGTCATCCTGGCGCGTTCGGTCGGCCAGGACGGCACCGCGCCGACGTGGCTGTTCCGCGATGCCGCCGACCTCGAGCAGTTCCCGTTCCTGCACTACATGCAGCCGGCGACCGCCTACGTGGCGCACCAGGCGTCGGGTCGCGCCGAGCAAGAGGTCATGGTGATCGGTGTCGGCGGCGGCGTCGACGTGATGATGGCGCTGGTCAACGGCGCCCGGCACGTCACCGCGGTCGAGCTGAACACGGCGATGATCGAGATGGTCACGGACCGCTACGCCGACTACCTCGGCGGACTGTTCCTGCCGGGCAGCCCGCTCAGCGATCGCATCACGCTGCAGAACAGCGAAGGCCGCGCGTGGCTGCGTTCGCACGACGCGAAGTACGACGTCATCCAGATGAGCGGTGTCGACTCGTACACGGCGCTCAGCACCGGCGCCTACACGCTGTCGGAGAGCTACCTCTACACGACCGGCGCGGTGAAGGACTTCTACGCGCACCTCAACGACGACGGCATCGTCAACTGGTCGCGCTTCATCGAAGGACCGCCGCTGAAGCCGCGCGAGACGCTGCGCCTCGCCAACATCGCCTGCTCGGCGCTGCGCGAACTCGGCGTCGCCGACGCGGCCTCGCACGTCGCGGTGTTCCAGGGCCTGACGTGGGCATCGACGATGGTCAAGAAGGGACCGTTCACCGCCGTCGAAGTGCAAGCGCTGCGCGACTTCGCCGGCCGCGAGGGCTTCGTCGGCCTGGTCTACGATCCGTCGCGGGCTGCCGGTGTGGTGCCCGCGGTCGAGGCGACGCACTTCGCCAAGCTGCGCGGCATGTATCTCGCCACGATGGCGCGGGTGGGCGGCTTTCCCGCCGAACCCGGTGCGCAGAACGCGATCGTGTTCGGTCTGCAGCAGGCGTCGGTGCAGCTCGCCAAGGGAGGCGCGCTCGACGAGGCGTCGCTGCCGGCGGCGCTGCGTGGCCCGGGCATCGCGGCGCGCGCGCTGCAGGTGCTGAACGACGCCAACCTGCGCGGGGCGATCACCCGGGAAGCCACCTACATGGGCGAAGCGATCCGCGACTTCGCCACGGTGCTGCGCGGCAGCGACGCGGAGCGCACCGGCTTCGTCGCCGACTACGAGTACGACATCTCGCCGGCGACGGACGACAAGCCGTTCTTCTTCAACTACTACCGCTGGGCGAGCCTGTTCGGCAAGCAGGCGCGCAACAGCGATCCGTCGGCATTCAACTACCAGACCGACTTCCCCGTCGGCCACATGATCCTGCTGGCGTCGCTGGCGCAGATCCTGCTGCTCGCGGGTCTGCTGATCTTCCTGCCGCTGCGCAAGCTCGCGCACGACGGCCTGCGAACGCCCGGGGCGTGGCGCTACTTCGCCTACTTCGCGGCGCTGGGCCTCGGCTTCATGCTGCTCGAGATCGCGCTGATGCAGAAGCTGGTGATCTTCCTCGGCCATCCGACCTACGCGCTGTCGATCGTGCTCGTCAGCCTGCTGGCATCCGCCGGCATCGGCTCGCTGCTCGCGGGCCGCATCACCGTCGTGCGCACCCGGCACCTGCGCTGGATCCTGCTCGGCATCGCCGCCGTCGTGCTGATGAACGTGTTCGCCGTCAACGTGCTGCTGCCGCAGCTGCTCGGTCAGTCGCTGACGGTGCGCATGGGGATCGTCGTCGCGATGCTGGTGCCGACCGGGCTCGTGCTCGGCATGCCGTTCCCATCCGGCATGCGCATCGTCGAAGAGCAATGCCCGCAGCTGCTGCCATGGGGCTGGGCCGTGAACGCGTTCTTCTCGGTGTTCGGCTCGATCTTCTGCATCGTGCTGAGCATGAAGATCGGTTTCACGAACGTGCTGCTGGTGGCCGGACTGGTCTATGTGCTCGGCGTGCTCTGCATGCGGGCCGTGGGCCGGGTAGCCGACCAGCCGCTCGTCGATGCGTAAGGCACATGCCTGTGCCGCTCGCTAGCCCGCGGGAGATCGATACGGCACTCGGTGTTCTGCCCGGTTGGCACCGCGTGGCCGGCCAGTTGCGGGTGGTGTACCGGCTCGATAGTGTCGAGGCGGCGGTCACGTTCGCCGCGGCCGTGGCGGCGCTCGTTACCGAACTCGCGCACTGGCCCGAATGGACGGTGCGCGGCAGCACCGTGCACGTGGTGACGACGACCGTCGCCGCGGGCGGCATCACGGCTGCCGATCTCGCCGTCGCCGTTCGCATCGCCGCCGCAGCCAGCGCGGCGGGAGCGGCGACAGCCGACGAGGTGCAAGTGCCGGACCTGTGGGTGCCACCGGGGCACTACTACTCCCCGATCACGTCGGCGGCCGAGGTCGAAGCCGATGCGGCGCACCTGTTCGCCGGTGAGCTGCAACCGATTGCCGGCGTCGACCAGGACTTGCCGGCCCAGCTGGCGCTGGCGCTCGAGCTGGCGCGCTTCCACGGCGAGGAGGACTTTCCCGAACAGCCGCGCGCGGACCGGCGGTACGGCTGGGCCAACGAGTACTTCCCGTACGACGACGCGTTCGCCTACTACGCGCTGCTGCGGCACCTGCAGCCGCGGCGCGTGATCGAGGTTGGCGCCGGCTGGTCGTCCGCCGTGTTGCTCGACACCGAAGAACGGTTCCTCGCGCAGCCGATCGCGGCGACCTTCGTCGAACCGTTCCCCGAGCGGCTGTTGTCACTGCTGCGACCCGCGGACCTCTTGCGCACGCGCCTGCTGCGCCGCCGCGTGCAGGACGTGCCGCTCGACGAGTTCACAGCGCTGGAGGCAAACGACATCCTGTTCGTCGACTCGAGCCACGTCGCCAAGACCGGTTCCGACGTGCTGCACACGCTGTTCACGATCCTGCCCGCCCTGCATTCCGGGGTCTGGGTGCACGTGCACGACGTGCATGCCAACTTCGAGTATCCGCCGGCGTGGGTGCGCGAAGGTCGGTCGTGGAACGAGGCCTACTTCCTGCGGGCGTTCCTGATGCACAACTCGGCCTGGCAGATCGCGCTGCACGGCGCGACCCTGGCGCTGCATGCGCCTGGCGAACTGCAGGCGCGCATGCCGCGCCTTGGCGTGCGCACCGGCGGCAGCCTGTGGCTGCGAAAACGCTGATCCGGTGGGCACCTCCGGCAACTCGCTGTGGGCGAGGGTGGGCGCGCGCACCGGGGCTGACTATCATGCCCGGGCCCCTCGGTCCGTCGTTTCCATGCGCCGACGTCCCCTTGCCTCCACGCTCCGTCGTGCCGCGTTGGCGTGCTGCCTGACGCCGGCGCTGGCCGCGCAGTCCGCCGAGCCGCCGGCGGCGATCCGCTACGACCGCGACATCCGGCCGATCCTGGCCGACCGCTGCTTCAAGTGCCACGGCCCGGACGCAGCGGCACGCAAGGCGGAGTTGCGACTCGACGAACGCGCCGATGCGGTGCGCGATCGCGAAGGCAGCTGCGCGATCGTGCCGGGCAACGCCGACGACAGCGACCTGTGGTTGCGCGTCACCACGGACGACGACGACGACCACATGCCGCCGCGAGACAGCGGCAAGAAGGCGATCACGCCGGCAGAAGCGGAGCTGCTGCGCGCGTGGATCGAGCAGGGGGCGCCGTACGAACCACATTGGTCGTTCGTGCCGCCGACGCGGCCGCCGCTGCCGGCCGTGCACGACTTGGGCTGGTGCCGCACCGAGATCGATCGCTTCGTGCTGGCAGAACTCGAACGCCACGGCATCGCGCCCGGGCCGGAGGCCGAACGCAGGACGCTCGTTCGCCGCGCGTTCCTGCTGCTGACCGGTCTGCCGCCGACGCCGGCCGAGAGCGACGCGTTCGCTGCCGATGCGGCGCCCGATGCCTACGAACGGCTGGTGCACCGGCTGCTGTACGACGAGCCGTGGCGCTCGCGCTTCGCCGAACACATCGCCTCACCGTGGCTCGATGCGGCGCGGTATGCCGACACGAGCGGCATCCACACCGACGCCGGTCGCCAGATCTGGCCGTGGCGCGATTGGGTGCTGCGTGCGTTCCGCGACGGCATGCCGTTCGACCGGTTCCTCACCGAACAGCTCGCCGGCGACCTGCTGCCCGATGCGACGCAGGACCAGCGGGTCGCGACCGGCTTCCTGCGCAACCACGTCACCACCGACGAGGGTGGTGCGATCGACGCCGAGTACCTGGTCGAGTACGCCGTCGACCGCACCGCGACGACCGGCGAAGTGTTCCTCGGGTTGACGCTCGGCTGCGCGCGCTGCCACGAGCACAAGTACGACCCGATCTCACACGACGAGTTCTACCAGCTGTTCTCGTACTTCTACGCCAACGACGAACCGGGGCTGTACTCGCAGGAGAAGGACCCGCAGCGCGCATTCGAGCCGGCGATCACGGTGCCTAGCGAGCCGCAGCGCGCGGCCCGTGAGGCGCTGGTCGCGACGGTCGCGGACACACGCGCGCGCCTCGATGCGATCGATCCGACCGAGGCAGCGGCCTTGGCGGCGTTCGTCATCGACCCGGGCTGCGGCGTCACCTGGGTCAGGAGCGAGGTGGTCGATGCGCATTCCGCCGTGGCCGACGGCGCCACCCTGACGATCCAGCCCGACGGCTCGGTGCTGGCGTCGGGCGCGAACCCGGCCCACGACGTGCACGTCGTCACGCTGCGCACCGATGCCACCGACCTGCGGCTGTTGTGCCTCGAGGCGCTGACCGATGCGAGCCTGCCGAAGGGCAAGGTCGGGCGCGCGTCGAACGGCAATGCGGTGCTCGGCGCGGTCACCGTCGAGGCGGTGTCGGTGGTCGATCCGAGTCGACGTGCTGCCGTGCCGCTCGGGTGGGTCTGGGCCGACCGCGAACAGGACAACGGCGACTTCGCCGCGACCAACGTGCTGGCGACCGACGACGACGCGGGCTGGGCGGTCGGTGCCCACCAGCATGCACCGGGGCCGCGCACGTGCCTGCTGCTCGCCGATGCGCCGTTCGGCTGGGAAGGTGGCACCGACGTCGTCGTGACGTTGCGCTACGACCTGCGGGATGCGCAGCACGTGTTCGGCCGCGTGCGGCTCTCCGCCGGTGCGATCGGCGCCGAGGGCCTCGCGCGCCTGCCCGAGGCCGTATCGGCGTTCCACAGCATGGGGCCGTTCTCGCCCGCAGACGACGGCGACCCCTACACGACGGAGTTCGGTCCCGAGCACGTGCGCACGTTCGACGCGCAGCAGTCGTTCCATGACCTCGGCTGGCAGCATGCCGGCGGTGTCGTCGAGGGTGCGGTCGGCACGCTGCCGATCGGCCGGAACGTCAGCTACGTGGCGTGGCGGGTGTTCGCGCCGTCGGCCCGGCGCCGCACGCTGTCGCTCGGCAGCGACGACGGCTTCGTGTTGTTCCACGATGGCCGCGAGATCGCGCGCCGCGCGGTCGACCGCGGTGCCATGCCGGATCAGGATCGGGTCGAGGTGTCGCTGCACGCGGGCCAGAACCTGCTGGTGCTGAAGGTCGTCAACAGCGGCGGCGACGGCGGCTTCAGCCTGCGCCGTGGTGCGCGCACGGACGGCTGCGGCGACGAGCTGACCGGCGACCTCGCGATCGTGGTGCTGCCGCGGCGTGCGTTGCACGAAGGTCTCCACCAGCGCCTCGCCGTGGCCTGGCGGCGCACGTTCTCGCCGGACTTCGCGGCGCGCCTCGCGCAGCTGACGGCCCGCGAACAGGAACTGACGGCACTCGATGCGGCGATCCCGCAGACGATGGTGATGCGCGAACTGGCGCAGCTGCGGCCGACGTTCGTCTTGCAGCGCGGCGTCTACGACCAGCCCGACCGAACGCGACCGGTCGCGCGCGGCGTGCCGGCGGCGCTCGGTGCGCTGCCGCCCGGCGCGCCGGCCGACCGGCGGGGGCTGGCGATGTGGTTGTGCGATCCAGGCAATCCGCTGGTGGCGCGCGTGCAGGTCAACCGGCTGTGGGAGCTCCTGTTCGGCACCGGCATCGTGCGCACCAGCGAGGACTTCGGCATGCAGGGCGAGTGGCCGAGTAACCCCGAACTGCTCGACTGGCTGGCGGTCGAGTTCCGCTGTTGCGGCTGGGACCTGCGCGCGCTGCTCGAACGCATCGCGACCAGTGCCGTGTGCCGCCAGTCGTCGCGCGCGCGGCCGGACGTGCGCGAGCGCGATCCCGACAACCGCTGGCTGGCCTGGTTCCCGCGCCGGCGGCTGCCCGCCGAGGTGATCCGCGACCAGGCGCTCGCCGTCTCCGGCCTCTTGGTCGAACGCCTCGGCGGCCCTTCGGTCAAGCCCTACCAGCCCGAGGGACTGTGGCGCGAGGTGGCGATGCCGGCCTCCAACACGCGTGTGTTCCAGCGCGGCACCGGCGACGACCTGTGGCGCCGCAGTCTCTACACCTACTGGAAGCGTGCCTGTCCGCCGCCGAGCCTCAGCGCGTTCGATGCGCCGACGCGCGAGTCGTGCACGATCCGCCGCGGCACGACGAACACGCCGCTGCAGGCGTTGGTGTTGTGGAACGACCCACAGTTCGTCGAGGCCGCGCGCGTGCTGGCAGAACGCACGCTGCACGAGGGAGGCGACTCGGCCGACGATGCCGCGCGCCTCGTGTCGCTGTTCCAGCGTTGCACCGGGGTATCCCCGGAGGCCGCGACGCTGCAGGTGCTGTCACAGGCGCTGCACGACCTGCGCGAACGCTATCGGGCCGAGCCCGCCGACGCCGCGGCGCTGCTCGCGGTCGGCGAACGTTTGGTCGACCCGACCTGGCCCGCGATCGAACTGGCGCCGTGGACGCTGCTCGCGAGCACGGTGCTGCAACTCGACGCCACGATCTCCGTCGACTGAGAGACATCCACATGCACCCGTTCTCCCGAGCCGCCCTCGACCTCACGCGCCGCCAGTTCTTCGCCCGCGGCGCCGGCTCGCTCGGCGCGGTGCTCGGCAAGGGTGCGCTGGCGTCGCTGCTCGGCGACGTGCAGGGGCAAGGACGAGCACCGGGCCCACACTTCGCGCCGAAGGCCAAGCGCGTCATCTACCTGCACATGGAGGGCGCGCCGAGCCAGCTCGACCTGTGGGACCACAAGCCGGGATTGCGCGACCGCTTCGACGAGGACCTGCCCGAATCGGTGCGCCAGGGCCAGCGCCTGACCGGCATGACCAGCAACCAGAAGCGCTTCCCGATCGCGCCGAGCAAGTTCGCGTTCACGCAGTACCAGAACCGGCACGACGGCATCTGGATCAGCGAGTTGATGCCGCAGCTCGGCAGCGTCGCGCACGAACTGTGCTTCGTGCACTCGATGCACACCGAGGCGATCAACCACGAGCCGGCGCTGACGTTCTTCCAGACCGGCAGCCAGCAGCCCGGCAGGCCGAGCTTCGGCGCCTGGACCAGCTACGGCCTCGGTAGCAGCAACCAGAACCTGCCGACCTTCGTCGTGTTGATCACGCAGGGCTTCGGCAACATGCAGGCGCTGTCGGCGCGCTTCTGGGGCAGCGGGTTCCTGCCCAGCGAGCACCAGGGCTGCAAGCTGCGTTCGGCCGGCGATCCGGTGCTCTACCTGCAGGATCCGCCCGGCGTCACGCGCGCCGATCGGCGCCGCCTGCTCGATCTGTCGGCAGAACTGAACGCGGCCGAGGCGCGCGACACGCTGGATCCCGAGATCCACGCGCGCGTGGTGCAGCAGGAAATGGCGTTCCGCATGCAGATGGCGGTGCCGGAGCTGGTCGACTGTTCCGGTGAGGACACAGCGACGCTGGCGCTCTACGGCGAGGAGGTCGGCAAGCCCGGCACGTTCGCGAGCGCCTGCCTGCTGGCGCGTCGCCTCGCCGAACGCGACGTGCGTTTCATCCAGCTCTACATGCGCGGCTGGGACCAGCACGGCAACCTGCCGGGCGAACTGGCACGCCAGTGCCAGGCGGTCGACCAGCCGATCGCCGGCCTGCTGCAGGACCTTCGCCGCCGCGGCCTGCTCGACGACACCCTGGTGCTGTGCGCCGGCGAGTTCGGCCGCACGGTCTACAGCCAGGGCAAGCTGACGCACGACAACTACGGCCGCGACCACCACCCGCGGTGTTTCACGGTCTGGCTGGCCGGCGGTGGCATCCAGCCGGGCATCACCTACGGCCGCACCTGCGACTACGGCTACAACATCGTCGAGAAGCCGGTCTCGGTGCACGACCTGCACGCGACGATGCTGCACCTGCTCGGCTTCGATCACACGCGGCTGACCTTCTTCCACCAGGGCCGCGACTTCCGCCTGACGGACGTGGCCGGCAGCGTGGTGAAGGACCTGCTGGCGTAGGGGGCAACCGGCTCCCAGGCTCCCAGGCTCCCCTCCGTTCAGTCGCCGAGCACCGTCGGCAGCTTCGCGATCAGCTTGCGCAGCGCCTTGCCGCGATGGCTCAGGCGGTCCTTGGTCTCGGCGTCGAGCCGCGCGAAGGACTTCATCGGGTCGCCGTCGAACTCCGCCGGCACGAAGATCGGGTCGTAGCCGAAGCCGCCGTCGCCCGACGGTTCCGTCAGCAGCGTGCCGAGGCAGTTCTCTTCGACCGTCGTCAGCACGCGGCCGTCGGCGCCGCACAGGCACAGGCTGCAGGTGAACTTCGCCGTGCGCTGCGGTCCGCGCACGTTGACCAGCTGCGACAACAGTCGATCGACGCGGCCGCGGTCGTCGAGATCGGGCCCGCCGTAGCGCGCCGACAGCACGCCCGGCCGGCCGCCGAGCGCGTCGACGCACAGGCCGCTGTCGTCGGCGAGTGCCGGTGCCTTCGCCATCGTCGCCAGCAGCATCGCCTTCTTGCGCGCATTGCCGCGGAAGTCGGGCTGGTCCTCGACCGGCTCGAACGCTTGCCCGAGCTGGTCGGGCGTGCGCAGGTCGAAGCCGAGCGGCCCGAGCAGCCGCCGCAGTTCGGCGAGCTTCTTCTTGTTGTTGGTGCCGATCCAGAGGCCACGGAGCGCAGCCATCACAGGCCCAACGTCTTGTTCTGCAGTTCGCGCACCAGGTTGCAGCCGTTCTGCGCCAACGCCAACATCGCCGTGAACTGCTGCATCGTGAACGGGCTCTTCTCGGCTGCGCCCTGCACCTCGATCAGCCGGCCGTCGGCGGCGCAGACGACGTTGAGGTCGACCTCGGCGGAACTGTCCTCGTCGTAGTCGAGGTCGATCATCGGCTCGCCGTCGACGATGCCGACCGAGACCGCCGACACCATGCCGCGCAGCGGCCACTTCGGCAGCTGCTTCTGCTCCTCCATCCAGAGCAATGCGTCGTAGACCGCGACCAGTGCGCCGTTGATCGCCGTCGTGCGCGTGCCGCCGTCGGCCTGCAGCACGTCACAGTCGACCCAGAGCGTCACTTCGGGCAGCGCGCCGAGGTCGACCGCGCAGCGCAGGGCCCGACCGATCAGCCGCTGGATCTCGAAACTGCGTCCGTCCAGCGGCCGGCCGGTGCGCCCGTCGCGTGGCTTGCGCGGCTGACCGGCGCCGGGCAGCATCGAGTACTCGGCTGTCATCCAGCCGCCGGCGTTGCGCTTGTACATCCACGGTGGGACCTGGTCCTGCACCGACACGGTGCACAGCACCTTGGTCTTGCCGCACTCGGCGAGCACCGAACCGGGCAGGTCCGTGTAGCTGCGAGCGAAGCTCAGTGGGCGGGTCTGATCAGCGGTGCGGTTGTTCTTGCGTGCCAGCGTCGTTGCCTCCGGGGCGGCGCACCCTATCCGCCCGCGAGAACGGAGGCGAGCGCGCGCCGAAGTTCGTGCACGCCGAACGGCTTCTGGATGCAGTGCACCGGTGGCCAGTCGCGGGCCGAGGCGGGTTGGCCGGGGCCCAGCACGCAGATCTTCAGGCCGGGCACCTGCAGCTGGATCGTCGGCAGCAACTCGTCGTCGGCGTCCAGTCGCTGGGCATGGTCGACGATCAGCAGTTCGAAGCGGTCCGGCGTCGCTTCGAGGAAGGTGCGCGCGGCGGCGGTGTCGGCGCAGGCGAACACGGCGCGACCGGTCGCCTTCAGTTCGTTCGCCAGCATCGTGCGGATCGCCGGGTCGGCCTCCAGCACCAGCGCGCCGCCGTAGCGGTGGGTGGCCGTCGCCGCCGCAGCCGGCAGCGTGTCGTCGTGCTCGGCTGTGGCGATGGGGTCGGTCGAGGCCGGCCAGCGCACGACGGCGCGCACCGTGCGCCCCGGCAGGTGCGAGACCGCGACCTCGCCGCCGTGGCTGGTGATCAGGTTGCTGGCGGCTTCGAGATCGAGCGCGAAAGCCGGCTCGGCGAACACTTCGACCACGGGCGTGCCGGCCTCGGTGACCCACTCGAGCGACAGCTCGACCTGCAGATGCGGCTGCGCGTTGGCGAAGCACCGTTCGGCCTCGATCGACAGGTGGGTCGCGCCACGTTCGACGCGCAACAGCGCCGCGCACAGGAACAGCAGCGTGGCGCGCACGACGTCGGGCGCGACCAGCACCGCGGGCAGCGCCTCGGGCGGTTCCCACTTCAGCTGCAGGCCGAGCTGCAGCTGCTGCAGTTCGTCGCGCAGGCTGGCGACGATCTCGCCGAGGTGCGTCGAGCCGGTCGTGGGCGCGCGCCCACCGCTGACGGCGACCACCTTGGTGTGCAAGGTGCGCAGGCGGGCGACCGCTGCCAGCAGGGCCTCCGCGGCGACCGGCAGCTGGCGGCGATCCGGTGCCGACTGGATCAGGTGGTGCGAACTGCCCTCGACGCCGGAGACCAGGTTCGCCAGTTCTTCGGCCAGCGCGCTGGCGACGGACCGGGCATCGAGTTCGATCGGCGCCGAGGTGAGCGCGACGGGGGTTGCCACCCGCTGGCGCGCCGCGGCGGCGGCTGCGCGAAGGTGCAGCCACCGGACGGCGGCAACGGTGGCGAGGACGCCAGCAGCGAACCAGGCGAGTTCGATCACGGCGAGTGAGAGGGGCGACGAGGCGAGCCGGGCCACGCTACCGGTGGCCTCGGTGGCTGTCGAGGGTGCCGGCGCCTTGCCCCGGCGCGCATGTGGTGCGCGTGCTACGTTCTGGCGAACTCCGGCGACGAGGTGCCTTGGATGCGACGAACTGCCCTGCTGCTGCTCTGCCTGTCGACGCTCGCTGCCGGTCAGGATCCCGCACCGCCACCCGGCAAGGCCGAGGCGAACCAGCGCGCCGTTCTGCAACTGCGCCAGCTCGCATGGTTGTCCGGCACCTGGGTGCTGCAGGACGGCAAGAGCACCACCGAAGAACACTGGCGGCCGTTGCAGGGCACGACGCTGCTGGGCACGTCGCACAGCTACGACGCCGTGCGCACCCACTTCTTCGAGTTCTTGCGCATCTCGATCGAGCAGGGCACCGTCGTCTACACGGCGATGCCCGGTGGCTCTGCCGCGGTGGCGTTCCCGCTGACGAAGCTCGAGGCGGGCGCCGTGGAGTTCGAGAACGCGGCGCACGACCACCCGCAGCGCATCCGCTACCAGCGCACCGAGGCCGGCGTCACCGCGGTGATCGGTCAGCTCGACGGTACGCGCGCCAGCACGTTCGCCTTCACGGCGAAGTGAGGCCGAGCCGGAAGCGGTGCTCGATGTCGGCGCGGCCCGCCGCGCCCGGCACGGCAACCGGTTGGCCGTCGACGAGCAGCGTCGTGCAGGCGCGCACCAGCGTCACGGCGACGAAGCCGCCGGCGTCGTTCTGCACGCACTCGGTCACCGGCGTGCATTCGTGGGCGATCGCCGCGGCGGGCATGCCGAGGAAGCGCGCGCGCAACCGCCACCCCGGCAGGCGATGGTCGATGCGCAGCACGAGCTGCAGCGTCGGTTCGGCAGTGTGGCCGCGCAGCAGCAGCTGGCACGGCCAGCCGATCGGGCCGCGGCCGAGCCGTCCCACGAGTTCGAGTTCGGTCAGGTCGCCGGCCTGCAGGTAGCGCTGCGGCTGCAGGAACTGGGCCGAGTAGATGCGTGCACGTTCGGCGGCGTCGGCGGCGAACGCGTCGAGCGTGCCGACGTCGCGCCGCGCCTCGAAGTGCAGGCAGTTGCCGCTGTGCACACCGTCCTCGCGGTCGACGTAGAGCAGCCCTTCGCGGCGCGAGAAGCGCACGCGCGGGCCGCCGCTCTTGACCAGCAGGTCCTTCTTCTTGCGCAGTTCGCGGCCGCGCCACTCCTGCGTGCGCACGGGGTCGAACGGTGGTGGTTCGGGCTCGAGCACCGGCGGCGCGAGCGCGGTGACCTCCTCCAGTGCGGCCGCGAGTCCGCGCGCGACGCCGTCCTGAACGGTGCCGGTCCGCAGATCGGGGCGTCGCTCGAGGTCGAGCGCTGCCAGGTGCGCGCGCGCCGGCTGCGAACGTGCGGCGGCGGCGGTCGCGCGCCACAGCAGCAGCTTCAGGTCGATCCGGCAGTCGAAGGCGCCTTCCCCCGGCAGCAGGAACGGGCCATCGCCGCGCACGGCGCGCACGCCGGCCACGTTGGCAAGCGTCGCCGCCACACGATCGGGGTGCGACATCGGCTCCGAGGTCATCGCGCGATCTTGGCCGTTGGTGTCGCGGGCCGCCACAGCGGTGTCGACGGTTTCAGCAACGGGGTGGAACTGCCGATGAGAGTGGCAGATGAACCAGGTCAGGATCCACGGCGACCCGTTCGGCGCGGACGCAGCGGCGAGCCTGCTGCGCAGCTTCCTGCGCCTGGCCCTCGGCAACGGCATGTCGTGTGCGCTGTCGCTGTCGGCGGTCCGCACACGGCCGCCGACCGCCGGACAGCGCGAGATCCCGTTGACCGACGGTGTGCGCGACCTCTGCGTCGGCACCTGCCTGCCGCCGGCCGAAGTCGACCTGCTGCTGCGCGCGGCTGGCAGCGTGGTCGCCGCGACGGCGCCGGTGGTGGTGTTCGCCGAGCCGGCCAGGCGCGCCGACGCCGTGCGCCTGGCCGGACTCGAATGGCCGCAGGCGGCGATCGTGCTGCCGGCGCGCGAGAACGTCACCGCCGCCGATCTGTTCGAGCGCGTGCGCGCCGAACTGCGTTGGGCCGGCTGCGAACACCCACCGCATGCCCTCGAGCCGCGCGAACTCGCGCCGTGGCTCGCGCTGCCGCGGCCTCCGGCGAACGGACCGATCCTGCACGTCGGCAACGGCGACCCGGCCAGTGGTATCGACCTGGTCGTCGAGTGCTGGCTCCAGACGTTCGCGCCGGCGGGCCGCGACCTGCTGCTGGTGCTGCCCGACGCCGGTGATGCGGCCGTCGCCGCGCTGCAGCAGCGGCTGCAGACCGCCATCACCGCCGACTGGGCGATCGTGCGCGCGCCGTTCGAACCCGGCCACGCGCGCGACGCCGCGGTGATCGTGCTGCCGTGCCGTCGTGAGCAGCCGTCGCGCCTGCTGGTGCAGGCGCTGGCTTCCGGGCGGGCGTTGTGCGTCAGCCGCTTTGCCGACACGGTCGCACTCGTCGGCCGCGACGGCATCTGCGTGCCGATCGGCGGCCGCTTCGTGCCGGCCGACCCGGAGTTGCCGTTCGCGCCGGACCGGGCAGCGATCACGAACGCGCTGCGCACGGCACTCGGCGACAGCGCAGCGAGTGCGGCGATCGGCCGGCGTGCACGCCAACACTGTGTCGAAGAACTGACGCGCGGACGCCCGGCCGCACCGCCGACGCCGATGGTGCACACGGCCTCGACGCGGCCAACCGTCGTGCTGGAGGCGCCGTTCTTCGAGGTGTCGTCGAGCAGTGAGCTGTCGATCGAGACCGCGCGGGCGCTGCTGCGCCGCGGCAACGTCGACCTGCGGCTGGTGCCGCGCGTGCCGTTTCGCGGCGATCTCGAACAACTGCGCCGCCGCGCCCCGGAACTCGAGGCTGCTCTGTGCCGCGACCCGGGCACGGTCGACCTGTGGCTCGCATCGGGCTGGCCGGTGCGGGCGAGGCGGCCGGCGTGCCGTCGCTTCGCCCTGCGGGTCGACTGGGAGTTCGGTGCGCTGCCGTGGGAACTCGCGCCGCACGTGACGCAGGATGCCGACGCGGTCGTGGTGCACAGCGAGCATGTCGCCGATGTGGTCGCAGCGGCCGGTCGCGCGCCCGCTTCGATCGTGCTGGTGCCGCACGGCGCCGACGCGGCGATGCACGAACTGGCGCCGCCCGACGCGCGCGTGGTGCAGTGGAAGGGCCGCCGCCCGGCCGTGCTGTTCTGCGGCGGCCTGGTCTGGCGCAAGGGCTTCGACGTGTTCCTGCACGCCGTGCTCGCGGCGCGCAAGGCGGGTCACGACTTCGTCGTCGTCGTCAAGTCGGTCGGCGCCGACCAGCACTACAGCCGATTCCATCTCGGCGAACTGGTGCGCCGGTTCCAGCAGACGGCGGGCACGCCGCCGCTGCTGCTGATCGACGACGATCTGTCGCGCGAGCAACTCGCGTCGCTCTACACCGCCTGCGACGTGCTGCTGCATCCGTACCGCGGTGAGGGCTTCGCGCTGCCGGTGCTCGAGGCGCGCGCCTGCGGCCTGCCCGTGCTCGCGACCGGCGGTGGTGCCGCCGATGCGCTGCTGCACGGCCCCGGCGCCACTTCGATCCCGGCGCAGCGCCGGACCGTCGACCTGCCGGGTGCACACGTGGCCTCGCCGTGGGTGCTCGAACCGTCGGGGGGCGATTGCGGCCCCCAGGTGGTAGAGGGGCGTGTGCACCGCCCCCAGCGCCGCCGTGATGCGATGGGCG
>JBGARS010000074.1:0-27542 GCA_044230075.1 Planctomycetota bacterium | reverse complement strand
GGCTGACGTCGCGGTTGCCGCCCTGGACCAGCAGACCGGCGTGGAGATAGGTGATGTCGATGTCGGCGACGTCGGCGGTGCCGCCGAACAGCCCCTCGTCGAAGCGCAGCTCGGTCGCCTGACGGCTGGCGAGCAGCTCGAGCTGCAGGCGCACGGGCCGCAGTTCCTCGCGCCCCATGAAGTCGGGGTCGATGTGCGATTGCCGGTACGAGTTCGACTGGCGGATCGCGCGGATGTGCTGCGTGTGCTCGTCGACGTCGGACGAGGGGGGAAGGTGTTGGCTCATGCGTCGCCGGTGTGCAGGCGGCATCGGCATTCGGCCGCGCCTGGCCGGAGCCTTCTCCCGGTTCCCCCGCGGCGCGGCAACGCCGCGCGACTATGGTCCGAGGCGTGGTCCTGCCGAGGCTGACCTACTGCGGCAACGTGCACGCAGCCCCCGACCTGCCATCGGTGGTTGCCGCGCTGCGCGAACACGCCGCGCCCGTGGCGGCCGCCAGTCGGGCCGCCGGGCGGCCGTTCGGCCTCGGCGCCTGGTGGCCGATGGCCCTCGTCGCCGACCTCGCCGCCGACCGCGCGGCCCGGGAACACCTGGCCGCGGTGCTGCGCGAACTGGACCTGCCGCTGTGGACGCTGAACGTGTTCCCGGTCGGCGGCTTCCACGACGAGGTGGTCAAGACCGAGGTCTACCGACCGGACTGGGCCACCGAGGATCGGCTGCTCTACACGCGAATGTGCGCCGAGGTCGCGGCCTCGCTGGTGCCGGCGGGCACGCTGCTGCCGCTGTCGACGCTGCCGCTCGGCTACCGACGCCCCGGCGAGCCGGCGGCGGACCTGCGCCGCATGGCGCGCAACCTCGCGCGCTGCGCCAGCGCGTTCGCGGCGATCGAGCAGGACACCGGTGTGCGCTGCGTGCTCGCGCTGGAGCCCGAACCCGACTGCCTGCTCGAGACCTGCGCCGCGGCGGCAGCGTTCCTCGACCAGTGGCTGTTCGACGAGGGTGCCTGGACGACCGTCGGCGAACCGGTGCTGCGCCGCCACCTCGGTGTCTGCGTCGACCTGTGCCATCTCGCCGTCGTCGGGGAAGAGCCGTTGGCCGCGCTCGCACAGCTGCGCGCGCGCGGCATCCTGGTGCCGAAGATCCAGGTGTCGTCGTGCCTCGAACTGCGCGACCCGCGGCAACTGGACGCGCTGCTCGCGTTCGCCGAACCGCGCTATCTGCACCAGACCGTGGCCGCGAGCGGCGTGCGCGCACTCGACCTCGATGCCGTGGCCGCGCGCCGCGCCGAGTTCACGGCCGCCGGTCGGTTGCGTTCGCACTACCACGTGCCGGTGTTCTGGGACGAGCCGGGACCACTGGGTTCGACGCGCGCCGAGGTGGAACGCGTGCTGCGTGCGCTGTCGCGGGCGCCGGACGAGGTGCCCCTGCTCGAGGTCGAGACCTACACCTGGGGCGTGCTCGGCGATTTCGCCGGCAAGGCGCCGCTGGCCGCGCGCATCCAGCGCGAACTCGACTGGGTGGCCGGCTGTCTACAAAGCTGAAGTTCGCCGCCCGCTTGCGTATCTTCCGTGCCCCCCGATGATCCGCCTCCGCGACGTGCAGAAGTCCTACCCGCTCGGCGACCAGCGGGTGCTCGCCTGCGAGGTCGCGCAGCTGGCGATCGCCGATGGCGAACAGGTGGCGCTGATCGGCCGTTCCGGCACCGGCAAGACCACGTTGCTGCACATGCTCGCCGGCATCCTGCGGCCCGACAGCGGCGAGGTCGAGGTCGCCGGCGCGAGACTCGACCAGCTCGGTGAGTCGGCGCGCGACCGCCACCGCGGCCGGCACATCGGCATGGTCTACCAGACGTTCAACCTGCTGCAGCCGTTCACGGCGCTGGAGAACGTGCTGCTCGGCGCGCTGTTCGGTCGCGGTGCCGGCCATGCCGCGCGCGCGCGCGCCGAGGCGCTGCTGGTGCAGGTGGGCCTCGGCGAACGCCTGCACCACCGGCCGAACGAGCTGTCGGTCGGCCAGGTGCAACGGGTCGCGATCTGCCGCGCGCTGGTCAACGACCCCGAGCTGATCCTGATGGACGAACCGCTGGGCAACCAGGACCGGGCGACCGGCGAGCAGGTGCTGGACATGCTGCTGCAGATCGCGGCGCGCGACGGTCGGACCGTGGTGATGGTCACGCACGACCCCGCGTCGGCGGCGCGCATGCAGCGAACGGTCGACCTCGCGACCCTGCGGCGGTCGTCGTGAGACTCTGGTCGATCAGCCTGCGCAACCTGCGCGTGCGCATGGTGGCGACCGTGCTGACGATGGCGTCGATCGTCGTCGCGACGGCGCTCTACGCGGCGATCCTGGTCATGGCCGAGCAGACCGAGCAGCGCTACAAGGGCAGCATCGGCGGCTACCAGGCCGTCGTCGGGCCGAAGGACGCGAGCCAGCTCGAGCTGGTGCTGAACACGATCTTCAACGTCGGCGAGGCGCCTGGCCTGTTCCCACTGCAGGTCGCGATCGACCTGCGCGAGGGCCGCGTCAGCCGCCGCGCCCAGGTGCGCTACGCGATCCCGCAGGCACGCGGCGACAGCGTCAGCCGGCACAACTTCCCGGTCATCGCGACGCTCGACGAGATGTTCTCGAAGTACGAATGGCACCAGGCGCCGCTCGCGTTCGCGGCGGGCGGGCCGTTCCAGTTCGGCGCCGACGACCTGATGCAGATGGCTGAGGCGCTCGCCATGCACGAGAACGGTGTGCGCGCCGGCGAGGCCGCTCCGCCGCCACGGCCGCTGCTGCGACCGGAATGGCGCCAGGCGGTGATCGGCTCGCGCGTGGCGCGCACGCTCGGCCTGTCGCTCGGCAGCACGATCACGCCGGTGCACGGCAAGATGGGGGAGTTCGGCTACCACGAACACCCCGAGGCGGCGTGCGAGATCGTCGGCATCCTGGCGCCCACGAACTCGCCGCTCGACACGACGATCTTCCTGCCGCTCGGCACGCACCTGCTGATCGGTGGCCACGAGGGCGGTCTGTTCGTGGTCGACATTCCGCCCGGCAAGACCCCGGACGACGCCAAGAAGCTGCCGGTCAGCGCCGGGCGCATCGGCATCACGGCGATCATCGTCGACCCGAAGGACTACTTCGGCGCCCGCATCCTGCGCACCGAGTTCGGCACGCGGCCGGATGCGCAGGTGGCGTGGCCGCAGGACGTGGTGCCGAAGTTCCTGCGCGACATCGGCAACGCCGCCGACGTGCTGACGGTGATCGCGTGGCTGGTGCTGCTGGTCGCGAGCGTGTCGATCACGGTGGCGATCTACAACACCATGAACGAGCGCCGCCGCGAGATCGCGATCATGCGTTCGCTCGGCGCACGACGCCTGCAGATCCTGATCGTGATCACCGGCGAAGCGACGCTGCTGTCGTTGTTCGGCGCCGTGCTCGGTGTCGCCGTGTGCCACTTCGCCGCCTGGTTGTTGCGCGCCACCGTCGAGGACATGACCGGCGTCTACTTGGACTGGCTGCGGTTCCGGTGGTGGGAGCTGTGGCTGGTGTTCGGTGTCACCGGTGTCGGAGCGCTCGCCGGGCTGCTGCCCGCGGTCAAGGGATCGATGACGCAGGTGGCCGACAACCTGGCCCAGAATTACTGAGCGCACCTTCCCGCCCCCTGGAAAACCACCGGCCACCGACCGAATCCCGCCGATCTGTTGGTACCATGCCGCACCGCGGATGCTGCCCGCACAGGAGCGACGATGAAACTGTTGGTCTCGATCATGTTGGTGTCCACCCTGGCCGTTGGCCAGGAGCCCGTGACCAAGGAGAAGCCCGTGCCGGCACCGGCACCCGCGCCCAAGGTGGAGCCGAAGCAGGAGCCGAAGCCCGTCGCGGACAAGCCGGTGACCGACAAGCCGGTCGCGGACACGCCGGCCACGGGTGAGCCGCGCATCGATCGTCCGGAGAAGCAGCAGCCGATGCCGAAGGGCACCGACCCGGCGGACATCGCCGCGATGCGCAGCGCCGATGCGATGATGGCCGCCGAGCGTCGGCTCGCCGAGCAGATCAAGGCGGGCAAGATCAAGGGCCTCGACCAGATCCTGCCGTTCGACGAGTTGACGTCGTGGCCCTACGAGGACGCGCTGAAGGGCATGCCCAAGCGCATCAAGGACCTGACCGGCAAGAAGGTGCTGATGACGGGCTTCATGCTGCCGATCGACGAGGTGCAGAACATCAAGGAGTTCCTGCTCGTGCAGTCGCTGTGGTCGTGCTGCTACGGCCAGCCGCCCGACATCCATGGCATCGTGCGCGTGGTGATGCCGAAGGGAAAGCACACCGACTACTTCTTCGATCCGTTGAAGGTGATCGGCACGTTCAAGGTCGAGGCGACGATGATGGACGGCTACTGCGTCGACATCTACCAGCTGCACGTCGAGAGCCTCGAAGTCATCAAGTGACCGGCTGAAGGTCCAGACGCGCGGCGCCAACAGCGGTGCCAACAGTGGCGTTGGCCTGCGGATGCGGGCACTCCGACCGGCGTTGCCGCCGATGCCAGCGCGGGTTCCCGTGCCGGACCACAAGTCGCGCCCACCCGTGTGCCGATAGCCGGGGACGATGGTCCCTTCGAGCGAACGCAAGGCCCGTGGCTGGTCGCTGACGCTGCGGTTGTCCGTGGCCCTGTCAGCGGGCGCCTTCTTCGTCGCGCTGTTGCTGGGCTTCCTCGGTGCGGACCGCGAAGACCACCACGGTGCCGTGCTCGAAGCGACGCAGGACCGGGACCTCGCGGCGTCGTTGGCGATGCGCGCCGCACCGCTGCTGGACCGCGGGGATGTGATGCGGCTGTCGGTGCTGGCGGCCGTGGCGCGCGACCAGACCGAAGGCCGCGTGCTGGTGCTGGACCGCGGTGGTCGCGTCGTGCTCGACACGGCGCTGATGCTCGGTGATCGACAACTGGGGCTGCTGGCGGCGGCGACCGGCTTCCAGCGCACCACGGCGCGCGCCGATGGCGTCGCGGTCCGCGAGTCCCTGGCACCGATCCAGTTCGGCGGTGAGAACATCGGTGAGGTGCGCCTGCAGCGTGATGTCGTGCACCATCCGGTCGGCTTCGACTTCAGCTGGTTCGGATTGGTGCTGTTGAGCTGCCTGTCGCTGGTCGCGGTCGCCGCCATCATGGGGCACCACTGGTCCGCGCGCGTGCGCAGCGCGACAGATGCACTGATTCGCCTGTCGGCCGGTGAGTTCGGTGGCGTGGCCGGTGACGCAGCCGAAGGCGAACTGCACGACCTCGGCGCCGCCCTGCGCGAGATGGAACGTGGCGTGCAGGACGGACTGCAGCGGGTCGGCGACGGCTACAGCGCCATGGCGCTGCTGGTCGTCGAGAGCATGGAGCGCGCACGCCTGGTGCCGCCCGGCCATGGCGAACGCACGGCGCAGCTCGCCGCCCGGTTGGCCGAGCGCCTGCAGCTGCTGCCGGCCGATCGCAACGAACTCGACCTCGCGTGCCGCCTCGTCGACCTCGGCAAGGCGTGGGTGCGTCCGTCGATCCTGCAGAAGCAGTCGCCGCTGAGCGAACTCGAAGCCCAGTCGATGCGCCACCACCCGGTGCACGCCTCGGAGCAGCTCGACTGCGTGCCGGGGTTGCGGCGCGTCGCGCGCATCCTGCGCCACCAACTCGAGCGTTACGACGGCAAGGGCTCCCCCGACGGTCTGCGCGGCGATCGCATTCCGCTCGGTTCGCGTGTGCTGGCGATCGCCGCGAGCTTCGACCTGCTGACGACCTGTGCGCCCGAACTGGAGTGGCAGGATGCGCTGCAGCAGTTGGCAACCGCGCGCGGCGAGGTCTTCGACCCCTGGTTGCTGGAGCTGTTCGACGAGGAGATCCGCCGCGATCCGCCGGCAAGCGGCAGCGACCGCCCCGTGATGATCGTGCCGGCCGGCAGCATGCCGTGGCGACAGGAAGCGGCGGCCGACGACGAGGGCGAGGACGACGGCGCCTTCGCCAGCGAGGATCTCGAAGTCCTGCTCGACGACCGGCCGCACGAGGACACACCGTGAGTCGGCGCCGCCTCGCCGCGCTGGCGCTGTTGTCGCTCGCGGGCTGCGCGACGACGCCGGCGGACCCGTTCGCTGCCGCGCAGTCGGCGATGCGACGTGACAACCTGCTCGGGGCCTTGCTCGCCTACGATGCCGTGCCGGTGTCGCACCCGCGCTATCCGGAGGCTTGTGCCGGCGCCGCGGCCGTGGAGGTGCGTCTGCAACGCGGCCAGGAACTGATGCTCGAAGGCTATCGGTACCGCAGCGAGCGACAGGATGCCCAGGCGTTGCGGAGCCTCGAACAGGCGCGCAGTGTCTGGCCGGGCCTGCCCGGCGTCGACGATCTGATCGCGGCCACCAGGCACCGGCTGCAGCGTACGGGCGGTCTCGTGGCCGGTCCGGGCGAGGCGCCGATCCGCATTCCGCTGCCGGACGCCGCCGCGACGGAACTTCTCGGTGCCGATCATTCCCTCAGCGGGGATGCCGCGGTGGCGAGCGAGCCGGCGCCAACCCTGCCGATCGAGCCCGCTGACGAGTCCGTGGTGCTCGGTCTCGTGGCGGTCGAAGCGCGGCTCGGGCGCGGCGAACTGGAACAGGCGGTCGTCGATCTGCTCGAGCTGGCGCGGCGCTTCCCGGCGGACGTGCGCGTGCAGCGGCGGTTGGCGCGGGTGCTGCACCAGCGCGCGCTGCTGCGCTACGGCCAGGGCGCGTTGACCGCGGCGCTGCTCGACTGGGAACGCGTGTTGGCGATTGAGCCCGACAATCGGGAGGTCGCCGACTTGCTGCTCGCGGTGCGCGCCGAAGCGGCCGTGCCGGCCGCGCCGCGCTGAGGCGCAGGATCAGATCACGGCGCGGCGAACCGCAGGGTGACACTCCCCCGTTCAGCGGGGGAAAGGAAGCCGGGGGTGAAACTTCGGGAAAAGGGGAAGAAGGAGAGTCAAGTTTTTACGTCCGTCGCGGACAACCCCCGGCTGTGTGTCAGCATGTCGCAGGCAGCTGCCACCTGGCAGACACCGACGACGAGTATTCTCTGAGATGGTAGTCCTCCACCCCGGCCGAGTTGACCGTGACTTGAGTGCACCGGGCGCACTTCCCGAGTCAGACTAGCGGAACCTGGGCAGATTCGACGGAGGAGGGTAGCCCACGGAAGAGCGGCAGTCAAACGATCGCTGCCCGCTCCTTGCCCGCCGCCGCCCGCTGCAGCCGCAGTCCGAACTCGGTGCAGGTGGCCCAACAGCCAGCCGGAACGAGGGTTGTCGCGGTGGCTTCCTCGATGACGGCGGGGCCGCGAACGACCGCCGCCGCAAGGTCTTCGCGATGCAGCACCCGCAGCAACCCGCCGATCGGACGGCGCCGCGACCGCGCGCGGATCGTCGGGCCCTGCGGCGGGACGCGGGTCGTCGGAAAGCGGCGCGGCGCGGTCTCGGCCCGGGCCGCGACCTGCACCACCTCGAGCGCCGCCCCGGTGACGAAGCCGTAGCGGCGTTGGTGCTCGCGCGCGAAGGCCCGCGCCAGCGACGCGCCCAGTGGCAGGCTCAGCGTCGCGCCCTGTCCCGCATAGCGGACGTGTGCCTCGACGTGGCCGCGCAAAGGCCCGTCGATGCTGCGGCCCGCGTGGCGCAGCAGCTCGCGGCCGCGGCGCATCAGGCGCGCCAGCGAGCGCGGCGTCAGTTGCTCGTGCACGGCCTCGCTGCATTCGACCGATTCGCCGGCGAGTGCCGGGCCGAGCGCCGAGAACGCCCCTGCATGCGGCGGCAGGATCGCCGTCGACATGCCGAGCCGGGCGAGCAGCCCTGCGGCGTGCAGCCCGCCGGCACCGCCGTAGGCGACCAACGGCACCGAAGCCGGATCGACGGCGCGTTCGGCGGTGATCACCAGGATCGCCCGCGCCATCGTTGCATCGGCGATGTCGACGATGCCACGCGCAGTGGCTGCGGTGCCGAGGCCGAGGCGGTGGGCCAGACGTTCGACGGCTCGCACGGCCGCGTCGACGTCGACCGGGAAGGCGCCCTGCAGCAGGGTGTCGGCGCCGAGGTGGCCGAGCACGAGGTGGGCATCGGTGACCGTCGGCTGGTCGCCGCGGCCGTAGCACGCCGGGCCGGGATCGGCGCCCGCGCTCTCGGGGCCGACGCGCAGGGCGCCGCCGGCGTCGACGTAGGCGATGCTGCCGCCGCCGCAGCCAACCGTGTGCACCGGCACCGACGGCAACGGCAGCGGCAGGCCGCCGATCGTCCTGACGCCTTCGTCGGTGCCGTCGCCGCACAGGCAGACGTCGGCCGAGGTGCCGCCCATGTCGAATGCCGCGACCTGGCGCGCCCCGATGCGTCTGGCCAGTTGCGTCGCGGCCAGCACGCCGCCGGCAGGGCCCGAGAACATCGCCCGGGCCGGGAACGCCGCCGCCTCGGTCGCCGGCAGGATGCCGAGGCTGCTGCGCATCAGGCGGAGGCGGCCGTTGCCGACGCCGTCCTGCAGGCGTTGCGTGTAGCCGCCGACGACCGGTGCGATGGCGGCGTTCAGGATCGCGGCGCTGAAGCGTTCGTACTCACCGAATGCCGGCAGCAGTGCTGTGCTGCAGGTGATCGGCACGTCGGGCAACGCCGCCCGCAACGCCCGTGCGAGCCGGTTCTCGTCGTGCGGATCGCGCGGCGCGTGCAGCAGGCCGATGGCGATCGCGGCGGGTCGCCGCAGCCGCACCGCCGCGACCACCCGTTCGACCTCGGTCGCGGTCAGCGCGCGCACCACGCCGTTCGCATCGCGGCGGCAGTCGGCGCCGACTCGCAGGCGGCGTGGCACGGGCGGCACGGCCCGCCGCGGCTCCAAGGCGTACAGCTCCTCGCGTTCCTGGCGGCCGATCTCGATCAGGTCCTCGAACCCGCGGTTGGTCACGAACACCGTGCGCGCGAGGTCGCCGGTCAGCACCGCGTTGAGGCCGACGGTCGTGCCGTGCACGACGTCGACCTGCTCGTCGTCGCCGTTGCGCACCGCGGCGAGGCCTTCGAGCACCGCGCGCGCCGGGTCGTCGGGCGTCGACGGCAACTTGTGCACGCGCAGGCCACGCGGCGACCAGCGCACGACGTCGGTGAAGGTCCCGCCGGTGTCGATGCCGATGCGTGCTGCCACGGCGGGAGGGTAGCGAGTGGGGTGGCCGCGCCGCAAAGTCTTCGCAGTCCCGGGGCCCCCTCACTACCTTCCCGAACCATGGCTCTGGTCCTCGGTTGCCTGCTGGCGTTCCTGTTCGGTGCCCTGCCGTGGGCCTTGATCGTGGTGCGGGCCGTCAAGGGGATCGACGTGCGCTCGGTCGGCAGCGGCAATGTCGGTGCAACCAACGCCTCGCGCGCATTCGCCACCAAGGGCGGTCGCACGCTGGCGTTTGTTGGTATCTACCTGCTCGACGCCGCCAAGGGCTTCGTGCCGACCTGGTGGGGTCCGCAGTGGATCGGCTCGCTGGAGCCGGTGCGCGATGGGGTCTGGATGGGGGCTGCGGCCGTGCTCGGCCACGTCTTCCCGCCGTTCCTCGGCTTTCGAGGTGGCAAGGGTGTGGCAACCGTGACCGGCGTGCTGTTCGCGCTCGACTGGCAGGTGACGTCGCTGGCCATCGCCGTGTTCTTCGTGGTCCGGCTCGTGACCGGGCAGGTCTTCCTGGGCAGCCTCGCGCTGGGACTGACCCTGGTCGTCGGCGCAGTCACTCTGCATCCGGAGAACTGGTTGGCGGCGCGGCTGCCGGTGACGGTGTTGTGCTGGGCGCTCTCGGTGCTGTTGTTCTGGACGCACCGCAGCAACCTGCGGAAGCACTTCGCTGCTCGTAGGGCGTCGCGGCCATGAGAGTCGCGATCCTCGGCAACGGCGGCTTCGGCACCGCGATGGCGATCGGGCTGCAGCGCCATGGACACACCGTTGCGTTGTGGGGGCACGATGCGGTCTACACCGCGGCGATCGCCGCCTCCCGCAAGAACCCGCGTTACCTCGACTCGTTCGTGCTGCCGGATGCGATCCGTGTCACGCACGACGCGGGCGCCGTGCTCGACCGCGCCGACGTCGCGCTGCTGGCCGTGCCGACGCAGCACGTGCGCGGTGTGACGACGGCGATGGCCGCCCTGATCCCGGCGGCGCTGCCGATCGTATCGCTGGCCAAGGGACTCGAGGAACGTACCGGCGCGCGGCCGTCGGAGGTCCTGACGCAGGTCGTCGGACGCCCCGAACGTGTGTTCGTGCTCAGCGGCCCGAGCCACGCCGAGGAGATCGCGCGCGACCTGCCGACGACCGTCGTGCTCGCCGGCGGCGACGAGGCGCAGCTGCAACGCCTGCAGGTGGCGCTGACGACGCCGACGTTCCGCATCTACCGCAACCAGGACGTGCTCGGCATCGAGCTGTGCGGCGCCCTGAAGAACGTCATGGCGCTCGCCGCCGGCATCGCCGACGGCCTGGGCTACGGCGACAACGCCAAGGCGGCGATCCTGTCGCGCGGCATCGTCGAGATGCTGCGCTTCGGGGTCGGGCTCGGCGCCGATCCACGCACGTTCGCCGGCCTGGCCGGCGTCGGCGACCTCGCGGTGACGGCGTTCTCGTCGCACGGCAGGAACCGCGCGTTCGGCGAACGCATCGGCCGCGGCGAGACGCTGCAGCAGGCCCTGGCGGCGTCGCCGAAGGTCGCCGAGGGCGTCTGGACCTCGCGCGTCGTGGTCGAACAGGCAGAACGGCGCCAGGTCGACATGCCGATCGCGACCGCGGTCGCGCGCGTGTTGTTCGAAGGGCTGTCGCCGCGCGACGCAGTGCGCGAGCTGATGGAGCGCGACCCGAAGTCCGAAGCCTGACGTTGGGCGCGTTCGACTGCGACCGCTAGGATCGCCGCGCCACGTGGTCTTCGCCTCGTTCGTCTTCCTGTTCTGGTTCCTGCCGATCTTCCTGGCGGGCTACTACGCGACGCCGCCGCGCTGGCGGAACCTCGCGCTGACGATCGGCAGCTTCGTGTTCTACGGCTGGTGGCGGCCGCACTACGTGCTGCTGATGCTGGTCAGCGTGCTGATCGACTACACCGCCGCCATGCGCATGGGGGCGGGCGCCGGCGGTCGGCGGCGCAAGCTGTGGCTGCTCGCGTCGCTGGTGTCGAACCTCGGGCTGCTGGCCTGGTTCAAGTACGCGAACCTGTTCGTCGGCACCTGGAACGACCTGACGCCATGGCCCGTGGCATGGGAGAAGGTGCTGCTGCCCGTCGGCATCTCGTTCTTCACGTTCCAGTCGATGAGCTACACCATCGACGTCTATCGCGGCAATGTGCAGCCGGTGCGGTCGTTGCTCGACCTGCTGTGCTTCGTGTCGATGTTCCCGCAGCTCGTCGCCGGTCCGGTCGTGCGCTACAGCGACGTGCAGGCGCAGCTGCGCAGCCGCTCGGTCGACACCCGCATGGTGTCGGACGGCGTGTTCCTGTTCGCGATCGGCTTCGTCAAGAAGGTGCTGATCGCCGACTCCGTGGCGCCGCTCGTCAATGCGGTGTGGGCCACCGGCACGCCCGGCTTCGTTCCCGCGTGGCTCGGCAGCGTCGCCTACTCGGTGCAGATCTACTTCGACTTCTCCGGCTACAGCGACATGGCGATCGGCCTGGGCATGCTGCTCGGGTTCCGGTTCCCGAGCAACTTCCTGTCGCCGTACCGGGCGCACAGCGTGACCGAGATCTGGCGCCGCTGGCACGTCAGCCTCAGCACGTGGCTGCGCGACTACCTCTACGTGCCGCTCGGCGGCAACCGCAAGGGGGAGCTGCGCGCGCAGGGCAACGTGATGCTGACGATGCTGCTCGGCGGCCTGTGGCACGGCGCCGCGTGGAACTACCTGCTGTGGGGCGGCATCCACGGCACGTTCCTGGTGCTCGAACGGCGCCACAAGGGCGCGCTCTACGGCGCGCTGCCGCGGCCGCTGCAGGTGGCCTGCACGTTCGTGATCTGGACGGTCGCGATCATGATCTTCCACTGCGAGACCTCTGCCGATCTCGTGAAGATGGTCAGCGGCATCCTCGGCCTCGACGGCATGGGAACGGTGCCGGCGCTCGGCGATCGCGCCCCGTTCGCGTATGGCGCGCTGGTGACCGGGCTGTTCGTCGCGTTCGCGCTGCCGCGCAGCGAACTGCTGGTCGCGCGCTTCCACCCGCTGGTGATGCTCGGCAGCTTCCTCGTGTTCCTGCTCGCGGTCGGCAAGCTGATCAGCAGCGACTTCGTGCCCTTCATCTACTTCCAGTTCTGATGGCCCCGGAACCCGCCGACCCGCTGCCGCAGACACCCGCCCAGTGGGCGGTGCGCTGGCACGGCATCGTGCTCGGGGCGCTGCTGGTCGGCGCCGTGTCGCTGGTGCACGTGGTCTGGCACGGGCTGCTCGGTCACGAGGACCCGCCGATCCAGACGCGCAGCCAGGTCCCGGCGCCCGCGTTGACGTGGGCCAAGGCCGCGGACGGCAGCTGGATGCTGGCCGAGGAACGCTACCTGCGCGAGGCGTCGCCGATCATGTGGTGGCTGCGCAGCAACTGGAACGAACTGCGCTATCGCACAGGCGCGCCGCAGAGCGACCAGGTGCACTTCGGTCGCGACGGCTGGTTCTTCATCGCGCCGACCGTGGCGCCGGATCGGGCCGGGTTCGAGGCGGCGACAGCGAACCGGCGGCGGTTCCTCGGCGAAGTGCGGGATCGGGTGCGGGCCGCGGGCGCCGAGTTGTTCCTGACGATCGTGCCGGACAAGGCGCGCATCTATCCGGACCTCGCGTTCGCCGACGGGCGCATCCCCGACGCGAAGGCGCCGATCTACTCGATGCTGTTGGCGGACCTGGCGTCGCTCGGCATCCCAACCGTCGATCTCGCGGCGGCGATGGCCGCGGCGCGCGCCGCCGCACCGGCCGAAGAACTCTACTTCCGCCGCGACACACACTGGCGTCCCGCGGGGGCGCTCGCCGCTGCGCGCGCGACGGCGGCTGCGCTGGAGAGCGGTGCGCTGGCGGCCCGGTTGTCACCGCGCCGGAACCTGGAGCTGTTCGGCAAGGAGAGCATCCGCGTGGTCGGCGACCTGACGGCGATGCTGGGCATCGGCACGATCGAGGTCCCGGACGAGAGCGGACGCCACACGGTGCCGATGAGCTTCCTCGCCGAGAGCTTCGCCGAGACGCGCGACTACTACGGTGTCGTGGTGCGTGAGGGAGCACTGAGCCAGCCGATGTACGGCGACGACCCCGATGCCGAGGTGCTGGTCGTCGGCACCAGCTTCAGCGAGGAGAACGGCATGAAGGCGCTGTCGCTGATGCTCGGCCGCCCTGTGCGCGCCACGATCGTGCGCGGCGCCGACGGCATGGCGCCGATCCACAAGGCGATGCAGGAGATGGCGGCGGGCACGCGGGCCAAGATCGTCGTCTGGGAGCTCGTCGAGCGCGGCTTCCTCGAAGCCGTCTGGCGCGACCCGAAGCTGTAGAACGCCGTCGCTGGTCGCTGCGCTTGTGGCCTCGAGGGCGTTCTCCTGGCACGATCCGGGCATGCAACGTTCCCTTGGCAGTGCGCTCGCGCTCGCGCTCGTCGCGCACCTTCCGGCCCAGCAGGCGACCCGGGCGGCTGCGCAGTTGCAGCCGATCGACATGTTCCGGCTCGACTACCGGATGGTGCTGCCGGCCGAGGAGCCGAAGGGCTGGCTCGATGCGGAGCACTACCTGGTGTTCGACGCCGGTCCGACGGCGATGCCGGGCGAGGGCGAGGCGAAGTGGAGCGTCGTCGAGGCGCGCAGCGGCCAGCGCACGCCATACATCGACCACGCCGCGTTGCGTCGCGCGCTGGCGGTCGCTGGCGATGTCGGTGAGGCGCTCGGTGACGCCGACCATTGGATCTGGACCAAGGACCACACGCACTTCGTCGTCGACGTCGGCGGCGACCTGTTCGCGGCCGGACTCGACGGCGCGGCGGTGCGTCTGACGAACACACCGGCGGTCGAGGAGGTCGGGGTGTCGTTCTCGTCCGACGGCAGGTGGGTCGCGTTCATCGCCGAACACAACCTGCACGTCGTGCCCGCGGCCGGCGGCAACGTGCGCGCGCTGACCACCGGCGGCAACGACGACCTGTTCTTCGGCCGCCTCGACTGGGTCTACCAGGAGGAGCTGTACGGGCGCGGCAACTTCCAGGGCTACTGGTGGTCGCCGGACGGTGCGCACATCGCGCTGCTGAAGCTCGACGAGTCGCCGGTGCAGGAGTTCGTGCTGGTCGGCGACCACCCGGCGCGGCCGCCGGTCGAGAAGACCAACTACCCGAAGACCGGCGAGCCGAACCCGATCGTCGAGCTCGGCACCATCGACGTGGCCAGCGGCGACACGCGCTGGTTCGACCTGTCGGCGTATCCGGCCGACGATCGCCTGGTCGTGCGGGTCACGTGGGCACCGGACAGCAAGGAAGTGCTGTTCCAGGTGCAGGGCCGCGAGCAGACCTGGCTCGACATGCTGGCCGGGGATGCGGCGACCGGTGCGGTGCGCAAGCTGTTCCGCGAGGACAGCGACTGCTGGGTCGAGGCGGGCCCCGAGCCCGAGTGGCTGGCGGGCGGCGACCAGTTCCTGTGGCTCAGCGAACGCGACGGCTGCCGCCACCTGTATCGCTACGCACGCAGCGGCGAACTGCGCGGCCGTTTGACCGAGGGCGAATGGCAGGTGAAGAAGGTCGTGGCCGTCGACGACGGCAACACCTGCGTCTACGTCACGGCCGACAAGGACTCGCCGCTGCAGACGCACCTGTATCGGGTACCCTTGACCGGCGGCGAGCCGCAGCGCATCACGCAGGGCCGCGGCACGCACGACGTGTCGATGGCGCCCGGCGACCAGACGTTCGTCACCACGTGGAGCGACGCGGTGACGCCGCCGTGCACGTCGTTGCGCGACCTGCAGGACCACGAACTGCGCAAGATCGCCACGTCGCGGCCGCAGATGCTGGCGAAGTACGACCTCGCCACGCCCGAGTTCCTGCAGGTGAAGACGCGCGACGGCTTCCCGATGGAGGCGATGCTGTTGAAGCCGAACGACTTCGACGCCGGCAAGCGCTACCCGGTGGTGCAGTTCACCTACTCGGGCCCGCACACGCCGCGCGTGCGCGACGAATGGGGCGGCCGCGACTACCTGTGGCACCAGCTGCTGGTGCAGCACGGCTACGTGGTGTTCGTCTGCGACAACCGTTCGGCCAGCGGCAAGGGCCGCAAGTACGCGAAGGCGTGCTGGCGGCATCTGGGCCAGAGCGAGCTTGCCGACCTCGAGGACAGCGTCGACTGGCTGGTCGCGCAGGCCATCGCCGATCCGGCGCGCATCGCCATCTGGGGCTGGAGCTACGGCGGCTACCAGACGCTCTACAACCTGACGCACAGCACGAAGTGGAAGGTCGGCGTCGCCGTCAACGCGGTCACCGACTGGCGCAACTACGACACGATCTACACCGAGCGCTACGGCGGCCTGCCGAGCACCAACGCCGAGGGCTACGACAAGGGCAGCGTCGTCGAGGCGGCCGGCAACCTGCATGGCAGCCTGATGCTGATCGCCGCGGCGATGGACGACAACGTGCACATGCAGAACAGCCTGCAGTTCCTGCACGCGCTGCAGGAGGCCGGCAAGGACTGCGACTTCATGGTGTATCCGCGGGTGCGGCACGGCATCGAGGACCTGCAGCAGCAGCTGCACCTGTGGGCGCGGTTCCTGCGCTTCCTGCAGGAGAAGCTGTAGCTTGGCGGTCGCGTTCGCCGGCCCGCTGTCGCGCTTCTTCGCGGCGGATGCCGCCGAGGCGGAGCGCCTGCGCCAAGGCGTCGAGCTGTGGCGCTGTGACCTGCGCGCGTCGGTGGCACCGAAGGTCGCCGAGCAGTTGCTGTGGGACGAGCGGGCCGATGTCGCGTGCACGATCGATCTCGGCGCCAGCGGCTGGCCGGCGCTGCGGCTGTTCGCGTTCTACGCCGAGCGCACCGACCTCGAGCTGCCCGACACCGTGCCGGCATTGCTCGAACTCGACCCGGAGTGGCGCGCCGCCAGCGATGCGAAGTTCGAACGCAGCCGCTACGGCCAGCTGCTCGCCTGCCGCGTCTGGCTGCCCGGCGACTTCCCGGTCACGATGCGGGTGCCGCTGCCCGACGGCGAGGCCGCCGACATCGGCTCGCTGGCGGTGCTCGGCGATCAGTTGAAGTGGCTCAACGAGCGCACGTTCGCCGCCGACGCGGACGCGGTCGCAGGCTGGCGCGACCTGCCGGCGCCGGTGGGTGGTGAACTGCTGGCCGCGGCGCGGCGAGGCTATGCCGGCCTCGCGGCCGCAGCGGCCGCCGCCGCCCGCGAACGGCTGCCGCTGGTGGTCCGCGAGGGCTGACGGGATCCTCGCATCTTGTGCATCGAGTGCACAATTTGCGAGGATGCCAGAGGCGCTCGCGGTGCACGAGCTGCGTGCTCGCCTGCGGAAGTCCGGCTGGCGAGGATCGCCGGCCGCGACCAGGCGGCCGGTAACCGCTACTTCAACGCCGCGTAGACGCGGTGCACGTCGTCGTGCTCGTCGAGCCGCTCGAGGAACGCTCCGACCTTGGCGCGGTCGTCGGGCTCCAGCTCGACCAGGTCCTTGGCGACGTAGCCGAGTTCCGCCGACGCCACGCTCCAGCCGGCGGCCTTCAGCGCGTTGGCGACGTCGTACATGTCGGTGCGGTCGGTGAAGAAGCGGCCGCCGCTGTGGCCTTCGGGTGTGTTCTCCAGCGGCTGCACGTCCTGGGCGCCGGCCTCGATCGCGGCCTCTTCGGGGTCGAGTCCGGGCGTCTCGTGGGTCGCCTCGACGATGCCGCGGTGGTCGAACAGGAACATCACCTTGCTGCCGAACTGGGCGTCGCGGAACAGCGAGCGGATGTCGGGCGCGGTGCGGTTCCGGTTCTCGGTCATGCACTCGACGATCACCGGCACGTTGTGCGGCGCCATGCCTTCGTAGGTGACCAGCTCGTAGTTGACCGCGTCGGCGCCCTGTCCCGACGCCTTGTTGATCGCGCGGGATATCACGTCGTTGGAGACCGACTGCTTGCGCGCGGCCTCCACGGCCAGCGCCAGGCGCGGGTTCATGTCCGGGTCCGGGGTGCCGGACTTGGCGGCGACCATGATCTCGCGGACCAGCTTGGAGGTGATCTGGGCGCGGCGGTTGGCGGTGACCTCTTTCTTGCTGTGCAGCCACTGACGGCCCATCGGTGTTCTCTCGGTTCGGTGTCGGGTGCGGCGGGGAACCGGCAGGATCGCCGGCCAGGGCCGCGCGGGCAAGGGTCGGGGCATGCGGGTTGCGAAGCGCGCGGCCCGCCGCGGCCGAAACGACCTGCGAACAGGACACGATTGCGCCCTGTTCGCGGGTGCCTGGGCCAGCAGCCCTCGCTAGCCTTGGCGCACCTCTCCCCGCTCGATCCCCGTCAGGAGTCTCCGCTTGAGCAATGCCGCCGCCGTGCCCGTCGAGAAGGGCCATCCGCCGGGTCTGTGGATCCTCTTCTTCGCCGAGCTCTGGGAGCGCTTCTGCTACTACGGCATGCGGGCGTTGCTCGCGGTCTACGTCGCCGACCTGTTCTTCGTGCAGCAGAGCGAGGCCTCGCTGGTCTACGGCGCCTACACGGCGCTGATCTACGCGACGGGCATCTTCGGCGGCATGATCGCCGATCGTCTGCTCGGGTTCCGCCGCTCGATCGTGCTCGGTGGCATCGTGATGGCGGCCGGGTGCTTCGCGCTCGTCGTGCGCGACAAGGACGTGTTCCTGCTCGGGTTGTCGATGCTGATCGTCGGCAATGGCCTGTTCAAGCCGAACATCTCCAGCCTGGTCGGCAAGCTGTACCGGCCGGGCGACCCGCGTCGTGACGCTGGCTTCACGATCTTCTACATGGGGATCAACCTCGGCGCGTTGATCGCGCCGCTCGCCTGCGCAGCGGTGTCGCGGCTGTTCCCGAAGCAGGTCGCCATCGCCGATCTGCCGCCGGGTCTGACGACCAACCCGGACTACCCGACCTGGGTCGCGCAGGGATTCGCCGAACTGCCCGACTATCGCTGGGGCTTCCTGATCGCCGGCATCGGCATGCTGCTCGGCATCGTCGTGTTCTGGATCGGTCGGGCCCGACTCGAGGGTCAGGGGCTCGCCCCGGCGGGACGCGAGGGACCGAAGACGCTGTTCACCGTGGCGCTCGGCTGCGTGGTGATGACGCCGCTGGTCTACCTGCTGATCGCCAACAAGCAGGTCGCCGGCTACATCCTGCTCGGCCTCGCGGCCGTGGTCACGGGCTACCTGGTCTGGTTCGCCCTGCAGTGCTTCAAGAACGACGATCGTGTCGGTGGCCAGCGCATCTTCGCACTGATCGCGTTGTTGCTGGCCAACACCGTGTTCTGGTCCGCGTTCGAGCAGGCCGGCAACTCGCTGAACTTCTTCGCCCGCGACTACGTGCACATGATCACGTTGCCGTTCACGGACAAGGCGTTCGACTTCGAGTGGTTCCAGTCGGTCAATTCGACCTTCATCATCCTGCTCGGGCCGATCTTCGCCTGGACCTGGGTGTGGCTGGATCAGCGGCGCCGAAACCCGTCGATCCCGGTCAAGTTCGGTTTCGGCGTCGTCTGCGTCGGTCTCGGCTTCGGCGTGCTGATGTGGGCGATGAGTTCGGTCGGCATGCAGGGTCGGGTCAGCTTCTGGTCGCTGGTGGCGCTCTACTTCATCCACACCTGCGGCGAGCTGTGCGTCTCGCCGGTCGGGTTGTCGATGGTGACCAAGCTGGCGCCGCCGCGCATGACGGGTCTCGTCATGGGGGCGTGGTTCCTGTCGATCTCCTGCGCGAACTTCCTGGCCGGCAAGATCTCGGAGTACGCGGCGACGGTCGACGAGTCGAAGGCCGAGATCGCGGGCGGTGTGCCGATGGAGAGCTACTACCCGGCCTATGAGTTCCTGCTCTGGTACACGGTCATCGTCGGCGGCATCTACCTGGTGTTGAGCAAGCCACTGAACAAGTGGATGCACGGCATCAACTAGTCGTCGCCCTCGTCTCCCAATGCAGCCGTCGCCAGACGGCCGCGTTCGTTTCGCCGTCGTATTGCCATGTTCAAGGACCACCCGAGCGGCCTCGCGCCCCTGTTCTTCATCGAGATGTGGGAGCGCCTCAGCTTCTACGTCATCGGCGGCATCCTGCTGCTCTACGCGCTCGACACCGAGCGCGGTGGACTCGGGCTGCCGAACCTGACCGGCAACGACATCGTCGGCACCTACCTCGCATTCGTCTATGCGACGCCGTTCCTCGGCGGCCTGATCGCCGACCGGTATCTGGGCTTCCGCCGGTCGGTGCTGATCGGCGGGCTCTGCATGGCCGCGGGGCTGTTCTCGCTCGGCACGCGCGGCGAGACCTTCTTCGTGCTCGGGCTGGTGCTGGTGTGCGTCGGCAACGGCTTCTTCAAGCCGAACATCTCGGCGATGGTCGGCAACCTGTACGAACGCGGCGATCCGCGGCGCGACGCAGGCTTCAACTTGTTCTACATGGGCATCAACATCGGTGCCTTCGCGGCCTTCTTCTCGTCGGCGTGGGTGCGCGACCAGTTCGGTTGGTTCTGGGCGTTCCGCATGGCAGGCTGCGGGTTGCTGATCGGCGTGCTGCTGCTGGTGGTGTTCTGGAAGTTGCTGGCCAAGGCCGACAAGCCGCCGCAGAAGCGCGATGACGACATCCCGATCCGCACGATCGTGATCACCATCCTGGTGCCGGCGCTGGTGGTTGGTTTCGTCGGTTGGTGGGTGGCGACGACGTGGTTCCCGCATTCGCCCGTGACGCCGCCGATGTGCGGCTTCCTGGCCGGCATGCTGCCGCTGATCGTGTTCTTCGTGCGGCTGCCGGCGAAGACCGAACCGCAGGAGCGCGCGGGTCTGCTGGCGCTGCTGCCGATCTTCGTCGCCGGCGGCACCTTCTTCATGATCCTGCACCTGAACACCACCGCGCTGACGCAGTGGGCCAACCAGGACACCGATCGGCACAGTGCCAGCGTGTTCGACGTGGCGCCGTGGAACACGACGCAGGACGCTCTGCCGAGCTACTTCCGCAACGCCGCCGCGGACGTGCCCCGACCGGACAAACAGACCCTGGTGGTGGTCGACGACGCGACGGCGCTGAAGTTCGGCACGTCGCGCCTCGACGTCGCCGCCGTCGGCGTGGTGCGCCAGCAGCATCCCGACCTCGCCGTGTTGTCGGTGAGCGGACAGATCGCCGGTGCGACGCACTCGACCGACGCGGACGTGTTGCGTCGCGCCGCGAACGTCTACCCCGACGGCACCGTGACCGTGAAGGAGAGCCGTGACTCCCATGGCGTGCCGACGATCGCCGTCGACGTCGCCGAGGGCAGCAAGGCGGCGGGGCGGATCGCGTTCACGCGGCAGATCGCCGGCAAGGTGGTGCCCGTGCTGCTGGTCAATCAGGCGACGTTCGACGACGTCTATCGCCTGGCGGACGCGACGACGCCGGTGCTGCCGCCGGGCGACTACCTGCGGGTCACCAGCCCCGAGCTGTTCCAGGCCGCGAACGCCGGCTGCGTGATCCTGTTCACGCCGCTGCTGGTCTGGTTCTGGGGCTTCCTGCGCCGGCGCAGCCGCGACGTCAGCACGGCCGACAAGATCTACTACGGCCTGCTGCTGACGATGGTGTCGATGCTGGTGATGGCGTTGGCCGGTTGGCTGACCGAGAGCGGCACGCTGAAGGTCTCGGCGCTGTGGCTGCTGATGGCCTACGCGATCGTCACGGTCGGCGAACTGTGCCTGTCGCCGATGGGCCTGTCGCTGGTCACCAAGCTGAGCCCGAAGCGCTTCGTCGGCCTGATGATGGGCGGCTGGTTCTGCGCCACGGCGTTCGGCAACAAGCTGTCGGGCTTCTTCGGCGGCATCCAGGCACTGATGTCGCCGACGACGTTCTTCCTGGTGCTGGCCGCGACCGTGGCCCTGGTGGCATTGGCGATCCGGGCGATCCTGCCGTGGCTCGACCGCACCATCCAACAGTACGGCGCCTGACCGGTTTCCTGCTTCGCACCACGACCCCCTCGCCGCGGAGCCGGCGGTGCGGCACGATGCGCACCCGCATGACGCGCCTCTCGCTGCAGACCCTGGTCGACCGCCTCGAGCAGATCGCTCCCGCCGAGATCTGTCTGCCGCGGGTGGTAGACCTGCTCGCCGACGGTGACCTCGACGAAGCGGGGTTGCGGCCGTTCATCGGTGCGCTGCCGAACAAGTACGCGCGGCGCTGTGTGCACCGCAGCAAGTACTTCGACGTGATGGTGCTGACCTGGGCGCCGGGCCAGTACACGCCAGTGCACAACCACGCCGGCAACTGCGGCTGGGTGCGGCTGGTGCGCGGCCAGATCGCCGAACAGACGTTCCGGCTGGTGCCCGGCGCAGCGGTGCCGGACGCGGCGGTGGCCGGCAGCGTGAACGGCCGCACGGGCTGCGTCCGCCTCGAGGCCACCGGTTCCGGAGTCATCGACACGGTCGGGGCCGTCGCGACGGCCGACCGCGTGCGCGCGATCCATCGGCTGGGCAATCCGGCCCCTGCCAGCGGCGACACCACCGTGACCCTGCACGTCTACTCGCTGCCGCACGACCGGTGCCTGGCGTTCGACGTCGAGGCGCGCACCTGCGAACCCCGCGATCTGCGGTTCGATCCGCCGCTCGCGTGACGGCCCGTGGTTGCGGGGCCGGCGACACCGCGTAGGCTGCGCCGCCGCGATGACCGCCCTGCCGACAGCCGACGCCGAGCCGGGGCGCATCGAAGCGCTCGACGGCGTGCGCGGACTCGCGATCCTCGCCGTCGTCTCGATGCACGCGACGCTGTTCGCGAAGGTCGACCCGCGCGTCGCCGCCGAACCATTGGCGCGCGTGCTGATGTTGGGCTGGAGCGGCGTCGACCTGTTCTTCGTGCTCAGCGGGTTCCTGATCACTGGCATCCTGCTGCGCGCGAAGGGCACCCCGCACTACTTCCGCAACTTCTACGTGCGCCGCGCCCTGCGCATCTTCCCGCTCTACTACGCGGTGCTCCTGCTGCTGCTGTTCGTGCTGGACCGGCCCGCGGCGACGGGCGCCGAGAAGTTGTCGTACCTGCTCTACTACCAGAACTTCGCCTGGCTGTGGGGGCACGACGCGCACGTCGATCTGGCGCGCACGATCACGTGGTCGCTGGCAGTGGAGGAGCAGTTCTACCTGGTCTGGCCGGCGGTCGTGCTGCTGGTGCCACGGCGCGCGCTGCCTTGGTCGTGCGGTGTGCTGGCGGCCTCGGCGATCGCGCTGCGCTTCGTGCTGCTCGCGCGCGGCGTCGACGTCGTCTACTTCCTGACGCCCTGCCGGCTCGATGCGCTCGCGGCCGGCGCCTGCCTCGCGGTGCTGCCGCTGCCGGCAGCGTGGTTCGGGCGTGCGTGCACGCTGGCCGGCATCGCCGGGCTCGCCACCGTCGCCATCCAGACCGGATCGTCGCTGCCGCAGGACAACCCGTCGATGCAGTCGTTCGGCATCGTCGCCGCGCTGCTGTTCGCCGTCGGCGTCGTCGTGCTGGCGCGCGGCGATGGTCTGGTCGCGCGGCTGTGCCGCGCGCGTGTGCTGCGTTCGTTCGGCCGCTACAGCTACTGCATCTACCTGGTGCACATCCTGGTCGTCGAGTGGTTCGCCGGCCGCATGGTCGCGATCGCCCAGAGCGGCAACGCGGCGCGCGAGTGGTTCCAGGCGACCTGCCCGGCACTGGCGCTGCTGCTCGGCTTCGCGGCGATCTGCATCGGCGCGGTGTGGGCCGTGGGCTGGCTCTCCTGGCACCTGTTCGAGCGGCACTTCCTGGCCTGGAAGCGCCGCTTCGCGAACGGCGCCGCGCTCATGGGGAGACGACCACGCTGAGGCCCTCGCTGGCCTGGATGCCAAGTGGGTTGGCGCCGGTGGCGAAGCAGCCCCACTGCATGTAGAGCGTGGCGCCGCCGGCGACATGCTGCTCGGTGTCTCCAGTCGCGAAGGAACACCGACGCACACGCATTCCCCGCGTGTTCGCCGTCACGAAAACGGCGGCGGCTATACTGCGCGCGCGATGGCGGACGCCGGCCCCGGAGAAGTGACAGTGCTGCTGCGTCGGGTCGCCGACGGGGACGCGGAGGCGCGCGCCCAACTCGCCGAGATCGTCTACCGGGAGCTGCGGGCGATGGCGGCGCGGCAGCTGCGCGGCATGCGCGGCGCGACGTTGCAGCCGACGGCGTTGGTGCACGAGGCGTGGCTGAAGATCGCCGGCCGCGAGGACTTCGACAACCGGCGCCACTTCCTGGGCGTCGCCGGCAAGGCGATGCGCAGCGTGCTGGTCGACCATGTGCGAGCCAGGCGGGCGCAGAAGCGCGGCGGCGCGGGCGAACGGCGTGAGCTGGACGAGGCGGTGCTGTTCCTGGAGGCCGGCGAGGTCGACCTGCTCGACCTCGACATGGCGCTGGCCGAACTCGAAGTCGACGATCCGATGCTGGTCGCCGTGGTCGAAATGCGTTTCTTCAGTGGCATGAGCAACGCCGAGATCGCCGCCGCGCAGGGCTGCTCCGAGTCGACGATCGAGCGTGGCTGGCGCGTGGCCCGCGCGCGGCTGCGGCAACGGCTCGGCGGCGGAGAGGCGTCGTGACCTGGCAGCTGGTCCGGCAGGAGTTCGAACGCCTGTGCGACCTGCCGCCCGCGGCGGTGGCCGCGCGCTTGTCGGAGCTGGAGACGACGGACCGCTGGCTTGCAGAGCAGGTCCGTGACCTGCTGCGGCAGGACGCCGAGCAGCCGAACGTCCTCGAGCGCACGCCGCCGCCGCACCAAGGCGCCGAGGCGGTGGCGTTTGCGGCCCCGGGACTGCACCTGGGTCGCTTCGAACTGCTGCGACCACTCGGCAGCGGTGGCATGGGGGCCGTGTGGGAGGCGCGGCAGGCCGATCCCGAGCGGCGCGTGGCGATCAAGCTGGTGGTGCGCAACGGCCGCAGCGAAGGGGAGCGCTGGCGCTTCGCGCACGAGGTGCAGGTGCTGGCGCAGCTGCGTCATCCGGCGATCGCGACCCTGTTCGAGGCCGGTGAGGACGAGGTCGCCGGCAGCCTGGTGTCGTGGTTCGCGATGGAGCTCGTCGACGGCGCCACCGACCTGCTGACCTGGTCCCGGCAGCGCGAACTGTCGCGCGACGCGCGGCTGCAGTTGTTCGAGCGGCTGTGCGAGGCGGTCGACCACGGTCATCGGCATGGCGTGCTGCATCGCGACCTCAAGCCGGGCAACGTGCTGGTCGATCGCGACGGCCGGCTGCAGCTGATCGACTTCGGCGTCGCGCGGGCGCTGACGGGCGACCAGGGCCACCTCGATCGCACGCACACCGGTGAGATCCTCGGCACGTTGCAGTTCATGGCGCCGGAGCAGCTGCGCGGCGACCGCGCGGCGATCGGCGTGCCGGCCGACGTCTACGCGCTCGGCGTGATCCTCTACCAGCTGCTGTGCGATCGGCCGCCGTACGACTTCGACGGCGTGCCGTTCGCGCGCATCGCCACCATCGTGCTCGAACAGGAACCACGTGCACCGACCGCCGTCGTGCCCGACCTGCCGCCGGACCTCGGCTGGATCGTGCTGCACGCCCTGGCCAAGGATCCGGCGCAACGCTACGCGACGGTGCGCGACCTGCTCGACGACCTGCGGCGTTGGCGCAGCCACGAGCCGGTGCTCGCGCGCGCGCCGAGCCGCCGCTACCGGACGCGCAAGTTCCTGCGCCGGCACCGCGTCGCGGTGGGTGTCGGCGCCACGTTGACCGTCGGCCTGGGCGTCGGCGTCGCCTTCCTCGTGCATGGTCTGCAGCGCGCGCGCACCGGCGAGCTGGCGGCGGTGCGCGGTGCCGACCTCGCCCGCGAAGTGACGCGGGTCACCGTCGCGATGTTCGACCGCATCGACGACACCGTCGCCAGTCGCGACGTCAAGGTGCACGAACTGCTGGACGCCGGCAACTTCGAGCCGGGCACCTACCGCGAGCCGGCGGTGGAGTTTGCGACCCGCGAGCTGCGCGGACGGATCTACGCCCGTCTGAGCCGGTTCGCCGAAGCCCGGCGCGAGCTGGAGCTGGCGGCGCCGCTGTTGGCCAGCAGCCTCGAGGACGTCGCGGACGCGGCGGCGCGCCAGGAGAAGCAGTCGGTGTTCGCGGCGCGCCTGGGCCGTGTGCTGGTGGGTGCCGGCGAACGCGAGCGCGGCGAACGCATGCTGCGCGACGCGGTGGTGTCGGTGGCACAGGATCGTCCGCGCACGGAGGTGCTCCTCGAGCTCTGCATGTTCCTGAGCCAGCAGAACCTGCACGAAGAACTGTTCGCACGCGCGGGGGAGCTGCGCGCCCTGGCGACCGGGCTCGACGATGTGGACGTGCGCCTGCGCGCGCAGTCGTTCCAGGCCCAGGCTGCGAGTGGACTCGGTCGCAACGACGAGGCGGTCGAGCTGGCGGCGAACGTGTACCAGGAAACACGTACCCAGCATGGTGGCGATGCCAGGGCCATGTGCAACGTGCTGAGCGACTACGTGCGCCTGCTGCAGGTCGACAACCGTCTCGACGAGGTCGAGCCGCTCTACCCCGAACTGATCGCGGCGGCCCAGCAGGTCTACGGGCCGCAGCACGACAACACGCTGGTCGTGCGTGGCAACCACGCGATGCTGCTGCTGTCGCGCGGCAAGAAGAAGGAGGCGCTGGCGAGCCTGCAGGAGGTGGTGGCGACCTACGAGGCGCGCGGCGGCCCGCCGTCGAGCGAACACCTGACGATGGTCAACAACCTCGGCATGATCCTGAACCAGAGCGGGCGGTTCGCGGAGGCCGAGCCGTACCTGCGTCGCGCCGGCGAACTGACCACGCAGCTGCTCGACCCACGCGACCCGAACGGGCCCATGATCCGCTTCAATCACGCCGCGTGCCTGGCCTGGATGAAGCGCTGGGACGCGGCGGAACCGGCGCTGCTGGCCGAGTTCGAGGCCGCGCAGCAACTGCTGCCCGAGGGCCATCCGGTGTTCGCCAAGATGCGGCACACGATCGCGGATGCCTACCAGCAGAACGGTCGTCCCGACGACGCGACCGCCTGGCGGTAGTGGCGGCGGCCTTCAGCGTCGCTTCGGCGGCGCCGGTGGCTCGGCGGCCGGATCGCTGCCCGTGCGGCGGCGCACGGCCTCACGCAGCAGCCACTCGATCTGACCGTTGATGCTGCGCATGTCCTGCTCGGCCCACCGCCGCAGTTCCTCGAACAGCGGCGGCGGCAGGCGCAGCAGGAAGCCCTTCTTCTCGTCGGCCACGACTAGCCGTAGAGCGTGCCTGAGTTGACGACCGGCTGCACGCCGCGCTCGGAGCACAGCACGACCAGCAGATTGCTGACCATCTGCGCCTTGCGTTCGTTGTCGAGCTGCACGACCGAGCCCTTCTCGAGGTTCTCGATCGCCATCTGCACCATGCTGGTGGCGCCTTCGACGATGCGCGTGCGGGCGTCGATGATCGCCTCGGCCTGCTGTCGCTGCAGCATCGCGCTGGCGATCTCGGGCGCGTAGGCGAGGTGGCTCAGGCGCGCCTCGAGCACCTCGATGCCGGCCATCTGCAGCCGCTGCTCCAGCTCCTGCTGCAGTTGGTCGTTGATCGCATCGCTGCTGCCGCGCAGCGAGGTCTCGTTGTCGTGTGGGATGTCGTACGGGTGCGTCGAAGCGAGGTGGCGCACCGCCGACTCGGTCTGCACCTCGACGTAGGACTCGTAGTTCTCGACGTCGAACGCGGCCTGCGCGGTTTCGCGCACGCGCCAGACGACCACGGCGCCGATCTCGATCGGGTTGCCGCGCAGGTCGTTGACCTTCAGGTGCTCGCTGTTGAAGTTGTGGGCGCGCAGGCTGACGGCGCGACGCACCGAGAACGGGTTGATCCAGAAGAAACCGGCCCGGCGCAGCGTGCCGCGGTAGGTGCCGAACAGCACCACGACCTTGGACTGGTTGGGGTTGACCAGCGTCAGGCCGACCAGCACCAGGATGCCGACCGGGATGCCGACCAGGGTCAGCAGCAGCACGATGCCGAGCAGCAGCATCGGGATGCCGGGCAGGGGGTTGGGGTAGGGGATCTCGCGCGAGGGGGTGTTCATGGTGGGCGTGGCGTGGCTATCGGTATGATATCATGACGATAGCCCAAGGTGCACGGCCGTCGCCCCCGCCTGTCGCCGGATCGCGCGCGTTTCCCGGTCCGGCAGTGCCGGGTCAGGGGTCGCGGTGCTCGCCGCGGAACGGCAGCGCGCCGAGGAACCGCCGGCCGTAGGCCTTGGTGCGCACGCGCGGGTCCATGACCACGACCTTGCCGCGGTCCTGGCTGCTGCGCACCAGTCGGCCGAAGCCCTGGCGGAAGCGCAGCACCGCCTCGGGCAGCGAGTGTTCGGCGAACGGGTCCTGGCCGCGCGCGCGCATCGCCTCGAGGCGCGCCTGGGTCAGCGGATGGCCGGGGCTCTGGAACGGCAGCCGCGTGACGACCAGCAGCGTCAGCGCAGGGCCGCGCAGGTCGATGCCCTCCCACAGGCTGTCGGTGCCGAG
>JBGARS010000073.1:0-28458 GCA_044230075.1 Planctomycetota bacterium | reverse complement strand
GACGAAGGGCCGCTGGTCACCGTCGACATGCGTCTCGACGGCAACCGTGTCTACGGCCGCGATCGGCTGCTGGCGTTGTGGGCGCGCAAGCGCCACGGCACGTTCAGTCTCGGCGGCTACGTGTTCGTCGAATCGCAGGTGCGCACGTTCGTCGAGGAGCTGCGCTCGTTCTACCGTTCGCAGGGCCGCCTCGACGCGGTCGTGCAGGGGCCGGCGATCGAGGTCGACCTCGAACGTGCGGTCGCCAAGGTGACGATCGCGGTCGAGGAGGGCAACGTGCACTCGATCGGCGCGGTCGACGTGGCGGCGGCGCTGCGCGAGGCCCTCGGCGACGACCTGCCGCCGCCACCGGTCGGCCGGCCGCAGGCGCAGGGCGAGCTGCAGGGCTATCGCACCGCGCTGCGCAACGCGCTGCGCCAGCGCGGCTACCCGGCCCCGGCCCTGACGCTGCGCCTCGAACCCGCGGCCGATGCGCCGCTGGTCGCGCGCCTCGAGGTCGGCGGCGAACCCGGACGTCGCATGACGATCGCGAACGTCACCGTCGCGGGCAACGATCGCACCATGGGCGGCGTGATCCGCGGCAAGCTCGACCTCGCCGAGGGCGATCGCTACGACGGCATGCGCATCGACGACGCGCTGACCCGGCTCTATCGCACGGGGCTGTTCCGCAAGGTCGACATCCGCGAGACGCCGGTCGAGGGCGACCCGTCGCGGCTGGACCTCGGCATCCAGGTCGAGGAGAACGAGTCGCGTTCGATCGAGTTCCTGGGCGGCTACGGCTCCTACGAGCAGCTGCGCGGCGGTCTGCGCCTCGAGGATCGCAACGTGTTCGGCACCGGCCGCGGCGTCGTGCTCGACAACCGCATCAGCCAGAAGGGCAACAGCAACGAGCTGACGCTCAGCGATCCGGACTTCCTGGCGACCGGGGCCGTGCTGACGATCGGCGGCGAGCGGTTCCTGCGCGAGGAGCCGTCGTTCACCGACAAGGCGATCGGTGGCACCGTCGCGCTGGCCCGGCCTCTGTTCGGCGGCCTGACGGCGCGCGTCGGCTACACCTACCGGGACCGTCAGGACGCCCGGGCCTTCACGGTGTTGCCGCAGGATCAGCTGGTCGAGTTCACCGAAGGCAAGGTGTTCGTCGAGCTGCGCAACGACCGGCGCGACAACCTGCTGTTCCCGAAGTCGGGCCACACCGAGTTCCTGTCGTTCGAGCGGATCTCGCCGGCGTTCGGCGCCAGCGTCGACCTGGACCGGTTGTCGTTCCGCGCGGCGGTGCACACAGCCGTGTTCGATCGGATCCACCTGGTGCTGCGCAGCGAGCAGAGCGTGCTGTGGCCGCACGAGGGCTCGGCGCTGGTGCCGCTGCAGGAACGGTGGTTCAACGGCGGCGAGAGTTCGGTGCGTTCCTTTCGCGAAGCCGAACTCGGCCCGAAGGACGCCGACGGGCTGTCGGTGGGCGGTGAGTACCGCAACCTGTTCGGCGCGGAGCTGCGCTTCCCGTTGTGGCGCACGCTGGAAGGGGCACTGTTCGTGGATGCCGGCAACGTCGGCAGCCGGGTGCAGGAGTTCTCGCTCGACGACATGCACTACGGCATCGGCGCCGGTGTGCGACTGCTGCTGCCGATCGGCCCGGTGCGGGTCGACGGGGCCTGGAATCCGGACCAGGACCCGGGCGACGACGAGTGGGCGGTGCACCTCAGCGTCGGTTACCCGTTCTGAGCAGGCTGGCGCCCGCGGCGGCCGCCGAGATGCCGCCCACGGATTTTCGCGCATTGACGGCAGCGTTTGCGCCGCGGGGTCGCTGCCCCTGGCATGAACCACAGCATTCTCCTGGCGGCCCTTCTCCTTCCTGCTGGTCTCGCGGCGCCGGCGCTCGCGCAGATCCAGATCCCGATCAACCCCAAGGCGAGCTACCTGCGGACCTACACGGATCCTTCGGCCGTGCCGGCGGCGGCGGTGCCATTGTCGGCCCTGGGCACCGGTCCTGGCCAATGGCTGAACATCACGACCGTCGGCGGGTTCTACAACGGCGGTGGCGTGGACAACGTCAAGGCCCTGGCATGCGTCTTCAGCAGCAGCTCCGTCCTGCAGGCCGACGGCATCGTGCATCGGGTGCTCAATCCGATTCCTGCCGGGACCTCGTTCGCTTCGTCGAACACGTACTACGGCAACGTCACCACCGACATCGCGGAGGACTTCCTGGTCAGCAACAGCCTGGCGAATGGCACCCTGGTGAAGGTGCCTCCGGGGGCGACGCACATCTTCTTCGCGATCCCGGACAACTACTACTCGCACAACACCGACCCCAACAACGACTACTTCGTCGTGTTCAGCCCTGGTGTTCCCGCCACGATGCAGGGCACCGCGGAGGACTGCGAACTGCGCACCGGCATCAGCACCACGACGACCGTGACGCCGGACGTCAAGACCGCGGTCCCGTTCACGACGATCTACGCCACGATCCACCAGCGCTACGGCATCTCGGCCGGGCAACTCTATCTGCTGGCGTTCGACGTCTTCCCGACCGCTGGGGCGCCGCCACTCGAAGTGTTGCCCGGTATTCGCGTGGGCCCCAACTTCGCCGTACTGCAGTTCGGCCTCGTCAGCGCGACGCCGGCCCAATGGAGCGTGTTCGTGTCGCCCGGCTACGCCGGTGACACGCTGATCCTGCAGGCTGCCTTCCTGTCCGACACCGCGCGCAACGGCCTCCTGGTGACCTCGGACGCGCACCAGATCCAGCTGCTCTGAGTGCGGTGGGTGCGGTGGCCACGACGCGGAAACGCGCTGGTCACCGCGGCTGCCGGCGGGCAGGCTGTGCACCTTCGCCGCCATGACCGAACTCCCGCCGTGTCCGCAGTGCAACTCCTCGTTCACCTACGTCGACCGCGCGCTCCACGTCTGCCCGGAGTGCGGCCACGAGTGGTCGCCGACCGAGGTGCAGGCGGCCGCGGCCGACGGGCCGCGCGTCGTCAAGGACGCCAACGGCAACGTGCTGCAGGACGGCGACACCGTCACCGTGATCAAGGACCTGAAGGTGCGGGGTGCGACTTCGTCGCTGAAGGTCGGCACCAAGGTGCGCAACATCCGCCTCGTCGACGGCGATCACGACATCGACTGCAAGATCGACGGCTTCGGCGCGATGCAGTTGAAGTCCGAGTACGTGCGCAAGGTCACCTGACCGGCGCGGGGTGGCCAGCCGGCTCGCTCCGGAAGTGGCGCTTCAGCCGCAGCAGCGGCGACTCGAACCAGCGGAACGACGCCGCGCACAGCCCCAGCGTCGCGGCCACGTAGAGCAGGAACCGCAGCGGCACGGCGGTGGCCACGCCGTCCGGCAACGGGGCATGGCGCAGGCCGAAGCTGACGGTCGACAGGGCGAGCGGGTGCAGCACGTAGACGCCGTAGGAGATGCGGCCGACGTAGGCGAGCGGACCCCACTGCAGCCACGACCAGCGGCGCGCCGTCGGTTGCGTGACCAGGGCGGCGAGCAGCAGCGCGATCAGCGGCGGCATCAGCGCGTAGCGCCACTGCAGCCAGTCGGCCCGCCCGTTCGCCGCCAGCGCCAGCGCCATGACGCCGACGGCCGCGCCCAGCACCGCGAGTTGCACCGGACCCCGGCGCGCGATGCCGACGACGCGCTGCCAGCTGCCTTCGTGGTGCAGCAGGTGGGCCAGCAGGCAGCCCCACATCAGCGTGTCGAGGCGCAGTTCGAACGAATACCACAGCCGGCCTTCGAGCAGCGTGACGTCGGCGATGCCCGCGGCGACGTAGGCGCGCCAGGCCGTGACCGCGACGATGGCGGCGGCGGCGATGCGCGCGCCGCAGCGGCGATGGCACAGCAGCACCGCCAGCGGCCACAGCAGGTAGAACTTCTCCTCGACGGCGAGCGACCACGCGTGGCCGAACTCGGGGAACGGCAGCGGCCGGCAGCCCAGATACCAGTCCGACCAGTAGAGCAGCAGCGACGGCAGGAAGTCGCGATAGGTGCCGAAGGACTCGGCGCTGCGCAGGAGCGCGACCGGGGCGTAGAGCAGCACGCCCGTGTAGTAGAGCGGGAAGATGCGCAGCGCGCGGCGCATGTAGAAGGCCGCGAGGATCCGGCCGAGCGGACGCGGCGGTTCGCGCAGCAGCAGCGTCGTGATCAGGAAGCCGCTGAGCACGAAGAAGACGTCGACGCCGAAGAAGCCGAGGCTCTGCACCGCGCGCAGCCACGGCGTCCGCAGCGCATCGAAGTGGTAGAGCACGACGGCGAGCACCGCCAGCGCGCGCGCGCCGTCCAGGTGGGCGAACGTGCGCGTCGAGGCGTAGATGGCGTGGCCGTCGCGTGCGCTGGTCATGCTGCTGGATCGGTCGCTGCGGAAGCACTCAACGCTGCTCGCGCCATGGCGACAGCCAGCGGTCGATCTTCGCCTGGGACTCGGCCGATGCAAACTCGGGCAGTGTGCGCGCCTGCTCGAGTTCCGCCACCGCCTCCTCGTGCACGCCGGCGACGAACAGCGCGCGCGCGAACAGGATCCGCGTGTCGAGGTCCTTGCCCTTGTGCAGCTCGTTCGCGGTGCGGGCGGTCGCCAGCGCCTCGGTCGTGTCGACGGTCGGCTGTGCCAGCAGCGCCTGGGCCAGGACTTCGTAGCCGCGCACGTCACGCGGCTTGTTCTCCCGTGCACGCCGCGCGGCCTGCAACGCGAGCGAAGGCAGGCCGAGTTCGATCGCCAGGCTGGCGACGTTGTACTGCGGGATCAGGTCGGCAGGCGCCAGCCTGGCCGCCTCGAGCGAGTAGACCAGGGCTTCTTCCCGCTTGCCCGCGCTGGCGAGCGCGTCGCCGAGGTTGGCGACGTGGCGCACGTCGTCCGGCTCGATCGCGACCGCGCGGCGGAAGGCCACGATCGCGCCGTCGAGATCGCCCCGGCGCATGCGCAGGTTGCCGAGATTCAGCGCCGCGGGTGCATAGTCGGAGTGCCGCTCCACGATCTCTGCCAGCAGCGCTTCGGCGCTGTCCAACTGCCCTGCATCGCGCAGGGTCAGGGCCAGGAGATTGCCGAAGAACGGGTTGTCCGGTCGCAGGTCGACGGCGCGGCGCAAGGCGTCGGCGGCGGCGTCGAACTGCTTCAGCTTGCGCAATGCGGCGCCGAGGTTGGCCCAGTCGGAAGCCCGTTCAGGATCGATCGCCAGCGCCTCGCGATGTGCGGCGGCCGCGGCCGCGGCGTCGCCGAGGCGATCGTGGGCGCGGCCCCGCGCCGACGCCAGATAGGCAGCCTGCTCGACATCCGCCGGCAGGCCGGCGATCCAGTCGAGCGCGGCCTTCGGTTCGGTCTCGGACAGCAGCATCGCGCGCAGTCGCCTGGCGGTCGTGTTGTCCGGGAAGTGAGTCGCCAGGACCTGTTGCGCCCGCTGCATCGCCGCCTGGTCCTGCGCTTCCATGGCGAAGAAGGCGAGCAGCACGGCGTCGCCCGCGCGCGGTCGCGCCGACAGCAGCATGGCCTGTTCCATCAGCTCGAGGGCGGCCTGCACCCGATTGCCCGGTGTGCGGCCGCGGCTCAGCTTGCCTTCGAACACCAGCACGGCGCGCACGAAGCAGTCGAGTGCATCCCCGTTCGTCTGCAGCAGGTTCCGCAGCGGCGGCAGGGTGCCCGCGAACGCCTGCCGCGCGAGGACCATGCACGGTTGCGGCATGGGACGCAGCAGGGCCAGCGCCGCATCGTGGCGACCGACGTCGTGGTGCAGGCAGGCGCGGGTGAAGTCGACCTCGGCGTCGCCGTCGGGCAGCGGCGCCAGGGCCTGCAGGGCAGGTTCGGACCGGCCTTCGGTGCGATCGAACCACGCCTGGGCCAGCCGGTCTTCGCGATCTTGCCGCGCCTCCTCGGCCGCGGCAGCGCGGATGCGGGGTGCGTTCGCCCACAGGTAGCCGGCACTGCCGGCCGTGATCGGCAGTGCGACCAGCACGATGCCGGCCGCCAGTGCGCGCCATGGCTCGCGCCGTGCCCAGCGCAGCATGCGCTCGAACGACGTCGGCAGGCGGGCGCTGACCGGGGCGCCGGACTGCACGGCGCGCAGGTCCTGCCACAGTGCCGTCACCGATGCGTAGCGGCGCACCGGGTGCTTCTGCAGGGCACGATCGACGACGGCGGCGAGGTCCGTCGAGACGCCGGGGTGGCCGCGCAGCGAAGGCGGATCGGCGCTCAGGATGTTGCGCATGACCGCTTCCTGCGTCACGGCCGCGAAGGGCCGCGCGCCGGCGAGCAGTTCGTGCAGGATCACGCCGAGCGCCCAGACGTCGGCGCGCGCGTCGACGCGTTCGCCGCGGATCTGCTCGGGCGCGGCGTAGTCGAGGGTGCCGACGAAGCCGCCTTCGCGCGTCAAGGACGGCAGCGCCTCGTCGCGCGCGACGCCGAAGTCGGTCAGCAGGATCGAGCCATCGGCGCCGACCAGCACGTTGGCCGGCTTCACGTCGCGGTGCACGAGGCCCTGCGCGTGGGCGTGCGCGAGGGCGTCCGCGAGCTGCGCGGCGAGATGCACGGCCCGGTCTGGTGACCGCCAGGCCGCCATGCACTCCAGCAGCGACGCGCCGTCGACGAACTGCATCGCGTAGAAGTGCTCGCCGTCCGCGTCGCCGAAACCGTAGACCTCGACGATGTTCGGGTGCCGCAGGCGGGCGGCGGCGGCGGCTTCCCGGTGGAAGCGCGCCAAGGCGCCGGGGTTCGTCAGCAGCCCGGACGACAGCACCTTCACCGCGACGCGGCGATCGACGGAACGCTGCCAGGCCTCGTAGACGATGCCCATCGCGCCGCGGCCGACCTCGCGCACCAGGCGGAAGTCGCCGAGCACCCGTTCGCCATTGGCGTCGCCGTGGTCATGACCCGTCGACGGCCCGTCGACCATCGGCGCCAGCACCTCGTGCAGATCCGGGTGCTGCTCGAGCAGGCGGTCGGCTTCGCCGCGGCTGGTGGGCGGCGCGGCCAGGAAGACCTCGAGTGCGCGTTCGAGTCGACTGCCGGGCTTGCGATCCACGGTCATGAGCCGTTCCCAGAGCCGAGCCGACCGGCGCGCAACTCCTGCAGCAGTTCGGCGAGCCGGCTGACAGCGCGGACCCAGCGCATGCGCACGGCGTTCGGGTTCATGCCCAGCTCCGTGCCGATGTCGACGAACGAACGATCGTCGTACTCGCGCGCGAGCAGGATCTTGCGGTCCTCGGGCTCGAGCAGCTCGAGTCCCAGGCGCACCCAGTCGCGCACCTCCGTGCGCACCGCGTTGCGGCTCGGTGTCGTGCTGAGTTGCAGCGCCGGATCGAGCTGCAGCACGGTCTCGCTCGGCAGTCCGACCTCGCCGCCGAGGTGGCGGCGTTTGGCGCGGAACCAGTCGTTGCGGTCGCGCAGCGTGTTCTCGACGATGCGCGCCAGCAGGGCGCGCAGCTGGGCTGCGCTCTGCACCTGGAAGCGTGGGCCGTCGCGCAGGAAGTCGAGCACGGCTTCCTGCAGGTAGTCGTCGACTTCGGCCCGGCCGCGCAGGAACTCGCCGAGGCGCCGTTCCACGTGGTTGCGCAACCACGGCAGATGGGCCTGCACCAACGCCGTGAGCGCCGACGCGTCGCCCGTGTGCCAGCGGTGCAGCAGTTCGGGCGTGGCGTCCGGGGCTTCGGCCATCCGTCGGGATGGTAGCGCAAGCCCACGCGACCTCCACTTCGTGCCATCAACTGCCCAGCACGATGCGCACGCCATTGCTCAGCACGAGCCCGAGCGCATTGCTGCCGGGCGCGAACCCCCATGCCTGCAGGTAGAACGTCAGACCGGGGAAGGCGAAGCTCGTCGGCACGCTGAGGGACGCCGTGCCGGCGGTGCTCTGCAGCAGCAGCGGCACGTTGGTCTCGATCGCCGCGTCGATCAGGATGCTGCACCCGGTGGCACCGATCGGATCGAGCGCATACGGCAGCGGCGTCGCGCCGGCGAGGGTGTCCGAAAGGCCGATGCCGAGGCCGGTCAACAGGGTGCCGACCGGCAGGTCCTGCACGAACACCGGCATCGGCAGGCCGACGGCGGGGATGCCGAACACCGACAGCGAGGGACCACACGACGTGCCGAAGGCCGTCGCGCTGCCGGGATTCGCGATCGTGAACACCGAGATCGTCAGGTTGTCCATGGCCCACGACTCGTCGGCCAGTGACTGGATGCCCGGGCCCTCGACCTGCAGCGTGATCGTCACCGACGAGTCGGTGTGACCGATGTGTTGGAACTGCGGGTCACCGCCGAGCCAGTAGGCGCTGTCGGTGTAGAACGAACCCGGGCCGGTGAAGCCGAGGTCGACGTGGCGCGCCAGTTCGATCCCTGCCGGCGGCACATAGGACTGGATCTGCGAGGGGGTCGCGTTGGCGAACGACTCGCGGAAGAAGGTGTTGCCGTCGATCCGGATCGCGAAGAAGTCACCTTGCGGGAACGCGCCGGTGCCATCGAGCGAATCGATCGCGGCGAACAGGAAGTCGAGCGCGATGGCGTTGTGCGGCGGCAGGCCGGTCAACGTGATCGTGACCGGGTTGCCGGTCGCGCTGCGCAGGAACGTGCCGCCGAACTGGTCGCCGGCCGGGCCGAGGCCGGCGTAGCCCTGCACGCCTTCGAGCAACGCCGTGCCGGGTGAGATCTCTGCCGGCAGCGTGCTGAAGTCGGTGCTGAGCACCGGGGTCTGGGCGATGGCCGCCCCCGGCAGCAGGGCCGCGGCGGCGAGAAGTCGGCGTGAGAGTGCGTGCATGCCACGGTCAGCGGCGGTGCCGCCAGAACCACACGCCGCCGGTGGCGGATTCCCTGCCCGCTCAGGCCTTCGCGTCGGGTGCGGGCGTCGGTGGCAGCGGCACCGGCGAGACGCCCGCCAGCCGCGACTCGTCGATGCGGAACAACCGCGCGGCGGTGCGCCAGGCGACGTTCTCGATCTGGTCTTCCTTGAGGTTCAGTTCGCCGAGCAGCTTCACGTAGGGCTTCATGCGCACCAGCGGCCAGTCGGAGCCGTACATGAGCTGCTTCCCGGGGTTGCCCATGTAGGTGATCATGTCCTTGAGCCGCATCGCGACGTAGCGCTCGAACTCGTAGGTGAACTCACCGAGCGTCAGGCCGGAGATGTCGGCGTAGACGTTGTCGTTCTTGTAGAGCACCTCCGCCGCGTCCTGGAACCACGGGTTGCCGAGGTGACACATCACGAACTGCACGTCCGGGTAGTCGACGGCGATGTCGTCGACGAGCAGCGGATGCGCCATGCGCACCTTCGCGGTCTTGCTGTAGGTGTCGCCGGTGTGGATCATCACCGGCACGTCGTACTTGGCGGCGATGCGGAACACGCTCTCGAGCGACGGGTCGTTGATCGCGTACTGGTCGTAGCCCGGATAGAGCTTGATGCCCTTGACCTCGCCGTCGCGGATGCGTTCTTCGACCGAGAACAGGTCCGTGCGCGGTTCGCCGCGCCAGCGCAGCCCTTCGACCAGGGTGACGCGCGGGTGGTTGGTCAGCAGGCCGAGCAGCTCCTCGACGCTGGGCCGATCGAGGTCGACCTTGTACGACGTGATCACCACCGCATGCGCGATACCGATCTCGTCCATCTTCGCGAACAGGTCGAGCGCGTGATCGGCCGTAGGTCGGCGCGTCGCCTCGTGGTAGTTGTTCAGGTGGACGTGGGCGTCGATCAGGTACTTGTAGCTCACGTGTCGTTCTGTCCGTTCGAGGCTGCGCCCGCGTGATTCCGCTGCATCTGCTGACCGGCTTCCTGGGCGTCGGCAAGACGACTCTGTTGTCGTACCTGCTGCAAGAGCCGCGTGGCGAAAGGACCGCGGTGCTGGTCAACGAGGTGGGGGAGCTGGCACTCGACCATCACCTGCTCGAACGCATCGACGACGACGTCGTGGCGCTGCCGTCGGGGTGCATCTGCTGCACGCTGCGCGGCGAGCTGTTCGCCGCGATCGAGCGCGTGATCGCGCTGCGGCCGGCGCGCATCGTGCTGGAGACGACCGGCCTCGCCGATCCGGCGCCCATCCTGCACGCGCTCGCGACCGACCCGCGCCTGTCGCGCGAGCTCATGCTCGCCGGCGTCGTCACCGTGGTCGACGTCGAGCGGGCCGAGGAACTGTTCGGCGAACACCCGGAGGTGCGGCGTCAGCTGGAGCTGGCCGATCGTGTGGTCCTGACGAAGGCCGACCGCGCGCCGCAGCGCCTCGCCGGCGTGCGCGAACTCGTTGCGACCGCTGCCCCCGGCTGCGAGGTGCGCGTGGCCGAACACGGCCGCGTCGACCTGGACTGGCTGTTGACCGCAGCTCCGCTGGCGGGCCTCCGGGACGGCACGGCCGTGCGGCTCTGGCTGCACCACGGCGAAGCGGGGCAGGCGTGCCGCACGCACGCCGTGCAGCGCGCCGAGCCGGCGCAGATCGAACTGGTGCAGCTGTGGCTGCGCATCGTCACCCAGTTCGATGGCCACCACCTGTTGCGGATCAAGGGACTGGTGGAATGCGCTGCCAGCGGCGACGTGTTCGCGCTGCACAGCGCGGGCCATGCGGTGTCGCCGCCGCGGCGACTCGGGCGGCGGCCACCAGCCATGCGCGGCGTGCAGATGGTCGTCATCGAGCGCGGTCTGTGCGACGTCGTGGTCGGCCAGCTGCTGACGACGCTGGACGACGCCTTGGCCGGTCGCCAACGCCCCTCGGGTGAGACGCCGTTCTGCAGGTAGTTGCAGGTGTGCACGAGCGTTGCCCGCAGCTGCTGTGACACGCCGGCGCGGTGCGCCAGCTGCTGCATGGTGTCGACCAGGCGATCGATGCGGCGCGTGCGCAGGCCGAATTCCCGCACCATCTGCAACACGTTGCTGCTCCGGCCGGAGTCGCGTTCGAGCGTCTGCACCAGCATGCGTTCCGCGCGGTCGAGATCGCGCAGGTCGGCGTCGGCGGCGGTGCTCAGCAGCCACACCAGGCACAGCGTGGTCGCCAGTGGCCCTGCTGTCGGGGCCCTGTCACCTGATGCTCGATGGCGCTGCACCGAGCACGGGCGTGCTGTTCCTGGCGGGCGTCCATCCATTGGCGCCGTCCGGTGGCGGCGTGATCGTCGGGCCCGACGTGCTCTGGACCAGCCCGTTCGCGCCGTTCTACCTGATCGGCGGCACGACCACGGATGCCGCCGGCCACAGCGAAGTCGACATCCCGCTCGGCCTGCTGCCGATCGGTTTTCACATGGTCACACAGTGGCTGGTGCCCGATGCCTCGGCCTACCTGAGCTACGACTTCTCGGACGCGCTGGTGTTCCGCGTCGGGCTGAACTGACGCGGATCAGCGCGCCAGCATGCGATCGAACCACGTGAACACGTCGGGCAGCGCGATCTGTACCACGGACCAGTGTTCGACGCCCGGATACTCGCGCCACTCCGTCGGCAGCTCGAGCTGCCGCAGCCGTTCGCGCAGCTGCAGGGCGCCTGCGCGCAGGAAGTCGCGGCTGCCGGTGCCGACGAAGAACGGCAGCCGGCGCAGCGGCTCGCTGTCGCGCAGGTCGCCGCCACCGCCGAGCGGGGCGATGGCGACGAAGCGCTCCGGAGCGGCGCTCGCCGCGGCCACCACCATCGCCGCGCCCATCGAGTGGCCGACCAGCAGCACACGGCGCGTGTCGATCGGGTAGCGCTGTGCCAGCGCGTCGATCAGCGCCGGCAGGTCCGGCACGCCGAGCCCGGCCCGCGGCGCACACAGGTACCAGCCCCGCTGCGCGCACTGGCGCACGATCTCGCCGTCGCCGTAGCTGTCGAAGAACAGGTTCTCGCTGCCGCCCGCGCCGTGCAGCGCCAGCACCAGCGGTTGCGCGCCATCGGTCGGCGGCGGCACCAGCAGGCGCACCGAGAACGTGCTCGCGGCGGTCGGCACGCGCAGCCAGAACTGGCCGGTGCGGGTCGGCCCGTAGAACGGCTTGCCGTCGGCGATCGACTGCGCGAGTTGCTCTGCCTCGTGCAGCAGGTGCGCGCCCGGCAGCACCGTCTCCTCGCCGCGCTTGCGCGTCATCGTGTGCAGCAGGCGGTCGAGGGCCACCAGCGTGCGGCCTTCGAGGTCGTCGCCGGCGGCGTCCGCGGCCGTCCCGACGGCGGTCAGCCGGCGGTCGCGTCCCTCGACGACGGACACGAACGTACTGCGCTCGCCGACAACCGTGGTGCCGGCGCGCAGCTGCCAGCGCAGTTCGTGTTCGCCGACCGCGGCGTCGCGCAGCGGCAGCATGCCCGCCAGCGGCAGTTCGCCGACCGGCAGTTCCGTCGCGGTGTCGCCGCCGCGCCGCACGACGTGCAGCGTCAGGTCCGAGGGCAGCTCGGTCCCGCTCGCCCAGCAGCGCCGCAGCTCGAACGCCACCTCGCCGCCGACCTCCACCAGGCGCGCCGGCAGCACCAGCTGCAGGCTCGCGGCCAGGACTTCTCCCGGGGTGCGCTCGTGGCCGGCCAACGCCGCCTCGGCGTCGCTGACGGCCTCGGCCACCGCCGCGGTGTCGAGCCGGAAGAACGCCTGCACGCCGCGGTCGAGCGCCACATAGGCCGGGTCGCGCCGCGCCGGATCGGGGGTGGCCGCGAGCGCGCGTTCGAAGCTGCGCAGCCGCAGCCCCAGCTCGAAGCGATCGGCCTGGGCCGTCAGCGGGGCGGCGGTCAGGGCGAGGACGATGACGACGTGGGACGCCTGCATGGCAGTGACGGCTAGCCGCGGTGTCCGCCGCGCTCCAGGTTGAGATCGAGGTTGTAGGCGGCGCTGATCAGCGCCAGGTGCGTGAACGCCTGCGGGAAGTTGCCGAGGTGTTGCCCGGCAGGGCCGAGTTCTTCGGCGTAGAGCCCGAGGTGGTTGGCATAGCCGAGCATCTTCTCGAAGCTGTGGCGCGCCTGCTGCACGTCGCCGGCGCGCGACAGGCACTCGACGTACCAGAACGAGCACATCGAGAACGTGCCCTCACCGCCATCGACGCCGTCGAACGACGTTCCCGCCTCGTCGTGCACGCGGTAGCGGAACACCAGCGAATCGTCGACCAGCTCGCGTTCGATGGCGCGCAGCGTCGACAGCCAGCGCGGGTCGACCGGGCTGATGAACTTGATCATCGGCATCAGCAGGGTCGCCGCATCCATGGTCGGAGCCCCGTCGTTGCCGACGAACGCGTTGCGCTGCGGGTTCCAGAACGTCGCCCAGATGTCGTGGTAGATCGTGTCGCGCACCTCGAGCCAATGCTGCATCGGACACGGGAACGAGCGCTTCACGGCCAGGCGGATCGCGCGGTCGACAGCGACCCAGCACATCAGCCGCGAGTACAGGAATGCGTTCGCATCGCTGCGCACCTCCCAGATGCCCTGGTCCTTGCGCCGCCAGTTGGCGCAGACCCAGTCGACGAGACGCACCAGGTTGGTCCACAGGCCGTGCGAGATCGGCTGGCCGTACTTGTTGTACAGGTACACCGAGTCGAGCAGCTCGCCGTAGATGTCGAGCTGCAGCTGGTCGTGGGCGCCGTTGCCGATGCGCACGGGCGCCGAACCGCGGTAGCCTTCGAAGTGCAGCAGGCTCTGTTCGGTCGGCACCGGCCTGCCGTCGACGCAGTACATGATCTGCAGCGAGCCGTCGGTCGCGAGTTCCTCGCAGCGTGCCTCGATCCAGTGCATGAAGGCGCCGGCCTCCTCGGTGTAGCCCATGCGGATCAGGGCATAGAGGCCGAACGATGCGTCGCGGATCCACGTGTAGCGGTAGTCCCAGTTGCGTACGCCGCCGATCTCCTCGGGCAGTCCGAATGATGCCGCGGCGACCATCGAGCCGTGCGCCTGCGAAGTCAGCAGCTTCAGCGTCAACGCCGAACGGTGCACCATCTCGCGCCAGCGCCCCTTGTAGGTGCAGCGACCGATCCAGTTGCGCCAGAAGTTGACCGTGCGCTTGAACGCTTCGGGCACGTAGTCGGCGCCGGCCGACTGCGAGTCCTTGTGGGGGCGGGCATCCTCGAGCACGAACGCGGCGCTCTCGCCTTCGCCGAGTTCGAACTCTGCCATCGCGTCGCCTTCGTGGATCGTGATCCGCACGCTGGTGCGCAGGCGCAGCGCGACACCATCGCCGCCCTTGGACGTGAACAAGACCTCGCCGTCCTGCACCTGGACGATGTGCTCGGCGCGTCCGTAGTCGAAGCGCGGTGAGCAGGTGAGCCGCCAGCGGATGCGGCCGCGCACGGTCTTCGCGCGGCGCACCAGCGTGTGAGGATGGCTCGCCTCGTTGACCGCCATGAAGTCGGACAATTCGCCGACGCCATGGTCCGACAGGAAGCGCGTCAGCAGCACGCAGGTCTCCGACAGGTAGAGCTGCTTCTGGGAGCCGCGATCGAGTTCCGCACTGATGCGGAAGCGGCCGCCCTTCTGGTCGTCGAGCAGCGCGGCGAACACGGTCGGCGAGTCGAAGCGCGGGAACGACATCAGGTCGATCGAGCCGTCCATGCCCACCAGCGCGCACGTGTGCAGGTCGCCGATGATGCCGTAGCTGTCGATGGGGCGGTAGGCCATGTCGGGTGCCTCGGGCGGCCGCCGGCGCGGCGCCTCGAGCCCAGTGTCGTCCGCTGGCATCGGGGCGCAAGCGCAGAGCGTTCGCGCGCCCTCGGTTCACGATGGCCGCGCGTCGCGCTACTTGTCGGGCAACGTGCGTTCCGACGCCGTCCCGGTCACGGGGAAGCCGTGGCGCTCGAGCAGCGCGCGTAGGTCGCCCGCGGGTTGGCGGGCCGGATCGTGGCGCACGAGCACGCGCCCGTGTTCGCGGTCGATCGTCGTCACGCGGGCGCCATCGAGGCCGTCGATGGCGTCCATCAGGCGCACCGAACACCACACCGGGCAATCGAGGCCGTCGACGAGGAACTCGGTCTGTGCGGCGCCGGGCCCGGGATCGCGCCGCGCGCCGTCCCACCAGCCGTACAGCAACCAGGCTGTCATCCCGACGCCGCCGGCCGCCAGGATCGTGGCGGCGATCGGGAACGGGCGGGCAGTCCGGGCGGCGCGGGCCATCGGCGGCGCGACGATACGGCGCTGCGGCCGCACGGTGCCCGCACGGAATGCAGCGGGCCCGGCGTGCGCTCACGGCCGCCAGTGCGGCCGGCTCTCGGCGACGATGTCGTCGCAGGTGTCCCACGTGCCATCGACGCCGGCGCTGCGCACGCGGCAGCGGTCGTGCTCGATCGACAGGCGGAACGCATGCCGCCATGGATCGGTCGCCGGCAACGACGCGTCGGCGAGCACTTCCACGAGCGCCGGCCAGCGGTCGTGGCGGCGATGGAAGTCGGCGGCTGCGAAGGCGATCTTGCTGGTGTCGGCCGCCGCACGGGCGCCGAAGACGTCGTCCTCGATTCAGGACTTCGGTGGCCAGACGAACATCGTCACGAGCCCACCGGCGATGACGAGCAGGGGCCAGGCGTCGAAGGGCAACCAGCGGGATGGACGGGCACGGTGCATGGCGCCTCCTACGACACACGGGCGGATCCGTTCAGGACTGATGACTTGAGTGGAGCTGGCGAGATTGCCTGCCGCGCGGGGAATCGAGCCATCAGGCATTTGCGGTGTCCGGGTGAGCGCTGGAAGGAGCCCTGCGCCGGCGGGGAACACCCGGCCTGAGGAACCAACGCAAGCATCAGCCAGTTCTTGGCTTCGAGCAGATCGACTCCACTCAAGTCATCAGTTCTCTACTGGGTCGCTGCCAGCGGCACGCTGGCCGTCAGCTGCCTGGACTTGACGGCGAAGCGGTGTACGCGGCCCTGCCAATCGCCGGCGAAGACGGTGTCGTCGTCGGCACCGAACGCGACCGAATAGAGCCACTCGCCGGTGGCGGGTGACTTGCCGACCGCACGGCCCGCCTGCGTGTAGACCTGGATCACGCCGTCGCTGCCGCAACTCGCCACGGCGCCGCCGGGTCCGAAGGCGACCGCCAGCGCCTGTTGGTTCGGGTGCGCGTTCTGGCGCCAGCGTTCCTTGGCCTCGGCGACGTCCCACAGCCGGAGGGTGCCGTCGGCGCCGGCGCTGAGCAGGCTCTTGCCGCTGCGGTCGAAGGCGACCGCGTTGACGGCGCCCTGGTGGCCGCGCAGGCTCTGGAACAGGCGGCCGCCGGGCGTTTCCCAGACCTGTACGACGCCGGCGCGATCGCCGGCGGCGAGCCAGCGCCCGTCGGGGGCGAAGCACAGGCTCAGCACGAAGTCGTCGTGTTTACCGGCCAGCACCTCGACGCTATCGGCGAGGCGCAGCACGCGCGCGAGCTTGCTCGAACCGCCCAACGCAACGAGGCCGGCGCCGCGGTGCACGGCCGCAGCGAGCGGCACGTCGCGTTCGGCGCCGCAGGTGGCCAGCACGGCACCGCTGCGCACGTCGAACAGCACCGCGGCACCGCGCCGCCCCGGTTCACCGCCGGCGGCCAGCAGCGCACTGCCGTCTTCGGCGAAGGCCAGCGGACCGAGGTGCGGCAGGTCGCACGGCAGCACCGCGAGCGGCTGCAGGTCGCTCCCGTACAGCAGCACCTGCTGCACGCCGGCCAGCGCCAGCAGCGGTGCGCGCGGACTGCGCACGAGGCTCGCCACCGGGCCCGGCCGGTCCGCCGTGCGCACGGCGACCTGCGGCAGCGACTCCGGCATCGGCGCGGCGCCCTGGTCGGCGCCCGCCATGGCTTCGGCGGCCGCCGCAGCGGCCTTCTGGTGGTTGGCCTTCTCGGCGAGGAAGGTGCGCGCACCATCGGCGTCCTCGGCGGCGCCCTGCTCGATCCAGGTGCGCAGCAGCGCCTGCTGCTCACGGGTCAACGCATCCCCTTCGCGCGGCATGAACGGTCGCTCCTGCTGCGTGATCATCCGGTAGAGGCGGCTCTGCTCGGGTTCGCCGGCGACGATCGACTGCCCGGAACCGCCGCCGTTGCGCGCCGCACGGAACGTGCTCAGGTCGAGGCCACCCTTCTGGTCCTCGGGGTCGTGGCAACCCGTGCACGAGTCCGCGAACAGGGTCGACACCTGGGTCCAGGTGACCATCTCGGCGGCTGCGGCCGGCAGATCCTTCGCGCCCGCCATCGCCGCGGCCGGTTCGGGCCGGTCCGGCATGGTCGCCGGGGTTGCGGGCGGCGCCGCCGCGACGGCGGGTGGCGGCGCGCTGTCGGTCGCTGGCAGGGTTGTCAGCAGCTGCTGCAGCTCGCGCAGTCTGCCCTGTTCGGCGCGCAGCGCGCTGGCCTTCGCCGTCGCCGCGGCCGCGCGTTGTTCGAGGTCCTTGGCCTTGGCGCGCAGGGCATCGGCCTCTGCCTCCTGCGCCTTGGCCTGCGCCTCGAGCGCGGCGAGGCGCTCGGCCCAGGTGGCGGCGTCGGTGCCGCGCAGTTCGCGCAGCAGTTCCTGCAGGCGTTCGGCCTTGGCAGGTTCCTGGGCGGCGGGCGCGGCCGCGAACAGGCCGAGCAGGAGCAGCAACATGGCGGGGTGGCGGGGCATCGGTGCGTGGCTCAATGTTGGAAGGTGAACTCCTTGGAGTTCAGCACGGCCCAGTAGATGTCCTGCCAGATGGCGACGGCGTCGTCGGCCGGGAACGCGGCGAGCAGGCGCGTGCGTTCGTCGCTGCGCGGCAGGCGGCAGTAGGCGGCGAGGAACAGGTCGTCGAGCATCACCTCGGGCTCGGTCTGCTCGGCCAGCGCTCGCCGCAGCCGTCCGTTCTTGTCGGCGATCTTCTGCGCGATCGTGTCGCCGTTGATCAGGTGCAGCGTCTGGCCGAGCGTCGGTTCTTCGCGGCGGTCGCAGGTGCAGGCGCTCTCGCGCGTGGGCCGCCCGAACACGTCGAGGAAGCGCACGCCGGAGCGGCCGCGCGCGATCGCGGTCGCCGGTTCGCCGACCGGCACGCCGGGGTACTTCGTCGGCACGCCGGTCACCGCGCCGATCGCATCGAGCAGTTGTTCGGCCGACAGGCGGCGCACCTGGTTGCCGGCGAACAGCGCGGCGGGCGGGTTGTCGGGGTGGCGTGCCATCTGGTACGTGCGGCTGTTGCAGATGGCGCGGTAGACCGCGCGCACGTCGAAGTGGTCCGCCACGAACAGCGCCGCCAGTTCGCGCAGCAGCTCGGGGTGCGACGCCGGATTGCTGATGCGCACGTCGTCGGGCGGGTCGACGATGCCGCGGCCGAACAGGCGTGCCCAGACGCGGTTGACGACGTTGCTGGCGAAGAACGGATTGTCGGGCGCGCACAGCCAGTCGGCGAGCGGCACGCGGCGATCGGTGCCATCCGGGACCTTGGCGAGACCGGCGCCGAGGAAGCGTGGTGCCGCCACGCTGTTGTCGCGCGGGTTGCGCACCTCGCCGCTGCGGCGGTCCCAGACGATCCACTCGTACGGATCCTCGCCGCGCTTCCTGCCGACCTGGGCGAAGAACGCGGCGAAGCCGTAGTAGTCGTCCATCGACCAGTTCTCGAACGGGTGGTTGTGGCACTGCGCGCACTGCATGCGCACGCCGAGGAAGTTCTGCGCCACGCGTTCGGCGAGCAGGTGCGGCTGGTTGGCGGCGAGGTGGAAGGCGGCACCGGCGTCCTGGTAGGAGGAGCCTTCGGCGGTCAGCAACTCGCGCACCATCGCGTCGAACGGGCGCCCGCTGGCGAAGCCCTGTTGCAGCCAGTGCGTCAGCAGGGCGGCGCCCTTCGCCTCCATCGACTCCGCGTCCACCTGCAGGACCTCGGCCCACAGCATCGCCTGCACGATTGCGAACCGGGGGTTGGCCAGCAGCGCGTCGACCAGCTGCGCGCGTTTGTCGGCGGCCGGGTCGGCCAGGAAGGCCAACGTCTGCGCTGGCGTCGGCAGCGTGTTCACCAGGTCCAGGTGGACTCGCCGCAGGAACACCTCGTCGCTGCAGAGTCCGGCCGGTGCCACGCGGGCGCGCTGCAGCTTGCGGTGCACGCGCTGGTCGACGAAGTTGCCGGCGGGCACCGACGGCCACACGAACGGCCGGTCGTCGGCGAGCACGACCATCTGCGCCGTCGCCGCGAAGCCGCCGAAGCGCGCCAGCACGCACGCTTCGCCGCTGTCGTGCGAGGTCGTGCGGCCGTCGTTGCCCACCGAGGTGGCGCCGTCGTTGCTCGAGCTCCACAGCGCGAGCGTCGTCACGTCGCGCACGCTGCCGTCGCCGTAGCGCGCGCGCACCAGCAGCGGCAGTCGTTGGCCCGGGCCGGCGAGCACTGCCTCGTCGGGCAACACGTCGATACCGAGCAGCGTCGGCGCGGTGTCGGCGTCGTCGACGGCGCCCGCAGCGATCCAGCGGGCGAGGTAGGCACGCAGCGGCGAGTCGGCCGCGAACCGCTTGCCGCCCTTGTGCGGCACGCTGGCGGTCGCCTTCTGCAGCATCAGGCTCTGCTCGGGCGACGCCGGGTCGATGCGGCGGCCGCGCAGGTCGCGCGTCAACATGGTGTGGTCGCGGCCGGGGTCGTAGCCGAACAGCGACAGCCGGAAGCCCTCCTTGCCCGACGCCGCGCCATGGCACGCACCCGCGTTGCAACCGGACCGCGTCAGGATCGGCATCACGCCATTGCGGAAGCTCGGCGCCGCCTCCACCCCCGTGTCGTGCACTGCCAGCGGCACGCGCACTTCGTGGTCGCCGAGGCGCACGAGCAGGCTGCCTTCGCCGTCGTGCAGTCCCTGCACCAGCACGGCGTCTTCGCCCTGCACGACGCGCGCGAGGTCGGGCGGTTCGATGTGCCACTTCACGAACTCGGTGCGGTCGACGGCGGCGCCGCTCGCCATGATGCCGATCGCCGTGAGACGCTGCCAGGCTTGGCCGCCGTCGCACCGGATCGTGTCGGGATACACGTGCAGCGTCTCGCCATCGCCGGGCGACTGGGCGCCCAGCAGGGCGGCCGTGGCGATCAACGACACCGCCTGCGAGCAGCGGCGCATCAGCGGCATGGTTCACCTCGTGGGGCCGAGGGCGCGGCGACGGGCGGCGTGGGGCGATCGATGCGGATCTCGCCGCCGCCGAAGCGATGTTCCACCCAGGCACCGGCGGTGGCCGGTTCACCGGGCGGCACGAGCAGCTGCACGAGCACGCTGCGGTGCCGTCCCGGCGCGGCATCGGCGGCGACCTGCAGCGCGAACGACAGTTCTTGCTGGTCGGTGGCGAAGGGCAACGGTTCGCAGGTGACGCCGTGCGGCAGGCCGAGCAGCGTGGCGCGGCCAGGACCCGGCAGCGGGCGCCGCGGCGTCAGCTTCACGCGCAGCGTGGTGTCCGTGCCCGGTTCGGTGCGCGCGCGCCCGATGTCGGCGGTGAGCCATGGTTCGTCCACCTGCAGATCGACGAACGCCGAGCACGCCTCGACGACGCCGCCGCGCGCACCCGCCTGGCCGACGACCGCGAACGGGAAGCGTCCGGTCATGGCGCCGGCGGTGGCGCTCAGCAGCAGGGCGGCCGTGCCGGTCTTGCCGTCGACGGTGATCTGGCCGGCGCCGAGCCCCGGCGGGTTCCACAGCGCCTTCAGGCGAACCGGCCCGGTGAAGCCCTCGGCGCGTTCGATGCGTACCGCGAGCGTCAGCGGCGCGCCGCGGACGAGGGGCACGGCCGGCGCCTCGACGTGGATCGCGAACGGCAGGGGCTCGACGACCGCCACCGGCAGCTGGCGCAGCATCGCACCGAGCAGCGGCTGGTCGTTGCGCGTCGTCACCAGCGGCACGTACTGGGCATAGCCCGGGTCACTCGGCTGCGGCACGCCGGCGTCGCGCAGCAGGAACCCGACCTGGCTGCCGCCGAGCTCGGCATCCGCGGCGGCCGTGAGCAGCAGCGGCACGAGGTTGGTTCCAGCCTGCACCGCGCCGAACGTCGCCGTCACGCCGGCGGGCAGGTCCTGTGCCACGAGTTCGCGGCCCTCCTTGCCCTCGATGTCGGTGCACTGCAGCACGGCGCCGATGCGATTGCCGCGCGCGACCGGCAGCACGGCGTCTTCGCGGCGACCGGTGACCATGCGCAGGTTCGGCGGCGCGCTGCGCGGTCCGCCTTCGAGCCGGAAGAAGTGATCGGGCCCACCGCGGCGCAGCAGGTCTCGGATCTCGATCTGGTAGTCGCCGTCGGCCGGTGGATCGAAGCGCAACACGCTGTCCATGCCGGCGCCGTCGTCGTTGGCGGCCAGGTAGCGGCCATCGGCCCGGCGCACGGTCAGCAGCGGATCCAGCGGCGAGCGCAGCGAGCGGGCGACGACGCGCAGCTCGATCCCGGCGCCCTTCTTCGCCTTCCACCAGAAGCGGACCGACTGATCGGGTGCGGCCACGATGCCGTGCACGCTGCCCGGGAACGTCACCCACGCGCGGCCCTTGTCGTCGACTTCGGCCGTCTGGTTCAACGGGCCGCCGACACGCAGCAGCAGTGGCGTCGGCGTGATGCCGCGCGCGTCTTCCGGGTGGAAGCGGAACCACTGCTCACCGTCGTCCGGCAGCCGCACCCGCACCGGCCCCGTCGCGCCGGCGTCGCCGAGCAGCGTGACGTCGAGTTCTTCGCCGGGTTGGCCGCCACACGGCAGGCAGCCCGTGGGCCGCGGGAAGGTGCCCAGCAGCAGGCGGTAGCTGCCGGCGTTCGTTGCGTCGACGTAGGCGGGACAGACCTGCACCACGTAGACCCCCGAGCGCGGTGCGGTGAAGGCGAGCACCGGGTCCTTGATGCCCAGCACCGAGTCGTCCGCGCTGGCGATCTGGTTGCCGTCCGGGTCCCACACGGTGAGCGTGAGGTCGATCGCGTTGCGGCCGAGGCGCATGCCCTGCACCTCGCAGTGCACCGTGGTGCCCGCCGCCACTTCGACGCCGTAACGATCGACCTCCTCGCTGCCGACGTCGCCGTCGATCGCGCACTCGAGCGGCACGTGCTGGATCTCTTCGTCCTGCCGGTGCTCGGCGATCTCGGTCAGGGCGCCGACCTGGAACAGCACCAGGTTGCCGATGCCGGACGCGGTACGCAGTCGCAGCGGCTGCGAGCCCAGCGCACAGTCCGGCGCGATGCGCAGGTGCACCGTGCAGCTCTCCGGCTTGTCGCCGGTGACCTCGAGCACCTCGAGCCCTGGCTTGCTCAGCAGCAGGCCCTTCGGTTCGAACAGGCGCTTGCCGGTGAACACGAGCCGCACCTCGGTGCCGCGTTGGCCGCCGACCGGATCGATGCGGTCGACCTGCGGCGACTGCCAGTTGCCGGCGCAGGTTGCGAGCAGCAATGCCGCGGCGAGCACGGCCATCAGCTCAGCACCTCGCGCAGCACCCGCCCGTCGCGCACGAGGTCGATCGGGCGGTTGCCGGGCGCCAGCAGCTTCTTCTCCGGGTCGATGCCGAGCAGCGAGTAGACCGTGGCCGCCAGGTCGGCGGGTTGCACCGGGTCGCGTTCGGGCTCGGCGCCGGCCGCGTTGCTGCCACCGTGCAGGTGGCCGCGGGCGACGCCGCCGCCGGCCAGCGCCACCGAGAACACGCGCGACCAGTGATCGCGCCCGGCGTCGTTGTTCAGCCGCGGTGTGCGCCCGAACTCCGTCGTCAGCAGTACCAGGGTCTGATCGAGCAGGCCCAGCGCGTCGAGATCGGCGACCAGCGCCGAGAAGGCCTGGTCGACGTCGTTCATGCGGGCGGCGAGATCGCGCCCGATCTGCGTGTGGTGGTCGAAGCCGCTCAGGCTGACGACGACGTAGCGGGAGCCGCCCTGCACGAGGCGGCGCGCGAGCAGGCTGCTCATGCCGGCACCGTGGCGACCGTAGCGATCCTTCATCACGTCGGGCTCCTTGCCGAGGTCGAACGTCGCCCGCGCGGCCGGCGATTCGATCAACGCGTAGGCCTGGCGGTAGAACTCCTCGCTGGCCACCAGCACGTCGTCGGTGGCGGCGTCGCCGAAGCTCGCGTCGAGATCGTGCCGCAGCTGCTTGCGCCGCGCACTGCGAATGGCATCGACGTCCTTCGGCGTGCCGAGGTCGCGGACCTGGAAGCGCCGCGCGGCCGGGTTGTCGCCGACCGAGAACGGCGCGTTCGCGGCGCTGAGGTAGCCGGTGCCGAAGAACGTGCTGCCCGCGGCGGGGATGCACACGTAGGGCGGCATGTCGTTGCGCCCGCCGAGTTCGTGCGCGACCACCGCGCCGAGGCTCGGGTAGACCAGTGCCGGGCTCGGCTGGAACCCGGTCAGCATGCGGTGCGTGCCGCGGTCGTGGTCCGCCTCGGTGTGCGTCATCGAGCGGATCACCGTGATCTTGTCGGCGATCGCCGCCGTGCCGCGCAGCAGTTCCGACAGCGGTTCGCCCTGCAGCTTCGACGTGACGACGCCGAACGGACCGCGCACCTCGACCGGCGCCTCGGGTTTGGGGTCGAAGGTGTCGAGATGGCTGAGGCCGCCGGCGAGGTGCAACTGGATCACCGCCTGCGCTCGCGCGCCGCCGATCGTGCGGCGGCCGCGCAGCGGTGCGGCGAGGCCGCCGAAACCGAAGCCGAGGCCGGTGAGGGTGCTGGCCTGGAGGAACGCGCGGCGGGTGGGTGCGGGCATGGTGCCGGAATGGGCGACGGGGCGCGGGGCATTCTAGGCGCGGGTCCGGCTCCTGCGGCGGCTCTTCCACCTGGCCCGAGTGCGCAGCGGCGCCAGATCAGCCGGCCAGCAACTGCTCCAACAGCAGCCGGAGTTCGGCCGGGCTCGGCAACAGGTGCCGCGCGCCCGGCGCCCGGCGGCCGATATTGGCGACGAACGCGTCGTCGGGCATACGTCGGTACATGTCGATGTCGGTGCGGTCGTCGCCGGCGCAGAACACGAACTCACCCGCACGGACGTCGCGCAACTGCGCGCCGGCGTAGGCGCCCTTGTCGACGCCCTTGGCGCGGACCTCGACCACGGCGTGGCCGGCGAGCGTCTCGGCGGACTCGTGGGTGAGCATGCCGTCGAGGGTCTTCTGCAGCTCGCGCGCCCGCCACGGACCGTAGCCAGGATCGGCGAGACGGTAGTGCCAGGCCAGGCCGCCGCCCTTGCGCTCGAGGAACGAGCCCGGCACCTCCTCACAGACCAGCGTCAGCAGTTCTTCCACGCGCGGCAGCCACGACAGGTCGATCGCGTCGGCCACGTGCCATTCGCCGGCGGGGTTGCGCTGCGCGAAGCCGTGTTCGGCGCACAGGTGGATCGGCAGCTCGCCGAACCACGTCGCCATCGTCGTGCGCTGGCGACCGCTGACGAGATGCAGGTCGGTGTGCTCGAGGGTGCCGAGCCGTCGCAACAGGCCGAGGATCGCCGGCGTCGGTGCCGCCTGCTCGGGCCGCTGCGTGATCTCGCGCAGCGTGCCGTCGTAGTCGAGGAACAGGCGGCGGCGTGGTGCGGCGGCGAAACGCGCGATCAGCCGCCGCCGTTCGTCGTCGTGCAGCGGCTTGGGTCGGTGTTCGCGGTTGTGTGTCGCGGCGCGGTCGAGTCGGCCGAGGAAGCGCTGCGCCCAACGCGAGCTGTCGAGCTGCACGACACGTTCGTACATCTCCCGCGTCCGCTCGGCCCGCTCGGCCGCCGGCATGCGCAACGCGACGCCGAGCCATTCGGACAGACCGCGGATGTCCCACGGGTTGACCTGCAGCGAGCGGGTCAGCGACAGCGCGGCGCCGGCGAACTCGCTCAGCACCAGGGTGCCGCGGGCGAACGAGTCGGCCGGCCGATCGTGGCCCTGGCACAACACGAACTCGTGCGCGACCAGGTTCATGCCGTCGCGGATCGGCGTCACCAGGCAGACCGTCGCGAAGCGGTACAGCGCGGCCAGTTCGGGTGGGTCGATACTGCGGTGCAGGAACTCGAGCGGCATGCGGCCGGGTGTGCCGAAGCGGCCGTTGATCCGCCCGACCGCGCGCTCGATCTCGCGCAGCAGCGAGCGGTAGCTCTCGTTCTCCTGGCGCGACGGCACCAGCACCTGCAGCATCACGGTGTCTTCGCGGCGCTCGGGTTCGCGTTCGAGCAGGCGCTCGAACGCCTGCAGCTTGTGCAGGATGCCCTTGCTGTAGTCGAGGCGCTCGACGCCGAGCACCAGACGCCGCTGCTGCCAGCGTTCCTCGAATTGCGCCAGGTGCTGCGGCACCGCGTCGCCCTGCAGCTGCTCGACGAACATGCCGACGTCGGGGCCGAGCGGGTCGACGCCGACGGCGATACGGCGGCCGTCGACGGCCAACGAGTCCGGGTCGACCTGGACGCCGAGCACGCGCGCGCAGGCGTTGCGGAAGTGGCGCAGGTACTCGGCGGTGTGGAAGCCGACGTAGTCCGCCCCCAGCAGCCCACGCAGCAGCTCCTCACGTTGCGGCAGGATGCGCCACAGTTCCTGCGAGGGGAATGGCACGTGCAGGAAGAAGCCGATGCGCAGATCGGGTCGCTCGGCGCGCAGCAGCTGCGGCAGCAGCATCAGGTGGAAGTCGTGCACCCAGACCACGTCGTCGGGCTGCGCCTGCTCGAGGATCTTCGTGGCGAACCGTCGGTTGACGGCTTCGTAGGCCGGCCAGGCGCGCTCGTCGAACTCGATGCGGCCCGGGAAGTAGTGCAGCAGCGGCCACAGCGTGCCGTTGCACATGCAGACGTAGTAGTAGCGCTCCTCGTCGGCACTGAGATACAGCGGCGCGAGGCCCTGGTCCTGCAGCTGCTGCGTGACCGCCGCCCGCCGCGAGGCCTCGACGGGCCCGCCGGGCCACCCGATCCACGCGCGCACGCCTTCGACCGCGCGCAGCGCCGATGCGAGACCGCCGCCGCTGCGCACGATGTTCGATCGCCCGCGCTGTTTCTCGAGCCGCACCGGTAGCCGGTTGCTGACGACGAAGATGTTGCGCTCTCCGGTTGCTTCCACTGCGCTCCGCTTCAAACTGCGAAGCTGCAATGGTTGCAGCTACCGCGATCGTCGGCAACGGTTCCTTCAACGCTCTCGTCGAAGGCGGCCGGATCGTCTGGCTGTGCTGGCCCCGACCGGACAGCGGTTTCGTGTTCGGCGAACTGCTCGACGCCGAGCGTGGCGGCACGTTCTCGATCGAGCCAGCGGTGCCGGACGCGGTGGACGTCGAGTACCTCGAGCACACGAACGTGCTGCGCACGCTGTTCCGCGGCGACGGCTGGGCCTTCGAGGTGATCGATTTCGCGCCGCGGTTCCACCGCTTCGATCGCTGGTACCGCCCGACGATGCTGGTGCGCATCGTGCGGCCGCTCGGCGGGGAACCGCGCATCGTCGTGCGCTGCCGGCCCACCTACGACTACGGGCGTACGGTGCCGCAATGCTGGGCCGGCAGCAACCATCTGCAGTTCGGCGGCTTGCCGGCGCCGCTGCGGCTGACGACCAATGCACCGCTGACCTACGTGCAGGACGGGTCGCCGTTCCTGCTGACGCGCGACCTGCACTTCGTGATGACGTGGGGCGAGCCGCTGGAGGCGTCGCTCGAGGAGACCGCGGAGGCCTTCCTGGTCCAGACGCGCGACGAGTGGCGGCGCTGGGTCAAGAGCGGCCGCATCCCGCGCGAATGGCAGCCGCAGGTGATCCGCTCGGCGCTGACGCTGAAGCTGCACCAGTACGACGACACCGGTGCGCTGCTGGCCGCGACGACTACGAGCCTGTCCGAGGCACCCGGCTCCGGCCGCACGTGGGACTACCGCTACTGCTGGCTGCGCGATGCGTACTTCACGGTCGCCGCGTTCGAGCGCATGGGCTTCGTCGAAGAGATGGAGCGCTTCCTCCTGTTCCTGCGCAATCTGTGCGGCGACGGTGTCGACGAACTGCAGCCCGTCTACGGCATCGGCGGTGAACGGCGGCTCGAAGAGCAGATCCTGACGCACCTGCATGGCTTCCGCGGCGACGGCCCGGTGCGCATCGGCAACCAGGCGTACGCCCAGCGCCAGAACGACGCCTATGGCGAGATGATCCTCGCCATCAGCCGGTTGCTGCTCGACCAGCGGTTCCGCACCACGGAGGGGGTCGAGGGATCACGCGCGCTGGTCGACAGCCTCGTGCACCAGATCGAGCGGCGCCTCGAAGAACCGGATGCGGGCCTCTGGGAACTGCGCGGCAGCCGGCAGGTGCACACGTTCACGTTGCTGGCGCACTGGGCCGGCGCCACGCGCGCAGCCGACATCGCCGAGACGCTGCAACTCGACGGTCTCGGCCAGCGCGCGCGCAAGGTGGCCAAGCGCGCCGAGGAGTTGATCTGGCAGGGCTGCTGGGACGAGAAGGTCGGTTCGCTGACGCAGGGCGTGGGACTGCCGAACCTCGATGCCAGCAGTCTGCTGGCGCTGCACTTCGGCTTCCTGCGGGGCGACGACCCGCGCGCGGCGCGCATGGTCGAGGCGATCGCAACGCAACTGCGTCTGCCGGGCGGGCTGCTGCGCCGCTACGACGTGGCCGATGACTTTGGCGTGCCCGAGGCGGCGTTCACCGTGTGCTCGTTCTGGCTCGCGGAGGCGCTGGCGATGGTCGGCCGCCGCGAGGAGGCGCGGGAGTTGTTCGAGTCGATCCTCAAGGGTCACAACGGCTTGGGTCTGTTCGCCGAGGACATCCTGGTCGCCGACGGCAGCCAGGCCGGGAACTTCCCGCAGACCTACTCGCACGTGGGGCTGATCAACACGGCGTTCCGTTTGTCGCGCAGTTGGGAGTGATTGCCCTGGGCGCAGTCCAGGAACGGGCCGCCAGGGACCGAAAGTTCCGGTGCCCATGGTCTCGTTCCGACGCAAAGCGGCGGTTGCCACCCTGCTGGTCGGGGCGTTCGTCGCCTGCCAGCAGGGCCGGCACGGCGTGCCGCACCCGGTCAGCTTCGGCATCCGGCCGGCAGCGGCCTCGGTGCCGCTCGGCGCCGAGGTGCAACTGCGTGCGATCGCGACCTACGAGGGCGGCGAGCAGGTCGATCTGACGCAGCAATGCGAGTGGAGTTCGGCCCAACCCGCGCTGGCGATGGTGGGCGATGGCGGTGGAAACGAAGGTGTCGTGCGTGGGCTCGGCCTCGGCACGGCGGCGATCACCGCCCGCGATCCGGCGAGCCGCTCGGTGCACACGGTCGAACTGATGGTGACGGCCGCGGTGGTGACGTCGGTGGCGGTCACGCCGAACAATCCCCAGATCGCGCGCGGCACCACGCGTCAGTTCGCGGCGACCGGCACGTTCAGCGATGGCTCCGTGCAAGACCTGACGACGGCAGTGACGTGGAGTTCATCGGCGACCAGCGTGGCCACCGTCGATGCGGCGGGGCTGGCGACGAGCCTGGCAGCCGGGACGTCGACGATCACCGCCGTGCACGCTGCGAGCGGCGAGTACGGCGACACGCTGCTGGTGGTGACGCCCGCGGTGTTGGTGTCGATCGCCGTGACGCCGAGCAACCCATCGATTGCGCTGGGCACGACGCGGCAGTTCACGGCCACGGGCACCTTCAGTGACAGCTCGACCCAGGACTTGACCACGCAGGTGCAATGGACGTCGTCGGCGACCGGCATCACGACGGTCGGCGGGACCGGTCTGGCGAGCAGCGTGGCGGTGGGCACGGCGACGATCACGGCGACGCATGCGGGCAGCGGGGTG
>JBGARS010000072.1:0-28485 GCA_044230075.1 Planctomycetota bacterium | reverse complement strand
GCAGCACGCCGGGCACCAGCGGCGCGCCGGGGAACTGGCCGGCGAAGATCGGGTGCTCGGCCGGCACGCGCAGCACCGCGCGCAATGGCCGCGGCCCGGCACCGCCGCCGCACGACACCTCGCTCAACAGCAGCTGCGACTCGGGCGCCACGGGCGTGATCGTGCCGCCATGCCGGCCGCATAGCACGCTTGCAGCGGCGAACGGCGGCCGTTCCGATGCCCAGACATGCAGCCCACCGTCGAGCCGGCGATCCTGCGCGTGGTGCCGCACCGCGCGCCGATCCTGCGGCTCGATCGCATCGTCTCGGCGAGCCGGGAGGTTGCCGTGGTCGCCGGACACGAACCGAACGGGCCCGGCGCGCTGCCGTGGGCGCTCGGCGCGATCGAAGGACTCGCCCAGGCCGCGGCGGTGTTGCTCGCCCAGGGACTCGCCGCCTACGAACTGCCGACGAACCCGCGCGGCATGTTGGTCGCCGTCAAGCGCTTCACGGTCACCGGCCAGCCGGCTGCCGGCGCGACGATCCATTACCACGTGCGGCTGGTGCGGCGCTTCGGTCCGACGGCGATGGTGCAGGGCCACGCCGAGTGCGACGGCCAACGGCTGGCCGGCGGCGACCTGACGTTGTGGAGCGACCAGGCGCGCTGAACTTCGCGGCTACCGGTCGCTGCGCACGATCGTCTTCGGCAGCTCCTGGCCCTTCGGCACGAACCGCATCGACACCGAGTTCACGCAATGGCGCGTGTCCTTGTCGGTCTTGTGCTCACCGTGGAACACATGCCCGAGATGGCCGCCGCAGTTCTTGCAGACGATCTCGATGCGCTCCATGCCGAACGTGCTGTCGTCGTGGCGTTCGATCGCGCCGGGGATCTCGTCGTCGAAGCTCGGCCAGCCGCAGCCGCTGTGGAACTTGTCCTCTGACCGGTAGAGCGGCGCGTTGCACTGGCGGCAGATATAGGTGCCGTCGGCCTCGAGGTCGGTGTACTCACCGGTGCCGGGGCGTTCGGTGCCCTTCTCCAGGATCACCTGCGCCTCGGCGGCGGTCAGGCGGTTGTAGGCGGGCTCGGGCTTGCTCTCGGGGCTGGTCATGGCGGGACTCGTGGCAGCAGGGAGTGGCGTGGGAGTGGGCGCGGTGCGGGCCACCGGTGCCGGCGCCTGCTCGGTGCCGCAGCAGGACAGGCAGAACAGGAACAGCGCCGCAGCGGCCGTCGCTCGTGGGTTCGTTCGCATCGGGGTCATCGCATCGCGGTTCGCCGTCACGGCGCCCCGGATGCGGCGCGATGTTACGACACGGCGGCGGCAGGGTGCCCGATCTTGCGCACCGTTCCACCGGCTGTCCGCCACGCCTGCGGCGGCTTGGCGCCGCCCACGCGCACCGGTCAGTTGCCCAGCGCCTTCTCCAGCCGGTCGACGGCCGCCTGGTCGAACACGACCAACAGCTCGTCGGCCGTCAGGTCCTGGCAGGTCGCCTTCACCACGTGCTTGTCGAACAAGAGGATCGTCAGCTCGTGGCCGTTGTCGCCGTTCTTCTTCAGCAGCGCCTTGTGCTTGCCGTACTCGACGATCTCCCCGCCGTCCGCCTTCACCACCGCCGGGTTGGCGAACATCATCGCCAGCATCGGCACCATCGGTGAGTTGGCGGTGATCTCGGCGTCGATGCGCTTGCTGTCCCCCTTCTCGTAGTGCCGCGTCACGGTCGATCCCATGACGGCCAGGCTGGCGGCGAACGGCAGGCCGGCTTGGTCCGGGGCGTCTTCGTCGTGGCTGGTGAACCCCTCGGGCTGCGGCAGCGCGGCGAGGATCGCCACGCGCTGCAGCTTCTGCGCCTGGCGGATCGCCGCCTGCAGCGCGCTGATCGCGGCGCCGTACTCCTTGCTGTCGAAGGCCTTCTTCGCCTGCTCGACGGCTTCGGGGAAGGTCGGCTCCTTGGTGGTAGCCGCGCGCTTCTGCGCGAGGGCGGGAACGGCGAGCAGGATGGCGACGAGAAGGCCGGTGAGACGTGCGTTCATGGGACTCCGGGGTGAGAGCCGACGAGGCTAGCGCTGCCGGGCGCCGGGCGCATGGGCCGAAGTGCTCCTGCCCCGCGTGGCGACGGGCGCGTGGCACGAGTGGTCACGGCCGCCGGTGCGCGGCAGCCCGTCCGCGCAGCGACGACGGCACGACACGACCATCCACCCCGCGCGTCACCGTGACCGCCCCGCCCATGCCCTGCGTCACGTAGCCCGCCAGCAACAGGGGCTCCTGCCCGGGCTGCCGCAGCCACAGCTCGCCGTCCTGTGCGAACCGGAGTTCCACCGCGGTGGTCGCGCCGGCGGGCACCACGGCCGCCGACACCTGCACGCCGCCACCGTCCATGGCCAGACCCACCCACGGCGTCTTCGCCTCGTTGACCAGGCGCACGGTGAAGCGCGCGAATCGCCATGCAGCGGCATGGATCGCCCCCACGTAGGCCGGAACGTTCAGGCCCAACACCAGCAGCACGATGGCCGCAGGCCGCCGCCGCAGGCCGGCCGGCACACCTTTGCCGGCGCCAACGTGCCACGCGACGCCCAGCAGCACGACGACGAACACCGCGGCCGACAGACCGAACCCGATCACGCAGAGCCCGACCACCTCGAGCCACGACCACTGGGTGCACCACCAGGCCGCGAGCACCACGGCACCGAACAGCATCGGCAGCGCCGCCAGCACGAGTGCAAATCGGTGCAGGCGAGTCATCGTCGCCGGCATCCACCGGCAGCCTTCACGCCCTTTCCAACCGGGCGCCGCCCGCCGCGTCGACGATCCTCCAGCCGGCGGCGGCGATGCGGTCGCGCAGTGCGTCGGCCGCGGCCCAGTCCTTCTGCTTCTTCGCGGCCGTGCGCTGCGCCAGCAGTTCCAGCAGTTCGGGCGGCGCATCGGCGGTGGTGTCGGCCTTCGGTTCGGGGCCGAAGCACCCGAGCACGTCCTCGAAGCGCGCGAACACGACCAGCCCCGCCTTCGCAGCCGCGATCGACGGTGCGCCGCGGTTGCACTGGTTGACGAACTCGAACACCGCCGCGAGCGCCTCGCTGACGTTCAGGTCGTCGGCCATCGCCGCCGTGAACGCGGCGTTCGCCTGCGCCACCGCGGAATCGAGGTCGTCGCCACCGGCCAGATCGAGGCCGTCGCGCACGCGCACCAGCCGCTGCCGCGCCGCGTTGACGCGCGCGATCGCGGTGCGCGCCTCGTCGAGGCCCTTCAGCGTGAAGTTCAGCGACTGGCGGTACTGCACGCGGACCAGCGCGTAGCGCAGCTCGAGGCCCGAGTAGCCCTTCTGCAGCACATCGGCGACGGTGAAGAAGTTGCCGAGGCTCTTCGACATCTTCGTGCCGTCGACCAGCAGGTGCCGCGCATGCATCCAGATCGACACGAACTGCTTGCCGGTGTGCGCCTCGGTCTGCGCGATCTCGCACTCGTGGTGCGGGAACATGTTGTCCTCGCCGCCGGTGTGGATGTCGATCTGGTCGCCGAGGTAGTGCGTCGACATCGCCGAGCACTCGATGTGCCAGCCAGGGAAGCCGCGCGCGCCGCCCTGCCACGGCGCGTCCCACTGCATCTGGTGCTTGCTGTCGACCTTCCACAGCGCGAAGTCGCGCGGGTCCTTCTTCTCCTCGTTGACGGCGACGCGCGCACCAGCTTCGAGTTCGTCCAGCACCTTGCCGGACAGCTGGCCGTAGGCGGGGAACTTCGCGACCTCGAAGTAGACGTTGCCGTTCTGCTCGTAGGCTGTGCCCTTCTGCAGCAGGTCGTCGATGATCTCCCCCATCTGGTGGATGAAGTCGGTCGCACGCGGCATGTGGTGCGGCAACCGCACGTGCAGCTGCCGCTGGCAGTCGTGGAACTCGGCCTCGTACTGCTTCGCGATCTCCCACGCGGTCTTGCCGGTCTTCTTCGACGCCGCTTCGAGCTTGTCTTCGCCGCCCTCGATGTCGTCGAGCGTCAGGTGGCCGACGTCGGTGACGTTCATCACCTGCGTCACCTGGTAGCCCTGGTCCTCGACGAACCGGCGCAGCACATCGGCGAACAGGAAACTGCGGAAGTTGCCGATGTGCGGCGAGCTGTACACCGTCGGCCCGCAGTGGTACATCGTCACCTTGCCCGGCTGCAACGGGCGCAGTTCTGCGAGCGAACGGCTGAGCGAGTTGTAGAGGTGGATCACCATGCGGCAGGGTTCGTTCTGCAGCACGATCGCAGACCGTGCGCCGCCGTGCAACCGCTCGAAACGCGATGCACGCAGGTCGCACCGACGCTACAACGCTGCGGTGACTGCTGGATCCGGCGAACGGGACGACGAGGGCAGGGCGCCCGCGACGGCGCGCGAGTATGCCCACTCGCTGGCCGGTCACTTCGAGCTGCTGCAGGAACTGGGCAGCGGCTCGTCGGGCACCGTCTATCGGGCGCGGCTGACCACCGACTACGAAGGCCAGCCGGCCGGCACCGAGGTCGCGGTGAAGTTCCTGCGCCGCGAACTGGTGGCCGACGAACGCGCCCACGCCCGCCTGCTCGCCGAGGGCCGGCTCGGCCAGCGGCTGCGGCACCCGAACGTCGCCGAGATCTACGGCTTCGAGACCATCGACCTGCTCGGCGCCCGAGAACCTGATCCTGACGCCCGAAGGCCAGCTGCGCATCGTCGACCTCGGCCTGGCGCGGCCGTTCGGCGCCATCGGCGGCGGCAGCGGCGGCGGCAGCGGCTCGTCGCCCGGCCGCAGCTCCGGCCTCGGCCTGGCCGGCAGCGTCGCCTACACCGCGCCCGAGACCCTGCGCGGCGAACCGACTGGCCCGCGCAGCGACCTCTATGCACTGGGTGTGGTGCTCTACGAGGTGACGACCGGGCGGCATCCGTTCGCGGACGCCACCACCACCGACGAGATGCTCGACGCGCACCTGCGCCGGACCCCGCCGCTGCCATCGCACCTGCGGGCGCGCGTGTCGCCGCTGCTCGAACAGGTGCTGCTCGACCTGCTGCAGAAGGATCCCGACGAACGCCCGCGCGACGCCGCGGAGCTGGCGCGCATGCTCGACCAGGGCGAGCACTCGGAGTTCTGGCGGCGCCACGAAGCCCGCGCCCCGGCTCTCGCCAGCAGCCGGCGCCTGTTGCGCATGCGCCGCCCGGCCGAGACGCCGTTCCATGGTCGCCGCAGCGAACGCCAGCGCCTCGATGCGCAGCTGACGCAGGCCCGCAGCGGCCGCGGCAGCGTCGTCGTCACCACCGGCCCCGATGGCATCGGCCGCCGCCGGCTGCTCGACGAAGCGATGCAAGGCTGGCTCGAACTCGGCGAACCACCGCTCTACCTCGGCGGCGACGCCGACAGCGGCCTGGGCCACGGCGAGCCATTCGCGAGCTCGCTGCTCGACCTGCTGCTGCGCGGCGATGTGCGCACGTCGCCGAACGCGCTGCAGCGTGCAGTCGCCGGCGCCCGCACGCTGTACACCACCGACGACGCCGAGGCCGAAGCGATCGCCGCGGTCGCGTTCGGCACCAGCACCGAGCCGCCGGAAGTGCGCGCGGACCGGCTGGCGTCGGCTCTGTTGCAGTTGCCGCGGCCGGGCCGGGCGCTGGTGGTGCGCGTCGACCATGCGGAACGGCTCGACACCAGCGGTCGGCTCGTGCTGCACCGCCTCGCCGCGGCGAGGCAGGACAAGCAGCTGCTTTTGTTGCTGGCCGCCGGCGTCGACGGCGCCGCGGTCGAAGCCGACGTGCGCATCGACCTGGCCGGCCTCGACGAGCACGAGTTCGCGGCGTTCGGCCAGGCGCTGTTCCGCCAAGGCGAGCACGTCGACGCATTCCTGCGGGACGCGCACCAGGTGCTGAGCGGCGTGCCCGGCAACCTGCTCGAGGCGCTGGACCACCTGGCGCAGGAGGGGCAGCTGCACGGCCGCGCCGGCGACTACCACGATCTCGCGGCGACGGTCGACCCGCGCCCCGCACCCGGGCACGTGCAGCGCTTCCATCTGCGCGTGCAGCGGCTCGAGCCGCAACAACGGCTGGTGCTGTCGTCTGCCGCCGTGCTCGGCGACCGCTGTGCGCTCGACGTGCTCGCCGCCCTGACCGGCCTGCAGGAACTGGCGGTGCTGGAGACGCTGTCGCTGTTCCGCGGCCGCATCGTGCGCGCACAGGGTGGCGAGGTGTCGTTCCGCCATCGCGACTTCCGCAAGGCGTTGCTGCGCGATCTGCCGGCCGCCGAGCGCGAACGACTGCACCTCGCCGCCGCGCACCTGCTGGCGGCCCGCGGTGGCCGCGCCCTCGAGGTCGGCATGCACCTGTCGCAGGCGCTGCAACACGAAGCCTGCCTCGACCCGCTGCTCGAAGCGCTCGAGGAACGCGTGCAGGCAGGATCACGCCGCACCTCGCTGCGTTTGCTGGGCCGGCTGCAGGTCCACCTCGGCCAGGTGCCGACGACCGCCGCCAACGAACGGCGGCGACTGCGTTTCCTGCTGCTCGCCGGCCGGGCGCGGGCCGGCGCCAGCCACGCCGACGCCGCGGGCCGAGCGTTCCGGGACGCGGAACGTGCCGCACAGGAGGTGCACGATCCCGAGTCCTCGGCCGCCGCCCGCACCGGTCTCGCCGCCGCGGAGCTGGACCTCGGCCGCCTGCTGTCCGGCATCAGCCTGCTCGAGTCGGTGCACGACGACCTGGCGCCGCTGACGACGACGACCGCCGACACCCTGGCGGCGCAGGCACATGGCCTGCACGGCCGCATCCTGCTCTACCGCGGCCAGGCCGCCGAGGGCCTGAAGCACCTGCATGCCGCCCTGAAGCGACTGCCGCCGGAACAGGGCGACCTGCGGTGCCATCTGCAGATCGATCTGGCGCGCGTCGAAGCGCTCAGCCACCACTACGCGACCGCGCAGCGAACGCTGCAGAAGGTCGAACACGAACCCGCGGCCGACCACCTGCCTCGCGTGCGCCTGCGCCTGCACCTCTACCGCGGCCAGGTGCGGGCCGTGCTGGGCAACGACGATGCCGCCCGCGACCTGCGCGTCGCCATCGACGAGGCCGAGCGGCTGTCGCTGCCGGCCTACGGCGCCCGGGCGGCATTGTTCCTCGCCGAGCGCCTGTTCTGGCGTCGTCGCGACGACCAGGCGACCACGCTGTTCCGGCTGGGTGCCGAGCTGGCGCAGACCGGCAACGACCGGCTCGGCTGGGCGATGGCTCGCAGCTACCTGCTGCGCCTCGGCGAGACCGACGACGACCTGCCCGCACTGGTCGACGAGCTGGACCTGCCCGAGTTGCGGGCGAACTGGCTGCTCGCGCTCGCTGCGCTCGACCGCGCACCCGCCGACGCCGCAGCGCAACTGGAACAGTGCATGCGAGAATCGGACCTGCCGCTGTCGCTGCACCTGCGTGCCTTGGCATGGATGGATCGCCCCGCATCCGCACGTGCCCTGGTGCGCACGATCGCCGATCGGTTGCCCAGCCGTTCGCAGCAGCGGCGGTTCCTTGCGGAATGGGCCAGCGGTGCCAGAATCTAGATCTGGTCGCTCACGAACCTGCGTAGGGGAACTGACATGCGACGCATCTGGCTGCTGCTGATCCTCACCATGCTGGGCGCGTGCGCCGGCCTGGTGCTGTGGTGGCAGTCGCAGCAGCAGTCGTCGGTGCCGATGATCCCGCTGGTGCCGGCCCAACGCATCGTGGTCAGCGGCGATGCCGCGGACGCAACGGCCACCCCAGCGACCGCCGCAACGCCCAGGGCGCTGCCCGGCGACAGCGCCGACCGGATCGAGCCACCATCCGCACCGGTCGACGACCGGGTGGCCGAGCTGGTGGTCGAACTGCTGCGCCCGACCGGCCCGGCGGCACCCGGCGCCGAGCCGTCGCCGCCCAACACCACACGGTGGGCCGGAGAGCCGCTCCCCGACGTGGAAATCGAGGTCGAAGTGGCACCCGGCAGCCCGTTCGCCGGCGGCTCGGCCATGACAGGGCCGGACGGCCCCGACGCCCAGCGCCTGCTCACCGACGCACAGGGCCTGGCCCGCTTCCGCATCGCCGGCGGCAACGGCAGGTCGGTCGTGGTGCGCTGCCCCGTCGCCGCGACGGCGACGGCGCAGCTGCGCGCCGACGGCCCCGTGCACCTGACGCTCCGCTTCACGCCGCGCGCCGCGGTGCGGGGCACCGTGGTCGACGCCGCCGGTCGCGGCGTCGCCGGCGCCTCGCTGTTGTTGCTGCTGGCAACGGAACGCGATCGCGGCCCACCGCGCGTGCGCCAGGTCGGGCGCAGCCGCGCCGACGGCAGCTTCGAACTGCTGCTCGGCGTCGGCGGCCGGTTCGGCGCCCAGCACGCCGCCTACGCGCCCTCGGCGATGTATCCGGTGCCGGTGCAATCCGACCCGACCCAGGCGCCACTGACCACGGTCCTGCAGCTGAGCCTGCTGACCGCCCAAGCCCGCGTGCAGGGACGCGTCGTCGACGCAGCGGGCCTGCCGGTCGCCGACGCAGAACTCGAGTTCTGGTCGCCGGCGCCGCCGCCCGCGGGTGCCGCGCTGGTGGCGCCGCCCCAACATTCGCGCAGCGCGGCCGGCGGTGCCTTCGAGGTGCAGGACCTGCGACCGGGGCGGATCGAGTTCAGCTGTCGGGCGGCGGGGCATGGCGGGCAGCGCGGCGCCTTCGACGTGGCCGCCGGCAGCAGCAAGCTGGTCGAGATCCGCCTGCAGCCAGCGTGCGAGGTGCACGGCCGCGTCGAGGACGAGCAGGGTGCGCCGGTCGCGGCCGCGCGCGTGTGGTCCGGTGACATCGACAGCCAGGGCAGTGCCTTCGTCGTGACGCGTGCCGACGGCACCTTCCAGCTGCGCGACCTGCCGCCGGGTCCGGTCAGCTTGACCGCACGCGAAGGTCCCCAGCGCCTGCCGGACGGAGCTGCGCGCCGCGCCGAGACGCGCATCGAGCTGCAGCCCGGCCAGATCGCCCACTGGGTTGCCACGCTGCAGGCCCCGCCCGACGAAGGCTTCCTGCGGGGCCAGGTCCTGGACGGCGATGGGGCACGGCTGCCGACGTGGCGCGTCGAGGTGCGTAGTGCCGCCGGCACGACGGCAGGCGCCACCGACAGCGGCGGCTTCTTCCATGTCCGCCTGCCGGGCCCGGGGCCGCTCGACGTCTTCGTGCGTGCACCCGGTGCGCCGGCGAAGGCCTTCGCCCAGGCGGTGCAACTCGGCATCGACCCGGCGCGGGCGCCGGTGCGCATCGTGGTCGATCGACGCCTCCCGTGGGGCAGGCTCGCCGGGCGCGTGCAGACGAGCGACCAGCAGCCACTGCCGGCAACGCTGACCTGCTGGCACCACGAACGCGAGGAACTGGCGCGGTTCCAGGCCGCCGACGACGGCACGTTCCGCCTCGACCAGGTGCCTCCGGGCACGGTCGACCTGCACGTGGAGCACGCCGGGCAGGCCAGACTCTCGCGCATCGGCCTCGTCGTGCTGCCGGGCGAAGAAGACGACCTCGGCACCCTCGTGCTCGAGTCCAGCGCGGTGCTGTTCGGCCAGGTGATGGGCCCCGACGGCCAATCGCCGGCCCAGCTGCAGGTCACGCTGCTGACCTCGACCCAACGCATCGTCGGCGAATACTCGGCCGGCACCTATCGCTTCGCCGCCGCACCGCCCGGCCGCCACGTGTTGCAGGTGCAGGGCCCATCGGTGGCCGCGGCGAACTTCGTGGTCGAGTTGCAGGCCGGCATCGAACGGCAGCAGGACATGCAGCTGCTCGCCGGCGTGCCGCGGCGGATCGTCGTGGTGGCTCCCGCTGCGGTGGGCCCGGTCGTGTCGCTCGCGCTGCGGTTGCCGGGGGCGGCCCACACATGGTTCGGCGCCACGGCGCCACAACTCGACAGCACCACGGCCGGCTGCCGGTGCGACTTCGAGGCCTTCATGGCGCCGGGCACCTACGAGGCGATCGCCTGGACCGGCGACGGCTGGGAAGGGCACGGCATGGTGACGTTCGTGCCGGGCGAGGACAGCCCGGTGCAGATCCTGCTCGCCCGCTGATGCGGCGCCGCCGGCCGCGCTCAGACCGGCCCGAGCCCTTCCGGCCCGACCCCGTCCGGCCCGATCCAGTCGGTGTCGTCCACGTCCATGCTGTCCGGATCGAGCGTCGACATCGGTCCGCCGGAGACGATCTCGTAGTCACCGAGCAGTACCGACTGTACCTCGGCCAGCACGTGGATGCGCAGGATGGCCTCCTGCTGCTTCGGCGTCACCCCGACGAAACCGTCGGCTTCGAGATGGCTCGCCTGCAGTTCGTTCAACACGAACAGCGCCAGGCGCGCCGCGTTCAGCGCCGCCAGCCAGGCGTTCACGTGCTGGTTCGGGATCAGCAGCAGCTGCGTGTCCGACTTGCCGAGCTTGCGCAGGCCCGCCAGGTCACGCCGCACGAGTTGCGCGCGCGAAGCGAACAGCCGCTCCAGCTCCGGCACCGCGTGGCGCCGCCAGTGCTCTTCGTCCTCGGCCTCGCTGCAGGTCTCCGGCAACAGCCGTTCGCGCACGCGCACATCCGCGCTCTCGAGCAGCATCGGCACGCCCTTCAACGTCTCGACGCAGGCGGCGGACAAGCCGCCGAACACGTAGCCCTCGTCGACCCGGCCGGCCCACATCGTCAACATGCCTCACGTCGGGCGAACAACGCACCGCGGGCCCGGGCAGTCCCGCGACCCGATCCGCACGGAAGCTGGCAGAGCTCAGGCATCGACGGCCTCGAGGCTGGTCAGCAGGTGGTGCGACTGCAGCTTCTGGGCATAGAGCTCGGCCTGCTCGCGCGCGCCGGTCCACACCACCGAGCGACCCGACTTGTGCACTTCCATCATCAGCCGGTGGGCGCGTTCCTGCGGGTAGCCGAACACCTGCATCAGGACCTTGGTGACGTAGGTCATCAGCGTGACCGGGTCGTCGTGCACGATCACGTTCCACGGCGTTGCGAGCTGGGTCTTCGCCGTCGTCTTGGTCTCGGTCGCTTCCTTGGTGGCTGCACGCGCACTCATGCCGCGCACACTCTACCGCCTGGGCGCCGCATCGGTAGCACCACGCTGCCGCGCACTCAGGGCGTGATTCGTTCCAGGCGGTTGCTGCCGGACAGCGGCACGACGAACTGCTGGAGCGCGGCGTCGTAGTCCCCCGCCCCTGGCTGCTCGAACGTGCCCGGCAGCGCCACGAAGGCACCGCCGACGTCGCACCGGTACACGCACCGGCCGGCCCGACTGCTCGTGTACCAGACCGCCCGGCCATCGGCGAGCACGGCGCGCGCGAGGCCGGCGAGCTGCGCCGTGGGTGCCGTGGCAAGGTCCGTGCGGCGGCCCTTGGTGTCGACCGCGAAGAACTGGCCGCGCCAGTTCACCAGGTAGACGCTCGCGTCGCGGGCGACGACGCCGGTCGGCTGGCCCAGCTCGGTGCCGCGGATCAGCACCGCCGGCGCCTCGGCCGGCGGCCATACCGCTCCCGGCACACGCCACACCGCGTCGGTGCCGGTCGGCGCGAGGGCCGCGTCCTGGCCGGAATCCGTGCAGTACACGGTGCCGTCGGGTCCGGCGGCGACGCCGTAGAGCGACGTGGCGCCGGGGATCGCGACCTCCCCGCGCGGTTCCCCGCTGGCACGGTCGAACACGCGCAGCACGTCGATGTCGGCGACCCACAGCAGTTCGCCGACGAACGCCATGCCCTTCGGCGCGTGCAGCGTGACGCCGTTCTCGCCGCCGCGCAGCCAATGCCGCTGCATGCTGCCGTCGGCCCGCACGCGCGCGATGTAGCCGTTGCCGTCCTTCGCCATCGGTTCGCCGTGCACGTTGCTCACCAGGCAGACGTCGGCCGCCGCGTCGTAGAGCACACACCAAGGCGTGTCATGGCCCGGTGGCTCACCGGCGCACGCCGCCGCCAACAGCACGCCGAACCAGCTGCCGGCGCCGCGCCTCACCAGGTCTCCTTGGCGCCAGCGAGGGCCAGGATCGTGCGCCACTCGGTGGCGGTGACCGGTTGCACCGACAGGCGGCTGCCGCGCTGCAGCAGCACCATCTGCGCCAGCGCCGGACAGCCCTTCAGCTGTTCCCGCGTCAGCGGCTGCGCGAACGGCGCCACGCAGGCGATGTCGACCTGGAACCAGGTCGGGGCGTCGGGGTCGCTGTCCGGGTCGTGGTACGGGCTCTTGGCGTCGAACGCGGTCGGGTCCGGATAGCCGGCGCGCACGACGCGGGCGACGCCCACCACCGCCATCGGCTCGGCGTTGCTGTGGTAGAACAGCACGCCATCGCCTTCGTGGATCTCGTCGCGCAGCAGGTTGCGCGCCTGGTAGTTGCGCACGCCGTTCCAGAACGTGCGGCCGTCGCGCTCGAACTGCGCGAAGCCGTAGCTGGTCGGCTCGGACTTGAACAACCAGTAGCGGCGACCCGAAGCATCCGGGTCCAGCTTCGTCGGCGTCTGCTTGCCGGTCTTCTTGCTCGCCATACGCCGGCGACGATACGGCGAGGTGCGCCACGGTGCACCCATTGGCAGAGCACCCGGGGAGCAACCGGTCAGGCTAACGGCAGAGTTCGCGCAGCTGCTTGTCGTGGATCGGCGCCAGTTCGAAGCCGACCGGCCCCGGCTCGCCGGCCTGCACCACCAGCCGCTGGTCGGCACCGCGGTCCCAGACCCGCAGTAGCGCCAGCTCGTCGCCGTTCTCGCGCCGCAGCGTCAGCGTCCAGTCGGCGACTGCAAACGCCTCGCCGCGCACGTCGACCACCTCGCGGCCGTCGACGTCCCGCAGCACGTCGTTGACGAAGCTGCCGACGTCGTCGTGCTGCCCGGGCTGGCCTTGCAGCACCCAGTGCTGGCCGTCGCGGTGGTAGGTGCGGCGCACGCCGCTGCGGCCGGCGAGGTCGAGCCGTTCGAACGTCGCGTTCTGGCGCAGCACGGCCCGGTCGCAGTAGTCGGTCCAGGGCCGGCGCAGATGGTCGACCGGGACCTTCGCCACCAGCACGACCGTAGTCGGTTCATCGGCGCGGCAGGCGTAGACCAGGTCGAGGTCGTTCTTGCGCACCTCGTTGCCGAACCACAGCTCGATCGGCTGCGCGTTCTCCTGCGCGCGCACGGTGACCTGGAGGCGGCCCGGGCCGAGCCCGAAGCGCGGGTCACCGGCGACCAGCGGGCCGCCTTCGGGAGCGGCGACGAACTCGACCGCGTGCAGGTTGTTGATCGCCTGCACGCTCTCGTTGCACGGCGTCACCGCACCGGCATACGCCACCGGCTCGACCAGCCGCCATTGCCCTTCGGTGCTGTCGCGCGTCAGCCGCAGGCGCTCGCCGCGCCCCTGACCGGGGTCGACGACGATGTCGCCGAGCTGCTGGTAGACGTCGCCGAGCGGCACCAGGATGCGCGCGCGCAGCGCGTCGGCGGCGTTCTGGAAGATCTGGCAGTACTGGCGGTTGTCGCTGGTGAAGATCACGTTGCGGCCGGGCAGCTGGCCGTAGAGCTGGCCCTTGTCGAGCCACAGGCGAACGGTCTCCTCGCCGATCGCGCCGCGCGCGACGACGACGACAGCGGGCTCGGTGTCGGGCAGGCGGATCATGCCGGATGCGAAGTCGTCGACGCGCAGCGACAGCACCGCGGCCGCAAAGCGCAGCGCCGCATTGCCGTCGGCGCGCCCTTCGATCGGCTCGCGCAGCTGCCAGTCCTCGCCCTTGCGCACGATGTGCAGCGCCTCGCGCTTGCCGGTGGCGGATGGCTGCTCGACGCGCAGTTCCTGCAGCAGCTGCGGCGTGTTCTTGAATACCGCCCGGTCGCGCAGGTCGTCGACGCCGACGCGCAGGCTCTCGATCAGCGCCTCGCCGCCTTCCCAGATCTTGTCGCCGCGGCGCAGGAACCGCGTCGTGCCGAGCGGCCCCGGCGCACCGACGTCGACGGCGAGGCGCCCACCTTCCGGGAACTCCACCAACAGGCGCAGCTCCGGCGGCTCGAGGCCCGCGGCCTTGCGCCCGGCGGCGTCGTCCTGCAGCGGCACGGCGCGCATCTGCGCCGAGTTCCAGGCGTCGAAGATCTGCTTCAGGTAGCCGGGTGACGCCGCGTCGACGATCGGTTCCGTCAGCCCGAAGCCGCCCGCCGTGCGCGACAGCTCGACCGGCGTGCGCCCTTCGAACTGCCACCAGATGCGCCGCGCCTCCTGCAGCGAGCGGCCGTCGAGCACCGCGAGTTCGGCCACGTCCTTGGCCGGCAACTGCCGGTCGGTGAACCACAACACGGCGGCGAGCCCACCGGCGACGAGCAGCAGCAAGACGATCGCACGCAGTCCCATCAGATCCTCCGCCGCACGAAGAACACCAGGAAGCCGAGCACCAGGAACGTGCCCGGCACGGCCCACAGCAGCAGGTTGCCGATCCGGTCGAGCTGCTGCGGTTGCAGCTGCAGGTACTTCGCCTCGTAGCGGCTGCCGTGGATGTCGAGCAGCACGCGCCGCTCCGCCATCCAGTTGCAGATGTTGAGCGCCAGGTCGCCGAACATGCGCATGCCGGCGTTGTTGCAGAACACGCCCGACACCAGGATCACCTCGCCGGTCTTCGGCGCGCCGGTGGCGTCCGCGTTCGCGGCCGCATTCTCGACGTCGACCGTGATCGACATGCCGACCAGGAACGGCCGCATGCCGACGCTGGGCGCGCGCAGGTCCGGCCGGCCATCGCGCGGGTCGGTGCCGGCGAGCCACGCCGACGGACCGGTCTGCAGCAGCTCCTCGGCCACGTGCACGGCCTCGGCGCGGTGGTCGAGGGGCTGCATGGCCCGAGCGGCGGCGACCTCGAGCGGCCGGCCCGCCGTGATGAAGCGGCGCGTGACCGGATGCGAGACGTTGCCCTGCACCTGCAGCTTCTCGACGCCCGGACCGTCGATGCCGCGGCCGCCGGCGCGCATGCTGTCGTAGATCAGGTGGAACACCGGCGCGGTGCTGAGTTCGTAGCCGAGCAGTTCGCCGAGCTTGCCGCCGGTCGGGTTCCAGTCGGGCAGTCCCGCCCACGAGTAGTTGACGAACAGCCGGCCACCGCGATGCACGTACTCGAACAAGGTCTGTGCGTCGCTGTCGGTGAAATCGCGCCGCGGCTCCATCACCAACACGAGCGCCGCATCGGGTGGCACCCGGCCACTCGACTGAAGGTCGAAATCGCGCACATCGAAACCCGCCTGCTGCAGCGCCGTGCGGAAACCGCCGTAGGCACTGCCGGTGGCGCCATTGAGATCGACCCCCGGTGAGTAGCCGCCGAGGAAGTAGGCAACCGGCGCGCCCTGCACCAGCATGCCCTTCAATGCCGACGAGACCTGTTCCTCGCCCTTGTAGTCCTTCAACACCGGGACGGCGGCACGCTGCATCGGCCCGGCCCCCGACCGCATGCCGGGCAGGTCGATGTTCGCCAGGTCCTCGAGCAGCGACAGCTTGCGGTAGCGCAGCTCGCGTCCTTCGGGCTGCACGGCGACCACCAGCACGTCGAGTTCGGCCGACTTGTAGTCGAACCGCTGCGCCGCCTCGCGGGTACTGGGCGCGTCGACGTAGAACTCGTGCTCGCGGATCGTCACCAGGTCACCGCCGAGCCACTGGTAGCGCCGCAGCAGGATGCGGGTCAGGTCGCGCAACCGATCCTGGATCGCCAGCCCCTGCTTCTCCGCCTCGTCCCGCCCACCACCTTGCAGCGGTGGGAAGAACAGGTGGAACTCGACCCGGGTATGCGCGCCGCGCAGTTCTTCGAGCAGCTCGACCGTCGCCGGATCGACCGAGTTGATGCGTTGCGGCGTCAGGTCGATCAGGGTCTTCAGCGCCGGCCGCGCCGCGACCCAGACGATCAGCACCCAGACCACGAGCATCAGCAGCGCCGCGACGGCCAGGTTGCCCCACGCAAGCCAGCGACGGCCGATCATGCGATCCTCCGCGACGACAGGCTGACCGTGGTCAGGAACAGGAAGAAGACCACGCCGCCGAGGTAGAACGCAATCTGGCTGGTGTCGATCAGCCCGCGCGCGAACCACTCGGAGAAGTTGCGCATCACGTCGAGCTTGTCGAACAGTTCGCGCACGTAGTAGTTCTGCGCCGTCTCGCCGAGTCGCGGGGCCAGCCACTTCGGCAGCCCCAGCAGGCCGAGGTTGAACAGCATCGCCAGCACGGCGGCGAGCAGCACGTTGTCGGTCAGGCTGCTGGCGAAGCAGCCGAACGCCAGCAGCATGCCGCTGAGCAGGAACATGCCGAGGTAGGCCGAGACCACCGGCCCGAACGCCATGTCGGCGTCGAAGAACGCGGGCAGTTCCAGCAGCTGCAGCACCACCACGCTCGGCAGCCAGAGCAGCGCGAAGAACCCGGCCGCCGCCAGCCACTTGCCGCACACGATGGCACTGTCGCGCACCGGCGCGGTCATCAACGTCTCGATCGAACCGGTGCGGCGCTCTTCGGCGAAGCAGCGCATCGTCACGATGCCCGGCACCAGCATCACCATGTAGAACGTGCTGTTGAGGCCGTAGGTCTGCGCCGGGAACAGGTCCTGATCGGCGCGGTAGTAGGCGAACTGCAGCACCACGCCGGTCATCTCGTAGCCGCGCACCAGGTAGAACAGCACGGCGATGATCCAACTGACCGGGCTGGTGCAGTAGGACAGCATCTCCTTCTTGAACGTCACCCAGGCGCCGTTCATGCCGCCCCCTCCGCGGCATCGGCCGCCAGTCGCCGTTCCTCGGCGCGGTCGCTGCCCTCGGTCATCAGGTGGAAGTACTCCTCGAGCGTCGGCAGTTCGATCGTCAACTCGCGCACCGCGATCACGGCCTGCAGCAGCCGTTCGCCGACCTCGCGCGTGGGGTCGGCGCCGACCTCGACCGTCGCCTCGACCACCGCGGCACCATCGGCGCGCGCCTCGCGCCGCTCGACCGTCAGGCCGGCGACAGCGCCGACCAGTTCGACCAGCCGTTCGACGCTGCACGCCGCGGCCACCCGCAGCCGGCGCGCGGCGCTGCGCGCAACCAGTTCGTGCGGCGGCCCATCGGCGCGCAGCCGCCCGCGGTGGATCACCAGGATGCGCGTGCTGACGTCCTCGACCTCGGTCAGGATGTGGCTCGAGAACAGGATCGTGTGCTCGGCGGCGAGGTCGCGCACGACCTGCTTGATGCGACGGCGCTGGTTCGGGTCGAGCCCCGACGTCGGCTCGTCGAGGATCAGGATCGGCGGGTTGGCGACCAGCGCATCGGCGAGGCCCACCCGCTGCCGGTAGCCGCGCGAGACGTGGCCGCACATCTTGCGGGCGACTTCGTCGATGCCGGCCTTGCCCATCGCGCGAGCCACCGCGCTGCGGCGTTCGCGCGCCGGCACGCCTTTCAGCGCGGCGCGATAGCGCAGATATTCGATCACGCGCAGGTCGGGGTAGATCGGCACGTTCTCGGGCAGGTAGCCGATCTGCCGCCGCGCCGCGAGCGAATCGGTCGACACGTCGTGGCCGGCGATCGTCGCGCTGCCCGACGAGGCGGGGTGGTAGCCGCACAGCACGCGCAGCGTCGTCGTCTTGCCGGCCCCGTTGGGACCGAGGAAGCCGACGATCTCGCCCTGGGCGACGTCGAAGGAGATCTGGTCGACCGCCAACGTCGGGCCGAACCGCTTGCTCAGGTCCCTAACTCGGATCATCGGATCGGATCATCGGCCGCGGCCATCGGCGACTGCCATAGCGCCCGGTGACCGACCGGGTAACAGCGAGCGCCCCAACCGCGGCGTGGCGCACAACATAGGGGCGCGCCCGCGAAAGGCCAGTGCGATCGGTGCTGGCGCCGCGCCGGCTCCCGCGTTGCCATCCGGCTCACCTCAGGGCATCCGGTTGCCAGTGCCATGCTTGGCCCGGAGACTTCCGACCATGGCCGGCCTCGTCTTCGATTCCGCGCACGGGCGCATGTGCCCGCGCTGCCGCAAGGCGCAGGCGAAGTGCCGTTGCGCCGAGCAGATCGCCGCTGCTACCCGGCCCGTCGGCGACGGCGTCGTGCGGGTGCGCCGCGAAGTGCGCAACGGCAAGCCCACGACCGTGGTGCTCGGCCTGCCGCTGCGCACCGAGGAGCTGCAGGCGCTGGCGAGCAAGCTCAAGCAGGCCTGTGGCACCGGCGGCACAGCGAAGCACGGCGCCATCGAGATCCATGGCGACCACCGCGAGCGCATCGTCGCCGCGCTGCACGAGGCCGGTTACGAGGTGAAGCTGGCCGGCGGCTGAAGCACCGCCGGCAACGGCGTCACTTCACTTCGAAGTCGGCGTCCTTGATGTCCTCGTCACCACCGCCGCCGCCACCGGTCTTGGCGCCTGCACCCGCGGGCTCGCCGGCACCGGGCGCCGGACCGCCGGCCATGGCCGCACCGGCCGACTGCATGACCTGCTCGAAGCTCGCGATCGCGGCCTTCAGCTTGGCGGCGTCGTCGCCTTCGCCGGCCTTGCGCAGCTCGCCGATCGCGGTCTCCAGCTTGCCCTTCGCCGCGGCGTCGAGCTTCTCGCCGTGCTCCTTGACCTGCTTCTCGGCCTGGTAGGCCATCGAGTCGGCCTGGTTCTTCAGGTCGACGACCTCGCGACGCTTCTTGTCCTCGGCCGCGTGGTCCTTGGCATCGCGGGCCATGCGCTCGACCTCGTCCTTGCTGAGGCCCGAGCCGACCTCGATCTTGACCTTCTGCTCCTTGCCGGTGCCCTTGTCCTTGGCGGTCACCGACAGAATGCCGTTGGCGTCGATGTCGAACGTGACCTCGACCTGCGGCGTGCCGCGCGGCGCCGGCGCGATGCCGTCGAGCTTGAAGCGGCCGAGCGTGCGGTTGTCGTTGGCGAACTCGCGCTCACCCTGCAGCACGTGGATGTCGACGCCGGGCTGGTTGTCGGCCGCGGTCGAGAACACCTGCGAACGGCTGGTCGGGATCGTCGTGTTGCGCTCGATCAGCTTGGTCATCACGCCACCGAGCGTCTCGATGCCGAGCGACAGCGGCGTCACGTCGAGCAGCAGCACGTCGCTGACCTCGCCGCCGAGCACGCCGCCCTGGATCGCCGCGCCGAGACTCACGACCTCGTCGGGGTTCACCGACCGGTTCGGCTCCTTGCCGAAGATCTCCTTGACGATCGTCAACACGCGCGGGATGCGCGTGCTGCCGCCGACCAGGATGCACTCGTCGATGTCCGACGGCTTCATCTTCGCGTCCTCGAGGCAGCGCAGCACCGGGCCGCGGCAGCGCTCGAACAGCTTCTCGCACAGCTTCTCGAACTGCGCCCGCGTCAGGTTCTCGGTCAGGTGCTTCGGACCGGTCGCGTCCATGGTGATGAACGGCAGGTTGATCGCGGTCTGCGCGGCGGAACTCAGCTCGACCTTGGCCTTCTCGGCGGCTTCCTTGAGCCGCTGCAGCGCCATCTGGTCGTTGCGCAGGTCGATGTTCGTCTGCTTCTTGAAGGTGTCGCAGAGCCACTGGATGATGCACTCGTCGAAGTCGTCGCCGCCCAGGTGCGTGTCGCCGTTGGTGGCCTTGACCTCGAACACGCCCTCGCCGACGTCGAGCACCGAGATGTCGAAGGTGCCGCCACCCAGGTCGTAGACGGCGATCTTCATGTTCTTGCCCTTCGCCTTCTTGTCGAGGCCGAAGGCGAGCGCCGCCGCGGTGGGTTCGTTGATGATGCGCTCGACCTTGAGGCCGGCGATCTGGCCGGCGTCCTTGGTCGCCTGGCGCTGGCTGTCGTTGAAGTAGGCCGGCACCGTGATCACGGCCCGGTCGACCGTCTCACCGAGGTAGGCCTCGGCGGCTTCCTTCAGCGACCGCAGGATCTGCGCCGAGATCTCGGGCGGCGTGTGCTGCTTGCCGTTGATGTCGACCTTCACCAGCTCGTCGGGACCGCCGACGACCTTGTAGGGCACCATCTTCTCCTCGTCGCCGACCTCGTTGTGGCGACGACCCATGAACCGCTTGATCGAGTAGATCGTGTTCGTCGGGTTGGTCACGGCCTGGCGCTTGGCCGGCGCGCCGACGAGTCGCTCGCCGCTCGGAGTGAAGGCGACCACGGACGGAGTCGTGCGCGCCCCCTCCATGTTGGCGATGACCTTGGGCTCACCGCCCTCCATGACCGAGACGACCGAGTTGGTGGTTCCGAGGTCGATTCCGACGATCTTCGACATGGTCACTCCTGGGCCCCGCGGTGGAAATGGCGGGGTGACTGCAGAACAGAACGGCGCGGCTCACCGCCATTCGGCGCGCCGTGCTGCCGCCGGAGTCCAAAAGGCGTGCCCGGCTGCGAATCGAACCTAAACGGCTGCGCGACAACGTGGTAGAAGTTCCAACGTCGGCGAGGAAGCGCCAATGTGGCAGACGAATCTCGCTGCGTGGCTGCCAATCCGGCAGCGATCCTCCTCAGAGTGACCGCGGCCAGCGCCCCACCAGCACGAAGCCGACGTGCAGCACGGCGACCACCGACATGCCCACCACCAGGGCGCCGTAGACGGCCCCGAGCGCCCCGCCGACGGTCACCACGCGCGCGAACCAGGCGAACAGCAGGGCGAAGCCACACAGATCCACCACCAGTGGCGCCACCATGCGGCCGGCACCCTGCACCGCCCCGATCGCCCCCAGCGCGATCGCGCCGAGCACCTGGCTCCAACCGGCGGTGCCGAGGTAGAGGTCCGTCGCCGAGTAGACGGCCGCCGACGCCGCCGGCAGGAACCAGGCGACCAGCGCCGCCGAACCGGCCTGCATGCCGAGCAAGACCGCGAGCCCAAAGCCTCCGGCCAGGGCCGCCGCCCACAGCCCTGCCGCGCGCGCCGCCCCGACCCGACCGACGCCCACCGCCCGGCCGACGAATGCCGTCGCCGCGTTCGCGAACCCGAGGGCGGCGAACAGGATCACCGTGTCGAGCCGCGTGGTGATGCCGAGCGCGGCGGTCGGCGCATCGCCGAAGCGCCGCTGCACGACGACCGTCAGCACGACGACCAGCGCCGCCCGCAGACCGATCTGCAACACCTGCGGCCAGGCGTCCATCAGCAGCGGCCGCACCACGGCGACCGCGGCGGGAGGCACGGCACGCAACGACAGCAGATGCGGCGACCGCCGCAGCCACAGTACCGCCAGCACCGCCGCGACCGCGCGTGCGACGACGGTGGCGTAGGCGGCACCGACGACGCCGATGGCCGGGATGCCGAGCGGTTCCCAGCCGAACAGCAGCACGATGTCGAGCGCCAGATTCAGCAGGTTCGCCAGCAGCAGCAGCAGCAGCGGCACCAAGGCCTCGCCGGCGGCACGCATCGCCGCCGTGGTCTGCATCAGCACGAACATGGGCACGCAACCGAGGTTGCTGACCACCAGGTATTGCACGGCATCGTCGGCGACCTGCCCCTCGAGCCCCGTCACGGCGACCATCGCGCGCGCCGGCAGCGCGCTGGCGAGCCCGACGACGAGCGCGAACACCAGCATGAACCACTCGGCGCGCAGGTGCAGCTGCCGGGCGACCGTGCGTTCGCCGCGGCCCAGCACGCGCGACAGCCGCGCCAGCAGCGCCATCGACACGCAGTTGCCGAAGATCATCGGCAGGAAGTTCCACGTCGATCCGACGTGCGCGGCGCGCACCGCACCTTCGCCGAGCCGGCCGACCAACACCAGGTCGACCAGGTTGACGAGGGCATGGGACGCGAGCCCGATGGCGAGGGGCACACCGAGCATGAGCACCGCCATCGCCGGCCCTCGGGCCAAGAGGCCGTCCTCCCGCGCGACGACACCGGGCGACGCCGAGGTCACGGCCGCCTCCCAATCGGCTGCCGCGTCAAGGCGTCTGCGTCACGCTCACACCGCGGCCGTTGCACGGCCGGCAGCGTAACGGCGACCTCAGTCCTGACCGAGAATCTCGCGCGCCCGGTCGAGGATCTTCGTCGGGCTGAACGGCTTCGTCATGTAGTCGTTCGCGCCCGCCTGCTTGCCGACCTCACGGTCGCTCTCCTGCCCCTTGGCGGTCAGCAGGATGATCTTCACGTTGGCCAGCGTCGGGTCCGCGCGCACCTGTTCGGTGACCTGGAAGCCGTTGATCTTCGGCATCATCACGTCGAGGAACACGAGGTCGGGTCGCTGATCACGGATCACCGCCAGAGCCTCTTCGCCGTTGCGCGCTTCCAGCACGCGGTAGTTGTCCTTGCGCAGGACGAACGTCAACGAGCGGCAGATGAACGGCTCGTCGTCGACCACCAGGATGGTGCGCTGCGTCATGACCCATCTCCGGGATCGACGCATCGGATGACGACGACGGTGACGTCGTCGAGACCCAACCGGCCGCGTCGGAACCGGTCGAACTCGTGCATGATGCCGTCGACGATGCCGCTCGCCGGGCGAGTCTGCGCCAGCTGCGCGAACAGCGCCCCGAGCCGTTCGTCGCCGAACATCTCCTCGTTCTCGTCCATCGCCTCGGTGATGCCATCGGTGAACATCAACAGGCAGTCGCCCGGGGCCAGATCGATCCGGCGGGACTCGTAGCCGGGATCCGGCAGGAAGCCGAGGATCGTGCTCTCGCTGGCGACGGCCTCGACGCGATCGCCGTCGGCGCGGTAGACCAGCAGATCGTTGTGGCCGGCGCTGACGTACTCCACCGAACGGCTGCGGCTCTGCAGCGCGATCGCGGCGGCGGTCAGGAAGCGCTCGGTGCGCGTCAGGTCCTGGAACATCGACGCGGCCAGCTGGTCGAACACCTGCGCAGGTTCGCTGCGCACCGAAGCGAGCGTGCGCAACATCGCGCGCGCACTGACCATCATCATGCCCGACGCGAGGTTGTGACCCGACACGTCGGCGATCACCACCATCTGCCGCCCGTCCGCGAGCGGCACGTAGTCGAAGTAGTCGCCGCCGACCGCACCGCAGGCACGGTACTCCGCGGCGACGTCGAAGCCGCTGAGCTCGAGCGCCGAAGCGGGCAGGATCTGGCGCTGGATCTCCCGCGCGAGGCTGAGCTCCTTGCCCAGTTCGGCGGTCTTCCTGGCACCGAGCACGGCGCCGAGCATCGCCGCGAACGAGTAGGCGACCTGCCCCTCCTCGGTCCCGAGCAGGTCGTCGTTCGCGTAGGAACTCGCCCGCTTGTCGATCAACAACAGCGCGCCGATCACGACCCGCTTGTCGCCGGCGCCGAAGGTCACCGGCACGCCGAGCACCTGCCGTTCGGCGAGGTGCTCGGGACTGCCCGCTTCCCCCAGACGCGAACGCTCGGGCACGGAGCGCAACGCCACTCCCTCCTGCAGGTCGATGACCTCGCGCAGGAAACCCTCGTTGCCCGGCAGGAACCGCGGCAGACCGTGGGTCGCGGATCCGCCGCGCGCTTCGGTGCCCGTGAAGTGCACCACGACCTCACACCATTGCCGGGTCGAGTCGTAGGCCAGGTAGACGACCTGTTGCACGCTGGCGGCCCGGTGGCACGCCCGCACACCGAGGTTCGCGATCTCCACTTCGTCGCCGCCTGCCGAGAGCTGCGGCAGTGCCTCGCCCATCTCGTAGACGCGCTCCATCAACCGCAGGGAGCTGGTGTTCATGCTCTCCATGTCGGTCTCGAGCCGCTCGCGCTGGGCGACGACCTCGAGCAGCGCCGCCACCATCACGCGCGTCGCCTCGTCGCCGGCGGCGCACGACGCGAGCAATGCCCCCATCGGCACGTCGACGCGGAGTTGCGTCGACGACGTGGCCGACGAATTGCCGTAGACGGCCGTCGAGTGGCCGTCGGCTGCGACCACGCTCAGTGCAACGCCCTCCAGAACCTGGGGGATCGCCGCCAAGAGCTCGCTGGAACCGGGATGGATGGTCACGAGCTTCAGGTGTTGGCGATCACCCGTGCGCACTTCGACAGGCGCAGCGTGTTCCAGCCGTCCTCCCGCTGGTACTCGACCTTGTCCATCACCGCGCGGGCGATGTGGATGCCGAAGCCGCCAACCTCGACCGGCATCGACTCGTCGGCACATTCCGACGTGTCGTAGGTCAGCGGGTCGAACGCCGGGCCCTGGTCGCGCAGTTCGATCTGCAGGCTGTCCTCGGTCAGCGAGAAGCTGACCTCGATCGGCCGCGTCTCGTCGAGTGCGTAGCCGTGCCGGAGCACGTTCGTGACCATCTCCTGCAGGGCGACCAGCACGTTGTACCGGGTACCCTCCGGATCGTCGTCGAAGACGACGGAGTCGAGCAGGGTCTCGCCGGTCTGCCAGATCAGACGAAGGTGGTCCATGGGACCGGTGAGCTGCAGAACGACCTTGGAGCGCATGATGGTCTCGATTCCTCCAGCCTCCCTATCGGTCCCAAGGCACGCGACCATGAGCCAGCCTGCGCGGTTGCTCCCACGTGGCGCCCGCCGCGGCGGACGAACCCTTGGCAAGGGAGCCGCCGGAACGGTAGGCTTCCAGCGCGGTGGTGATCGGCATCCAGACGGATGCCCCTCGTCGCAGGAGGGTAGTTTGGTGTGCAATGTTCGGCTGCGAGCCCGGCGCTCGCTCGTTGCGTCCCTGTTCGGTCGGTTCCGGTCGCCTGCTCCTCACCCCCTGAGGAGTGATCGCCGAACGCCTGGCCCGATCGCCGGTCTGGGTTTCCTGGCTTTGGGTCCCCTGGCTTTGGGTCCCCTGGCTTTGGGTCCCCTGGCTTTGGGCCTGCTGCTGGTGACCGCTGGCTGCGTCTCCACGGCCCCGAGTCTGGTCCGTCCGCCCGCGGACCTGGTGCGCTCGGTGTCGGTGGACTCGATCCTGGCGAAGCCGACGCTGGACCCCGACGTCGAACTCGAGGCACTGTCGCGATCGCGGTCCGCCCCCAGCATGTTGCGGCGTTCCTACCTCGAGCTGTACTGCCGCCGCCCCCAGGCCGCGCTCGACGCCGCTGCCGAGGTGCTCTACGGACTGCGCAAGCCGTCCGCCAACGAAGAAGGCTTCGCGCGCTACCTGCGCGCCGAAGCCTACCTGCAGATGGGCAAGCCGGATCGGGCCCGCGCCGACCTCGAGCGCGTGCAGCAGCTGTCACTCGACGCGGAGTTGCAGCGTCGAGTCAACGCCCTGCTGACGCCGACCAGCAGCGCCCCCGCCGCAGTCGCCCAGATCGAGGTCGAAAGCCGCTCCGCGTGGTCACCCGACGCCGAGAATCGTGGCAACCTCGAACCGATGGGCAAGCCGCGACGCCTGACGATCCACCACTCGGCGATGTACTTCCGCGATACCCGCCCCTCGGTCTGCGCCGCCCAGATCCAGCGCATCCAGAAGGAGCACATGGGCAACCGCGGCTACGGCGACATCGGCTACCACTACCTGATCGACCCCGCCGGCCGCATCTGGCAGGGGCGGGACATGCGCTGGCAAGGCGCCCACGCGAGCGGCGCCAACAACCAGCAGAACATCGGCATCTGCATCCTGGGCAACTTCCTGCGTGGGCGCGGTGGACAGGGCCCCAATCCGGCCCAGTTGGTCGCCATGCGCACCCTGGTGAGCCAGCTGATGCAGCAGTACGGCTTCGGCCCCGAGGAAGTGCACTGCCACAGCGATTTCAAGGCAACCCAGTGCCCGGGCCCACTGATGGAGTCCGCCGTCGCGCAGATGGTGCAGGACCTGCAACGCGGCGGAACCAGCGGCCACCTCGCGGCCGTTGCCGCCGGCCCCTGATCGACGGTCTGGCCCGACCCGGCGCGGCGAGCCGCCGCCCCGGTCACGACGCGGGGACCTTGCTGCCGATAGCACGGCATGGTCCTCGCCCCGTCGCCGGCGCCGAACACCCTCGCCGCCCTGCCCGGCGCCCGCGCCAGCTGTGCGCTGCTGACGGTCTTCACGATCCTGCTGGCATGGCCATCGCCGCCACCGGCATTCGCGGTGATCGTACGGCCAGGCTATTTCGCGCTGCTGTTCGTGTTCTTCTGGCGCACGGGCCGGCACAGCACCGAACTGCAGGGACAGGCGATGCAGCTGGTGCGCAGCGGCTTCTTCGTGCTGTGGCTCGGCTTCACGCTCGCCGCGGTGATCCACTTCGCCGCGCTCGAGCCACGGCATCCGGCCTTCGACTACCTGCGCGAGGCCTGCGAACGCGGCGCCATGTTCCTGTTGGGCACGACGCTGATCTCGTACGGCCTGATGCTCTGGATCCCGCAGGTGCTGACCAGCCATCGCCTGCTCGGCGAACACGTAGCGCAACAGAACGGACAGCTGCAGATCGCGGAGACCGCACGCTCCCAGCTGGAGCAGCGGCTGGTCGACGCCGATCGCCGGGGTCTGCTCGGCGAACTGGCGGCGACGATCGCGCACGACCTGCGCAATCCGCTCGCGATCGTCAAGGGCACCGCGGAGTCGCTGTGTCGCCGGCAGCGCACCCAGGCCGAAGTCGCGCAGCACACTGACGTGATCCGCCGCAACATCGAGAAGGCCGACCGGACGATCGCTTCCTTGATCGACCTCGGCCGGCCGCGCGCCTCCGCGCCGCGCACGAGCCTCGCGACCGATGTCCTGGCGGAGGTCCGCGACCTGGTGCAGGTCGAGGCCCGCCGCCGCGGCCTCTGCATCGAGGTGCGCAGCCGAGGCGCGCCGTCGGTGCACGCCGACCACACGCTGCTCGCGCAGGCGCTGCTGAACCTGGTCCTGAACGCCGTGCAGGCGACACCGAGCGGCGGACGCATCGATCTGTGCGCGCGGCCTTGGCGCCTCGGCGGCCGCCGGGCAACGGTACTGACCATCGACGACCGCGGCCACGGTCTCGACGCCGACAGCCGCCCCAAGCTGTTCACGCCGTTCTTCACCACCAAGGCCAGCGGCACGGGCCTGGGCCTGTCCAGTTGCCGGCGCATCGCCACCGAACTCGGTGGCCAGCTCGATCTGCGTCCCCGCCATCGCGGCGGCGCCCGCGCACTCCTGCTGCTGCCGGCCGCGGCACCCGCGGCGGCATCCGACCACGTCGCCGAAGGAACCCCATGCGCCGCCCCCACCTGCTGATCGTCGACGACGAACCCGACCTGCGCTGGGTGCTGCGCGGCCTGTTCGAGGACGAGGGCTTCGAGGTCGACGAGGCCGGCGATGGCGAACAGGCCCTCGTGCGGGTGGAACAGTGCCCGCCGGACGTGGTGCTCAGCGACATGCGGATGCCGCGGCTGCCGGGCCTGGATCTGCTGCGCCAGCTGCGCTCGCGCGCGCCGGACGTGCCGGTCATCCTGCTGAGCGCGGTCGAAGACCTGGCCACCGCCGTCGATGCGATCAAGGAGGGCGCCTTCGACTACCAGGCCAAGCCCTTCGACGGACCGCGGCTCCTGTTGACCGTGAAGCGCGCCGCCGAGCAGCGAGCGCTGCGCGCCGAGGTCCGGCAACTGCGCAACTCCCTGCCCGGCGCGCAGGTGGACTTCGGTCCCAGCCGCCTCGCCCAGGAACTGCGGCGCACGATCGAGCTGGTCGCGCCACAGACGACCCTGTCGGTGCTGCTCGGCGGCGAATCGGGCACCGGCAAGGAGGTCGTGGCGCGCGCGATCCACGCGCTGTCGCCGCTGCAGGGTGGCCCGTTCGTCGCGGTCGATTGCGGCGCATTGCCCGAACAGCTGCTCGAGAGCCACCTGTTCGGCCACGAGAAGGGTGCCTTCACGGGCGCCGACCGGGCCCGACCAGGCCTGTTCCAGATGGCGACCGGCGGCACGTTGTTCCTCGACGAGCTCGGCAACCTGCCGCTGCCGCTGCAGGCCAAACTGCTGCGGGCCTTGCAGGAACGGGCCGTCACACCGGTCGGCGGTTCGCAGCCGGTGCCGTTCACGGCCCGGTTGGTCTGCGCGACCAACGCCGCGCTCGACCAGGACGTGCGCAGCGGCCGTTTCCGCGTCGATCTCTACCACCGGGTCGCGGAGTTCGTGATCCCGCTGCCTTCGCTGCGCGAACGGCCGGACGACGTCGTGCACTTCGCGCGCTGGTTCCTCGCCGAGTCGAACCAGGAAATGGGCCGCCACGTGCAGGGCTTCACGGGTGCCGCGGAGCAACTGCTGCGGCAGCAGACCTGGCCCGGCAACCTGCGCGAGCTGCGCAACGCAGTGCGGCGCATGGTGGTGCTCGGCAGCTCGCATGAACTCGACGTCAGCGACGTCCAGGGCGCCCTGTGCACGGCTCCCGGGCCCGCAATCGCCGGCACCAACGCGGCAGGCGACGACGACCTGCCGCTGATCGAGCGCCTGCGCCTCGCGTCCGACGCGCTCGAGTCGCAGATCCTCAGCGCCACCCTCGCTGCCTGCGGCGGCAACAAGGCGGCGGCGGCTCGTTCGCTGCGCATCGACTACACGACGCTGCATCGCAAGCTGAAGCGGCACGGCATCCGCGGCGCCTGATCGGCTGGGACCATCGCAGCCGCGCCCGAACCATGGCGCCGGCGCCATGGCTGCGACGCGCCCTTCCGCCCCCCGGCTGGCGGGGGCACGCAACGGCCCCCCATGGCAAGGCCGCCTTGCTCACCAGCCGGACCTGGCGCGTGGGTTGCTCCTGTGGGTCCGGACACTCCGGCAAGCCCCGCGGCCGCTCCTCCACCTGGGTAGCGGCCGCGAGCATGTACGGGAGGACCCGAT
>JBGARS010000071.1:0-28806 GCA_044230075.1 Planctomycetota bacterium | reverse complement strand
GGACCTCGACGGTCCGCGCATGGGCACGCTCGGGCCGGAGCGGGCCGCGGCGGTGCGCGGCATCTGGTCCGGAGCCCTCGGTCACACGGTGCGTTGCGTACCCGCGCGGCGCACCGTCGCGGTGGCGGCGACCGGCGGCGCGTGGCTGTTCGGCAAGTGGCACGTCGGCTGCTACCGGACGGCGGCCGCCGAGTGGCGCTGGCTGCACGTGCTGCCGCTGCTCGGCATGCGCACCGCCGAACCGCTGGTCTGGCTCGGCAGCCGGCGGCGCAACCTGCTGGTGACGGCCGGCGTGCCGGGCCGGGCGCTCGACGTCTGGGCGGTCGAAGCGCACCGCACCGGGCGGCTCGACGAGATCGTCGGCTACGCCTGCCGCGAGGTCGCGCCGGCGATCCGCCGCCTGCACGACCACGGTCTGGTGGTGCGGGATCTGTACTGGAACCACCTGTTCTGCGAGGATCCGGGCGCAGCGCAGGCGCCGATCCTGCTCGACGTGGCGCGCGTGCTGCGGCCGCGGTGGCTGTGGCGGCGCTGGGTCGTCAAGGACCTGGCGAGTCTGTGGGCGTCGGTCCCGTTCCCGCTGCCGGCGTCGTGCGCGCTGCGGTTCCTGCGCGGCTACCTCGGCGAGCCGCTGTTCCTGCACGCGCGCATGATCCGGGCGATCGCGGCGAAGGCGGCGCGCATCCGCGCGCATGTGCCCCGCTTCGGCTGATCGCGAACGTCGCTCCGGCCGGTCAGGACGTCTTGCGGCGGCGGCGCGCCGTCAGCGCGATGCCGACGAGGCCGGTGCCGACCAGCAGCAGCGTGCTGGGCTCGGGCACGGGCGCGCTCTCGGGCGGCGGCGGGGGCGGCGCCGGTTCCTCGACCATGCAGCGTGCGAGGCTCGGGGCATTGCCGGACGGCGCCGCCGAAGCGTGGCCCGGAGACGGGTCGGACGTCTGGTCGGACGGTGGCTGCTGCTGGGCCGCAGCCACGGCGATGGCGAGCCAACTGGCGAGGAGACAGGGGACGAGTCGCACGGGCGACCTCACGGTTGCAGAGCAGAGGGTGTAGCGGGTGACGGCGACCTGGGAGACGCCAACGAGGTCGGATGACCGTAGCGAGCCGCTCGCCGCGGAGCAAGGGGCGGAACGCCGGCGTTGCGGGTTGCAGCGCACCGCAACCGCCGTAGAGTGCCCGCGCCTGGTCTCTGGACGGCCGCCGGCGGGACATTGCCCCGCGGGAGGAAAGTCCGGGCTCCACAGGGCAAGGTGGTGGGCAACGCCCACCGTCCGCAAGGACAGGGAAAGTGCCACAGAGAACAGACCGCCGGACGGCTGGTTCGCCAGCGACGGCAAGGGTGAAACGGCGAGGCAAGAGCTCACCGCGGATCGGGCGACCGATCCGGCACGGCAAACCCCACCTGGAGGAAGACCGAGTAGGAGGATCGCGCTGCCCGCGCCCAGGTCCTCGGGTAGGTCGTTGGCGGCCGTCCGCGAGGACGGCCCTAGAGAAATGGCCGTCACCGTCCTTCGGGGCGGCACCAGAACCCGGCTTACGGAGACCAGGCACTTTCCGTTCTCGCACTGCGCGCACCCCGACAACTGTCGGCGGCAGCGCAGCGCCCGTAGGATCCGGGAGCCATGGAGAAGGTCTCGCTGATGTCGGGGTCTCGTTCCGTACTGGTCGGTGCCGTGTTGCTGCCATGCATTGCCGCCGGGCTCGCGCTGTTGCGCAGTGCGCCTGGGCAAGAACCCTGCGCACCGACTCCAGCGCAGGACGACGCGATCGCGGACAGGTTGGCGCACCTCGAACAACCCGTTGCCAAGGCCGAGCAACTCGCGAAGGCCGGCGATCAGGTCGCCACGCGCGCAGCGTGCATCGAAGCGCTAGCGGCAGCGCAGCTGGACCACGCCACGCCGGAGTGGCTCGCGGCGGCGGAGAGCACCCTCTGGCGCTTGGGGCATGTTGCGTACGGATCGGGGGACCTGCGAGTCGCGCATGATGCGTGGCAGGCCGTGCAGCTGCATCGCCAGGCGAAACTGCCCGACGATCACCCCGACCTGCAAGTGGCGCGCTGCAACCTCGCCAACACCAAGTACGCACTTGGCGACCTACCGGGCGCGCTGGCGCTGCAGGAGAAAGAGTTCGCGCTGTCCTCGAAGACCCTGCCCGACGACCATCCTGACTTGCAGAGGGCACGCAACAACCTCGCTCTCACCAAGTCTGCCCTCGGTGACCTGCGGGGTGCGCTGGCGCTGCAGGAGAAGGCGTTCGCCGTGTCCTCGAAGACGCTGCCCGACGACCACTCCGACCTGCAGAGGGCGCGCTGCAACCTCGCCGGCACCAGATACGCCCTCGGCGACCTGCCGGGCGCGCAGGGGCTCTTCGAACAGGTGCTTGCGGTGTTTTCCAGAACCCTGCCCGACGACCACCCCGACCTGCAGAAGGCACGCGGCAACCTCGCTCTCACCAAGTCTGCCCTCGGCGACCTGCGGGGTGCGCTGGTGCTGCAGGAGAAGGTGTCCGTGGTGTTCTCCCGGATCTTGCCCGACGACCACCCCGAGCTGCAGAGGGCACGCGGCAACCTCGCCGCCACGAAGTATGCCCTAGGCGATCTGACGGGCGCGCTGGTGCTGCAGGAGAAGGTGCTTGCGGTGTCCATCCGGACCCTGCCCGACGATCACCCCGGGCTGCAGAGCGCACGCCTCAACCTCGCCGCCACGAAGTATGCCCTCGGCGACCTGCGGGGTGCGCTGGCGCTAGAGGAGAAGACGCTGGCGGTGTGCTCCCGGACGCTGCCCGACGACCACCCCGACCTGCAGACGGCGCGCGGCAACCTCGCCCGGACCAAGCAGGTCCTCGGCGACCTACCGGGCGCGCTGGCGCTGCAGGAGAAAGTGCTTGCGGTGTCCTCGAAGACCCTGCCTGACGACCACCCTGACTTGCAGCGGGCGCGCAACAACCTCGCCGCCACCAGGTTCGCCCTCGGCGACCTGCCGGGCGCGCTGGTGTTGCAGGAGAAGGTGTTCGCGATGTTCTCGAAGACCCTGCCTGACGACCACCCAGACTTGCAGTCTGCGCGCCACGACCTCGCCGCCACCAGGTACGCCCTCGGCGACCTGCCGGGCGCGCTGGTGTTGCAGGAGAAGGTGTTCGCGGTGTTCTCGAACACCCTGCCTGACGACCACCACGAGCTGCAGAGGGCACGCGGCAACCTCGCAGCCACCAAATTCACTCTCGGCGACCTGCGAGGTGCGGCCCAGCTCAACCGTTCTCGCGTTGCGGGCTCGCTTCGGTCCCTGTTCTCGCCAGTGGTTTCGATGCGCGAGGTCACTGAGCTCGCCCGCGCGGCGGCAGAGCCCATCTCCCACGTCAACAGACTGCTCGACCTCGGCGACCGCCTGCCCGCCGGGACTGCCGCCGAACTTCGCCACGACGCGCTGCACCTGCTCGAAGCAACGCGCAGCGCCGAACTGCACATGGCGCACCTGCGACGCGTGGTGCAGGCACGACATCCCGAGGAGTGCGCACGACTCATCCCGCAGCTCGCCGTGGCGAGCCACGCCGTCGAAGGCGCGCTCGCGCTGCCGCCCGAGGGCAACAAGACGGCGGACGGCAGGGCGGTCGCGCGCGACGATGCGATCCGCGAGGCGATGTTCACGAAGGACTCGCTCGAGCGGGAACTGTTGGCGCTGGTCCCCGCGGAGCTGCGGCTCGCGATTCCGCCGGAGGAGCTGGCGGCGCGGCTCGATGCCGGCGAAGTCGCGATCTCGTTCCTGACCTGCACGCGTTGGACCAACGATTTGGACAAGCCCTGGATCGAGACGGGCGAACGCCGCTATGCCGCGTTCGTGCTGACGCGCGACGGCGGCATCCAGTGGCACTCGCTCGCGCCCACAGCCACCGTCGACGCTCTGATCGCCGCGGTCCGAGGCGATGCGGAAGCGGGCGTCGCCCTCGGCGCGCGCTCCGACGGGCTGATGCCCGGGCGTGATCCAGAGCCCGTTAGTGCTCGATCGCTCGCGACACCGCTCAGAGAACTGCGTGCACTGCTGTTCGACCCGATCCTCGCTGCGCTGCCGGACGGCACGAACGCACTCGCGCTGTCTCTCGCCGACGAACTGCATCTGCTGCCGCTCGACGAGCTGCCGCTCGCGTCCGGCACGTCCCTCGGCGAAGCCTTCGACCTGCGCACCGTCTGGTCGCTGCGTGTGCTGCTGCACGAACGTCGCGAACGCACCACCACGCCGACGGCTCTCGTGCTCGGCGGTGCTGACTACGACGCGACGCCGGACGAAGCAGCGCCGGCCGTGCCCACCGCAGCGACACCGATCGTCGAGCCGCTCGCCACTGGCGGGTCGCGTAGCGGCCCGGGCGACCATGCGTTCCCGCCGCTGCCCGGCACCAAGGCCGAAGCCGAATCACTTGCTGCGACGTTCGCGAAGTCCTTCCCCGAGCGCTTCGCCACCACGCTGCAGGGCACGCTGGCCAGCGAAGCTCTCTTCGTGGACGCCGCCCCCGGCACGACCTTCATCCACCTCGCCACGCACGGCTACTTCGCGCCGGAGTCCGCGTGGGTCGCGACCGACCACAAGGACGACAGCCCGCTCGCGCGCTTCGACGTCAGCCGCAGCAACCGCGGTGCGCAGCTCTCGCCCTACTCGCTCGCCGGCATCGCGCTCACCGGCGCCAATCTGCCCGCCGACGCACTCGGCCGCCGCGAAGGCATCCTCACTGCGCAGGAGATCGTGCAGCTCGACCTGCAGCAGTGCGAATTGGCGACGCTGTCGGCGTGCAAGACCTCGCTCGGCGTGCGCCGCGCCGGCACCGGCCTCGCGTCGCTGCGCCAGGCGTTCCACGCGGCGGGCGCGCGCTTCGTGCTCGCGACCCTGTGGGAGGTGAACGACGCCGAGGCCGCGAAGCTGATGGCCGACTTTTACGACCACCTGTGGCAGCAGGGCGAATCACCGCGAGCGGCGCTGCGCGCTGCGAAGTCAGCGGCGAAAGCGCGCGGGGCAGCGTTCCGCGACTGGGCCGGGTGGGCGCTGTCCGGGCGGTGAGGGCGTGATCGTCGACCGGTGCCCGCGTCACCCACGGCGCAACGAACTGCGGTAGCGCTCCAGGATCACCATCGCCGCCACGCTGTCGGCGAGGCGTTTGCGCTGGCTCGCCTTCAGGCCGCCCTGCTTGAGCCGTTCGTGGGCCTCGTCGGTCGAGTGGCTCTCGTCGACTTCGGCCACCGGCACCGTCAGCACGGCGCGTAGCCGTTCGGCGAACGTGCGCGTGCGCTGCTCGCGTTGGCTCCCGCCGCCATCGGCCGACAGCGGCACGCCGATCACGACGACCTCGGTCTGGCGTTCGGCGACCAGTTCGGCGATCGCGGCAAGTACCCTGGTCTCGTCGCGTGCGTCGATGCGTTCGAGCGGCACGATGATGGCGCCGGTCCAGTCGGTCGCGGCGAGGCCCGTGCGCGCGTCACCGAAGTCGACGGCGAGGATGCGGCGCGGCGCCTCGGCACTCACAGCAGGTCGTCCCGGCCCGCCGCGCGCACGTGCTCGACCAGTAGCTTCAGGTCGTCGGCGCGGTTCTTCGGGCACACCAGCACGGCATCGCCGACGGCGACGACGACCAGGTCGTGCACGCCGAACAGGGTCACGGTGCGCTTGCCCTCCGCATAGACGACGTTGTCGCGACTCTGCAGCGCGATCTGCGCAGCACCGCCCGACAGCAGCCCGAAGTTGCCGTTGCCGTCGTCTTCGCCAACGGCGGTGATCGCCGGAAAGCTGCCGACATCGTCCCAGCGCACGGTCGCTTCGACGACGACCACCTGCTCGGCCGGCTCCATGACGGCGTAGTCGACCGAGGTCTTCGGCGCCGCCTTGAAGGCGCGCATCACCGAGGCGCGCTTGCCCTGTTGCAGCGCCACGATCATGCGATCGGCGGCGGCGCCGAGTGCCTCGTTGCCGTGCTGCATCGCGCGCCGGATGGCATCGACGGTCCAGACGAAGATGCCGCTGTTCCACAGGAAGCTGCCGCTCTGCAGGAACTGCTGCGCCGTCGCCAGGTCCGGCTTCTCGCGGAAGCGCTTCGCCGCGAACGCGCGCGGCTGTGCAGCGTCGTGGGGGGAGCCGCATTCGATGTAGCCGTAGCCGGTCGCCGGATGCGTCGGGCGGATGCCGAAGGTGACGAGCGCGCCGGACGCTTGTGCGATCTTGGCGCCGCGCCGCAGCATGCGATGGAACTCCGCCACCGGTTCGATCACGTGGTCGGCCGGCATCACGACCATCGTCGCGTGTGGATCGATCGCCGCGATCGTCGCGGTCGCCAGTGCCACGCACGGCGCGGTGTCGCGCGCCTCGGGCTCGACGACGATGCGGTCGCGCCGGAAGTCGGGCAACAGCTTGTGCAGCGCCTTCGCCTGCCGCGCATTGGTGACGATCCAGATGTTGCCGGGATCGCAGAGGCCGGCGAGGCGGTCGATCGTCGCCCGGATCAGCAGTTGGCCGCGCGCGAGCGGCAGGAACTGCTTGGGCCGCGAACGACGGCTGGCCGGCCAGAAACGGGTGCCGGAGCCTCCGGCCATGATGACGGCGTGCAGGGACGACATGGTGCTAGCGGGCCGGGAGTTCGCAGAGCGCAACGATGCTCATCGGGCCGGGAGTATGCGTCGGTGCACGGGATCAGGCCAGCAGCAGCAGCGGGGTCGTGGTGCGCCTGATCAGAAGGCCGGCAGGTCCTGCCGTTCGCTCGCCGGTGGCATCGGCGGGATCTGCCGCCGGCCAGGGGAACGCTCGGTCACCCAGCGTTGCTCGGTGTGCAGGTCGCGCAGGTAGCCGAACAGGTGGAAGCGCACGATGCGCTGCGTCAGCAGGTCGATCAGCGGCATCACCACCGGATCGGCCGAGTTGCCGAGCAGGTTGTCGAGCGTCATGCGCACGTCGAGGTAGCCGTCCAGTTCGAGCGACCCCGAGCCGTTTGCACCCAGCAGGTTCGAACGCACCCGCAACGAGTCGAACGTGACGATGCGGTCGGTGAGGTGGAAGTCGAGCGCCAGGTGGTTGAAGCGCGGGCGATCGGGCGCCGGCAGCTGCGCGTAGATCGAGGTGAACAACGGCACCACGCCGAGGTCGCCGCGGTCGATCAGCAGTTGTCCCCTGGCCTTGGCATCGACGATGTCGTTGCCGTCCAGGCGATCGAGCAGGAACTCGCCGCTGGCGGTGCCCGAGTACGGTGGGTTCTGCCAACCGCAGGCACTGAGGAACGAGTAGACGTCGACCTTCTCGTAGACGACGTTCGTCGACAGGCGTCCTTCGGGTGCTGCAGCACCCGGCAGCAGGTAGTGCAGTGCCGGCAGGTCCGTGCGCGCCTGGCGCACCGAACCGCCGTGGAATCGGCTCGTCAGCGCGCCGACCTCGATGCGCTCGGCGTCGGCCGCGAACTCGGACTCGACCGCCTCCAGCGGCTGGCCGAACACGCGCAGCGTGCCGCCGCGCATCGTGCCGCGTAGGCCGCCGCCGGTGTCCGACACGGTGCTCTCGGCGAGGCCGACGATGCCGCCGATGCCGGTCACGCGGATGCCGTCAGGGCCCTTGCCCAGCGACATCTCGACGTCGTAGAGGCGCAACTGGCCGCCGATCGTGGTCTCGAACGGCAGGGGGTTGTCCGGGCCAGGGATCGCGAACCGCAGCGACAGCGCGTCGACGTCGGCGCGGCCGCTGAACTTGCGGTCGAGCATCGCCTGGTGCAGCGGGCCGGAGAACAGGTTCGCGAGGCCGTCGTCGACCGCGATGCCGTTCGCCTTGACGCGGAACGAGATCTGGGCGCGACCATCGGGGGCCGGCAGGGTGAGCACGCGGCCGTCGCTGGCCTGCACCAGCGCACCATCGAGTTCGGCGCGCACGTCGCGGAAGCTCAGTTGGCCGTTCGCGATCTGCAGTTCGCCGGTCATCTTCTCGGCCGGTCGCGGCAGGATCGGCGAGTCGGACCGCACGGCGAGCAGCTGCACGACGAGTTGCAGCTGTGCTTCGGCGTCGGGCGGCGCCGTGTGACGGCAGACCAGGTCGACGGAGCCCGAGGGGCGCAGCGTCTGCCAGGTGCCCGGACCGAGCGCGCCGAGCTGCTCGAGGGACGCACCGAGCTGGTCGTCGAGGGCGAGGCCGCGCACGACGAACGCGAGGTCGCTGCGGGCCGACTTGCCGGTGGCCAGGCTGCCGAGCAGTGCCAGCTGTGCGGGCTCGCCTGTGCCGTGCTCGAGGCGGCCGCGCAGCGCGTCGAAGTCGATGCGCGTGTCGCTGTCGCTGCCCTGCACGAAGATCTGGCCGTGCAGGTCTGCCGCGCTCCATGGCGCCGCCGGCAGTTGCAGGCCGACGCCATCGACCTCCAGCAGCACGTCGTGGTACAGCGGGTCGTCCGGGTGCGGGCGCCAGACCTTCACGCGGCCGCCCAGGTTGCCGCGCGGTGCACTGTCCCGCCACGGCGTGTCGATCCCGGGTGCCAGCACGGCGACGGCCTGGCGCAGACCGTCGTCGATCGCGAGCCGTTGCACGTCGATCACCGCCTCGAAGCCGCCGTCCTCCTCGTGTTGGCTGTCGATCGGGATGCGGCCGCGCATCGACAGCTTGCCGTCGCCGTGCGTTCCGGCCAGGTCGAACACGACGCCGTCGGCGCGGGCGACGACGCTGCCCTGCACGGCGTCGAGCCGGTACGGGAAGCCGGCCCACTGCATCGTCGCCGCCTGCGGCTTCACCTCGACCGACCAGCCGCCGGGCAGCGAACTGCGCGGCCGCACCTGCACCGTGACCTCGGTGCGGCCGGTGGGAGCGAGCCGGTCGTAGAGGCTGCCGTCGTCGCGCAGCAGCGCGGTCAGCGCGGCGCGCAGGTGGTCGTTGAACTGCACGCTGTCGGCGTGGATGTCGAGCGAGGTGTCCTCGCCGGAGGGTGCGCTCGTCTCGACGCGACCGACGAGCCGGACCGTGCCGCCGCCGGCGAAGTCCGGGATCGTCGCATCGACGTCCTCGAGCAGCAGCACGTCGTTGCGCAGGCGCACCCGACCGCGCGCCTGGACCAACGGCAGCGGGAAGCGGGCCCGGTCTTCGCCCTTGCCGAAGCCGTCGTAGGAGATCGCGACACCCCGCAGCACCAGTTCGAGTTCGGCGATGCCGCCGTGGTGGTGGGGGTCGCGCAGGAACAGGTCGAGGTCCGCGGTGCCGGTCTTCGGCTGCAGCGCGGTGACCACCTGACGACCGACGTCGAAGGTGCGCAACGCGGCGAGCACGTCGGTGTCGATGCGGATGTCTTCGCCGTGGGCGCGCACGTCGAACGACAGGTCGGCGAACAGATGCGACGCGTGCGCCGAGACCTCGAGGCGGCCGATCGCCGAGTCCTGCGACAGCTGCACGGTGGCGGTGCCGCCGTCACGCGTGGTCGCGTGCACCTTCGCCGTCGCCTGCTGCACCAACGGCGGCAGGTCGGGCGCGGTGACGCGCAAGCCGTCGAGGTCGGCCACCAGTTCGACGATCGGCTGGCGATCGGCGGCGTCCGTGCCCGGCAGCGTGCACAGCAGCGTCAGTTCGCGCACGCGCCCGGCGCCATCGAAGGTGCCGAGGTCGGTGCCCAGCAGCGCCTGCAGGCGGTCGCGCTGTTCGCCGCCGAGGCGAACGTCGCGCATGGCGATCATCAGCCGCGCCGAGCCGGCGGCCCGGTCCCAGTCGCCGCGCAGATGCACCGTGGCGCCGAGGTCGGTCAGTTCGCCGGTCCCGGACCACTCGGCGCCGCTGGCGCGGGGCACGAGTTGCAGCTCGAGCTCGCGCAATTCGAGCGGCGGCACGCCCGGCCGCAGCGCGAGGCGGATCCGCCCCCGGTGCACTTCGATCGCCGGCAGCGCGCTCGGGCCACTGCTGCCCCCGGCCGGCGCGGAGCGCAGCAGCTGGTCGACGGTCGGCAGGGTCGGGCCGAGTTCGATCTCGAGGCCCTCGAGGAACACCGCCTGCAGGTCGAGCAGCGATCCGAACGGATTCGCGGCGACGTCGACGTACAGGTTGTCGACCTTCAGCAGCGCCCTGCCGGCCTGCGTCGGGTCGTCGACACGCAAGCCGCGTACCGACAGCCTGCCGATGGTCAGATCGACGCTGGTGTCGTCGACCGAGGCTTCGGGCACGAGCAGCCGGCGCAGTTCGTGCGTCACGAGCTGGGTGGCCGCATGCGAGTTCTGCAACAGGGCCCAGGTCGCAGCGCCCAAGGCGAGGACGAACGCGAGCGTCAACAGCAGGATACGGCGCCAGCTCATGGATTCGCAGGCGGCACTCTAGTGCCGTGCCCAGGCGCGCGCAGTCGCTTTCTGTGCACGCGCGGCGGCACCGTGCCGCGCGACGTGCCGCGCGACGTGAGGGTGCCGATCGGCGGCGGTGTGCGACGCGCGTCGATGTCGTCGCGACGCGCCGAGGAAACCCCGAGAACGGGCTCGGAGAGCCGGTTTCCGTGCGGCTTTTCCGTTGACAGTCGCGGCGATGGTGCCAAACTTCGCCGCCAGTTCGCGGGCGGCGCGGCACGTTGGCCGTGGCCTGGCGAACCAAGTCCACTCGAACTGGTACACCCGATGGCTGCCAAGAAGAACAAGAAGACGTCCGGCGATCTGATCATCTCCAAGTCGCGCACCAAGGCTGCGGTCAAGAAGTCGAACGTTTCGTCCGACTTCTACGGCGCTCTCGACAGCGCCGTGCGCGTCATGATCGCTGGCGCCGAGAAGCGTGCGCAGGCGAATGGCCGCAAGACGCTCCGCCCGCAGGATCTGTAAGGATCCGGCTGGCTGAGAGCCGTGGCGCGTCGGCATTCGTCGACGCGAGACGGCGTGAAAACGTCCTTTGCGACCCGGGTGCCACGTGAGTGGGGCCCGGGTCGTCTTGTTTCTAGGCGAGGTCGTCGGCGACGCCGAGGCGCACGAACGCCTCGCGTTCGCCGGCCAGCAGCTGCGCACGCAGACGCTCGCCGATGCGTTCGAGTCCGGCGTCGTCGGTATCTGCCGCGACCTGCAACGGCTCGCCGTAGTGCACGACGAGCCGCGCGAACGGCTTCGGAATCGTGAAACGATCCCAGCTGCGCAGGTGCCACGCGCGATCGCAGGCGACCGAGATCGAGAGGATCGGCACGCCGGTCGCTCGCGCGAGCCATGGCACGCCGGTGTTCATCGTGTGGCGTGGTCCGCGCGGCCCGTCCGGCGTCACGACCAGTTGTCGTCCCGCCTGCAGTGCCGCCGCCATCTCGCGCATCGCCCGCGCGCCGCCGCGGCTCAGCGAACCGCGGATCACGCCGTAGCCGAAATTGCGCAGCGCCCTGGTGGCGAGCCCGCCGTCGTCGCTCGGCGACACCAGCACCTGCAGGCCGCGGCAGCGGTGCCAACGCAGCGGCATCAGGCACAACATGCGGCCATGCCACAGTGTGACCAGCCATGGCTGCTCGCTGCGGAACAACGGCAGCCCCGCATCGCCGGTGCGTCGCACGCGCCATGTGCACGCGAGCAAGCGCAGCAGCGTGGGGGCCAGCAGCGTCAGCAACACGTCGCCGGTGCGGCGACGGAACCGGCGCCAGCGCGCGAGCGCCGTCGTGTTGCGACCGGTGGCGTCGCGTTCGGCGGCGCGGCGCGCGACCGCTTCGCGGCGCTGACGGCGTTCGTCGCGTGGATCCAAGATCGCGGGAGCATGCCGCCGTCCGGACAGCGTTGCACTGGCAACGAATCGCTTCCGCGAGGCCTATGCTCCGATCGCCACCACCTCGCACGAGGCCCATGCACCCGATCCGTTGCCATCTGCTGTTCCCGTTCCTTGCCGTTTCCGTCGCCAGTCAGTCGCCGACCGTGACGGTGTCGGCGGCCAACCCGTTGGTCGTCCTAGTGTCGACGGCTACCGGCGGCGTGCAGTCGACGCTGCCTGCCGGCCCGCTGGTCTCGGGTGGCAGCCTGGTGGCCAGCCTGCCTGGCCCCGGGTTCTCCTGGGCCGGAGTTTCGTGGCAAGCGGCCGCCGACGATCACCAGGCCAGCTTCTGGCTCGAGGCCACCATCGATGCCGCCACGGCGCCGTCGACGTTCGCCGGCCATGTGGGCCCCAACGAGTTCCTGCTCCAGTGCACCGCGTCCGGACCGGCGCCGGCGCGCTTGTTCGCCAGCCGGCAAGGCAACCTGGTGCCCGGTGCGCCCTGGCCCACGGTGCAGGTGGACTTCGGCAACGATGGCACGATCGACATCGCCGATCTTGGCTTCCCCGGCGTCAACCGGTTCGAGCCGGCGTTCGGCGTGCAGCCCATCCTGGTGCGCATCGTCATCGATGCGTCGCTGCTCGGGCCGGGGCGTTCGCAGACCTGGGTCTCGGTGGATCTACTGCCCGAGAACAACGTCACGCTGGCCACCGTGGCGATCGGCTGCTCGGCGAGCGGCTGGCCGCTGGTGTTGTACCCGTCGTTCACGGATCGGGCGATCGACATCTTCCTGTGGCCCGGAACGACCTTCCTGGCCGACCCCACGGTATTCGTCGTGGGGCTGAGCCAGCAACCGCTGTTGTTGCCTGCCATGCCCTGGGCGCCGTGTCTCCTGGTGCCGTCGCCGGACATCCTGTTGGTGCCGCCGCCAGGAGCCGCGGACCTGCACATTCCGCTGCCGGCCGTCTTGCGGCCGGTGGAATTCTGGGTGCAGTCGGCGGCTGTCACGCCGATCGGGTTGTGGACCACGGATGCGGTGCGCGTGACGGCGCCTTGATTGCTGCCGACCCCGCGGTGTTGCCGGGCAGGGATGCTCCGGCGAGGCATGGCTTTCTGATACAACGTGCGGCCCGGAGCCCGATCCAGTCGCCGATGCACGAGAGCCGTTCGCCCGCACCCCCGCCCGACCCCGCCGCCGAACTCGCTGCCATCGAGGCGGCCATCGCCGAGAACCGCGAACTGCGCGGCGCCACGATCCCGATCCTGCATGCGATCCAGGACCGGCTCGGCTACGTGCCGCCTGCGGCGCTGGACCGCATCGCCAAGGCACTCAACCTGTCGCGCGCCGACGTGCACGGCGTGCTGACCTTCTACCACGACTTCCGCAGCACACCGCCCGGCCAACACGTGCTCAAGCTCTGCCGCGCCGAAGCGTGCCAGGCGATGGGCTGCGAACGCGTCGAACGGCACCTCGCCGAACGCCACGGCGCGGCGATGCACACGACCACGACCGACGGCCGCCTGACCGTCGAGCCGGTGTACTGCCTGGGGAACTGTTCGCTGTCGCCGTCGCTGCTGCTCGACGGCCGCCTGCACGGCCGCGTGACGCCCGAGCGCCTCGATGCGCTGCTCGCGGGGTTGGCGGCGGAGGCGAAGGCATGACCGTCACCGTCTACGTGCCGCGCGACAGCGCGGCGTTGTCGGTCGGCGCCGAGGCAGTCGCCTGCGCGATCGTCGCCGAGGCGCGTGCCGGCAAGCACGACGTGCGGATCGTGCGCAACGGTTCGCGTGGCATGCTGTGGCTCGAACCGCTGGTCGAGGTGGCGACGACGAACGGCCGCGTCGCGTATGGCCCGGTGACGGTGGCCGACGTGAAGGGCCTGTTCGCGGCCGGCTTCCTCACGGGCGGCGACCATGCGTTGCGGCACGGCCTGACCGACAAGATCCCGTACTTCGCGAAGCAGACCAGGTTGACGTTCGCGCGCGTCGGCGTCTCCGATCCGCTGAGCCTCGACGACTACCAGGCGAACGGCGGCCTCGCGGGCTTGCAGAAGGCCATCACGATGGCACCGGCGGCGATCGTCGAAGAGGTCGTGCAGTCCGGTCTGCGCGGCCGCGGCGGTGCCGGCTTCCCGGCCGGCATCAAGTGGCGCACGGTGCTCGGCGCGGGGGCCGACCAGAAGTACATCGCCTGCAACGCCGACGAAGGCGACTCGGGCACCTTCAGCGACCGCATGGTGATGGAGGGCGATCCCTGCCTGCTGCTCGAAGGCATGGCGATCGCCGGCCTCGCGGTCGGCGCGACCGAAGGCTGGATCTACCTGCGCAGCGAGTATCCCGACGCACGCATCACGCTGGTGACCGCGATCCAGCGCGCGCGCGCGGCGGGCTGGCTCGGCGCCGACGTGCTCGGCAGCGGCAAGACGTTCGACGTGCACCTGCGCATCGGCGCCGGCTCGTACATTTGCGGCGAAGAGACCGCGATGCTCGAGAGCCTCGAAGGCAAGCGCGGCATGGTGCGGCCGAAACCGCCGCTGCCGGCGTTCGAAGGCCTGTGGGGCAAGCCGACCGTCGTCAACAACGTGATGACGCTGGCGGCAGCACCCTGGATCCTGCAGCACGGCGGCGCAGCCTACGCGGCGCACGGCGTCGGCCGCAGCAAGGGCACGTTGCCGTTCCAGCTCGCCGGCAACGTCAAGCACGGCGGCCTGGTCGAGGTGCCGTTCGGCCTCACGCTGCGCCAACTGCTGCACGACTTCGGCGGCGGCACCGCGTCGGGCCGCAAGATCCGCGCGGTGCAGGTCGGCGGCCCGCTCGGCGCCTACCTGCCGGCCAGCAAGTTCGACCTGCCGCTCGACTACGAACCATTCGCGGCCGCCGGCGGCATGATCGGCCACGGTGGCCTGGTGGTGTTCGACGACACCGTCGACATGGCGCAGATGGCGCGCTACGCGATGGAGTTCTGCGCCATCGAGTCGTGCGGCAAGTGCACGCCGTGTCGCATCGGCAGCACGCGCGGCGCCGAGGTCATCGACCGCATCGTCGCCGGCAAGCGCCGCGAGCAGGACACCGAACTGCTGCGCGACCTGTGCAACACCATGACGCACGCATCCCTGTGTGCGATGGGCGGCTTGACGCCCGCACCGGTGCTCAGTGCACTGGAACACTTCCCCGAAGACTTCGCCAAGAGCCGCTGAGCGCGGAGCACGACATGTATTCGAACAAGGTCCCGGATCTGGGCACGCCGGCGCGCATCACCGACAAGATGGTGACGTTGCAGATCGACGGTGTGCCCGTCACCGTTCCAGCCGGCACCTCGGTGCTACGTGCCGCAGTCGAGGCCGGCGTCAACATCCCGAAGCTGTGCGCGACCGACAGCCTGGAAGCGTTCGGCAGCTGCCGCCTGTGCGTGGTCGAGGTCGAAGGCCGCCGCGGTTTCCCGGCATCGTGCACGACGCACTGCGAGCCGGGCATGAAGGTGAAGACCGAGTCGAAGAAGCTCGCGGACCTGCGCCGCGGCGTGATGGAGCTGTACATCAGCGACCACCCGCTCGACTGCCTGACCTGCCCGGCGAACGGCAACTGCGAACTGCAGGACATGGCCGGCGTCGTCGGTCTGCGCGAGGTGCGGTACGGCTACGAGGGTGAGAACCACCTGACCGGCGAGAAGGACGAGAGCAACCCGTACTTCACGTTCGACGCCACCAAGTGCATCGTCTGTTCGCGCTGCGTGCGCGCCTGTGACGAGGTCCAGGGCACGTTCGCCCTGACCGTGCAGGGCCGCGGCTTCGGCAGCACGATCGCCGCTGGACCGACCAACTTCCTCGACTCCGAGTGCGTGTCGTGCGGCGCCTGCGTGCAGGCCTGCCCGACGTCGACGCTGATGGAGAAGTCGATCGTCGACCAGGGCCAGCCCGACCACGCGGTCGACACCACCTGCGCCTACTGCGGCGTCGGCTGCGCGTTCCGCGCCGAGATGAAGGGCTCTGAGGTCGTGCGCATGGTGCCGCACAAGGACGGCAAGGCGAACCACGGCCACAGCTGCATCAAGGGCCGCTTCGCGTGGGGCTACGCGACGCATCCGGACCGCGTCAAGACGCCGATGATCCGCAGCAAGATCACCGACCCGTGGCGCGAGGTGAGCTGGGACGAGGCGATCGCCTACGCCGCCAGCGAGATCAAGCGCATCCAAGCCAAGTACGGCAAGGACAGCGTCGGCGGCATCACCAGCTCGCGCTGCACCAACGAGGAGACCTACCTGGTGCAGAAGCTGGTGCGGGCGGGGTTCGGCAACAACAACGTCGACACCTGCGCGCGCGTCTGCCACTCGCCGACCGGCTACGGCCTGAAGACCACGCTCGGCGAGTCCGCGGGCACGCAGGACTTCGACAGCGTCGAGCACACCGACTGCATGATCGTCATCGGCGCCAACCCGACCGATGGCCACCCGGTGTTCGCATCGCGCATGAAGCAGCGCCTGCGGGCCGGTGCCACGCTGATCGTCATCGACCCGCGCCGCATCGACCTCGTGCGCACGCCGCACGTCGCGGCCGACTTCCACCTGCCGCTGAAGCCGGGCACCAACGTCGCGGTGCTGAACGCGATGGCGCACGTGATCGTGACCGAAGGCCTCGCCCGCGAGGGCTACGTGCGCGAGCGCTGCGAAGTCGACCAGTACGAGAAGTGGAAGACCTTCATCGCCTCGCCGAAGAACTCGCCCGAGGCGCTCGAGGCCGAGTGCGGCGTGCCGGCCGCCAGCCTGCGCGGCGCGGCGCGCCTGTTCGCCAAGGCAGGCAACGGCGCGATCTACTACGGCCTCGGCGTCACCGAACACAGCCAGGGCAGCACGACCGTGATGGCGATCGCCAACCTGGCGATGGTGACCGGCAACATCGGCCGCCCTGGTGTCGGGGTGAACCCGCTGCGCGGCCAGAACAACGTGCAGGGGTCCTGCGACATGGGCTCGTTCCCGCACGAACTGCCGGGCTACCGCCACGTCGGCGATGCCAGCGTGCGCGAGCTGTTCGCGACCACGTGGGGGGTGCCCATCCAAGACGAACCGGGCCTGCGCATCCCGAACATGTTCGACGCCGCGATCGACGGCTCGTTCAAGGGCCTCTACGTGCAGGGCGAGGACATCGCGCAGAGCGACCCGGACACCAAGCACGTGCAGAAGGCGCTCGAGTCGCTCGAATGCCTGATCGTGCAGGACATCTTCCTGTGCGAGACCGCGAAGTACGCGCATGTGCTGCTGCCCGGCAGTTCGTTCCTGGAGAAGGACGGCACGTTCACCAACGCCGAGCGCCGCATCAGCCGCGTGCGCAAGGTCATGCCGCCGCTGGCCGGCATGGCGGACTGGGAGGTCACGGTCGCGCTGAGCCGCGCGCTCGGCTACCCGATGCACTACGACCACCCGTCGCAGGTCATGGACGAGATCGCGCTGCTGACGCCGACGTTCACCGGCGTCAGCTACGACAAGATCGATCGCCTCGGCAGCATCCAGTGGCCGTGCAACGACGCGGCGCCGGACGGCACGCCGGTCATGCACGAGCAGGAGTTCGTGCGCGGCAAGGGCCGGTTCGTGGTCACCGAGTACGTCGCGACGCCGGAGCGCACGACGCGCAAGTTCCCGCTGATCCTGACCACCGGCCGCATCCTCAGCCAATACAACGTCGGCGCGCAGACCCGGCGCACCGAGAACAAGGTCTGGCACGACGCCGACGTGCTGGAGATCCACCCGCACGACGCCGAGCAGCGCGGCATCACGCACGGCGAGATGGTGTCGCTGCAGAGCCGCAAGGGCGAGACCACGCTGCGCGCGGTGGTCACCGAACGCATGCAGCCGGGTGTGGTCTACACGACGTTCCACCACCCGGAGTCGGGCGTGAACGTGGTCACCACCGAGAACTCGGACTGGGCGACCAACTGCCCCGAGTACAAGGTCACCGCCGTGCAGGTGGTCGCGCACGCGAAGAAGTCCGAGTGGCAGCGCGGGTTCGACTCGTTCGCGAGCCAGCAGGAGGGCCTCTTGCCGAAGACCGCGGTGCGCGGGGACGTGCGCTGATGGACGGCAAGAAGCTGGTCAAGATGGCGAACGACATCGCCTCGTTCTTCGCCGCCGAACCCGAGCCGAAGGTCGCGCTCGAGGGCATCGCCGGCCACATCAAGAAGTTCTGGGAGCCGCGCATGCGCCGCGAACTGCTGGCCGTGCTCGATGCCGGCGGCGAGGGCATGGCGCCGGCCGTGGTCGAGGCACTGCGCGCCCATCGCCAGGTCCTGCAGCCGGCGGCCAGGTAGTCGACTCCGGGGGCAGGTCCCGCCGTATCGCTGCTGGCGGATGGGGGATCGATGGGGATCGACTGCCCTCCTGGCTTCCGGCGCAGATCCAACCTATCCTCGCGGGCCACGCGGAGCTCGGCACGAGGCGGAACCCGCGTTGGCAAGCGGACTACGGCGATCGTCGGCGCGGCGCCGATGAGGGCGTGGGCCGCGGGCCGAACCAGAGAACCTGATGACGAGCAAAGAGACGAAGGAACCGGTCGAGGCCGAGGGCCGCAAGAAGCCGCGCGGCATGGGCGGCGTGATCCTGATCCTGGGCCTGTTGATGGCGCTGTTCCTGGTGGTGTCGAGCTCGCCCCGCGAAGGCCAGAGCTCGGTGCACGCCTTCTACAGCTACCTGCTGAACGGCGATGTCGACAAGCTGACGATCTCCGATGGCGTCGCCACGGCCGAGGTCCGCGAAGGCACCGGCACGCGCACGATCGAGGTGGTCGTCCGCGACTTCCTGCGCGGCAGCAACGACGAGATCGAGCTCTACAGCCTGCTGGCGTCGCAGCGGCTCGACGCGACGGCCTACCCTTCGGGCGCGACCGGGCGTTTCGTCGCCGACCTCGAGCAGGGGCGGATCCGCGTGCTGCAGTCGTTCCTGGTCGAAGAGGTCGAAGGCAAGAACGCAACCGCCGATCGCGCGCGCACCGACAAAGAGTCCCGGCGGGCCGGCACCTACCTGACGGCGCTGCTGCAGCGCGATTCGCGCGTGCAGTACGTGCGCCTCGACCCGCCGACCGCCGGTGGCGAGCCGTCACTGCAGGCCGTCGTCGCGAAGTTGCAGACGGCCGGCGTGCCGCTGCGCACGTTCTCGCTGTCGCTGAGCGCCGCCGACTTCCGCGTCACCGAGCCGAACACGGCGATGATCTACATCATCGGCACCGTCGGCCCGTGGCTGCTGGTGCTGGCGATCGTCTGGTTCTTCATCCTGCGGCAGATGCGCTCGCCGGGCGGCAGCGGCGGCGTGCTGAGCTTCGGCCGCAGCCGCGCCTCGCTCTACACCAAGGAGAACCGCACCAACGTCACCTTCGACGACGTCGCCGGCATGGAGGAGGCCAAGGCCGAAGTGCGCGAGATCATCGAGTTCCTGAAGAACCCGGCGAAGTTCGCGCGGCTCGGCGGCTCGATCCCGCGCGGCGTGCTGCTGGTCGGCTCGCCGGGCACTGGCAAGACGCTGCTGGCGAAGGCGATCGCCGGCGAGGCCGAGGTGCCGTTCTTCTCGATCTCCGGCAGCGACTTCGTCGAGATGTTCGTCGGCGTCGGCGCCTCGCGCGTGCGCGACCTGTTCAAGCAGGCCCGCGAGGCCAGCCCGTGCATCGTGTTCCTCGACGAGATCGACGCGGTCGGTCGCAAGCGCGGCACCGGCATGGGCGGCGGCCACGACGAACGTGAGCAGACGCTGAACGCGATCCTGGTCGAGATGGACGGCTTCGACTCCGACAAGGGCATCATCCTGGTCGGCGCCACCAACCGCCCCGACGTGCTCGATCCTGCACTGCTGCGCCCGGGCCGCTTCGATCGCCAGGTCGTGATCGACAAGCCCGACGTCAAGGGCCGCGAGGCGATCCTGAAGGTGCACGCGCGCAAGATCAAGCTGGCCGGCTACGTCGACCTGACCGTGATCGCCAAGGCGACTGCCGGCTTCTCCGGCGCCGAACTGGCTGCCGTGATCAACGAGGCGGCGATCCTGGCGGCGATGAAGAACAAGGACGCCGTCGACCTGTCGGACCTCGAAGAAGGCCGCGACCGCGTGCGCTGGGGGCGCGAGAAACGCAGCCGCGCGATCGAGGAGGAGGACAAGCGGGTCACCGCCTACCACGAGGCCGGGCACGCGATCGTGTCGATCAAGACGCCGGACCAGGATCCGGTGCACAAGGTGACGATCGTCTCGCGCGGCCGCGCGCTCGGTGCGACGATGTCGCTGCCGGAGAAGGACGACTACAACCACTGGCGCAAGAAGCTGCTCGGCCGCATCGCGGTCTGCTTCGGCGGCCGCATCGCCGAGGAGATCGTGTTCGGCGACGTATCGGCCGGGGCGCAGAACGACATCGAGCAGGCGACCAACCTCGCCCGCGTGATGGTGTGCGAACTCGGCATGAGCCCGAAGGTCGGGCCGATCAAGTACACCGCCGACGAGGAGAATCCGTTCCTCGGCCGCGAGTTCCGGGTCGCCGCGACGGTGTCGGAACGCACGCTGGAGCTGCTCGACGAGGAGGTCAAGCGCATCGTCGACGAGCAGTACCAGGCCGCGACCGCGCTGCTGCGCGAGCACCGCAAGGGGCTCGATCTGGTCGCCGCCGCGCTGCTGAAGTTCGAGACGCTCAGCGGCGACGAGGTGGCGGCGGTGCTGCGCGGCGACAACCTCGAGGAGTTCCGCGAGGCGCAGCTGCGGCTGCGGCCGGCGGCGGAACGGGCGCAGAAGCGCGCCGAGGCCAATGCCTGGTCACCGGCCGAGGGTGCGGCAAGGCCCGATGGTGCCGGTGAGAAGAAGCCCGACGTCGGCCTGTCGGGGGCGTGATGCGCCGACCGACGACCGATCCCTGCTGCTCCCGGTTCCGCTCGCTCACCACCTCCCGTCGATGCCCGCAGTCAGCCTGATCGCGATCGTGCCAGCCATCGCCGATGGCCAGTTCGGCGACGCCACCGGCATCCTGAAGATGCTGATCGAGGTGATGGTCTTCGCCGTCATCATCTACATGGTGCTGCGGTTCCTGCGCGAGACGCGTGGCTCCGGCGTGGTGCGCGGCCTGGCGATGTTGCTCGGCGGCGCCCTGGTCTCGTTCCTGATCCTGATCGAGACGTTGAAGCTCGAGCGCCTCGGCTGGCTGTTCTCGGCGATCGCACCGTCGGTCGTGCTGGGCCTGGTCGTGGTGTTCCACCCCGAGATCCGGCGCGCGATCGTGCACCTCGGCGACGCGCCGATCTTCGGCCGCTTCTTCCGGTCCGACAGCAAGATCGTGCCGCGCCTGCTGCGCGCGGTGGCCCGGATGAGCAAGGAGCGCATCGGCGCCCTGATCGCGATCGAACGCGAAGCGTCGCTGTCGGAACTGACCGAGAACGGCATCACGATCGACGCCGAGCTCAATTCGTACCTGATCGAGTCGATCTTCTACCCGAAGAGCGCGCTGCACGACGGCGGCGTCGTCGTGCGCGACGACCGCATCGTCGCCGCGTCGTGCCTGTTCCCGCTCAGCCAGAACCCGGAGGTCGACAAGCGGCTAGGCACGCGACATCGCGCGGCGTTGGGCCTCTCCGAGGAGACCGATGCGCTGGTGCTGGTCGTCAGCGAGGAGACCGGCAAGATCTCGACCGCGCAGGCCGGCAAGCTGAACTTCGACCTCAGCCTCGAGCAGCTCGAACAGCAGCTCGAAGAGATGCTCGGCCGGAGGCAGGCCGCATGAAGTCAGGTCGCGTACGCTCGTTGTTCGCCGCGCTGGCCTCGGACCCGTACCGCAAGCTGGTCGCGATCGTGCTGGCGGTGGGCCTGTGGTTCTTCATCAACGGCCAGATCCGGGGCTCGGTGACGCGCACGGTGTCGCTGACGTGGGTGGGCTCGGTGCGCACCGGCGAAGAGAACTTCGGCGACCGGCTGGCCGTCGTGCTGCCGACCGACCGCGTGATCGGCCGCCGATTCATGGAAGGCGAGACCGAGATCCAGACGGCCACCGTCGTGCTGCGCGGTCCGCGCTTCAAGATCGACGCGCTGGCGAACATCCAGATCGACCTGCAGATCGCCGGCTTCACCGGGCTCGACTGGACCACGCGGCGCGACATCGAGTTCACGGCGGCCGACATCCGGCCCGACATCCGCGCGCTGCAGGACGTCGACATCGACCTGGTCCCGCCGCGCATCCGGCTCGAGGTCGAGCGCCTCGAAGAACTGCCGTTGCGGTTGAGCCTCGACGTCGTCGAGGTCGACTTCGGCGACGAGGCCGTCGGCAGGCGCGTGCGTCTGGACACGGCGGAGTTCCAACCGCCGACCGCGCGCATCCTCGGCCCGGCCAGCGCGATCGCGAAGTACCGCCAGCCCGGACTCAAGCCGCTCACCGTGCGCATCCCGCGGGTCGGCAACAGCGAGCGTCAGGTCAGCGCCGGCCTGGACCTGTCCGCCGGCAAGGAGCTCGGCCTGCGGCTGGCGGAGGTGCCGACGGTCACGTTCCAGGTGCTGCCGGTGACGCAGGTGTTCGAGCTCGACTTGCCGTTGGTCGTCGACGATCTGGCACTCGACCCGAAACTGCAGGGTCTCTACAAGGCCGACCAGGCGACGCGGCGGGTGCGGGTGCGCGCCGGGGGTCAACTGTTGACACTGCTGGCGAACCTGTCCCAGGCGCAGCAGCAGGAGTGGGCTGCAGCCAACCTGCGGCTGCTCGTGGTCGTGCCCCGGACGGAACCCGGCTCTGCCATACGGCCCGAGATCGTGCTCGAAGCGCGCCTGTTGCTGCTGGAGACGTCACAGGTGACCGTCGACCGCACCGAGCGCTTGCTCGACGAGGCCGTACCTGTCACGCTGCGCCGCCAGCAATGAGCACGATCGAACCGCCGCAGTTCGGCACCGACGGCCTGCGCAGTCGGGCCGGCGACCCGCCGATGGATCCCGAGACCCTGCGCCGTGTCGGCGCGGCGCTCGGCGTGCAGTTGCAGCGCGGCGGCGGCCAGCAGAAGCGCGTACTGATCGGCAACGACGGCCGCGAGTCGGCGCCGTGGATCCTCGAGGCCCTGGGCCAGGGTCTGGCGGCCACCGAGGTCAGCATCGGCGACATCGGGCTGTGCACGACGCCGGCACTGGCGTTCCTGACGCGCACGCAGACGGTCGACGCCGGCATCATGATCAGCGCGTCGCACAACCCGGCGCACGACAACGGCGTCAAGATCTTCGGCGCCGACGGCAACAAGCTCGGCGCGGCCGACGAAGCGGAGATCGCGGCGCTCGCCGTCGAACTGCGGCCCGCTGCGCCGCGCACGCCGCGCATCCGGGATCGCCTCGAACTGCTGCGCAAGTACGAGGACCACTTCGGCGAGCAGTTCCCGCAGCTCGACCTCAGCGGTCGCCGGATCTGCATCGATGCCGCGAACGGCGGCGGCTCGTTGCTGGCGCCGAACACGCTGCGTGCGTTCGGCGCCGAGGTCGTGGAGATCGGCTGCGAGCCCGACGGCTGGAACATCAACGACGGCTGCGGCGCCCTGCATCCCGAGGCGCTGCGCGCCGCGGTGCTGGAGCACGGCGCGCACTTCGGCATCTGCCTCGACGGCGACGGCGACCGCGGCATCTTCGTCGACGAACAGGGCACGGTGCGCGACGGCGACGACGTGCTCAGCCTGTTCGGGCGCGCCTTGCACCGCGATGGCGCGCTGCCGGGCGACCTCGTGGTCGCCACGGTGATGAGCAACCTCGGTCTGCACAGGTCGCTGCGCGACGCCGGCGTCGAGCTGCAGGTGACGCCGGTCGGCGACCGGCACGTGTTCGCGGCGATGCGGCAGCACGGCGCGGCGATCGGCGGCGAACAGTCGGGCCACATCCTGTTCGCCGACCACCACCTGATCGGCGACGGCCTCTACACCGGCCTGCGGCTGCTGGCGCTCGACGCGCCGCAAGGCATCGCCGCGCTGTTCGCGGGCTTCCGCCGCTACCCGCAGCTGCTGGTCAACGTGCCGGTCGCGAAGAAGCCCGATCTGGCGTCGGTGCCGGCGATCGCGCAGAAGGCCGCCGAGGTCGAGCGGCTGCTCGGCGACGACGGGCGCCTGCTGCTGCGCTACTCCGGCACCGAGTCCTTGTGCCGCGTGATGATCGAGGCCGCCGATGCCGCGCTGTGCGAACGCCTGTGCCGCGAACTGGCCGACGTCGTGAAGGCCGAGTTGGGGGCATGAGCGACCGCCCGGCGCTGGCGCTGTCGGGCAGCAACGTGACCGGCGACGCGCCGTTCTCGTGCGCGCTGCGGCTCGCGAGCGGCGCCGTGCACGAGCTGCGCTCGCCGGCCGGTGAACGCGGCGACCTCGCGGCGCTCGTGGCCGCACTGTGTGCCGCGCACCGTGTGCGGCCGCAGGACCTCGGCGAGCTGCGCGTCGATCTGGGCCCGGGTTCCTACACCGGCCTGCGCGTCGCGGTGACGTTCGTGCGCTTCCTGCAGCGCTTCGGCGACCTGGTGGTGCTGGCGACCGACAGCCTGTCGTTGCTCGCGACCGCGGCGCTGGGCCGTGACCTGACCGGCCGCCGGCTGCGGCCGCTGCTCGACGCGCGCCGCGAACGATTCCACGCCGCCATGCTGACGTCGGCGGCCACGTTGCACCTCGTCGAGCCGCCGGCGGCACTGCCGTTCGCCGACATGCTCGTGCGCGTCACGGCGGCCGATCTGTGCGTCGTGCCGAAGTCCGTCGACGCGCTGGTCGGCGCCACGCTGCGTGCGGCGGGCGCCGAGGTGCTGGTGGCACACGGTGTCGCGGCTCGCGACCTGTTCCGTCCCGAACTGGTGCTGTCGCCGTCGACCAGTGCCGAGCTGGAGCCGAAGTACCTGATGGGCAGCTACGCGGAGGGCTGAGTCGGCGGTGCGGCGCTCAGCGTTCGCCCTCAGCGAGCACGTGAACTTCGGTCGTTGCGTCGTCGTCCAGGCTTGCCCCGGTGACGACACCAGGGATCCCCCAGATCCCACACGTCTGCGGTGGCAGGCCAGTGAGAACGAGCCGTGCGTCGCGGCCGCAGCGCAGCCACAGGTTCTGAAAGCGGCCGTGTTGCACGAGCGCGACGCACACGGGCACGCCGGGGGCCGGCTGGCCGGCGCTGTCCTTGGCGGTGATCGAGAGGGTCGCACCGGGTGGCAGGGGCACGTCGCCGAGTCGGATCAGGGTCGCCGACCGCACTCGAACCGTGACTGCGCCCGTGCTCTCGGGGAAGCACAACTGACACTGCAGTTCCTCGTCATCCATCAGATCGAGGCCGGCGAGCGTCAGCCTGCCATCGCTTCCCGTCGTGCCGTGGGCGATGGCCAAAGGCTCATCGTCACCGAGAACGAGGTCCCGGCCGGTTGCCGCCACAAGCAGGTGGCGCAGCGGTACCAGAGCCACCTCGGCGCCCAGCACCGGGATGCCGTCGGGGCCGACCACGCGTAGCTGCACCTGTCGCGCCGCGGCAACCGGGATCTCGTAGCGGTGCGACGTCTCGAGTTGGGCTTGCCACCAACCGCGCGATGCCTGCGGCGCCTGTCGCACGGTGGTGACTTCCGGATCAAGCACGCGCAGCTGGAAGATCTCACCAATCGCCACCGGCGCCGGCAGGTCGAACGCACCTTCGTCGGTGGTGCGACCCAGCACGCGCGCGCGATCGGGTGTCACAGCCGCGGGCATCGCCACCACCCACAGTCCTGCACGTGCTGCTGTACCCGTCAGCCTGCCGCGCAGTCGCGCGCGGTCGTCGTGGCGGACCGAGAAATGCTGCGTGCCGCCGCTGCAATCAGCGGGCACGAAGTGCACCCTCGGCACCAAGTCCACGCCGTCGAGCACGACGCGCGCTGTCATCGCATCGGCGATCGGCCAGCCACGCACATGCCATTCGCCGTCGGCCAGGACCGGTCGGTGCAGACTCGGGGGCAGCGGTAGCGGATAGCCGCCGCAGGTGATGCCGGTCTCGAGCCGCGCGGCCGCGAGCTGTGCCGCACTCGCGCCATCGAGGGCAAAGCTGCGTTCCTGTCGCGCACGTCGGGCCACCTGGCACGTCACTGCAACCGCGTCGGGACCATCGACGGCATGCTCGCCGACCTCGTGGTCGGGTGCCCAGGCACGCAGCAGATTGTGGCCGAATGGCACGTGTGACAGGGTGAACTCACCCCTTGCGTTCGCCTGCACCATCGAACTGGCGAGCGTCGTCGCATCGGTCGACAGGTTCTGCCACTGCGGCGCCGACACGAGCCATGCACCACCGACCGGCTCGCCGTCCTCGTTGCGCACGATGCCGGTGACCGCGCGTGCCGGCATCGTCGTGATGCGCACGAACTGCCGCTCCAGTCCGAGCAGATCGAGCCAGGCCGCACCGATGTCGGGACCCGCGGCTCTCGCTTGCACGATCACCTCGCGGTATGGCAACCGCCCGAACACGAACAGCCCGCTGCCGTCGCTGTGCGTGCACGCGATCACCTCCCCCGCGAGGCTCGCCGTGACCTCGGCGTTGGCGACCGCCTGCTGCAGCGGATCGACCACCTGGCCTTCGAGCCGGCAGGTCGGCTCCTGCGCCACCAACCAAGAGCCCAGCAGGACTGCGACGAAGCCGGCCGTGCGCATGCGGCCAGTATAGACGTTCCGGTTGCCCAGGAGCCCGGCCGCGGCCTCGTCGGCTGGCGTCAGCTGCCGCGGCGCGCGCGGTGTTCGATCGCCGCCTGCACGAAGTCGCGGAACAGCGGGTGCGGGGTCAGCGGGCGGGTCTTGAACTCGGGGTGGTACTGCACGCCGACGAACCACGGGTGGTCCTTCAGCTCGACGATCTCGATCAGGTCGAGCTTCGGGTTGCGGCCGGCCATCACCAGGCCTGCCTCCTCGAGCTGGCGCCGGTAGGCGTTGTTGAGCTCGAAGCGGTGCCGATGGCGTTCGCTGATCTGGTCCTTCCCGTACGCCGCATGGCTCCTGGTGCCTTCCTTCAGCGTGCAGTCGAAGGCGCCGAGCCGCATCGTGCCGCCCTTCTCGTTGGTGCGCTTCTGGTCTTCCATCAGCGAGATCACGGGACTGGCAGCGTTGGCGTCGTACTCGGTCGTCGTCGCGTCGGTGATGCCGAGATCGCTGCGCGCGAACTCGACGACTGCGGCCTGCATGCCGTAGCAGATGCCGAAGAACGGGATCTTGTGCTGCCGCGCGTAGCGGATGCTGGCGATCTTGCCCTCGAAGCCGCGCTCGCCGAAACCGCCGGGCACCAGGATGCCGTCGACGCCCGCCAGCAGCTTGTCGGGCCCCTCGTTGGCGACCTGCTCGGCCGAGACCTTGCGCAGGTTCACCTTGCAGCGGTTCGCGATGCCGGCGTGGTGCAGCGACTCGTAGATCGACTTGTAGGCGTCGTGCAGCTCGATGTACTTGCCGGCGACCGCGATCTCGATCGTGTGCTCCGGGTGCTTGACCACCTCCAGCAGCTGCTGCCAGTCGGTGGTGTCCACCTGCCGCCGCGGCGTCACCTGCAGGTGCGTCAGGATGCGCTGGTCGAGGCCGGACTCGATCAGCATCAGCGGCACCTCGTAGATCGAGAACGCGACGTCGCGCTCCTCGATGACCGCCTCGGGCCGCACGTTGCAGAACAGCGAGATCTTCTTCGCCATGTCCGGGTCCATGGCGATCTCGGTGCGGCAGATCAGCACGTGCGGCTGGATGCCGATCTCGCGCAGCTTGCCGACCGACTGCTGCGTCGGCTTGGTCTTCAGCTCGCCCGACGCGCGCAGGAACGGCAGCAGCGTCAGGTGGATGAACATGCAGTCGTTCGGCCCCACCTCGAGCGAGAACTGGCGGATCGCTTCGAGGAACGGCAGGCTCTCGATGTCGCCGACGGTGCCGCCGATCTCGGTGATGGAGACGTCGGCGGGGGGTTCGCCGGGGCTCGGCGCGGCGCCGGCGCGGATCGCCATCTTGATCTCGTCGGTGATGTGGGGGATCACCTGCACGGTCTTGCCGAGGTAGTCGCCGCGCCGCTCCTTCTGGATCACCGACTTGTAGATCTTGCCGGTGGTGTAGTTGGAGTCCTTGTTGACGCGCGCGTGCGTGAAGCGCTCGTAGTGGCCGAGGTCGAGGTCCGCCTCGGTGCCGTCGTCGGTGACGTAGACCTCGCCGTGCTGGAACGGCGACATCGTGCCGGGGTCGACGTTGATGTACGGATCGAGCTTCTGCATCGACACGCGCAGGCCGTGGCGCTCGAGGATCCAGCCGATCGCGGCCGACGTCAGGCCCTTGCCGAGGGACGACACGACGCCGCCGGTCACGAAGATGTACTTGGTCATCGCTCAGTTCTCATGACGGGCGGTTCTCATCGTTGCGAGGCGCTGCAGGAAGGCGTCGTAGTCGGCGCGGGTCTCGATGCCCCAGGGATCGCCCTTGGCATCGAGCACGTGCATCGGGATGTCGTTCTCGAGGAAGCGCAGCTGCTCGAGGCTCTCGGCCTCGGCCAGGCCGCTGCTCGGCAGGGCCGGCACTCGCAGCAGCGTGTCGCGGTGAAAGCCGTAGACGCCGATGTGCCGCCGCAGCGGATAGCTGCCCTCCCTCTGGTACGGCACCGGCAGCCGGCTGAAGTAGAGCGCCTTGCCGTTGCCGCCGCGCACGACCTTCACCACGTTGGGGTCTCTGATCGCCGCCGGATCCGCGAGCGGCACGCACAGCGTGTTGCAGACCGCCGTGCCCGCGAGCAGCTGCGCGACGATCGCCTCGAGGTCGCGCGGGTCGACCTCGGGCCAGTCGCCCTGGATGTCGAGCACGGCCCGGCACGGGATCGCCGCGGCCGCCTCGGCGCAGCGTTCGCTGCCGGTGCGGCACGCGGGGCTCGTGCGCAGCACGGGAAAGCCGTGCCGCCGGGCCGCCGCCTCGACCTCGTCGTCGTCGGTCGCGACGCAGACGGAGTCGATGTTGCGTGCCAGCCTGGCCTGGTCGCAGGTGTGCAGGAACAGCTCCTTGCCGCTCTCGCGCAGCAGTGCCTTGCCGGGCAGGCGCTGGCTGCCGACGCGCACCGGCACGATCGCCAGCGCCTGCACGGCGCCGCTCATGGCTTCTCTCCCTGCAGGTGCTCGAGCCGCGCGCGCGCGGCCTCGGCCTCTTGCACGGCGACCTCGACGGCGACGGCAAGCAGGACCTCGTGGCGATCGG
>JBGARS010000070.1:3300-28946 GCA_044230075.1 Planctomycetota bacterium | reverse complement strand
CCTTCTTGGTGTTGCAGCGTACGGATCGCCTGTACCGGCGGTTCGTGCTGTGGGCGGTGGTGATCACGGCAGTGATCGCAGTCGTGCTGCCGTGGGCGGTCGCGAAGTGGCTGCCGTTCCAAGGCTTCCTGCGGTCGAAGGACGATCCGTCGCTGCTGCACCTGCTGCAGACGACGGCGTTCTACTTCCGGCCGCTGGTGCTGCTCGCCGCCGGCGGGTGTCTGGTGTTCGCGTGGCGATGGCTCGGCCGCGAGAAGGCGCTGCTGCTGGGCTGCCTCGTCGCGGTGCCGTTCTTCGTGCTGCTGGTGATCGGCGGGCAGATCGCGAAGGTCACGGCGCGCTACGCGATCTGCACGCTGCCGGCGCTGACCTGGCTGGCGGCGCTGGCGTGCGTGCGCATCGGCGAGCTCGCGGCCGGTCCGCCGCAGCGGCGCCGCCGCCGCCTGTTCGCTGCTGGCCTTGCGCTGCCGTTGCTGCTGGTCGCCGACCAGGTGCCGGGCCTGGTCGACTACTACACGAGCCAGTACGGCCAACGGTCCCGTTGGCGCGAGGCGTGTGAGTTCGTGCGGGCCCGGGCCAAGGACGGGCCGCTGCGCGTGCTGACCGTCAACGAACCGACCATCGTCTACTACCTGCGGCCGCAGCACTGGGCCACGGCGGGCGTCGACCCGAATCCGATGGTCGAGGTGCTCGCCCTGGTCGACTGGAAGCTCGACGGCATCTGGCGCCTCGGCGGCAGCGACGAGAAGGAGGTGACGATGCATCCGCCGGGCGGCATGCAGCACCTGGCCTGGCACCTCGCCGAGGCGAAGAAGCGCCGCGCGCAGTTCGTCGTGATGGTGACCGCACCCGAGCTGGCCGAGGTCGACCAGCACGACGGCTCGCTGCGCCGCGGTCTCCTGCAGGACTACGAGCTCGTGCTGCACCTGCCGTGCTGGGTCGGACCGAAGGACGAGGGTGTCTACGTCTACGTGCCGAAGGGCGACTGACTGCCGACTTGTCTCGCCGCTCGCTTGTGCCGATCATGTGGCCATGCGCAGCCTGCTCGCCGCCCTCCTCGCCCTGACTCCGTTCGTCGGTGCGTGCGGGCAGGAACCCGCCGGGCAACCACACGGCGACGCCACCTTCGAGCCAAGCGAGTTCGTGCGTTTCGTCACCGAGGGCGATGGCGGCCACCTCGACACGGCGATCACGGCCTATCGCAAGGGCGACGTCGAACTGACCCTGTTCGCCGCCGTGCACATCGCCGACCAGGCCTGCTACGACACGCTGAACGACCGCTTCACGACCTGCGACGCGCTGCTGTACGAACTGGTCGGCCCGGCGAACTACCGGCCGACGAAGGACCGCGAGCAGGGCGGTTTCAACCCGATCGCCCTGCTGCAGAACGGGCTGAAGAACGCGCTCGAGCTGCAGTTCCAGCTCGACGGCATCGACTACTCACCGGCCAACTTCGTGCACGCGGACATGACGCCCGAGGAGTTCCAGGCCAGCATGGCTTCGCGTGGCGAGAGCCTGCTGTCGATCATGCTGAACATGATGGCGAGCGGCATGCAGGCGCAGCGCGAGAAGGCCGACAACGGCGAAGAGCCGCCGGCAGCGCCCGACCTGGTGACGGCGTTCCAGAACGGCGAGGGTCGGCACCAGCTGCGCATGTCGTTCGCGGCGCAGATGGAGCAGATCGAGGTGATGGCGGTGGGCGGCAAGGACGGCAGCACGCTGCTCGAGGGCCGCAACGAGAAGTGTCTCGAGGTGTTGCAGCGTGAGATGGCGGCGGGCAGGCGGAAGATCGGCATCTACTACGGCGCCGCGCACCTGTCGCACATGGAGCGGCGCCTGGTCCGGGATCTGGGGTTCACCAAGACCGGCCAGGAGTGGCTGGTCGCCTGGGACTGCAAGAAGCGCCAGGACAAGAAGTACGATCGCGGGCTGATCCTGTTGCGCCGGCGCTGCAAGCAGGAACTCGGTGACCTGGCCGCGGCGGCGAAGGCGTTCCGCGCCACGACGCCGACCGTGCCGACCGTGCAGGAGCTGGCCGGCGCGGAGCAGGCCGGTGCGCGCCTCTACACGGGACCGGTGCAGGATCCGTGGGACCACCACTACGTGATCCGGCAGCGTCCCAACGGCGTGCGCTGGGAAGTGCTGAGCCTCGGCCAGGACGGGGTCGCGGGCACCGACGACGACCTGGTCGTGCAGGAACCGCGCGGCCGCTGACGGCCTAGGTCGCGGTCGGCGCCTGTGGGCCGCGCAGCGCGACCGGCTTGCCGGGCCGGCGCAGGCGCAGGTTCAGCATCTCGACGAACACCGAGAAGCCCATCGCGAAGTAGACGTAGCCCTTCGGGATGTGCAGTTCCCAGGCTTCGCCGACCAGCGTGAAGCCGATCAGCAACAGGAAGCTCAGCGCGAGCATCTTCACGGTCGGGTGGCGTTCGACGAACTCGCAGATCGGGCTGACGAATGCGACCATGATGCCGACCGAGATCAGCACGGCGATCACCATGATCGCGATGTGGTCGACCATGCCGACCGCGGTGATCACCGAGTCGAGCGAGAACACGAGGTCCAGCAGCGCGATCTGCAGCAGCACGCGGCCGAACGTGACCCGTTGCGCCGCGGTGTGTTCGTCGCCGGCGTCGCCTTCCAGCTTGTGGTGGATCTCGGTCACGCTCTTCCACATCAGGAACAGGCCGCCGCCGAGCAGGATCAGGTCGCGCATCGACAGCGCGTGGCCGACCACCGTGAACAGCGGCTCGGTGGCGCGCAGGATCCAGGTGATCGTGAACAACAACAGGATCCGCATGCCCATCGCCAACAGCAGCCCGAGCCGCCGCCCGCGCGCCCGTTGTTCCTGCGGCAGCCGGCCGGTCAGGATCGACACGAAGACGATGTTGTCGATGCCGAGAACCGTCTCGAGGAACGTCAGCGTCAGCAGCGCGACCCAGGCCTGCGGTTCGGTGATCCAGTCCATGCCGGGGGGACGGTAGCGGCCGCGTCGCCGCGCGTCAGGTCGATTCGTCGCCGCCGGCGGAGTCGAGCAGGCGTTGCAGGCGTTCGGCGTCGGCGCGCACCGTGATCGTGCGCGTCTGCGATGGCACGACGGCGCCGGGCGGCAGGCCTTTCGGCTTCTTGACGTGCTTTCTGTGCGTGTAGATGACGTCGATGCGCGCCTCGCCGCGCGCCTTGCTGAAGTGCACCGCGAGCGTGCCCGCATCGAGCAGCGTCTCGAGGCTCGCGGTCTTCTGTTTCGGCAGGCGCACGACCACGTGCGAGCCGGCGCGGCCGCCGCCGACGTGCAGCCACAGGTCGTTGCCGTTGGCGGTGCGCATCGTCAGCCGGTCGTTCTGCTCGTTGTCGCGGCCGACCAGGATCTGGTAGCCCTCGGCGGAGACGAAGCGGCGGTAGTTCTCGGCACGCGGGATCGCCGGTGCATGCTGCTTCGGCCGCGCCGTCGCCGTGGGCTTCGACAGCGCGCCCTGCTGGTGCAGGTCGGCGGCGATCGCGGCCAGTTCGTCGTCGACCATCGGCGACGTGGACGTCAGCACCTGCAGGCGCGCCTCGATCGCCGCCAGAGCGGCAACGGCCGCGCTCGCCTCGGCATGGCGTTGCTCGGTGATGGCGCGGCCCGCATCGAGCCGGCGGGCCTTCTCGTACAGCGCCTGCGCCTGGGCGATCACCGGCCGCGCCGGATCGAGTTCGATACGCAACGTCTGCCCATCGTGCTCCGGGTCGGGCACCGACATCTCGCTGGCGCCGCGCGCCACGCCCCCGGCGAACGCCAGCATCAGGTCGGCCTGCGAGCGCATCGCCTGGGCGCGGCCGGTGTCGGCGAGGCCGCGCGCCATGCCGTCGGCTTTGTTGCGTGCCTTCTGCATCGCACGCCGGGTCGCCAGCGACAGCCGTTCGTGTTCGTGGCTGAACTCGAGTTCGAGGTCCAACGCCGAGTAGAACGCGTCGATCGCCACCAGCACCGGGGCGGCAAAGCGCGGTTCGCCGTCGTCGCGCGGTTCCGCGCCGGGCGGCGGTGGCTCGTACACGTCGCCGATGCGCACGGTGCGCACCGCGGTCTCGACCGGGCGCGACAGCGCGAGTACCCGCTGGTCCTCGTCGACCAGCGCCCACAGGCCGCGGCTGCCGAACAGTTCGACCGCGAGCCGCCGCGAGCCCCTGGCGCCGGCGAACACGAACTCACAGCGGCGTTCACCGGCTGGATGCACGACTTCGACCAGCCGGCTGGCGGCCAGTTCGCGGTGCAGCAGGTCCTGCACCGGGCCGCGCACCAGCACGGCCTTGGCGAACCGGCGCGTGGTCGTGGTGAGCCGCGCGCGACTGCTGCCGAGCGCAACGTGCACGAACACCTTGCGGTCGTCGCCGTGCGGCTGCAGCACCAGCAGCAGGTCCTCGGGACCGGTCCGGGTGTGCAGCGGCACCACGTCGACCACCGCAGCGGGCGCCAGCGCGTGTAGGGCCGCCGCGGCGTGCCCGAGTTCGGCGGCCGACAGGCCGCGTGCGGCCGGCGCCGGTGGCGGCACGGTTACTGCTTCAGTTCCTCGACCGGATCGTAGATCCAGCCGTAGCCGGCGAAGGCGTATTCGACGAGTCCCTCGGGGAAGAACAGCTTCAGCTCCTTCTGGGCGGCTTCCGGGCTGTCGCTGCCGTGCACCAGGTTGTAGCTGCGGCTGACACCGAAGTCGCCGCGGATGGTGCCGGGTGCGGCGTCGGCGCCGAACGTGGCGCCCATCAGGGTGCGGCAGATCTTGATCGCATCGATGCCCTCGAGCGCCAGCGCGACGACCGGCGAGCTGGTCATGAACTTCACCAGGCCGGGGTAGAACTTGCGTTCGCGATGCGCCTCGTAGTGCTTCGCCGCCAGTTCGGGCGTGATCTTCATGAGCTTCATGGCGACGATCTTCAGTCCCTTGCTTTCGAAGCGACTGAGGATCTGGCCGGAGAGGCCGCGCTGCACGGCGTCGGGCTTCAGTAGGATGAGGGTGCGTTCCATGGATTCGATGCAGGCAAAAGGGCGAGGATGATACCAGCCGTTCGGTGTCGCGCCGCCAGCATTCCACGGCCGTTGCGCTGGTGCCGGGTGGCGCTGTTGGCGGCGATGTGCGCTGGCTGCGTGGCGCCCGGGGAGACCTCGGTGCGGCGCTTTGCCCGCCAGCGGGAGGCCGACGCGACGCATGCCGGGCAGGTGCAGCGGCAGCGCGAACTGCAGATCGCGCAGCAGGAGACCCAGGACACGCTGGCCGCGATCTCGGCCGCGAAGGCCGAGACGGTGCTCTGCGCCGCCAGGCTGCGCGCCGTGCGCGCCGACCTCGAACTGCAACTCGACCGCCTGCAGACCGCCGAACGCGACCTGGAGGCGGCGCGCGCCCGGTCGCTGGCGATCGAGGAGCAGCTGCGGCCGCTGCGTGCGCTCGAGCAGGCCGTGGTCGAGCAGCAGCGCCTGCAGTCGGCCGCGGCGCAGCAACTGGCGGCGCTGCAGACCGAGGTCGAGGCCGCGACCCGTTCCGCTGCCGGCAGGGCGGGTGAGTTGCAGGCGCGGCTGCAGGCGCTGCAGGCGCAGGTGGCCGCGGCGAACAAGTTCGAGGCGGCGATGCAGGCGGCGCAGGCTGCGGCCGCCGAAGTGCTGCAGGCGTTGGCGCCGCCGCCACCGGCTGCGGACGGCAAGCCGCAGTGACTACGGCCAGTCGTGGTGGAAGTGCTCGCCGGCGGGCTTGTCGGTGCGTTCGAACGTGTGCGCGCCGAACAGGTCGCGCTGCGCCTGCGTCAGGTTCTGCGGCAGCGTCGCGCGGCGATACGAGTCGAAGTAGCTGAGGCTCGCGCCCATCGCCAACGTCGGCACGCCGTGCTCGGCGGCCAGCGCGACCACCTTGCGCCAGGCGCCCTGGTGTTCCTGCAGGAAGCCGCCCAGTTCCGGATCGAGCAGCAGGTTCGCCAGGCGCTTCTGCTTGCCGAACGCGGCCTGGATGCGGCCGAGGAAGCGCGCGCGGATGATGCAGCCGCCCTTCCAGATGCGGGCGATCTCGCCGAAGTCGAGGCCCCACTTCTTCTCGGCGTCGGCGGTGGCCAGCAGGTCGAGGCCCTGCGCATACGAGCAGATCTTGCTGCAGTAGAGCGCGTCGCGCACGGCGTCGACCAGTGCGACGGGCGCCTTCTGCGCCTTCGGACCGTGCAGCACCTTGCTGGCGGCGACCCGCTGTTCCTTCTGGGCGCTGAGGCAGCGCGCGTCGACGGCCGCTGCCATCGTCGGCACCGCCACGCCGTAGCGCAGCGCCATCTCGGAGGTCCACTTGCCGGTGCCCTTCTGGCCGGCGCGATCGACGATGACGTCGACCATCGGCTGCCTGGTAGCCGGGTCCGTGGCGCGCAGGATGCGGGCGGTGATCTCGATCAGGAACGACTCGAGGAAGCCCTTGTTCCAGCTGGCGAAGGTGTCGGCCATCTGCATGTGCGACATGCCGAGCACGTTCTGCATCAGGTCGAAGCACTCGGCGATCAGCTGCATGTCGCCGTACTCGATGCCGTTGTGGACCATCTTCGTGAAGTGGCCCGCGGCGCCGGTGCCGACGTGGGTCACGCACGGACCGTCCTCGACCTGCGCGGCGATCCGCTTCAGGATCGGCGCCAGCTCGTCGTACGCGCTCTTCTCGCCGCCCGGCATCAGGCTCGGGCCGTTCAGCGCGCCCTCTTCGCCACCGGAGACGCCCATGCCGACGAAGCGGAAGCCCTTCGCCTGCAGGTCGCGCGCACGGCGCTCGGTGTCGTCGGGGTGGCTGTTGCCGGTGTCGATGATCATGTCGCCGGGTTCGAGCACCGGCAGGAACAACGCGATCGTGTCGTCGACCGGCTTGCCGGCCTTGACCAGCAGCAGCAGGCGGCGCGGGCGTTCCAACGAGGCCGCGACTTCCTGTGGCGTGCGCGCACCGACCATCGGTTGGCCCTTGGCGGCGCGGGCCAGCGTGGCCTCGGTCTTGTCGTAGGACCGATTCCACACGGTGACCGGGATACCGTTGCGGGCGATGTTGAGGGCGAGGTTCTGGCCCATCACGGCCAGACCGACGACGCAGATCTTCGAGGTGGGTTGCATGCGTTCTCGTGGGCGACGCGCGCACTGTAGCGTCGACCTCGCATGCACCCGACTGCTTTGTCGGGATGCGCCGGCGGCGGGACTCAGCGGTTGCCGGTGGTCGCCGCGCGCGCTGGGTCCGGCAGTTCCGGCAGCTCCTGCAGCCAGCTCGCCCAGCGGCGCGGGTCCGGTCCCGGATCCTGGTGCGTCAGCTGCTGCAGCGCCTTCTGGTAGGCGCGCACGATCACGACTTCCTCGACGACGCCGGTCACGGTGACGTCGAGCACGCTGCCGCTCTGCAGCACGTCGACCTTCGGATCGGCGATGAACGCCGCCTGCGCGACCTCGACGTCGTAGTCGCGGATGTAGGCCTGCTGCTGCAGGAAGGCGACGTGGGCGCGCACGCCGGGGCTGGCGGCTGCCAGGTTGACACCGGCGTTGGGGCCGGCGAGCACCAGCAATTCGACGGCGTCGCGGTGGCCGAGTCCGGCGAAGGCCTCGGCGGTGCGCACCCGCAGCTTCGCGTTGCTGTGCATCAGGCCCGGCGCGAGGTAGGCGACGGCCGACGCGTCGTCGTGGCCGCGGGCGATGTCGATCGAGGCGCGTCGGACCTTGCTGCTGCCGTCGAGCACCGACGTGCGCAGTACGAAGCGATCGTTGCCGGCGACGTCGCGCCGTTGCAGGGCCTCGAGCGCGGCGATGCGCTGCCGCTCGGCACCGGTGCGGCGCGCCTCGTTGCGCAGGTCCTGATCGGCGTTCGGCTCGCGCACGAGCAGCATCTCGATCGCGGCGGCCCGGGCCGGGCTGGTGTCGGCGCGCATGCTGCCGAGCAGCTGGTGCACGCGGTCCTTCGTCGAAGCGTTGCGCCACTTGCGCGCCAACAGCTCCGGCTCGAGGTCGGCGAGCAGATCGTCGAGCCGGCGTTGCAGGGCGACGGTGGCCTCGCCGTTCGGTGGGGCCTGCGCGGCGAGGCCGGTGACGACCCGGTCGAGGTGCCGCCACAGCTCCGGTTCGAGCCCGTATTCGCGCGCCATCAGGGCCAGCTGCAGGCTGGCGAACGTGCTGGAACCCACCTCGCGGGCTTTGTCGGCCAGGGCCTTCTGCAGGTCCGCGTCGCTGCGTCGCCCCGTCACCTGGTCCTTCGCCACGACGACCACACCGTCGCGTGTGCTGACCTCCAGCGTGTCACCGCGTTCGACCACCTTGCCGACCAGCACGCGACCGTCGGCGAGCCGGACCTCGTCGGCGAGCACGAACGGCAATGGGGCGAACAGCAGGCAGAGACAGGACAGGCAGGATCGCGGTAGGGTCGTCATCGCGGGCTCGTTCGCGTTCGGTTCCAGAGGGCGGTTTCGGAGGGGTGCCGCTATGCTGCGCGGCACCGGCGCGGGCGCGCGGCGAAGCATGAAGCGTACCATTCTCGTACTCGCGGTCCTCTCGTTCCCGATCGCCGCCGCCGGCCGCGCCCAGGAGCCAGCTTCGCCGCCGCAGCAGACGGCACAAGCCGGTCCCATCGAGGAGATTGTGGTCGCCATGCGGGCCGCGGAGCAGCGCGCGCGCAGCGTCGTGGTCGAGCTGTCGACCACCGGCCATCTGCCGGGCGGGCTCGAACTGTCGACGCGCGGCGTGCTGCATGTCCTGCGCGGAGCACAGCCGGCCGTGCACACCGTGGTCGAGTTCTCGTTCGCCGATGGCCTCGGCGGCCGGGTCGAATCGGCCCAGACCGCGGCCGGCATCGTGCTGTACGAGGAGAACCCTGCCTTCGGCGAACTCTACCTGCGGCTCGACCCGCAGGTCACCGCCGACCTCGCCTGGGCCGGAGTGGTGCTGCAGCGCTCCGATCTGCCGGGCATGGCCGACAGCCGGGCTGCGTCGCCGCTCGGCAGCGCGATACTGGCCGACCTGCAGCGGCACTTCGACCTCGTTGCGACCGAGCGCCACGAGCGTCTGGGCGACGCCGGCCGGTGGTTTGCCGGGGCGCGCCGCGCCGGACTCGACGACCAGGACACCGAGCTGCCACAGGCCGATCGGGTCGAGTTGTTCGTGCGCGATCGCGATCACGCGCTGCTCGAAGTGACATACCTGCAGGCCGGCAAGCAACTGCAGCACATCGTCGTCGGCAAGCTCGAGGTCGATGTCGACATCCCTGCGAGCACGTTCGAGGTCGACGGCCGCGGCCAGCGTCTGCGCGATGTGCAGCAGCACCTGCCGATGTGGGACCAGATCCAGCAGGTCCTGCGTCAGGCCGAGGCGAAGGCGCCCGAGGGCGAGATGCGCCCGAGCAGCCGCAAGTGACCGCCATGCGCGATCGCCGCGCTCACCCTTCCTCCTCGGCCGGCGGCGTCTCGAGCAGCTCGAGGCCCTTGTAGCGCGACTTCGCGTAGTCGATCTCGAAGTCGGAGTGGAACAGGGCGACGAACCGCCCGGCTTCGTCCTTGACCACCATTGGCAGGATCTCGAGCACCTCGTCGGTGACGTGATCGACCCAGCGCGCGCGGGTCCAGCCCTTGCGGTCCAGGCGCAGCTGCACGCCGTACTCGTTCTCGAGCCGCCACTGGAACACCTCCAGCTGCAGTTCGCCGATCGCGCCGAGCACGGGTTCGCGGGCGCCGAAGCGCGGCCAGAAGATCTGCACGACGCCTTCTTCGCCGAGCTGCTCGAGACCCTTGCCGAAGCCCTTCGACATCGATGGCTCGCGCGGCGCGACCTGCGCGAAGATCTCCGGCGCGAAGCGGGGGAAGTTGCGCACCTCGAAGCTCGGGCCCGAACTGAGCACGTCGCCGACGCGGAACATGCCCGGGTTGATCAGGCCGATCACGTCGCCCGGCCAGGCGTCCTCGATCGACACACGTTCCTGGCCGAAGAAACGATGCGGGTGCGACAGCCGCACCTCGCGCGACAGCCGCAGGTGCTTGGCCGACATGCCGCGCTCGAAGTGGCCGCAGCAGACGCGCAGGAACGCGATGCGGTCGCGGTGCATCTTGTCCATGTTGGCCGCGACCTTGTAGACGAAGCCGGCGAAGAATGGCGCGTTCGGGGGCACCTCGCCGTCGAGCGTCGGCAGCGGGCCGGGCGGCGGCGCGATCTCGAGGAAGCGCTGCAGGATGTTCTCGACGCCGAAGTTCGACAGCGCGCTGCAGAAGAACATCGGCGAGATCCGCTGCTGCAGGAACGCCGACATCTCGAACGGCTGCACGCAGGTCTCGACCATCGCCAGGTCCTCGAGCAGCTGCGCATGCGCCTTCTCGCCGAGTGCCTGCCGCAGCGCCGGGTCCGACGGGCCCGTGGTCTGCACCAGCGCGCGCGTGGCGTTGTGCGCGGTGCGTTCGAACAGATGCACCTGCTGGTCGCGCAGCGAGTAGACGCCGCGGAAGTTGTCGCCGGAGCCGATCGGCCAGGTCGCCGGCACGATCGTGATGCCGAGCACCTTCTCGACCTCGTCCATCAGGTCCAAGGCCGCTCGCGCCGGACGGTCCATCTTGTTGACCACGGTGACGATCGGGATGCCCCGGTCGCGGCAGACCTTGAACAGCTTGATCGTCTGCGGCTCGACGCCCTTGGCGCCGTCGATCAGCATCAGCGCCGCGTCGGCGGCCACCAGCGTGCGGTAGGTGTCCTCGCTGAAGTCCTGGTGGCCCGGCGTGTCGAGCAGGTTGATGCAGTGGCCCTGGTACTCGAACTGCAGCGCCGAGCTGGTGATCGAGATGCCGCGCTTCTTCTCGAGCTCCATCCAGTCCGACGTCGCGTGCGCGCCGCCGCGCCGCGCCTTGACCGAACCGGCCTCGCGGATCGCGCCGCCGTAGAGCAGCAGCTTCTCGGTCAGCGTCGTCTTGCCGGCGTCCGGGTGCGAGATGATCGCGAACGTGCGCCGGCGCTGGATCTCGGTGTCGATGTCGGCCATCGGGGGCGAAGAGAGTAGCGGTGCCCCGGGCGAATGCGAGGCCGACGCCTGCCGGCGGGCTAGCGTTGCCCGGCGTCTTCGGTCGTGGCCGCCGGCCGCAGCAGCCGTTCGGCCCATGCGCGCTGCTGGGGTGGGCCGTTGGCGGCGAGCTCCGCGAGCCACTCGCGACGATCGGCGTGTTCCGGCTGCTGCAGGGCGAGGTGCGCGAGCATCGTGTGCCGGTGGTGGCGGTCGAGCCTGTCGTCGGTCAGCGCGGCGAGGAAGCCCGTGTCGGCGGGCGCCGGCCGGTCCGTCGGCCGGTCCGTCAGCAGGTCCAGTTGCACGTCCTTGAGCAGGTTGTCGACCACCTCCGGATCGAACCAGGCGAGCTTCGCCCGCACGCGGCCAGCCGGGTCGATCACGATGGCCGGGTGCGGCAGGTCACCGAAGGCCGCGCGGCTGGTGTCGCCGAGGTCGTCGACCCAGACGTCGACGTCGAGGTTCAGCTCGGTCAGCGTGCGGCGCGCGAGCGCCACGCGTTCTTCGCGTGTGGTCGGTTGCGCCACGTCCTCGAACGCCATCTGCCGGGCGTGTGGCTCCCGTTGGTAGACGACCACGAAGCGCACGTCGTCGCGATCCCGGTAGGAGAGCAGGAGCTGCCGCAGACCTGCGGCATTGCGGCGGAACGGCGGTCAAGTGTAGCTGGCGCCGATCAGCACCACGGTGCGACCGCGTTCGAGCGCGAGGCTGCGCGGCCGGCCGTCCAGGTCCCAGAGGCAGAGGTCCGGAGCGGGCGTGCCGACGGCGGGCTCCGCGCGCGCGAACGCGGTGTCGGCGTAGCGCTCGGTCCACCGCTTCTCCATCTGGGCGGGCATCACCGCCACCAGCAGCAGGGCGGCGGCACCGCGCAGGAATGCACCGGGAATCGTGGTCGTCAAGGTGGCGCTCACAGGTCAGGGCACAGGACCGTCAGGGAACAGGGTCGTCAAGGCACAGGGCCGAAGCTCGGGTCGGTGTTCTCGCGCAGCACGCGGAAGCCGACGTCGTCCGCGCGCACGGTCGGCCGCAGGCGCATGCGCATGGAGTTGCGCACGAAGATACCGTCGAGCACGAACGAACCGCCGCGCAGCGCGCGATGGTCGGTCAGATCGCGATTGTCGAGCGCTGGTCGTAGGGTGCTGTAGGCGCCGCGCACGAACACGTCGTCGGTCCACTCGAACGCGTTGCCGGTCATGTCGAACAGGCCGAAGCCGTTCGGCGGGAAGCTGCCGGCGGCCACCAGCGTGCCGCTCTCCTGGTTGGCGGCCGCCGTGCGGTAGGTGTCGCCGTAGGCGTAGACCCGCGACCCCGGACCGCGTGCGGCCTTCTCCCACTCGGTCTCGTTCGGCAGGCGGTGGCGCACACCGGTCGTGCGCGTGTGCCAGTCGCAGTAGGCCACCGCGCCGTGCCAGGCGACGGTGACGACCGGCAACTCCGGCGCGTCGGTGGCGAACGCTCGCGCCGCCTCGTCCCAGTGGATCCGGCACTTGCGGCCCTCGAGGTCGAGCCAGGCCATGTCGACGGCGGTGGCGGCGATCGCGTTCAGGAAGGCTGTGAACTGCGCGTTGGTCGTCTCGCGTTCCGCCAGCCAGAACCCCGGCAGCGCCGGCGTCGACACCGGCCGTTCGTCCTCCTGGCCGACGCCGAGGTCATCGCCGCGCAGGCCGATGCCCGGCGGGACCCAGCACCAGCCGGCTTCGGGCGCGGGCTTTGGCCACACCGTCAACGGGGCCGGGTCGCTGGGCGGCCGGAATCCGAGTTCGGCCGGCGGGACCGGCAGCGGCACGGAGGGCGTGTCGTCGCCGATCGCCACGGCGTAGCGCCCGGGCATGAGTTCCAGCGTGATCGTCGCACCGCCACCGACCGCGACCGCGGGAGCCCAGCCGTCCCGCTGCGCGCGGCACAGGCGCAGCGCTTCGCCGGAGCGGTTGTCGAGCACGATGCGGCGCGGGGGCGGCTCGTCCGTGGGCGTCGTGCCGGCGACGGTGCCGCAGGCAGAAACCGCCAGCGTCGCGGCGATGCGTGCGATTCGCAGCAGCGAGGCGGGGCGGGCGATGCGGCGCATGGGCGCGACGTCGGCCGGCTTCGGTGAAGACTCCACGAATCACCCCCGCGGGAATGCGCCTACACCTTGTCGGGATCCTGGCCGCGCAGCACCGAGTTGCCGTCGAACGTCTCGCGCAGGTTGGCGCGCGCGGGCTTTGCCAGCATGGCCTCGTCGAGGCGACCGCTCTGGGCGAAGAACGCGATCGGGTTGTGCCAGACCAGCTGGTCGATGCGGTCGCGGGCCACGCCGGCCTGCTCGAGCTTGACGACCGTGCGCGGCACCATCATCGGGTCGCTGACGCCCCAGTCGGCGGCGCTGTTGATCACCATGCGCTCGACGCCGTACTCCAGCACGATGCTGGTCATGCGCGCCGGGTCCATCTTCGTGTTCGGGTAGATCGAGAACCCCGACCAGCAGCCGAGGTCGCGCGTGATCTTGATGGTCTCCTCGTTGCCGTGGTCGAGCAGCACGCGCTCCATCGGGAAGTTGCAGTCCCGCACGATCGCGATGCAGCGCTCGAAGCCCTTCTTCTTGTCGCGGTGTGGCGTGTGCACCAGGGCCGGCAGCGAGTGCTTGCGCGCCAGTTCGAGCTGCGCGGCCATGAACGTCTCCTCGGCCTTGGTCTGGTCGTCGAGGCCGATCTCGCCGACGCCCAGGCACGAGTCCTTCTCGCAATAGCGCGGCAGGATCGCCAGCACGTCCTTGTTGACGCGGTCGTCGTTCGCCTCGCGCGGGTTCAGCGCCATCGTGCAGAAGTGGTGGATGCCGAACTGCTGCGCGCGGTGGCGTTCCCAGCCGATCAGCGTCTCGAAGTAGTCGACGAAGGAGCCGACCTGCGTGCGCGGCTGGCCGAGCCAGAACGCCGGTTCGAGCACCGCGCGCACGCCGGCCAGAGCAAGCCGCTCGTAGTCGTCGGTGATGCGGCTGAACATGTGGATGTGCGGTTCGAAGATCGGCATCGCGGGCGGCGGCTGGCGGTTTCGGGGGGACGGAAGGGCTACTGGACGATGCGCTGCAGCGCCGTGCGCACGTCGTCGCGGGGTTCGCGGGGCAGGCGTTCCTTGGCGAAGTGGTGCAGGTCGGCGCGGCCGAGCGCGCGCAGGCCCTCGGCGGCGGCGAGGCGCACGCCGTCGTCGCCGTGCTCGAGGCCGCCGACCAGGCGCGCGCTGGCGCCGGGGCACGGCGCCTTGCCGATCAGGCGCCAGGTGTCGCGCCACACCGAGCGGCCGGCAGCCTCACGTTCGGTCGCGAGGTCGATCAGCATGCGCGACAGCTCGGCGTTGGCGTGGCGTTCGGCATCGAACACGCGGCGCAACGGCAGGTCGAGGAACGCCAGCTTCAGCAGCATCCGGTTGGCGGCGGTCGCATCGAAGCCGGCATGGCCGACGGCGCGCGCGAACAGGTCGCTGTCGCAGACTCCGGCCTCGAGATGCAGCACGATGTTGGTGCGCTGCACTTCGCCGAACAGCTGCGTGGTGATGGTGCCGATCGGCAGCAGGTGCAGCGCCCGCAGGAGCATCGCCCGTTCCTCGATGTCACCGTGGGAATAGAGGTCCAGCAGCTCGGCTTCGGTCGCGCCGGTCTGCAGCAGCAGCCAGGCGGCCGCGAGGTCGCAGCGCCGGAACGCGTCGAGATCCACGCGGCCGGGCCCGAGTGCCGTCACGCCGCCGCGCACCGCCTGGCGTCCGACGCGCCGCGGCAGACCGGGGAACAGCACGGCGAGTCGGCTGCGGTCGGCCCGCACCTCGGCTGTGGCGGGCTGCAGGATGGCGAGGGCCTCGCCGCCTAGGTGCACAGCGAGGTCGTCCTGGGTGCTGGGCTTCACGGCGCGCACCTTACCAACAGCCGGACGCCGCGTCACGGCACGCAGGTGGCGAGACGTGCTTCGCTGCATCGGGACCGGTAAGGTGCCGCGGATGGAGTTTCCCTGCTGGGACCCGGTGTTGTTCGACATCCCGGGGCTGCCGATCGACATCCGCTGGTATGGCCTGATGTACGTGGTCGGCTTCATCGCCGGCCAGTGGATCCTGGTGCGGCTGGCGCGCGCCCGCTTCTTCCCGGTGCAACCCGAGGCGGCGCCCGACCTGATCTTCTACTGCGTGTTCGGCGTGATGCTCGGTGGCCGCGTCGGCTACGCGCTGTTCTACCAACACAGCCTGCTGAACCCGCTGCAGTTCGTGCAGGTGTGGAAGGGTGGGCTCGCGTTCCACGGCGGCCTCGGCGGTGTCGCCGTTGCGGTTTGGTTGTTCTGCCGCAAGTACCGCATCAGCTGGATGCGCACCGCGGACGCATGCGCACTGGCGGTGACGCCTGGCATCCTCGCGGTGCGCTGCGCGAACTTCATCAACGGCGAGCTGTTCGGCCGCGTGACCGCGAAGGGCGTCGGCTGGGCGATGCAGTTCCCGACCGATTCGAAGGCGCTGGATCTGCTCCACATCGCCGAGAGCTGGACGATGCGCGACCGCGAACTCTGCATCCAGGTGGCGAGCGGCAGGCGTACGTTCGATCAGGTCAAGGACCTGCTCAGCAGCGCCGACGAGCATGGCAATGCGATCGACTGGGGCGCGGTGGTGCCTCACCTCGACTGGCCGCGGGTGCAGGGCCTTGCCGACGTCAAGGGCCACCTGCTGGTGCCGTACCGGCATCCTTCGCAGCTGTACGAAGGGCTCGGTGAGGGCCTGGTGCTCGGGCTCGTGATGCTGGTGCTCTACCTGCTGACGCGGCGTCGGCCGTGGCGGCCGGGCCGCTACGCGGTCGTCTTCCTGTTCGGTTATGCGTTGGTGCGTTCGTCGCTGGAGTTCGTACGCGAACCCGATTCCTGGCTCGGCGTCGTCTTCGCCGGCATGACGATGGGTCAGTTGCTGAGCGGCGGCTTGGTCGCGGGTGCCCTGCTGATGCTGTTCTGGCCGCAGCGCCCGGCAGCGGTGCCGCCGGTGCCGCCGGTGCCAGGTGGTCCTGGTGACGCGCCGCCGGCGAAGGAATAATGTCTCCTGGCCGACCGTCCTCTGGCGTCTGCCGACCGCGGCACGGATCGCCGCCCACCCGCCTCCGATGACGATGCCCCGATTCCGCCTCGCGCTGCTGTTCTCGTTCGTGCTGGTCGGTGCCGGTGCCTGCGACAACGTCGGGCGCGCCTTCGACCCCAACCCGAACCAGACCGACACGCCCGCCACGCCCGGCGAGTCCACGATCCAGGTGGTGCCGGTCGGCGGCGATGCGCGCGACGGCCGACCGACGGTGAAAGCGGCGTTCCCGAGCGGCAGCGGTTGGCCGACCGTGGTGCCGATCGTCATCGAGTTCAGCGAGAGCCTGAACCAGAAGTCGGTGCTGCCGACGTCCGCGACCGGCACCGACGGCCGCATCTTCCTGCGGGTCAAGGGCACCACGCAGGCGCTGCCGTGCCAGTACGACTTCGTCGCCAACGGCAAGGTGCTGGTGATGCGGCCGGTCACCGCCCTGTCCAATGCCGGCGCGGCGATCTACGAAGTGGTGCTGCTGCCCGACGCGCGCGACGCCGATGGCGTGCGCTTCCTGGTCAGTGGCACCGAGAAGGTGGTGACCGACTTCCAGGTCAACCAGGCGACATCCATCACCGACGGGCGCATCCTGACGACCTATCCCCGCGACAACGCGCGCGACGTGGCGCGGGAGAGCGACTTCTACGTCTTCTTCGACCGGCCGGCGAACGAGGTGTCGATCACGGACGCCAACGTGCACCTGCGCCGCCGCGGCGGCGCCGACGTCGCCGTGCAGCGCGATCTGCCGCTGAAGATCCTCGGCGTTGGCGATCCGCGCGCTGTGCGGCTGCATCCCCAGGACCGGTTGTTGGCCTCGACCACGCACGAGTTCGTCGTCGACGACACGGTGACGTTCGGTTCCGACGGCAACCTGGACTTCCGCGGCCGCACGCCGTTCGCCTCGTTCGACAGCATCGGCCCGGCGGCGCCGGCGGCGGTGGCGCTCGGCAATCCCACGCCCACCACGTTTCGCAACAAGATCAACCAGGCGAACGTGGCCGCGGTGCAGTTGGTCGTGACCACCGCGGTGGACGCGCAGGCCGGCGACCGCATCCTGGCGCGCATCTACGGCGGCAACAAGGAGACGACGACGAACAGCGCCGACCTGCAGTTCTTCGAGCGCACGGTGGCGATTCCTGGTGCCGGCACCCAGACGGTGACGCTCGACTTCAGCGGCCTGCTGGGCACTGTGGCGCGACCGAAGTTCGACGACGGTTCGATCACGTTCGCGGTGCAGACCCAGCGCGGCAGCGACCACTCGGCCTTCACGCACAACGGTGGCAGCGACGAGGCGCTGTTCGACGTCACGTTGCCGACGCTGAGCAAGGCCGGGCCACCGAGCACCGGCAACGGCTTCGACGTCGTCACCGACCAGGAGTATCTGGCGTACTTCGGCACCGCGAGTGAAGAGGTGGGTGAGGTGACGTTGACGGCTGGCAGCAGCACGGCCGTGCTGTTCGCTTCGTCCGCCGACGGCAGGTTCCTGCTGCGGCCGCTGCGCGTGGGCCAGGTGGCGGCGCCTTTGTCCTACTCGCTGAGCCTGCGCGATCGGGCCGGCAACCTCGCCAACGCGAACACCATGGGCCAGATCGTGCAGCGCGGGCTGGCGATCGGGGCGCCGGGCACCGAGTTGACGGTCGAGGTCTATGACGAGCGCGACCTGGCGCCGATGGCCAACGTCACGGTGCTGGTGGCTCCGGGCATCCCGCAGGTGCCGGCCGCCGGGCAGTTGGTCGCGATGACCGGCACGAACGGGCGCGCCACGTTCACCGGGCTGACCGCAGGCCCGCACACGGTCACCGCGGTGCGGTCGGGCTTCCACCTGCTGACGCTCTATGCGACTTCGGCTTCGTTCGTGTCGATGCCGCTGCGTCCGGTGGCTGGCGCCACGGCGACGCTGCAGGGCAACGCGCTGTTCACGCAGGCGCCGGGTACGACGCTGCTGGTCGGTTGCACGGCCTTCGACGATGCCAACGAGTTCGGCGTGCGCACGGCGAACTCTGCGCCGACGACGATCCCGGCCACGACCATTCGGCCGAACCGCCCGGCGATCGTGACGGCGTTCGGCGGCGTGTTCGAGCCGACGGTGCGCCCCCCGTTCTCCTTCCAGGGCTTCCAGTCGCTGGGCACCGACCTGATGAGCTTCACGCCGCCGTTGGCGCCGCCGGCGGCTGGCGAGGCGTCCAACCAGAGCCTCGTGCTGCTGCCCAGCGCAGGCTCCCAGGGCTTCCTTGCCCAAGGCAACGACTTCGACTTCAGTCTCGCGACGGGCCTGGACCTCAACAACCTGCTGGGCGGCGTCCCGTTCGTGCGCGTCACGGCGTCGTTGCAGGGCTTTGGTGGCCAGGTGTTGCTGGGGGTCGGGTTCTCGAAGCTGAACACCGGCACGACCTACACCACCGACGCAAGTTGGACCCAGCCCGGCTTCGCGGCTCTCGGCCTGTTCGGGGCCAACGCCGGCGCATGGGTGGTCACTGACGCGCGCGACGCCTCGGGCCGCATCAGTCGGCATCGCTTCCTGCTCAACACCCTGACCGGCTTGAGCGAGGGCACACTGCTCGACCCGCAGGCGATCCCGACGATCACGCTGCCCGCCCCGTTCGTCGGGCCGCCCGTGGTGGAGTTCGCCGACGTGCTGAACAACGTCGCATTCCCGGGCGCGCATGCAACCGTCGACGTGACCGCCGAAGACGTGAACGGGCGCCGCTGGCTGGTGCTCGTCCAGGACACCGATGCCGCCGGTGGCACCGACATGGTGCAGTACCCGGATCTGTCCGGAGTCACTGGCCTGCAGACCGGGACGTGGACCGTGAAGGTCGAATCCCGGCTCTGGGTCTGGTTCCCGACCGTGTCGGGGGACCTGTTGCTGGCCGAACGCCGCCATGCCGAGGTGACCTACTCGCGTGGCGTCTCGATCCCGTTCACGGTCCAGTGAACGGTGGTGGCCGGACGGGGCATCGCGCTGCTGTCGGGCGGGCTCGACTCCGGTGTCGCGGCGGCGACGTTCGCCCGGCAGCCGGATCACGCCCTGGCGTCGTGTTTGTTCTTCGACTACGGCCAGCGCGCCGTCCGGCGTGAGGCCGAAGCGGCGCAGCGGCTCGCGACCCGGCTCGGCGCCCCGCTGCGTACGATCGAGCTGCCCTGGTTCGGCGAACTCGCTCGGCGCAGCGGCAGCCGGCTGATGGCCGGTAGCGGCGAACTGCCACAGGGCACCGAGCAGGCGCCTGGAGACGCGGTCAGTGCGGCGGCGGTCTGGGTGCCCGCGCGCAACGTCGTCTTCGTCGCCATCGCCGCTGCGCACGCCGAGGCCCTGCAGGCGCGCCATGTGATCGCGGGTTTCAATCGTGAGGAGGCGGCGACCTTCGCCGACAACTCGGCCGCGTTCGTCGCCGCCAGCGACACGATGCTCGCGCTCGGCACGCGCAGCGGCGTCCAGGTCACCAGCCCGACGCTGACCTGGGACAAGCCGCAGATCGTCGCCGCCGCACGCGCACTCGGCTTCACGGCCGCCGACTTCTGGTCGTGCTATGACGGCGGTGAGCAGCCCTGTGGTCGCTGCGAATCGTGCCTGCGCAGCCGCTGGACCCGCTGACCGCGCGTATGCTGCCGCGCCGCGCAATGGCCTCGATCTTCGGCATCGTCAACGTCACGCGCGACTCGTTCTCCGACGGTGGTCGCTTCCTCGACCCGACCGCGGCGCTCGCGCAGGCGGAACGGTTGTCGGCGGCGGGCGCCGCGGTGATCGATCTCGGCGCGGAATCGACGCATCCCGATGGCGAGGCGGTCGCCGCGGACGAGGAGATCCGCCGGCTCGAGCCGGTGGTGGCGGCTCTGTTGCAGCGCGGAATCGCGGTCAGCATCGACACCTGCAAGCCGGCGGTGATGCGGGCGATGTGCGCGCTCGGTGTGCAGTGGCTGAACGACGTCAGCGGCTTCCGTTCCGCTGCTGCGCTCGCCGCCGCCGCCGCGGCACCGATGCAGGTCCGCTTCGTGGTGATGTTCTCGCGCAGCTCGGGGCCGCGCGCGCAGCGGTCCACACATGGCGCCGACACACTGCTCGCGGAGTTGCAGCAGTTCTTCGACGAGCGTCTGGCGGCGTTCACGGCTGCGGGCATCGCGCGCGAACGGCTGGTGTTCGATCCGGGCATGGGTTTCTTCCTCGGCAGTGGACCGGCACCGAGCCTGCGGGTGTTGCGGCACCTGCCCGAGCTGCGGCGCTGGGCTGTGCCGCTGCTGGTGTCGGTGTCGCGCAAGTCCTTCCTCGGCGAACTGACGGGGCTGCCGACCGCGGAACGTGGCCCGGGCACGCTGGCGGCGGAACTGTGGGCGCTCCGACATGGAGCCGAGTTCGTGCGCACGCACGATGTGGGTGCACTGCGGGCAGCCCTCACCGTCGAACGCGCGATCGCCGAGGCGCCGTGATCCCGCTGCGCGACAGCATTCCGGCGAGCCGCCGGCCGGTCGTCACCCAGGCAATCATCGGTGTGTGCTCGCTGGTGTTCGTGGCGCAGCTCGCCGTTCCGGGCGGCGCCTTGGTGGAACAGCTGGGCATGGTGCCGGCGCGCGTGTTCGAGCCAGGCGTCGACCACGTCGTGCAGGGCTTCGGCCGGCCGCACCTGCTGGAGCCGGCGCTGGTGCCCGAGTGGCTGACGTTGGTCACCTGCATGTTCCTGCACGGCGGCTGGTTGCACTTCCTCGGCAACATGCTGTTCCTGTGGATCTTCGGCGACAACGTCGAGGACCGCTTCGGCCGCTTGCCCTTTCTCGTCTTCTACCTCGTCAGCGGCGCCGCCGCGTCGGCATCGCACCTGCTCAGCGCACCGGACTCGACGCTGCCGACCATCGGCGCCAGCGGCGCGATCGCCGGGGTCATGGGGGCCTACATGCTGCTGTATCCGCATTCGCGGGTGCAGATGCTGATCGTGTTCGGCTTCTTCGTCGACGTGATCGTGTTGCCGGCGCCGTTCTTCCTCGGCTACTGGTTCCTGCTGCAACTGGTGCAGAGCTCGTTCGAAACGGGGCGCGATGGTGGTGGGGTCGCCTGGTGGGCCCACATCGGCGGCTTTCTGCTGGGGGCCGGGGTCGCCGCCATGTTGCGGTTGCTGGAGCGTTTGCGGCCCGAACCCCCGACCGTGCAACTGCTGCGACGACGGTGGGGCAACAACCCCTGGCAGCCCCGCGGCTGACCGGCCGGCGCCGGCACGGACCGCGCGGCGTCCCGATCCGGGCCCTGCCGTCGCCACCGGATCTCAAGTCCGGGCTGGGGAAGGCCGAAAGTCCCCCCGTCGTGGAGCCGGGACCGGAGCCACACGAGGTGCATGGAATCCGTCAACGAAATCAAGGAAGCCCTCTCGGCGCGTTCACGCACCGCGACTCTTGACGAGTTGCGCAGCGAGGGACGGCGTCGGGTGCGCCTCGTCAGGGCCGAACACATCGCCGCGATGATCCGCGAGGCGGTGCACGCCGCCATCGAGCAGTCCGGCCTGATCGAGCAGGGCGAGGTCGACCGCCTCGTCGACAAGAGCCGCCAGGAGTTCCGTTCGATCCTCAAGGAGCGCGAAGCCGAGGTGCAGCGCGCGCACGAGGTCGAGGAGACGCTGGCAGAGCGCGAGCTCGAGCTGACGGAGGTCAAGGCGCGCCTCGCCGAGGTGAGCGAGGCGCTGACCGCGACCCGCCAGCAGGTGGAGCAGGCCAGCGCCAAGAGCGCGGCGGCCCCGGCGGCGGCGCCCGCCGCAGCACCGCCGGGCGACCTCGTGATGTCGCTGGTGCACGAGATGGCCAACCTCAAGGCCAACCTGCTGCACCGCGATGCCCAACCCGCACCAGCGGCGCCGCCCGCCGACTTCTCGGCGGCGTTCGAGAAGCTCGCCGGTTCGCTGAACGACCGGCTGGAGACGATCGGCAAGAAGATGGGTGTCAGTGCGGCCGTCGAGTCGAACGCACCCATGGACTTCAGCAGCCTGTTCGCCGACGACGGCAAGTCGCTCGAGTCGAACATGCAGAACATCGAGGTCAAGCAGAAGTCGGCCGGCGGCATCGCCGGCAACCTGGCTCGCCTCAAGAAGCTCAAGGGCGGCGGCTAGGCCGCCCACACTGGCACTTTCGGGAAGCAAGGCGGAGAGCAATGACTCAGCATCAGAACCACAACGATCCCAGTGTCGACCATGGCGCCGACACTGCCATCGCCCTGGGTAAGGGCCTCGACGTCGGTACCGCGAATCTCGCGGCGGCGGTTCAGAACGACGAAGGCGGCATCACGGTGAACGTGGAGCGCAATGCGTTCCTCGACATCCCCAGCGACGTCTACAGCAAGAACATGCTGACGAAGCTGAAGGTGCCCTACGTCGTGCACAACAACAAGCTCGTCGTGATCGGCGAGGCGGCGTTCGAGCTCGCCAACGTGTTCGGCCGCGAGACGCGCCGGCCGATGGCCGACGGCTTGATCAGCCCGAACGAGCAGGACGCGCTGCCGATGATGAAGATGATCATCGGCAAGATCCTGGGCGAGCCACGCGTGCAGGGCGAGAGCTGCTACTTCTGCGTGCCGGCCCCGTCGCTGGACGTCGACAACAACGTCGTCTACCACCAGGGACTGTTCGAGAGCCTGATCAACAAGATGGGCTACACCGCGCACGCCATCAACGAAGCGCATGCGGTGATCTTCGCCGAACTGGCGGAGAGCGACTTCACCGGCATCGGCCTGTCGTTCGGCGGTGGCATGGCCAACGCCTGCATCGCCTACAAGTCGATCCCGTGCCTGTCGTTCTCGGTCGCGCGCGGCGGCGACTGGATCGACAAGAACGTCGCCGGTGTGCTCGGCTGCCCGCGCAGCAAGGCAACGCACATCAAGGAGCGCGGCATCGACATCCGCGACCCGAAGAGCCGCGAGGAAGAGGCGGTCGCGATCTACTACCGCAGCCTGATCAACTACGTGCTGCAGAACATCAAGACGCGCTTCGAGTCCGGCAAGAACATGCCGAGCTTCAACAGCCCGATCGACATCGCCTGCGCCGGTGGCACGTCGATGATCGGCGGCTTCATCGAGGTCTTCCGCGACGAGTTCGCGAAGATCGACTTCCCGCTGCCGGTCGGTCGCATCTTCCGCAGCGAAGAGGCCCTGACTGCCGTCGCGAAGGGCTGCCTGGTCGCCGCCGCCATCGGCGAGAGCTGAGCGAGCGACCGACGCAGGCATCGATGCGGGCGCGATCCGGTTCGGCCGGGTGGCGCCCGCGTTCGTTGGGGGCCGCCGCCGCCGGCGCAGTGCACGCGGTGCCGGTCGTGCGCCCACATCGCGGGTCGCTCCTGCTGCGCCGGCAACTCCTCGTGCGTTGGGGCCGTGTCGCCGCCAGAATGTCGGCGCCGGATGAATCGCCGCCGAAGGGGCGCGGCAAGCTCAAGCAGGCGGTCTGCCGCTGGATCTACGGCGGCATTCCACTCGAGGAGTTCTGCGAGAAGGTCGCGGCCATGGGCATCGTCGCCGTCGATCTGCTGTCACCGCACGAATGGATGGTGCCGAAGAAGTTCGGGCTCGTCTGCTCGATGGCGTTCGGGCCGAAGTGCATGCAGATCCAGCATGGTCTGAACCGGCGTGAGCACCACGACGAGCTGGTCAAGGAGTGCGAGACGTTCCTGCCGCGCATCGCCGATGCCGGCATACCGAACATGATCGTGTTCTCCGGCAACCGGCAAGGCCAGGACGATGCGACCGGCATCGACAACTGCGTCGAGGGTCTGAAGCGCCTGGTGCCGCATGCCGAGAAGGCCGGTGTCACGCTCTGCCTCGAGTACCTGAACTCGAAGATCGACCACCACGACTACGCGTTCGATCGCATGCAGTACGGGCTCGACGTCTGTCGCGGTGTCGGCAGCCCACGCGTCAAGATCCTCTACGACATCTACCACGCGCAGATCATGGCGGGCGACGTGATCCGCACGATCACCGACCACATCGGCGAGATCGGCCACTTCCACACCGGCGGAGTGCCGGGCCGCCACGACATCGACGACACGCAGGAACTGAACTACCCGGCGGTGTGCCGCGCGATCCTCGCGACCGGCTACGAGGGCTATGTGGCACACGAGTTCGTTCCGAAGAAGGATCCACTCGACACGCTGGCCCGCTGCGTCCGTCTCTGCGACGTGTAGGGAGGCGGTTCGGGCGACGGTGTCTCGCCGTCGAGAAGGGCGTGGCACGACCACCCGCGCCAACGCTATCCCGGATCCGTGGCCAGAGATCGGGATGCGGCGAACACGGCCGACAGGATCGTGCGCAGAGCCGCGGGTGGGTAGTCGTCGCCCTGCGCGGCGGCGAGCAGTGCCGCGAGCATCGCCTGTTCGCGGGCCGGATCGACGATCGGCACGCCGTGCGCCCGCTTCCAGGCGGCGATCTGCCGCACCAGTCGCGCGCGATCGTGCAGCACCGCGGCGAGTCGCCGGTTGCAGACGTCCATGGCCGCGCGCAGTTGGTCGAGTTCGTCTTCGCTCGGCATCGGGGGAGACACGGCGCGTTGCGGGGCGCCGGCCGCGCGGATACTACCGTTGCTCCGTGGCCGACCGTCCGCACAAACCCGAGGTGCTCGCGCCCGCCGGGTCGCTGCCTGCCTTGCTGTCCGCACTGCGGCACGGCGCCGATGCGGTGTACTTCGGCCTGCAGGATGGCTTCAACGCGCGCGCGCGCGCGGCGAACTTCGCGCTCGCGGACCTCGATGCGCTGACGGCGCGCATCCACCGCGCCGGTGCCCGCGCCTACGTGACTCTCAACACCCTGGTGTTCGAGCCCGAGCTGCCGGCGATGGAACGGGTGCTGCGCAAGATCGCGGCGGCCGGCGTCGACGCGCTGATCGTGCAGGATCCCGCGGTCTGTCTGCTGGCGCGCGCCGTCTGCCCGCAGCTCGAACTGCACGCCAGCACGCAGATGACGATCGCCGAGCCGGCGGCGGCGGCGTTCGCCCAGGCGCTCGGCGTCAGCCGCATCGTCGTGCCGCGTGAACTGTCGGTCGACGAGATCCGCACGTTCGCGGCCGGCACCGACCTCGAACTCGAGGTGTTCGTGCACGGCGCCTTGTGCGTGTCGTGGAGCGGGCAGTGCCTGACCAGCGAGGCGTGGGGCGGTCGTTCCGCGAACCGCGGCCAGTGCGCGCAGAGTTGCCGCATGCCGTACGAACTGGTGGTCGACGGCGAGCTGCGCGACCTCGGCGAGGTGCAGTACCTGCTGAGCCCGAAGGACCTCGCCGGTGCGCGTGCGGTGCCCGAGCTGCTGGCGATCGGCGTGCACGGCCTGAAGATCGAGGGTCGGCAGAAGGGGCCGTTGTACGTCGCCACGGCGACCGGCGGCTACCGCCGCTGGGTCGATGCGCTGGTCGCCGGCGGCGATCGCAAGGTCGCGGAGCGGCAGCTCGCCAACGACCTGCTGGCGATGTCGCTGTCGTACACGCGCGGCTTCTCGGATGGCTTCTTCGCCGGCAGCGACCACCAGACGCTGGTCGAGGGACGCTTCCCGAAGCACCGCGGCGTACTGATCGGGCGCGTTGTGCGCGTCGACGGCGACGCGGTGGTGGTGCGGCCCGACCCCGACGGTCGGCCGTGGACCGGTGC
>JBGARS010000070.1:0-3290 GCA_044230075.1 Planctomycetota bacterium | reverse complement strand
AGCCGTCGTCGACCGGCCGGGCGATGGGCGACGTCTCGGGCGAACGCAACGCCTTCAGCGCGCGTGTGGCGAGGAAGCGCCGACCGGCGAACGCGCCAGTTCGCTGCCTGCCGCCGGTGACGCGGCACCGCTGGTGGTGCGCGCGGGCATGGGTGTGGTGTTCGACCAGGGGCATCCCGAGTCGAAGGACGAACCCGGCGGCGCGGTGTTCTTCGTCGACCAGCATGGCGACGAACTGCGGCTGCGTTTCGGCACACCGGGACCGGACCTGCGGCGTGTGCGCCCGGGCGACCACGTGTGGGCGACGAACGACCCGGCGCTGGCGTCCGCGGTGGCGCGCGAACTGCGCGACGAGCACGCCGAGCCGGATGGAAGGCACGCCGTCGATCTGCGTGTGGCAGGCCGCCGCGGCGAGCCGCTGCGCGCCGTGGCCACGTGTGGGGCCCACACCGCCAGCTCGGCGACGACGACGGCGCTGCAGACCGCGCGCAGCGCCGGGCTCGACACGGTGGTGTTGACCGACAAGCTCGGCGCGTTCGGTGGCACGCCGTTCCGCCTCGGCCAGCTCGATGCGACCGCGCTCGAGCCCGGGCTGCACGTTCCGGCCAGCGAACTGAAGGAACTGCGCCGCGTGTTGGTCGCCGAGTTGCTGCCGCCGATCGAACGTGGCCCCGTGCGCACGGTCGATGCGCGGCCGGCGATTGCGCGCGTGCGGCAGGCACAGGGTGCCCTCGCTGCCACGCCGCCGGCGCCGCCCGAGGTAGTGCCGTTGGTGCGGCAAGACACGCAGCTCGAAGCGGTGATCGCCGCCGGCTGCCGCGAGGTCGAGCTCGACTGGATGGAGTTCACTGGCCTTGGCCGTGCGGTCGAGCGCGCGCGGGCGGCGGGGCTCCGGATCACGATCGCGACGACGCGCATCGGCAAGCCCGGCGAACAGGCGCTGATCGAACGCATCCGCAAGCTCGCACCCGACGCGATCCTGGTGCGGCACCTCGGCGCGCTGATGCGTTGCCTCGCGTTCCGCAGCGCCGGCGATGCGTTCGCCTTGCACGGCGACTTCTCGCTGAACGCCACCAACTCGCTGGCGGCGGGCCACCTGCTCGGGCTCGGCCTCGACACGATCACCGCGTCGTTCGACCTCGACGAGCAGCAGCTGTTCGCGATGGTGGAACACGTGCAGAGGGGCCGGATCGCCGTGGTCGCGCAGCACCGCATCCCGACCTTCCACACCGAACACTGCGTCTACTCGCACCTGCTCAGCAACGGCCGCGACTTCCGTTCGTGCGGGCGGCCGTGCGAACAGCACCAGGTGGCGCTGCGCGACCATCAGGGCCGCGAGCATCCGGTGATCGTCGACGTCGGTTGCCGCAACACGGTGTTCCACCACGCGCCGCAGCAGAGTGCGGCGTGGGCGGAACGGCTGGTGCAGGCCGGGGTGCAGCGCTTCCGCGTCGAGTTCGTGCGCGAAGGCGCCGGGGAAGTGACGAAGGTGCTCGCCGCGTGGCGCGACCTGCTGGCCGGCAGATGTGACCCGGCCGCGGTGGGGCAGCGCACCGGCGCGACCAGTCAGTTCGGCGTCGCGCAGGGTGGGATGAAGCTGCTGGCGGAGTGAGGTTCACGTCCGCCGGCCCTTCGGCGAAGCCGAGTCTCATGGTTGCGGGCGCAGCTGACTCCGGATCTGCTCGCGCACTTCTTGCCAGGATCGTGTAGGCATCTCGCGGAAGGCACCAGCGGGCATGGTGAGTCAAGGTCGGACGAGCCGGGCTGGCCGCAGGCCTTGGCCGATGATGCGGAGGGCGGTCTGGCAGCTGCCGCGGAAAGCGGAGCGCGCTCTCTCGGCGACGTCATACGCGCGACCTCCGCGTGAACAGCGACTGGGAGAGCCAGTCCAGGGTCGCAGGCCGTCTCCTGCGCGCTCGCTCCCGTAGTCACCAAACTCGTCCAGGCACCACTCGGACAAGTGGCCTGCCATGTCGAACAGTCCAAACAGGTTGGGTGCGCACGAACCGACCCGAGGGTCAGGAATTCCCTCAGCGAGGGCGATGCTCTCCTTGCCCCGCAGGGTCGCCGCACTGGCGCCACACCACCAGGGTGTCCGGGTACCAGCGCGACACGCATATTCCCACTGCAGCTCCGTCGGGAGCACGAGGCCGTGATGTCGCAGCAGCTCTTCGCATTCGAACCAGTCGACGCCTTCGGCTGCCGTGATGGTGTCAGGCTTGCCCTTGAAGCTCACGACTTCCGGACCGCCGAGCCGCAGCCATTGTCCCCAGGTCATCTCGTACTTGCTCAGGAAGAAGGGTGACAGCTGCAGGTCATTTCGCGGCGTCGCACCTTGTCCGTCCTCGACTGGCAACCTCCCGCCCGGCAACAACACGAAGACGACCCCCATGTCCGCTGTGAGTGTCAGCCGGCCAGTTGCCGGGTCGCGCACCGGTACTTCCTGGCTTGGTGAGGCCGAGGCAAGGTGGACGAACTCCCACAACTTGGATTCGGGGTCCATACCGATCGGCACCAGTCCGATCTGCGGTGCGAGCGTGAAGTGCTGGTAGTCAGACGACCCAGCGGTGCCGTCGCTCGACTCGATGGCAGCTGTGGCCTTTGCCCACTCGCCGGCATGCCCTTCCAGGCAGCGTCGTGTTGCCACTCGGGCCTGCTGCAGGCGTTCGCGCACACGCGCCACCTTGCCATGGTTACCGGTGAACTCCGCCAACTCGTTCACCAGCCGAGTCAGCGTTCGGTGCAGATAGGCGTCCGCCGCGTCGGGGAACGAGAATGCAGCGACCTCGATCTCATTCTCGATCGTCGCAATCTGCTCGCGCAGATCCTCGCGCCGGGCCGAATCGTTGGCGACGGTCAACTCGGACTTGAGGTGCTGGAGCTCGGCGAAACGCGGATGCGCTGCCGCCATCGTGCTGCCGGCTGCGAAGTGCGGCGACGCCCGCTGCCGCATCGCGATGAGCTTGGCTTCGAGTCCTGGCAGCTGGGACGCCAACGGTTCGCCGTGACTCTGCAGCCATTCCAACATCGATGGGATGCGCTCGGGCCACGCCGGATACAGCGTCTCCTCGATCGAGCGCGCTTCGGCAAGCCGCGCCAAGTCAGCGTAGATGCGGTCCTTGTCGGCCATCGCTTCGATCTGCGAGGCCCGGTCGTTGGCGATGCGCGCCTGTTCCTCGCGCGCTTCCTCGGCATACAGCCGCAGCAGCTCCGGGTCGGCCGGCGGCAGCGTGCGCGCGCCCGTCGCTTCGGCGCGCGCCGCCGGCAGCACCGGCGGCTTCGGCAGCACC
>JBGARS010000006.1:0-108080 GCA_044230075.1 Planctomycetota bacterium | reverse complement strand
CAAACGGCGTGACTGCCTGCAACTGCTGACGATCAACGTGCCCGCCGACCGGTCGCTGCTCTACGCCAAGGACCTGCGCGACGTCGAGACGCAGATCACCCTCGAGAACGCAGCGATGGCCGAGCAGCAACTCGACGGCACCACGGACCTGCTCGAACGCGTGCAGGTGACCCGGAGCACCGTCGACGAGATCGCGGCCGCCGTGGCGGCCGCCGGCCACGAAGCGGACGCGCCCGGACGCCTGCTGCGACTGCTCGAACACTGGCGCAATCTGGCCGCGCAGTGCCAGCAGGCCGCCGAGCAGCGTCAGCTGGACGCGGCGGCCGCGGCGTGGCGCCGGCGCCGCCGCTGGTCGCTGGCCGCGGTCGCGGTGCTGGGCGTGATCGGCTCGCTGTTCGCGCTGCGGCCCTGGTGGATCGCGACGCCGGTCAACGCCTCGTCGCGCGGTGGCTTGTCGCCACTCGCGACCCGGGCCGCGGCACTGCCGCCGGCGCTGCGACCACATGCCGAGGCGCTGCGCCTGACGGCGATGCAACCCGGAACCGCGACCGAATTCAGCATCACCGCATGGCACCAACACTGGCGCCAGCAGCTGCACGGCTACTGCGCCGCCGCGGAACTCGACGGTTCGCCGACGCCGGCGCAGGTGTTCGCGAACGACTGCTGGGATGCCGCGCTGACCGCGCTCGATGCCCGCCTCGACACCGCCGACGCAGCCCGGTGTGCGCAGTGGACCGACGCACTCGTGCACGAACTCGCACCGTACGGCGTGCGGCCACAGCCGCGCTGACGCGGCGGCGTCAGGGGCTGCAGAGGCCGTGCGTGTCGCCTTGCACCGGCGACCGCGGCACGCGTCTCCAATCGAACGTCGACAGGAGCTCGTGCGGCCGACAAGCCCCCGCCACCGGCATCAGCCCGCTCAGGAACGCGAGGTAGCCCGTGACCGCTGCGGCCGACACGCCGCGCTCGCGCAGGTGGCGCAGCGACGTGTCGCCGTGGCGCTTGGCGAGGCGGCGACCATCGACCCCGACGACCAGCGGCAGATGCAGGAACCGTGGCGGCGACAGCCCGAGCGCGCGATACAGCAGCAGCTGCCGCGGCGTGCTCGGCAGCAGGTCGTCGGCGCGCACGACCTCGGTGACACCCTGGGCTGCGTCGTCGACCACGACGGCGAGCTGGTAGGCCGGCCCGCCATCGCGTTTGCCGATCACGAAGTCGCCGTGGATCGCGCCGCGCTGCGGCCCACGGAAGCCGTCGTCGAACGGCACCTCGTCGACGTCGACCCGGAAGCGCAAGGCGGCCTCGCGACCGGTGGCCGCGGTTGCGGCGGCACGGTCGGCAAACCGGCCGCGGCACGTGCCGGGGTAGGCCGGGCCTTCCTCACCGGCATGGGGTGCCGACGCCGCCTCCTCGACCTCGCGGCGCGAACACACGCACGGGTACGCGAGCCCGGCGTCGACCAGCGCCGCGGCCGCCCGTTCGTAGAGCGGCAGGCGTTCGCTCTGCAGCACGACCTCGCCGTCCCAGTCGAGCCCGAGCCAGCGCAGATCCGCGAGCGCCTGCGCGACGGTCTCCGGCTTCACGCGCGGGCCATCGATGTCTTCGACACGCAGCAGTAGAGTGCCGCCGCGCGACCGGATCGACAGCCACGCCAGCAGGAACGTGCGCGCATTGCCGAGGTGCAGGGCTCCGGTCGGGCTCGGTGCCAGTCTCCCAACCGAGTTCGTTCCGGATGCAACCGTCATCGCCGCAGGGCCTCGTTCTACGCATCGACGCCAAGGTGTGCCACGTCGAGATCGACGGCGAACGCCGGCGCCTGCCGCTGGCCGGCCGGCTGTTCGACGGTGCGTCCGGTGAGAAGCGGCCGCTGGCGGTCGGCGACCGCGTGCTGCTCGACGACACTGGCCTCGCCATCCAAGCCGTGCTGCCGCGCAGTTCGCAGCTGCACCGGCGTGCCAGCACCGAAGGCGAAGAGCGCGCCCAGGTGCTGGCCGCGAACCTCACGCAGGTGCTGGCCGTCGCCAGCGTGTCGTCGCCGCCGTTCCAGCCCGAACTCGTCGACGGCATCCTCGCCGCCGCGGCCCGCGAACGCATTCCGGCGACGCTGGTGCTGACCAAGGCCGATCTCGATCCGGCCGCGGCAACCACCTGGCGGGCGGTCTACGCCCACGCCGGCGTGCACGTGCTGCCGACGAGCGTGCAGGCCGGCAGCGAGACCCTGGCTGCGCTGCAAGAGATCGGCGCGCTGCTGCACCAGAACCGCACCGTCGTGGTCGGCCTGTCGGGCGCCGGCAAGTCGTCGCTGCTGAACGCCGTGGTGCCAGGCGTGCAACTGCGCATCGGCGACCTGAACCACATCCAACAGGGCCGCCACACGACGACGCACACCGAACTGCTGCCGCTGCCCGGCGGCGGCCACGTGCTCGACACGCCGGGCGTGCGCAACTTCCACCTGTTCTGCACCGGCTCGCAGGAGCTGCAGTTCCTGTTCCCCGAGATCGCGGCACTGCTGCCGCAGTGCGACTACCGCAGTTGCCTGCACGCCGAAGAAGAGCAGTGCGCGGTGCGCGCGGCACTCGATGCCGGCCAGCTGGCGCCATCGCGCTACCGTTCCTATCGCACGATGCTGCAGCAGGCGCTCGACGCCGAACGGTTGGAGGTGCGTGGCGGACGGGCGGAGCAGCGCGGCAAGGGCCGGCGGCGACCCGGGCGGCGCTGACCCCGGTGGTGCTGACCTGGGCAGGCGCTCACGGCGTGAAACCGAGGCACAAGTAACCCCACGACGCGAGCAGCAGCAGTAGACCGGCGCCGAGCAGGCGCCACACCGGCAACCGCACCAGCAGGTCCGCGAACGACCACCGGCGCCAGAGACACCACAGCGCGTGCAGACCGAGCAGCACGGACACCAGCATGAACATGGCGCCAAACGGCTGCACCCTGAACGCGGTGAACAGATGGCCGTGCACGAGGTGGCAGGCGGCGGTCGTGCAGCCGCAGGTCGGGCACGGAATGCCGTAGGCGACCGGCCAACCGCACGGTTCGAGGCCGAGCTGTTCGTGCGTGCCGATGCCGCGCGCGTCGGGATGCACCAGTGCCATCACGACGACGGCGGTGCCGACAACGCCGGCGACCGCCACCGCGGCAGCGCGGTCGACCCAGGTGGACACGGGCCCGTCGGCGAGTGGCACGGTCCACGGCGCGCGCGGTGCGGCGACCCGCGACGCGGCACGCGATGGGTCCGACGAAGTCGTGGTCACGGACCGACGATCCTCGCGGCGAATCGCGCGGCGTCAAGCAGCCGCACGCTACAACCGTCGGCGATGTGCGCGCTGACCCTGCCCGAGGCGAAGGAGACCATGCTGGCCGAACTGGCCCTCACGCCGTTCAGGCCAGCCTGGTGGGCGCCGACCGGCATCGTGCAGACCATGGCGGCGATGCGGTCTCTGGACGCGATGCCAGCGCTGCACACCGAGACCTGGCCGACCCCGGACGACGACGCGGTGCGCGTGCACTTCGCCGACGTCGACGACGCGACGGCGCTGCTGGTGCTGCTGCTGCACGGCCTCGAGGGCAGCCGGGAGTCGAGCTACGTGCGCTCGACGGCCGCACTCGCGAAGGCACGCGGCTGGCGCTTCTGCGTGCTCGAGTTCCGTTCGTGTGGCGGCGTGCTGAATCGCGCGCTCCGCACCTACCACAGCGGCGAGACCACCGACCTGTCGTTGGTGGTGCGCACGCTGCTGGAACGCTTCCCCGGCGCGCCACTGTGCGTGCTGGGCTGCTCGCTCGGCGGCAACGTGCTGCTGAAGTGGCTCGGCGAAGTCGGTGACGCCGCACCGCCGCCGCTGGTCGCAGCCGCGGCGATCTCGCCGCCGTTCGATCTCGGCGTCTGTGCGCGACAATGCGACGAACGCTACGGCGGCGCGATCGCGCACCACTTCCTGCGCACGCTGATTCCGAAGGCAGTCGCCAAGCACGCGCAGTATCCGGGCAGCTTCGACCTCACCGCCTTGCGCCGCTGCCGCACGTTCCGCGCCTTCGACGACGTCGTGACCGCGCCGATCCACGGCTTCCGCGACGGCGCGCACTACTACGCGACGCAGAGCTGCGCCCCGTTCCTGCCGGCGATCCGACGGCCGACGTTGCTGATCGCGGCAATCGACGACCCACTGTGCCGGCCCGAGATCCTGCCACACGCCGCCGTGACGGACTCGCCATTCCTGGTGCCGCAGTTCCCGCGCGGTGGCGGCCACGTCGCGTTCGTCGCCGGCGGTACGCCATGGCGGCCGCGGCGCTGGGCCGAGGCACAGGTAATGCGCTTCTTCGCACAGCGGCTGACGAGCGCTACCGCGGGCTGACGTATCGTGGGCGTCACGATGCGGACCCACCACGAACGGCACTACGCGACCAGGATCGGCTGGCTGCGAGCGGCGGTCATGGGCGCGAACGACGGCATCGTTTCGACCGCCAGCCTCGTGCTCGGCGTCGCCGCTGCGAGTGCCGCCCGCAGCGACATCCTCGTCACCGGCATTGCGGGCCTGGTCGCCGGCGCGATGTCGATGGCCGCCGGTGAATACGTGTCCGTGAGTTCGCAGGCCGACACCGAGCAGGCCGACCTGGCGCGCGAGCGGGGCGAGCTGGCGGCCGAGCCCCAGCACGAACTCACCGAACTGACGTCGATCTACGTGCGGCGTGGCATCGAACCCGCGTTGGCGCAGAAAGTGGCCGAGCAACTGACCGCGCACGATGCCCTCTCGGCACATGCCCGCGACGAGCTGGGGCTGTCCGACATCCACACCGCCCGGCCGATCCAGGCTGCGCTGGCATCCGCGGCGACGTTCGCGATCGGTGCCGCCTTGCCGCTGACGCTCGCCTGGTTGGTACCCGAGGCGTCGCTCGTCGCCAGCGTGGCTGCCGGCTCGCTCGTCTCCCTCGCTGTGCTCGGGGCTCTGGCCGCCCGCACCGGCGGCGCGAAGGTCGCCCGCGGGACGATGCGGGTGTTGCTCTGGGGTGCACTCGCCATGGCCGCTACCGCCGGCGTGGGGGCGCTGTTCGGAGCGGTGGCGTGATCTGGTTCCTCCGGCGCATGATCGACGGTTCGCCTTGGGCAATGTCGCGATCCTCTCACCTGCAAGCGGCTCGTGTCCACCAGCAGCAGGAGTCGACACCGGTGGCACCTCCTCCGCGCGTCACCCTCGACGACTTCTACGCACCATGGGTGCGGTGAAGCCGCCTCACGGCCAGTGGGTCCCCGCCGCCGCGGCGCCATATCGTGACGCACGGCCAACAAGGAGTTCCCATGCTCTACACAGTCGCTGTCGTCCTGGTGGTCCTCTGGCTACTGGGCGCCCTCGCTTCCTACACGCTTGGCGGCTTGATCCACGTCCTGCTGGTGATCGCGCTCATCGCCCTGGTCGTGCAGCTGGTCAGCGGTCGCCGAATGGCATCGACCTGATCGGCCTCGGTCAGCCGAAGTCGTAGACGTAGGCCATGCGGTCCTTGCGGACGATCGCGTAGTCGAGCGCCTTCAGCAGGCTCAGTTCGGGCTGCTCGAAGTCGAGGCCGCGCACGCTGGGCTTCTGCATGATGAAGTACTTGCGGCTGACCACCGACTGCGACTCGTAGGCCCCCGCCTCGATCTGGCCGGCGATCTCGAACTGCACGACGCCGTTGTAGAACGCGCGGATGCGGCTGGTCTTGGCGCCGTGACCGGCGAGACGGCGCATCGCCTCGTCGCCGGCGACCTCGACCAGTTCGTGCGCGAGGATCACTTCGCCGACGTTGACCATCACCGACGGCGTGCGGATCACCTCGTTGTTGCGCAGCGACACCAGCGTCGCATCGTGCACCGGCAGGAACGTGCGGCTGTAGTCCTCGAGCAGGTTCGACAGCCGTTTCTGCTTGTTCGGCAACCGCCCCTTGATCAGGAACACGTCGGTGAGGAACAGGTCCTCGACGAACACGGGGGATGCCGCAGCACCGCGGGGATCGGGTCGTTCGTTCATCGCTGCTCGCTGCGCAGGAGCTGCCGGACTTGGCCGGCGAGGTAGAAGGAGCCGGCACACAGCCGCGGTCCCGGCCGCCGGCGCAGGGCCTGCAGGCCGGACGCGACGTCCGCCGCCACTTCGCACCGGGCACCGCTGGCCAGAAGGTGAGCCGCCAGGGTCCCGGCAGCCTCGCCGGGCGTGCCCGTGAGTTCCGTGACAACGAAGCTATCGGCAATCGGCAGCAGTGCACTCAACCCCTGGCGCCAGCGCTTGCCAGCCGCGCTGGCGAACAGTACCGCCGGCCGCCGGCCCGGGTAGCGGCGGGCCAGTTCGGCCGCGACGGCCGCCAGCGACTGTTCGGTGTGGGCGCCATCGAGCACCAGGACCTCGCCGTCGGTGTCCTGCAGCACCTCGAACCGGCACGGCAGCCGCTGTCGCGGGGCCGGGTCCAGCGGCAGCGGCGCGTCCGGTAGCAGGTGGGCGAACACTGCGGCGGCCAGGGCCAGCGCCGGCAGTTCGAAGTTCGTCGCGTCCGGCAGGAACGTCGGCAACTCGCGGCCGTCGCGCCACCACAACCGCGCCCGACAACCGTCCGGCGACCACTCGGGTTGCCGCAGCCCGAAGTCCTCGCCGAGCACGAAGAGTGCGGCGTGCGCCCGCTCGGCGTGACGACGCAGCACGGCCAGTGCCTCGCCGCGGGCAGCGGTGAAGCCGACCCCGTCTTCGCGCACGACGAACGCCTTCTCGCCGGCGATCGCGGCGATCGTGTCGCCGAGCACGTCGGTGTGTTCGAGCTCGATCGTGGTGACGATGCTGGCGTCGACCGGCAACGCCGTCGTGGCGTCGTAGCGGCCGCCGAGCCCGACTTCGAACACGGCCAGGTCGACGCGGCGCTCGGCGAACCAGTCGGCCGCTGCGATCGTCATCGCCTCGAAGAACGTGGGAGATCTCTGCGCGGCGGGCACGGCGAGCACCGGCTGCAGCAGTCGTTCGAGGGTCTCGACGTCGACGGGCTCGCCATCGACGGTCAGCCGTTCGAGCAACGTCTCCACGTGCGGCGACGTGTAGACGCCGGCGCGCCGGCCCGCGGCCTGTGCGAGCGCACCCAGGAACGCGCAGGTCGTGCCCTTGCCCTTGCTGCCCCCCACCTGCACCGCCGGCCGCGGCGGCACCGGCGCGCCGGGACGCGCCAGCAGGTGCCGCATCGTCGCTAGGTCCCAGAGGCGGCGATCGGGGCGCAGGCGCTCGTAGTTGACGAGCCGCGACAACAGCGGGGCAAGGCGTTCGGCGGCGGCGTCCACGAGGATTCGATGCGCCCCCTGTCCGGGTGGCGTGCTTGCTGCAACACTACCGGCGCCCCCGTCCGGAGACATCGCATGCGCATCTGGTTCCTGACTGCCGTCACCGTCTTGTTCACCGTCACCCTGCTACCCGCACAGGAAGGCGACCGCGGTGATCGCGGGCGCCGAGGGCGGCGGGCGACTGCTGCCGTCGAGCTGCAGAACTTCGACTTCCGCGAGGCGACGTTCCCGAGCGAGGCGGTGCACCGCGACGTGCCGTACGGCATCTACCTGCCGAAGGGCTACGACGACCCCGCGAACAAGGACCACACGTGGCCGCTGGTGATCTGGCTGCACGGCATGCACGAAGACCACCTGCGTTTCCACGAACGCGGCGGCGCGCCGGTGCTCGACAAGGCGGTCACGGATGGCAAGCTGCCGCCGTGCATCTTCGTGACGCCGAACGGCGGCCGCACGTCGATGTACTTCAACCGCAAGGACGAGCGCTGGGAAGACCTGATCACCAAGGACCTGCTCGCGCACCTCGAGGCGACGTACCGCGTCAGCAAGGACCGCAACCAGCGGGCGATCATGGGCGTCAGCATGGGCGGCATGGCAGCGCTGCGCATCGCCTTCACGCAGCCGGACCTGTTCGGCGTCGTCGGTGCGCACAGCAGCGCGGTGTTCGCCGAGGATCCGGAGCAGCTGCCGCCGCAGTTGAAGGGCTACGCAAAGCGGCTCGGCCTCGACGAGGTGTTCGGCGATCCGATCCAGAAGGAGCCCTGGCAGAAGGCGAACCCGCTGTGCATCGCCCTGCAGGTCGAGCCCAAGTCGCTGCACGGGCTGCGCATCTATTTCGACGCCGGCAGCGACGACCGCTACGGCTTCGCCGCGGGCAACCAACTGCTGCACGAAGCCCTCGACAAGAAGGGCATCGCGCACACCTGGCGCCTGATCGAGGGCGGCGGCCATTCGTGGGGCTCGAACTTCGAGGGCCAGACCCTGCCGTTCTCGTTCGCGGCGGTCGGCGAGGCGTTTGCGGCCGGTGCCGCCCGCGGCAGTGCCCTGCACGGCCTCGACGACAGCAGCCATGGCAAGGCCGACAAGGGGCCCGACGGCGGCGAACCGAAGCCGCAGTGAGATCCCGGGGAAGCCCCGCGAGCGGAAATTCCCAGCGAGCCGCCGATCCTGGCTGCACCAGAGCCGATGAAGGCGACTAGAGAGGCGTGCCCTCGGGCAGGCCGCGTGCGCGCCGTAGCCAAGGGGGATCTCCGGGCATGTTCAGTCTCGAACACCGAGTCCGTGTCTTCGTGTTCCAGGTCCTCGACCAACGCGTCGAGTATCTGCTGCTGCGGCACAAGCCGCGGGAAGAGTGGCCGCTCGGGCCCGTCGTCGGACCGGTGACACCGGGCGAGAAGCTCGAGGACGCAATCCGGCGCGGAGTACTGGCAGAGACGGGTCTGCGCCGACCCGTGCACCTGATCGAACTGCTGCAGCCGCAGAAGGAGCTGTTCGGCGAAGTCGGTGTCGTCGAATGGCCCTTCGCCTGGCAGGCCGGCACGCCGAGCGAACCCGTCGGCGCGCTGCGACCGGGCCCGATGATCGGTGAGATGCAGTGGTATCCATTCGAGGCGGCGTTCCACAGCCTCGAACTGTCCGCAGATCGAGATGCCCTGGTGCGGTTGCAGCTCGGCCTGCAATAATCCGCATCCGACTCGCGAGTCGTTTCGTATACGCGCAGCCGCCTGCGGCGGCTCTTCGCCGGACTCGCGCCCTCCCTGCACTCCACATGAGCGACGACCCAAAGACCCAATCGACCGGCGACGAACCCCTCGCCGATGGCCGCCAGCCGAGCTCCAACATGCGAAGCTACGCGCTGCTCACTCCTGCCCTGAAGCAGCTCTACATGGGCTTCTACAAGGCGACCTACGGCAAGTCGAAGCTCGACCTCAAGACCAAGGAGTACATCGCCATCGCCGCGGCGCTGACATCGGGCTGCAAGGGGTGCCTCGAAGGCCACCTGAAGAAGGCGAAGAAGGAAGGTGCGACCAGTGACGAGATCGCGGAAGTGATCGCCATCACGCTCGGCGTCAACGCGGCGACGATCGTCGATCGTTCCGACATCGCCAACTTCCACCTCGGCGGCCTGTTCGAGCGCCCCGACAGCTGATCGGCCGCGGCCCGGAGCCGGCTCGCAAAGCCGAGCAAACCGGAACCTGCTTCGCTGCGTTATCCTCGGCGTGCCGATGCAAGTTCCGACGCCGCCGCGCCTGCTACCCAGGATCCCGCCCTTCGTGCGGCTGCTGTTCAGCGCCACGCTGCTGGCGGCCATCGCCTACCTGGCGAGCACCTGGAGCGACCCCGCCACCACGAGCCCCGGCACCCCCCCGGTGGAACCCACCGTGGTGGTGCCAACCGTCGACCTCGCCGTGCTCGAGCAGGCGCTGGACGGGACCCGCGAACAGCGACTGCTGCTCGAGCCCGAACCGCTGCGATACCTGCTGCAGCTGGCCATCGACGTGGGCCCCACGGTCGCGGCCGCCCTGGGCATTCCGGCGGAGCCCGTTCCCCCGGCCACGCTGCGGACCGACATGGCGCACTGGCGCGGACGCTGGATCTGGTACGAGGGCGAACTCGTCGACCTGGCCGGCCCGCGGGAAGGGCACCCGATCGCCGGCTACTCGATCTACGAGGTGACGATCCGCCTCGCCGATGGCGGCCACGCGATGGCCGCGTTCTCGATCCCGCCGGACGGCGCGATCCGCAAGGGCTCCTGGATCCGCATCGAGGGCTACCTGCTGAAGTTGCGCGACACCAACTACCCGCTGGACATCCGCGAGGCACCGCTGCTGGTGGGCCGCGCGATCCAACGCGACTACGAGGACTGGGCTCCGGTGCGGGAACTGGACCCGGCGCTGCTCGCGAAGGTCGACGACACCAGCTGGTGGCCGCAGGACACGATGTGGCACACGCTCGAGGAGGATCAGACCGAACCGCTGTGGCACCTGGCCGCCTTCGCCCGCGACACCGCGGACCAGCGCACGTTCGCCGAATGGCGCCGCATCGGCCTGCTGAATGCCGCGGAGTTCTTCGAGCCGTTCAAGGACCACGAGGTCGTGCGCGGCACCCCGCTGCGCATCATCGGCACGCTGATCCAGCGCACGACGGTTGCGGCACCCGCGAACCCGGCAGGAATCAAGTTCTGGACCGTCGCCTGGCTACAGGTGCGCGAGTACGGCGGCGCCATGGTGCCGATCTGGGTGCCCAAGCGCGTGGGCGAACTGCCGATGCAGGCACAGCTCGAGGTGCGCGGCTACTACTACCGCCGGTTCGCCTACGAGGCACAGAACGGCCAACGTCACTTCGTGCCGCTGTTCGTAGCTGCCGACCTGGACCAATACGAACTCGCCACCGATCCGGCCATGCGCCAGGTCGGCATGGTGCTGGGTGGCATCCTCACCGGCCTGATGTTGCTGTTCTGGTGGGGCTCCCGCCGCGCGGCGCGCGAGTCGGTGGAACACCAGCGCCAGATGGACGACCGCCGCCGCCGCCGCCGCAATCGACAGGCGACAGCTGCGGCACCGGATTCGCCCCCTGCCTGATCGGTGCTGCGGCTTGAAGAACCGGACCTGACCTGACTTGCAGGAGGCCGCGAGCAATCGGGCTGGCGCAGCAGTCGCGCCGCCCGACGGGCCACCATGAGGGCCACGAGCTGGTCCGCCGCGGCGGGAAAAAAGTGTCGCATTGGAACATCCGGTCGACCGCGAGCGTCTGGCCCAACGGAGGAGTTCACATGGCAACCCGATTCGAACTGATTCTCGACGACGCTGGCAAGTTCCACTTCCAGCTCCGCGGCCCCGATGGCGACGTCCTGCTCCGCAGCGTGGGCTGCGAGGGCAAGATGAAGGCACAGACCGGGGTGCTGCACGTTCGCAGCGCCCTGCGCGATCCATCGCGCAGCGGTCCACACAGCGAGGCCGATGGCGCGCACTTCGTCGTGGTCAAGGAAGCCGATGGCTCGCTGCTGGCCCGCAGTGTGCGCGTGGCCGACGCCGCGGCGGCGCAGGCGCTGTCGGAGCACATCCGCAGCATCAGCGACACCGCGCCGGTGATCGATCTGACCAAACGCGGCGTCGAAGCGGCCCGCTGACGCAGCCCCGACGCTGCGATCACTCGTCGCGCCGCCCGACCGCTCGACGCAGTCGCGCGGCCGTGCGCAGCGCGCGACCGAGGCCATCGGCCAATCGCACGCCGTGCCAGCAGAAGTCGCGGCCATCACACAGTTCGACCGCAGCGGCACCGAACGTGCGTTCGCGCAGGAACGTGGTGCGGTCGTCGTCCGAGAAGGCCCATGGCTCACTGGACAGCAGTACCGCATCCGGATGGCGCGATCGCACGAGGTCGAGGTCGATCTCCGGGTAGCGCGTGGCTGCATCCGCGGTGATGTTCGTCAGCCCCACGACCCGCAGCACGTCGTGCACGAAGGTGTCGCCGCGGATGCTCATCCAGGGCTTGCACCAGATCGGATAGAAGACGGTGAGCGGCGGAGCCCTCAGCGCAGCGACCTGGGCGGCGGCGATCCGCGCCTCGATGCGGAGCAGGAACGGCTGCACGGTCTCGAGCGCGCCCAGCACCTCGGCCAGATCGCGCAGCCGCAGCCCGGCTTCGACGACGGTCTTCGGCGTCTGCACGACGACCCGGACACGGCTCTGCAACCAATCGATGTCCTCGGGTCGGTTCTCCTCCGCGTTTGCGAGCACCAGATCGGGGCGCAGGGAGACGATCGCCTCGCGGGAGGGGTTCTTGGTCCCGCCGACGCGACGCACGGAAGCAAGCAGGGCCGCCGGTTCTTCGCAGTAGCGTGTGCAGCCGACCAGTTGGGCCGCGTACCCCAGCTCGCACACGCTCTCGGTCGTGCTCGGCACCAAGCTGACGATGCGCGCGGGCTGCGTCATGCGCTCACGGACGGCCACGCCAGCCAGGCGGCATCCAGCGCCACACACCCAGACCGAACCACCGGCGCATCGTCGGTAGCGAATGCGTGTGACGATGCGCGTGCTCGCCATCGCCGTCCCGATGCTGGCTGCCGACCGGGCACGCCGCGCGGCTGCTGCAATGCGACGCACAGTTGCCGTCGTGCCGGTGCGTGGCGCAGCGACCGAGGTCCTGGCCACCGTGACCGTCGTGCACACCGACGGGGCAGGCGGCGACACAGGGTTGGCTGCAGCCACAGCACGGCTGGAACCGGTCGCTGATCGACGCATCGGCGATCGGCCCGAACGGCTGGCCATCGACCAACAGCACGAGACGAATGCGCACCCACGGTCCGAACTCCGGATGCAACAACAGTCCCGTGACCGGCGAAACGATGCCCAGGCCCGCGGCTTCGCCGAGCTGCGTGAAGGGCAGCGGCACACTGCATGTGCCGGTGATCGCGCGACACGGAATCGAGGCGCCGCGGAACATGGACACGAGGTCGCGCACGACCGCCTGCGCGTAGCAATCGACGTTCGCAGCATCCTTGGTCGCGGCCGCGCCGGCCGCGTCCGTGAATCGCCGCCAGAGCGCGCGCCCACCGCTGCCGACGACGAGCACGGTGCGGCAACCCGGCGCAATCGAAGCGACGCGACGCTCCCTGGCCTGGGCCGCGTCGAATCGCGACGCATCGACCAGACCGACCAGGTTCAGGCCGGCAACACCGGCACGACGCCGCACTTCGGCCAACAGGGACGACTGCATGGGGAAAGGCACCGCCGCGGGACTTGGCGTCGGCGCACCGTCCGGTTTTCGTGCCGCAGCGGCCGGCAGGCAAGCCCCGCGCGAGTTTGCGCGCGCACTTTCCCTTGTGCGCGAGACTGGACCGGCTACGGTCGGGGCACCTCGCGGGGAAGCCGGTGTGATTCCGGCGCTGTCCCGCAGCTGTCACCGGGAACGAACGCCCAAGAGCCACTGGGATCGCCGCGTCGGCGACCTGGGAAGGTGGGTCAGTAGGTCGATCCGGAAGCCAGAACATCCGCGAGGAGCGGCCAGGTGGCCGTCGATTCCCATCCCCATTCGCGGCGCGAAGACGCCGAGGTGGTCATGACACGCAGCAGGTCCCAGTGCCTGCGTGCGGGCGCCCCCGGTGCCATCGCACGCTCCCGGTTCCACCGTTCCCTCAGCGTGGCGATGCTGCAATTGGTGGTCGCCACGGGGCTGACCGCACAGCTGCCGACGGCGCCCCCAGGTTGGAGCCGCCACACGTCGTTCCAGGAAGCGACCCAGCCGCAGCTGGTGCGCTCGACGGTGCAGCTGAACGCCAAGGAGCATCTGGTCGCCGTACGGCAGCGGTTGTTCCGCACCGGCTCGCAGTTGCTACCGGCGAGCCAGCCCCTGCTGGACCTCGGCCCCGGCGAGGACATCGCTTTCGTGGTGGCCACTGCCGGCGGTCTCTTCGCTGCCGGGTCGCTGCACAGCGGCAGGGTGCTGCTCGTCGATCCGGATTGGGGTCAGGTCGGCACCTTCGCTGGCGTGGCCAACGCCTTCGATGCGGTTGCCATCGGTGCCGACCTCCTGGTGGTCGCGAATCCACTGTGGCCCCAGGCAGGAGCAAACTCGGGAGTGTGGCTGTTGGGTCCAGCCCGCGTGCCACGCGAGATACTGGCGCTGGTCGGGCCATCCGGACCACTCGAACTGCTGCCGAACGGTGACCTGGTCGTCGGTGAGTTGGGGCCGATCGTACCGCCGCCACCAGGCGCCGCACGCCTGCTGCTGCTGCCCGCCGGCCAGGTCGCGGCCGCGGTTGCCGGCGCAACCTTGTCGATGGCAGACGTCACCGCGATCGGCACCGGCTACGCCGGCCTGTACGACCTCGCCGCCGACAGCCAGGGGCACTTGCATGTCAGCGACGTTGCGAGCAGCGTGGTCGTGCACACGGCGCCCGGGGGCCTCGTGCCCATCGGCACCACCCTCGACGTGGGCGGCGGACGGTTCGCGCTGACTCTGCAGTTCCTGCCCCACGGCGCAGCGCCGTTCCGCGGCTACCAGCCGGCCGAGGCGGCACCGGCACTGGCGATCGGCACCAGCGACTTCGCCACCAGCTACGAGTGGATCCACCTGCGGGCGCAGCGGCCGCTGGCGACGGCCCCCACCGGGCCAACGGTGGCCGTGGGCCCCTTCGCCGTCGACGTGGGCGGCGCACCGCCGCTCGGACTTGCCCTCGCCTTCGCCAGCCAACCCGGACCAGGATCGGAGGTCGTCGTCGCAACACTGGACGGCACGCCGTTGTGGTGCGGCCTGTCGCTCTCGACCACGTTCTTCGTCGCGGGCACGACCGTCGCCGCGAATGGCATTGCGAACCTGATGCTGCACAACCCCGGCGGCACCCCTGGCGCCATCGACCTGCAGATCCTGGCCCTCGACCCAACTGGCACCGGCGATCTCGGCAGTTCTGCGGTGCTGCGCCTCGACCTCTTGCCGTGACCCACATGTCCATCCACCACCTGCTCCTCGTCAGCCTGATCGGTACAGCCCTCGCCGCGCAACAACTCGCCGAGGGCTACACCAGCCGTCGGGAACCCTTGCCCGCTGGCACCAACAGTCCGGTGGTGCTGCCAGGCGGCGACCACGTCTACTTCGACGGCAACGATCTCTGGCGCCAGACGCCCGGGCAATCGGCGCAATCCCTGCTGCACCTGCCGACGTTCGTGTTCGGCTCGTTCACGATCGAGGCGGGCCCCGCGCAGCTGCTGTTCGGCGAGGGCAGCACGAACAACCTCTGGTTGGTGCCCCTGCAGGGCGCCCGCCCGACGCAGCCACTGGCCAACATCGCGTTCAACTACGACGCCGCACTGCTCGGTCCGCAGCGCGCCATCGTATCCGCGAAGCGCAGTGGCTTCGCAACACCCGACAACGACCTCGTGGTGCTCGATCTCGCCAGTGGCGCGACGCAGACACTGGCATCGTTGCCCGGCGCCTCGGGACCGATCGCGGTCGCCGCCAACGGTGATGTCTACTACGCGACGGCGAGCCTCAGCTTCCCCGTGCCCCCCGGACAGACGGCCGTGCTGCGGTTCCGGCGCACAGTCGTCGATGCGGCGATCCAGCAAGCCGTCGTGTTGGGGCTCGCGGACGCAGAAGTGGTGTTCACGGGAATCGACGCCGCGGCCGACATCTGCCTCGACGACGACGGGGACCTGCTGTTCACCGACTGGCTGCAGAACACGCTCGGGGAACTGAACGACGTCGACGGCCCGGCGCCGTGGCTGTCGGCCCCACTCGCGCTCTACGGCGCCGCGCCGGGCGCCGCCGGCGTGCAGTTCCGCGCCGGCGGTGGCGCCGCGGTGTTCGAGCCATTCCAGCCAGCCGGCAGCCAGCTCGTGGTGTTCGAGACCGACTTCTTCTCGACCAGCGCGCTGCGCTTCCTGACGCCAACCCGCGCCGATCTGTCGCCGATGCCAACCACGCCGCTCCCCACCGGCAACGTCACGCTACAGGTGGTCGGCGGCCCTGCCAACGGACTCGGCCTACTGGCGATCGCGCTCGACGCGACGCCCGGGAGCGGCGCGTTCGCCGTCGGTTTCGAACAACCACTGCACTGGAGCCTCGCACTGTTGGGCACCCCGATCCTGTGGCCGGCACCGTTTGACGCCCAGGGCACGTTCTCGGTGACGATCTGGAACCCCGGCTTTCCGGTGCCGATCGCGGCAACCGCCCAGGTGGTGTTGTTGTCCATTCAGGGCGCGCTCGGATCGAGCACCTCGGGCCAGCTCGTGCTCGGCCAGTGAGCGCGCTGGCAGAGCCGACGGCATGGGCGGGTCGGCCGCCGTCGATGGCGCCAGTTGCGCAGAGTGCGAAGTCGTTACAGCCAACTGCTGTCGGCTACGGTGGTCGGTCGCCGTAATAGCGCCTTCGCGCCGGACCGCCCCCACCCAAGCTCCCTGATGCCGAAACAAAGCCTCGTTCTGCTCTTCGGAGCCCTGGTCCTGCTCGTGACCGGTGGCCTGATGGTGCCACAGTTCTTCGCCGAGGAGGAGACACCGCCGCTGCAGTGGTCCGAGCACGACGAGATCGAGGTCGACCAGCCCCTCGCGCCGGCGTCGACGGCGGGCGCGGAAGGCGTCCTGGAACGCACCCAGCTCGAAGCGGCGAACGGCGACCTCGCGCAAGGCGACAACACGCGCGTTGCCGTCGTCCTGCGCGGCCGGGTCGTCGACCGCTTCGGCACCGGCCAGGCCGGCGCGCGCGTGTGGCTCGACTTCGGGCGCGGCGGACCGCGCGGCGGCCAGGCCGCGCGCCAACGCCGCGTCCCAGATCCGGTCGAGACCGACCGCGACGGACGGTTCGCGTTCCAGGGGCAGACCTTCCGCTCGTTGCGCGTCTCGCTGCAGGTACTGCACCCCAGCTTCGCACCGGGCCTGTTCGACAAGGACGTCGGCGAAGTCGAAGGTGAGGTCGATCTCGGCAACCTGACCATCGAACGCGGTGGAGAACTCGTCGGCAGGGTCACCGACCTCGAAGGCAACGGCATTCCCGGTGCGGTCGTGGGGCTGCAGCCCGAGAACGGCAACCGCATGCGCTTCCTGCGCGACCGCGAGAAGCTGCTGGCCGATTCCACGACGGACAGCAACGGGTTCTTCCGACGGCCCAACGTCGCGGCTGGCGACTGGTCGGTGACCGCGACGGCGAAGATGCACACCGAAGGGCGGTCGTCGGTGTTCGCGGTGGAGAACGAGCAGGCCATCGACCTCGAGGACATCCGTCTCGGGCCCGGCTACGAGGTCACCGGCTACGTGGTCACGATGGACGAACGACCGGTGGCCGAAGCCGTCGTGACGCTGCGCGGCACGCGCGAACAGAACCGGGGCCCTGGCGGTCGCGAACACCGGGCGACGACCGATGAGAAGGGGCGGTTCTTCCTCGAGCACCTGCCCGGCGTGTCGATGCGGCTCGACGTGCGCGCCGACGGCTATCTGCCGTTCACGCAGGAAGGCATCGACCCCAAGCTCGGCCAACCGCTGCACGTGACGCTGCAGGATGGCCTGCGCATCACCGGCACCGCGCTCGACGAAGACGGCGCGCCGGTGTCGCTGTTCGCCGTGCGGGCCGTGCGCGTGCGTGGCCTGCCGGTGCCGGGTCTCGAGTCCACCGACCCCGCCGAGTTGTTCGCGCGCATGCGCAGCGGCAACCTGAGCGACGCCGATCGCGAGGCCGTGCGCGCGCAGATGGAGCAACTTCGTGGCGGCCCCGACGACCAACGCCGCGGTCGCCAAGGCGGTGGTGGCGGTGGTGGCGGTGGTGGTGGTGGTGGCGGAGGTCGTGCCGGTGGCGGCGGCGCCCGCGATCTCGGCAAGCCCGAAGCACACCCGGCCGGGCGGTTCGAACTGCTAGGACTGCAGGAGGGCATCTACGAAGTGCACCTGCAGTCGCCGGAGCACGCCCGCTTCCACTCCGAGGAACTGGAACTGCGCCTCGGCAACGCGGCCCCGGACCTGCGCATCCAACTCGACCGCGGTCTCTACGTCGCCGGCATCGTGCGCGACGAACACGAAGTGCCCGTGGTCAACGCGCACGTCTCCCTGCGCACGCCGGCGCCGGCGCGCGGCGGCCGCGGTGGACCGGCAGCCGCCGATGGCAGCGCGCCGGACTTCACGGCCATCGGTCGCGACTTCGCGCGCCAGTTCGCCGGCGCCCAGCTGAACATCGAGGTCACGACCAACGCCGACGGCGAGTTCGTGCTGAAGCACGTACCGCGTGGCAGCTATCGGCTGCAGGCCGACGCAGAGGGTTTCGCCGCAGCCAGCATCGAACCGTTCGAACTGGCCACCGACCGCTCCGGGGTCGCGCTGCAACTGGCGACACTGGGTGTCATCGTCGGCCACGTGCGCGGTCTGACCGAAGGCGAACACACCGAAACGCGCGTGGCCGCCGTGCCGACCAACATGGGCGGCGGCGGCATGTTCCGCGGTCGCGGCCAAGGCGGTGGCGGCGGCGGCGGACCGTTCCGCACCGGCACCATCGCGGCAGATGGCTCCTACCGCATCGAAGGCCTGGCCGCTGGCGACTACATCGTGCGGAGCTGGATCGGCTCACCGCAGGAGTTGATGCGCCAGCTCGGCCCGCAGCTGTTCGGCGGCACGCTGGCGGCCGACGTCACGGTGCGTAGTGGCGAAGAGGCCCGCTGGGACGTCGCCGTGCAGCGAGCCGAGGTCGGCATCGTCGCCGGTTCCGTGCTGCACAACGGTGCACCGGGCGCAGGGCTGCAGATCGAACTGACGCGCGAGGACACCGGCACGCCGGCCGACACCGCCACTCGCGGCGGCGGCGGGCCCGGCGGCCGAGGCGGACGCGGCATGTGGGGCGGGTTCGGCGGCACGCAGCAGGCGACGGTCGCCGCGTCGGGGCGCTTCCAGATCGAGGACGTGCCGGCCGGCAACTACCGGCTGCGAGTCCAGTCCGGGCGCCGCGGCGGCCTGCTGCACGAAGAGGCCATCCAGGTGACCGCCAACGTGACGACCGAACTCCACCTGTCACTGCAGAGCATCGCCATCGCCGGCACCGTGACCCGCGACGATGGCGGCGACGCCAAGGAGCTCGGCGGTCGCGTGTCGCTGCTGCCCGGCCTCACCGCGATGCCCGAAGACCTCGGCGCCTGGCAGCGCGAGAACACCGCGTTCGACGCGCGGCTGCAGGATGGCAGCTTCCGCTTCGACGCGATCCAGCCGGGCAACTACCTGCTGGTGCTGACGGTGCGCGGCCGCGAACGCACCTCCCGGCCGATCGTCGTCGGCGCCAGTGGCATCACCGACATCGTGGTCAAGGCCGGCCCGGTCCAGGCACAAGGCGGCACGGGCCAACAACCCGCCGTTCCGACTCCGCGTCAGCGCCAGCCACGCTAAGCTGGCCGCTCCCCCAGCCCGGAGTCGTCGCATCCGCTTTCTCGCCTCGCTGCTGATCGCCCTCGTTCTCGCCGCCTGCGTCGCAGTCGCCGCCTGGACCGGCCTGCTGGCGCTACGCCGCATTGCGCCGCCGGAACGGTCGCTGCCACCGATCGCGCCGCTGGTGGCGCCGCCGCGACCGGGTCGCCTGCCCGCTGCCGCCGAGTTCGAACGCAACGCGATGCCCGCCGCCGCCCGCCGCGAGCACACGCTGACCGCGGTCGTCGTGCACATCCCCGCGATGCCGGCCGGACTCAGCGAAGCCGCGGCCGGCATCGCGACCTACGACGCCCGCACCGGTGCCGACTTCGCCTGGGTCCCGCTGACAGCCGCCACGACCATGCCCGACGGCAGCCTGACGCTGCAGTCGACCACGCGCGTGCGCGGCGAACTGGAGGTCGCGTTCGCCTCCGCGCCCGAATGGGCACGCCACAGCTACCTGGCCCGCGTCCGTGTCGACGCCCGTGCGTCGGCGAACAGTGGCCAGATCGACGTGGAGCTGCCGGTCGTGGCCAGCGTCGCTGCGCTGCGCTTGCCCGATGGCATCCAGCGCGCCGGCCCCCTGCGCCTGTCGCGCTGCGACGATCCGCAGTGGCTGCCGACCGTGCACAGTGCCACCGGCATCGAGGTCCTGCGCGGCAAGCCGACCTACGTGTGGCTGGGCGCCGGATGCTACGAACTGCTCGACCCGATCGACGCAACGAGGCGGCAGCGCTTCGACATACCGAGCGGCGGACCGATCGAGATCACGGCGACGCTGACAGCGGCGCCAGCCGACCATCCGTGACCCGATAGAGATTGGGCGACACCGGATGCGGCGACTGGCGCGCGATCGCCTCGGTGGTCGCCATCAGCTGCTCGAGACTCTGGCCCTGGGCAGATCCCACCCACAGCGTGTCACGGTCGGGGATGGCGACCAGCAGCCCTTCGGCCTGTTCGAGCAACAGGACCCGCGCCGCATCGAAACCATCACCGGACTGCAGCACCATCGGCTCGGCGCGGGCGGCGACGCCAGCGAACGTGCCGCCACCGAGCCGAGCGAGATTCGACAGCGCCAGGTTGTGCAGATCGACCTCGGCCTTGCGCCACCGGCGCAGGTGTTCGCGGCAGACGAACACCATGCAGTGTGGATCGTCGATCACGTAGACGGTGACCAGGTCGTCGTTCAGCGGACGTTGCACCAGGGCAGCGTCACCGAATGCGCCCTGCGCGGCGACCCACTCACGACTGCGCACCTGCGGCAACAGGATCGGCGCCGCGTCCATGAAGTCGATGTCGCCCACCCGATCGAGCCCTGCCTCGCCGACGTCTGCCAGCAAGCGGGCGACCATGCGCGAGAACGCATCGGGGAACGCCTGCGCGTGGCGCCAGGCCTCGTGCAGACCAACCGGCGTCTCCTGCCCATCGACCTGCAGCAGGCACGCGAAACGATCCGGCAGCAGGCCGAGGAACCGGACCTGCGGATGGGCAGCCGCCAGTTCGTTCTCGAACCGGAGCACGAAGGCCGCCACTTCCGGCGGGTAGCCGCCCCGCACCAGCCGCAGACGGTGGTGGACCATCGCCAGCGTCACCGCCAGCACTGCCCAGCCGATGCCCACCCAGAGCCACATGCAGCGGCTATCGGTTCCGGCCGGGCCCAAGCCGTAGTCGGCTGCGTGCCGGCGGCCGGCGCGACCCGAGCAGCGACCGGACCAATTTGCACGGGTCCGACCGCTGGCCTCGGCGGACCCGATTCAGGATGATCCGACGATGACCGGCGACCGGCGCATCTACCTCGACAACGCCGCCACGACCCGACCGCTGCCAGCGGTCGTCGAGGCGGTGGCCCGCGCCCAACACGACCTGTTCGGCAATCCGAGCAGCCTGCACTCGTTCGGCCCACCGGCGAAGAAGGCCCTCGAAGACGCCCGCGAGTTCCTGCGCGGCAGCCTCGGTGCAGCGCAGCTGGTCTTCACGTCGAGCGGCAGCGAGGCCGACCAGCTCGGCATCGTCGGCAGCGCCGCGGCGCGCCCGCCCGGCCGCGTGCTGATGGCCCAGAGCGACCACCCGGCGCTGCTGCAGTGCGCGGGCCTGCTGTCGCGCTGGCGCCACCATGTGACCGCGCTGCCGGTGACCGCACACGGCGACCTGGCTCCGGAGACCCTGTTCGATGCGCTCGGTACGGATGTGCGCGTGGTGGCGCTGATGTACGGCCACAACGAACTCGGCACGCTCTGCCGGCTCGGCGACCTCGTCGAGCTGGTGCGCCGCACGGCGCCGGCCGCCCACGTGCACGTCGACCTCGTGCAGACCTACACCAAACTGCCCTTCGAACTCGACGAGGTCGACGTCGACTCGGTTGCCGTGTCGGCGCACAAGTTCCATGGCCCACGCGGCATCGGCTGCCTCGCCCTGTCGAGCACTGCGGAGGTACGCCCGCTGCTGGTCGCCGGCGGCCAGGAAGGGGGCCTGCGCGGCGGCACCGAGAACGTCGCCGGCGCCATCGGCATGGCGGTGGCGGCCGAGGCCGCGCTGACGCATCAGGCTGCACACGCAACCCACATGCGTGAGCTGGCGGTTCTCGTGCACGAACGAGTGCTCACGGCGCTGCCGGACGCGCAGCGACTGGGCCATCCCGAGCGGCACCTGCCGCACGTGTTGTCGCTGCGCCTGCCCGGCGTCGTCGGCCAGACCCTGCTCGAGCGCTGCGACGCGCGTGGCATCGCGTTCTCGACCGGCTCGGCCTGCCATGGCACCACCGAGCACGAGACCGCCAATGGCAAGCCCGGCAACCCGGTGCTGGCGGCCATCGGACTCGATCGCCGCGCCGCGCGCGAAGTCGTGCGACTCTCCTTCTGCGGCACGACCACCCGCGACGAGGCCGAAACCGCCGCCCGTATCCTCGTCGAGGAGGCGCTGCGGCTGCGCGAGGTGGCGCCGCGTGGAGCCGCGCGACCGTGACCGACACGAGTGACCTGTCGCCGGCGATGGCGCAGTACATGGCGCACAAGCAGCGCCACCCGGATGCGCTGCTGTTCTTCCGCATGGGCGATTTCTACGAGCTGTTCTTCGACGACGCGAAGACGGCGGCGAAGGCGCTCGGCATCACCCTGACCAGCCGCAGCAAGGGCGAGAGCGCGATCCCGATGGCCGGCGTCCCGGTGCGCGCCGCCGATGGCTACCTGCGGCGGCTCGTGCAGATGGGCCATCGGGTCGCGATCTGCGAACAGACCCAGGACCCCAAGGAGGCCAAGGGGCTGGTCGAACGCGACGTCGTGCGCGTGATGACGCCGGGCACGGTGACCGAGGACCACCTGCTCGACGACCGCCGCAGCAACTACCTCGTCGCCGTCACCAACGGCCGCGATCGCGCGGGCCTCGCCTGGGTCGAGCTGTCGACCGGCAGCTTCTTCGTGCACGAGTGCGCTCCCGACCGCCTCGCCGACGAACTCGCCCGCATCGAGCCCGCCGAGCTGCTGCTGGCCGAGGAGCAGCGGGGCAGCGAGCGCCCGTGGTTGCCGACCGGCGTGCCGGTCACCTACCGCGCGCCCTACGACTTCGGCAGCGACAACGGTCTGCGCACGCTGCAGCAGTTCTTCGGCGTGCAGACGCTCGCGGGCTTCGGCGTGCAGGACATGCCGCTCGCGGTCGGCGCCGCTGGCGCGCTGGCGGCCTACCTGCAGGAGACGCAGAAGTGCGCACTGCCGCACCTGCAGCGCCTCGAAGTGTGGCACGAACGCGGCCACATGCGCCTCGACCGCGCGACCCGCCAGAGCCTCGAACTCGTGCAGACGATGCGCGACGACGAAGGCACGCCCCTGCTCGGCATCCTCGACCGCTCCAGCACCCCGATCGGCGCACGTCGGCTGCGCAACTGGTTGCTGGCACCTCTGGTCGCCCTCGACAAGGTCCAGGCCCGCCAGGACGGCGTCGCCGAACTGCACGATGCGCCGGCGCTGCTCGCGCTGGTCACCGACCAGCTGGCGCACGTGCTCGACCTCGAACGCCTGACGTCGCGCGCGGCCTTCGGTCGCGCCAACGCCCGTGACCTGCTCGGTCTGCGCCAGAGTCTCGAACGGCTGCCCGCACTGCGGCTGCGCCTGCTCGACTGCACCGCACCGCTGTTGCGGCAGCTCGGCGAACAACTGGACCCGTTGCCCGACCTGACGGCAGCGATCGCTGCCGCGCTGACCGACGAGCCGCCGTTGGCGGTACGCGACGGTGGCCTGATCCGTAGCGGCTACCACCGCGAGCTCGACGAACTGCGCACGCTGGCCCGCGACAGCACCGAGTGGCTCGCGCGCTACCAGAGCGAACTGGCGCAGCGCACCGGCATCGCCACGCTGAAGATCGGCTTCAACAAGGTCTTCGGCTACTACATCGAGGTCACGCACACGCACCGCGAGGTGGCGCTGCCCGAGGAGTTCCGGCGCAAGCAGACGACCAAGAACGCCGAGCGCTACGTGACCGACGAGCTGCGCACGTTCGAGACCAAGATCCTGAAGGCCGAGGAGAACGGCAAGGCACTCGAGTACGAGCTGTTCACCGCGCTGCGCGAACGCGTCGCCGCCGAACTGTCGCGGCTGCAGGCCACGGCGACGGCGGTCGGCGATCTCGACGCGCTGGCGGCGCTGGCGACCGTCGCGCGCGAGCGCCACTACTGCCGGCCGGTGCTCGACGAGTCCACCGTGCTGCGCATCGAGGACGGCCGCCATCCGGTGATCGAAGCCACGCACGCCGCCGGCTCGTTCGTCGCCAACGACACCGACCTCGCGCCACCAGCACGGCGCCTGGTCCTGTTGACCGGACCCAACATGGCCGGCAAGTCGACCTGGATCCGGCAGAACGCTCTGATCGTGCTGATGGCCCAGATCGGCGGCTTCGTGCCCGCGAAGTCGGCGCACATCGGCCTGGTCGACCGGGTGTTCACGCGCGTCGGCGGCGCCGACGACATCAGCCGCGGCGCCTCGACGTTCATGATCGAGATGACCGAGACCGCGAACATCCTCAACAATGCGACCGGCAGGAGCCTCGTGATCCTCGACGAGGTCGGCCGCGGCACCAGCACCTACGACGGCCTGTCGCTGGCGTGGGCGATCGCCGAGGACCTGCACGAGCGCATCGGTTGCCGCGCCCTGTTCGCCACCCACTACCACCAGTTGATGGACCTCGCCGGGCCCGACAAGGGCATCGTCAACTGCCGCGTCGCCGTGCGCGAATGGGGCGACGAGATCGTGTTCCTGCATCGCATCGAGGAGGGCGGCACCGACCGCAGCTACGGCCTGCACGTGGCGCGGCTCGCCGGCATCCCACGCGCGGTCATCGAGCGCGCCCGCACCGTGCTCGACAAGCTCGACGAGGAAGGCGACTCGGTGCGCGACGCGCTGGTCTCGGCGCGCGAACGCGCTCGACCAGGGCCGAAGCAGCGCGAGCTGTTCGCAGCGCCGCCGGATCCGTTGCTGGAGGAACTGCGACAGCTCGATGTCGACGGCATCTCGCCGCGGCAGGCCGTCGAAGCGCTGCGCCAGTGGCAGCAACGGCTGACCGCCGTGCAGGCGCGCACCAAGACCGGTCGATGAGGTCGTGGCGATGACCGACCCCATCACGATCCGTCCCTACCGCCCCGGCGACGAGGCCGGACTGCTGGCCGGCCACAACCAGATCTTCCCCGAGCGCTCGCTCGCACACTGGCAGTGGAAGTTCCGCGACAACCCGACCGGCCTCGTACACACGATGGTCGCCGAGCACGCGACCGAGGGCCTCGTCGGCGCCTACGTCACGATCCCCGCGAGAGTGCTGGTCGAAGGCGAACCGCGCATCGCCGGCCAATGCGTCGACCTGTGGGTGCTGCCCGATCACCGCCGCCACGGGCCGCGCCCGGGCCTGTTCGTCAACCTCGCGCTCGCCCACTACGAACTCTGGGGCGGGCGCGGCCCCGAACAGAACGCGTTCCACTACGGCTGGCCGATCGCGACCTGGCGCATCGGCCAGAAGTACCTGCGCTACGAGATCGTGCGCGACTGGGACTTCCTGTTCCGCGAGCAGCCGCCGAGCGGCTTTGCCCCGCGCGCCACGCCGGCGGCGGTCGAGGTACGCCGCGTGCAGCGCTTCGACGCCGACACCGATGCCTTGTGGGCCGCCAACGCCGGCAACACCCAGCTGGCGATCGTGCGCGATGCGAGCTACCTGAACTGGCGCTTCGCCGCGGCGCACGACGCCGAGTACGAGTTGTACGAGTGCCGCGAGCGGGCGACGAACCGCCTGCGCGGGGTCGCCGTCGTGCGCCAGTGCGACTTCCTGTTCCAGAACACGTGCTTCCTGGTCGACTGGCTCGTGCCCGCCGACGACCTGGACGCGACCGTCGCGCTGGTGGCAGCGGCCGAGCAGCGCGCGACGGCGATGCGCGCGGGCGCCCTGGCCACCCTGTTCCAGCACCGCGATCCGCGCTTCCTCGGCTTCCAGCGGCTCGGTTTCCTGGTCTACGGCTCGGTCTACTTCCAGGTCGTGATCCCGTTCGACCAGCACGAGACGCACTTCTACCGCGAGCACTGGTACCACACGCTGGGCGACTCGGACCTGGTGTAGCCGCGCGGATCGCCCGGCCTGGTTACGCTCGCGCCGCCGCCGGTCTAGTCGGCACGCCCGCCCCGACCCACCGCCATGCGCACCACCGTCCCCCTGTTCTTCGTCCTGGGTCTGCCGCTGTTGCCGGCGCAACGTCCCGACGCGGCGTTCGACTGGCAGAAGCGCACGACCTCGATCCGCTACGGGGCTGTGCCGGTGGGCAAACACAGCCTGGCGGAGCTCCCCGTCGGGCAGACCTGGCGGCTGGGCAACAACGAGGCGACCACGTGGCAGGTCGGCATGCCGCTGCTGGCCGGCGACAAGTGGATCGCACCGGGCGAGTACCGGGTCACCTTCCACCGCACCGGGGAAGGCAGCGGCGCACTGGTGGCCGACGGCAGCGCCAACGCGTTGTCCGGCGGGACCGACGCCGAGGTGCGCGGCGACTTCGCGGCGGCCGGCAAGGAGAGCAAGAAGCTGGTTCTCGAGTGGAGCAAGGCGGGCGCTGCGGTCGCCGGCAATCAACCTGCGCAGCTCGTGGTGCAGTTCGGCGAGATGCAGTGGCGCGGTTCGGTGCTGGCGCTCGGCAGCAAGGAGTGCAAGGTCACCGGTGGCCGGCTGCTGGCGTTCCAGGTGCCCGCCGAACGACTCGACAAGGGAGCCGTGCCGGTGGCAACGCTGAGCCGGGGCAAGGACGGCGACAAGGGTTCGTGGAACCTGGTGCTCTCAGGCGACACCGCGCGCCTGGTGCCGTGGATGCAGGCGCCGACCGACAGCTTCGGCTTCGGCGAAGTCGTGCCTCCCGATGCGACGCAGCAGTTCGAGGGCAAGGTGACCGAACTCGCGGGCGACGCCGCGCAGGAGGTGTCGGTGTTCACCGTGCGCGAAGCCAGGCTCGCCAAGGGGGAACTGCGGCTCGTGGCCACCTACGGCAAGAAGTCGGTCGAGATCGTCGTGCCCGAGCCGAAGAGCAAGTAGCGCGGCGCCCTGGACGCTGCGTCAGCGGCGCGGGCCGAGCAGGATCACCGCGGCGATGCCGCCGATGATCACGACCAGCACCGCGAGCACCAGCCAGCCCGGCACCCGCCCTGCCCTTCGGCGCTCCGGAACGTTCACGTGCGCGTGCTCCCGAACAGGACCACACCCAGCGCGCCGAAGACGATCGTCGGCGACCATGCGGCGACGACCGGATGCAGCCCGTGCTTGCCGAGGCTCTGGCAGGTGATGTCGAACACCGTGTAGCCGGCGCAGAGCGCGATCGCGACCAACAGGCGTTCGACGCGGCTGCCGCGCTCGTAGCGGACCGCGAACGGCAGCGCCAGCAGCAGCAGCAGCAGGTTGGCGAGCGGGTAGGTGAAATGGCGGTGCAGGGCCAGGCGCACGTCGGCGCGCGTCGGCCGCGACTCGATCACCTCGAACAGGTCGGTGTAGGACAACGTGTCCGGGTCGATCGTGTCGCGGCTGCGCTGCAGCAGGATCTCGGGCGTCACGTCGGGGCGTTGCAGCCACACCTGCGGCACGTCGCGGCCGGTGCTCGTCAGGACACCGGATTCCAGCCGCCAGTCCTTCTGCTTGCTGTCCCAGGTCGCCGCCACGGCGCTGGTCAGGGTCGTCTCGATCGCCAGCGGGGTCTCGACCAGCATGCACACACTGCGCATGGTCTTGCCGACCGGATCGAACTCGCCGACCCGCAGATACAGGTTCACGTCGCCGTGCACCTCGTAGACGAGGTTCTTCTCGACGGCGCTGCCGCGGCGCAGGAACGACTCGTCCGCAGCGAGTGAAGCGCCGACGTGCGGCACGACCCATTGCCAGCAGGCGACCATCGACAGACCGGCGATGGCGCCGCACACGAGCATCGGTCCGAGCACACGGTGGATGCTGCGGCCCGTGAACAGCATCGCCACGACCTCGTTGGCGTTCTGCAGCCGCGCCACCGCGAACATGCAGGCGATCACGGTCACGAACGGCGTCACGGTCGTGAACAGCACCGGCAGCAGCTTCAGGTAGTAGAGGCCGAGGTAGACCGCGAGCTGCGCACCACCCAGATCCTGTTCCGCCGCACGGTCGACGTAGCGCGGCAGGTTGTTCAACATGTCGATCAGGATCGTGATGAACAGGAAGAACAGCAGGCACGCGCCGAAGGCACCGACGACGATGCGGCCGACGTAGCGATCGAGCAGCGTCATCGGCGCAGTTGCCTCCAGCAGAACGGCACGCCGGCGCCCAGCAACAGCACGGCGGGCATCCACGCCGACCACGGGCTGCCCGAGGAGCGCATGAAGCGGGCACCGAGGATCTCACCGAGGTAGAACAGCGCCAACGGCAGCAGCGCGAGCAGCAGCGCCATCACGCGACCGCGCTCGCGCGCGAACTCGGCGATGCAGAAGCCGATCGGCGCCAGCAGCGTCGGCATCAGCGAGAAGCAGCAGCGCCGGAACAGCGTGTAGATCGCCTCGTTCGGTCGCTGGTGCACGTCGCGCAGCACCTCGGCGAGCAACTGGTCGCTACGCAGGTCGTCGTCGCGATCGAGGCGACGCTCGAGGTCGGCGATGTCGTGCAGCGGGATCTCGATCGGGATCTCGCGCGAGTAGGCGCCGCCGATCGGGTCGTGCACACCTTGCGGCAGGATCTGGATGCTCTCACTGGACGTGTCGACCGGTGGCATCGAGACCTTGTCGACGCGCAGGATCGGCGAGCGCATGTCCCCCAGCACACGGTCCGGCGGGCAGTAGATCGTGCAGTCGAGGAAGTCGCTGCCGACGCGCTCCCGGAACGTCATCACGTAGCCGGTCTCGAGGATCTTGATCCGGTCCGTGCCGAGCTGCAGGTTCAGGAACGCGTTGCGCACCACATCCGCGATCACGCGGAACTTCTGGAAGTGCACGTCGGGGATCACGTAGTGCAGCGCCATCGAGCCGCACACCGACAGCAGGATACCGAGCAACACCGCCGCCGCCATCGGCACGCGCGGGGCGATGCCCGCCGCCCGCAGCGCGATCAGTTCCCGGTCCTGGGCCGCGCGTACGAACGTCAGCACCGTCGCCAGCAGGAACGCGATCGTCAGCAGGTGCGGAAACGAGTCGAGCGCGAACAGCAGCGTGATCTTCGCCGCGTCGAGCGGACCGCCGCCCTGCGAACGCGAGATGCCGCGCGCGATCGACGACAGCAGCACCACCGCGAACATCACGAGGAACGTGATCGCCGCGTTGACGGTCAGTTCCTTCAGGTAGTATCGGTGCAGCTTCCACATCGCGCCGCTCCATGGTTCCGCAAGGCCGACCGCCGGGCAACGATCCGCCCATGCAATCCGCAGCACTGACGAGCGGACGTGCACACGCCACCGCCGCGACGGCGATCGCCGAGCCGTTGTGTGGCCTGCTGGCCCACGACGTCAGCGACTGGCAGGGCCACGGCCTCGAACTGCAGAAGGAGCGCACGGTGCGCAGCGTGCTGCGCGGCGAACTCGCGGGCGTCCCGGTGCACGTGAAGGTGTTCCGCGCCGACACGCTGGCCGACCGCGCCCGCGACGCCGTACGGCGGGGCAAGGGTGAACGCGAGGCAGCGAACCTCGCCGCAGCCAGGGCCATGGGCCTGCCGGTGGTCGAAGCGCTGGCCAGCGGTGCAGCCGCCGACCGCGGCCAGTTGCGCAGCTTCGTCGTCACCCGCACGGTCGCCGGCGCACAGCCGTTCAGCTTCGACCTGCCCGCGGCCGCGCTGCGGCAGGTCGGGGCCCTGCTGCGAACGGTGCACGACCGGGGCCTCGAACTCGCCGACCTGCACCCGGGCAATCTGGTGGTCGACGCCGACGGCAACCCCTGGCTGCTGGACCTGACATCGCTGCGGCAGGTCGGCCCGCTGCCGCTGCGCCGCCGCGCGGCGGCGATGGCGATGTTCTGCCAGGATCTCGACGGCGGCGCGCTCGACCCCGCCGCGCGTGAACTGTTGGCCGGCTATCGCGCCGCGGGCCCGACGCTGCCACCGGAGCTCCCGCACGAACTGACGCTCGCCACGCACCGCTGGCGCGCGCACGGCCTCTTGGCCTTCGGCCGGCGCAGCACACGCAGCTGTCGCCATACCGAGGTGGCGAGCCGACGGCGCGGGCAGCCGCGCTGGTTCTGGCACCTGCCGGGCGACTCTGCGGCGCAACGCGCAGCCTGCACGGCGTTCCTGGCCGCCGAACCGACGCCGCTGCGCCGAGGCCGCCGCGGCGCCGTCTGGCTCACCTCGGACCTCGCGGTCAAGGAACGCGACCGTGGCGCCGCGCGCACGCTCTGGCGCGCCGCCTACTGGCTGCTGTTCGCGAAGGTCGCGACGGCGCCACCGGTGGCGCTGTGCCTGGCGACAGCTCGCGGGCTCGTGTTCGCGCGCCGCCTCCCGGGACCGACGCTGGCGGCACGACTGGCGACCGGCACCGTCGATGCGGGCGCGATCGCGCGCTCGCTCGGCACGCAGGTCGGCCGCCTGCACGCGCACGGCCTGCGCAACCGCGACCTCAAGTTCGAGAACCTGGTCCAAGACCCGGACACCGGCGAGATCTGCATGGTCGACCTCGATGGCGTGCGCCGCGCATCGGCGACCGACACGCGCGGCCTCGGCGCCGACCTCGGCCGCCTGTTCGCAGCATTCGCGGCGGCCGGCTCGCCTGGTGGCACGGCGACCGTGCGCTGCTTCGTCGGCGCCTACCTTCGCACCCACCGCCGGCTGCTGCGGCGACCGGCGTGGCATCGCATCCGGCACCAGGCCGAGCGCCGGGCCAACGAGTGGGCCAGCGCACACGCGGCCGACTGAGAACGATCGGCTACTCGGGCCGGATCAGGCGAACTGACGGCTGGCGAGTTCGTCGCGCAGCTTGTCGGAGCCGCCGTCCAGGACCTCGAGCATCTTGCCGTCGCGGTAGTGGCGCTCGACCTGGTACTCGACGGTGTAACCGAAGCCGCCGTGGATCTGGATCGCCTCGTCGGCGGCCACCACCATCGCGTCGACGGCGCCGATGCGCGCCTGCAGCGCGGTGTCGGCGGCGTCCTGCCCCAGATCGGCGAGGCGCGCGGCGTGCCAGGTGAGCTGGCGGGCGCCATCGACCTGTCGCCGGCACTCGATCAACTTGCGCTGCACGGCCTGCTGCACCAGCAATGGCTTGCCGAACGCGATGCGTTCACCGGCGTGCTTCTTCGCCGCGTCGATGGCCGCCATGCCGCTGCCGATCGCGCAGGCTGCGGTGCCGATCCAGGCGACCAGGCGCGCCTTGGCGATCGCTTGTTGCGCTGCGTCGCCGGTGGCGAGCAGCACGGCCTCGACGGCAGTGAACTCGATGCGCGCGCAGTCGGCGCTGACGAGACCGAGGCTGCGCACGGCGGTCCGGGTTGCCGCGGCTCCGGCCACGAGGGCCAGCACCTGCGTGTCGCCATCGCGCGCGGCGACGACGAACTGCTGCGCGGCGGCTGCACCGGCGACCACCAGCGCCGTACCGGACACACGACCTGCCGCGATCGTGAGGCGATGTTCGGGACCGACGAAGCTCGACGGCATCGCTCCGGCCACGACGGCTTCCATCTGGTCCCCACCGGCGGCTTCGATCGCGGCCGCACACTGGACCTGCTCGATCCACAGCCGCGCCAACGAGGAACTGTGCGCGCCAACGGCCTCGAGCGCGGCCGCCAGCGGCAGCAGTCCCATGCCGGCGCCACCGTTCGCTTCGCTGACGCAGAGGCCGAACATGCCCAGTTCGGCCAGCCCTTCGAACTCGGCGCGCAGCGCGCGACGGTGTTCATCGGCGTCCTGCACGACGGGCGCGACGGTTTCGCCGACGAACTTGCGCACGGTGTCGACGACGATGTCCTGGTCTTCGGTGAGTTGGAGGTTGTGCATCACGATGTCACTTGGCTCAGGCGTGGGCCGGGATCAACGCGCGCCCTGCCAGTAGTAGAGGAAGCGCGGACCGGTGCTCGCGTGCAGCAGGCCGCCGAGCGATTCCTGCAGCGTCGGGGTCGCCACGTGCGACTGGGCGCCGAACAACAGGTCGCTGAGACCCGCGTGACGACGGTGCTCGACGATCGCAACCGGCTTGCCGAGCCGCTGCGTGAACCACTGGACCGCGGTCTCGTGGTCGCCGATCTCGTCGACGAGGCCATTGGCCAGCGCCTGGTTGGCGGTGTAGATCGCGCCGGTCGCGACGGCGATCACCTGGGCGCGATCGAGGGTGTCGCGGCCGGTGTCGACGACGGTGACGAAGCGGTCGTACAGCTCGTCGACGATGCCCGTCAACATCGCACGCTCGTCGTCCCGCATCGCCCGTGTCGGTGACAGGATGTCCTTGAACGGCGTGCGGTCGGACTTGATCGCGATCTGCTCGATGCCGAACTGCTCCGCGGCGCGGGCGAAGTTCCAGGCGCTCATGATCACGCCGATGCTGCCCGTGATCGTCGTGGGGCGCGCGATGATCCGCTCGGCCGCGGCGGCGACGTAGTAGCCACCCGACGCGGCCATGTCGCCGAACAACGCCAGCACGTGCTTGTCCGGATGCTCGACGCGGAAGCGCTCGATCATCTGGTAGATCTCGTCGGAGTCGGTGACGCCACCGCCCGGTGAATCGACGTGCAGCAGCACGCCGAACACGTCGTCGGCGGCCGCACTTCGCAGCGCCCGTCGCACCTGCGACACGGTGCCGCCGGCGGCGCCGATCAGGGGGCTCTGGCTCTCGGCGATCGCGCCGTGGATCGGGATCTGCAGCACCTTGGTGCGCGAGCCGCGCTCGCCCGCCACGTAGACCTCGTCGTAGGCCCCCTCCGTGTCGGCACCGAGCCCGGCGCCGGCGAGGCTGCCGACGCTGAGCAGCAGCAGCAGCACGTTCAGGCCCGCGGAGGCGACGAACAGGATGCCGAGGAAGATCGCGACGAAGAAGGCGACCCCACGCGACTCGCGCGTTGGCGCTGTCGCGCCGGGCCAGCCCTGCGTGCCGTATGGGGCCTGCGGCGGCACGCCGCCGGCGGCCGGACCACTGGGAGGCGGCTGGGAACTCATGCGGGGCTCGTCAGACCACGGGCGATCACGAGGCGTTGGATGTCGGTGGCGCCTTCGTAGATCTCGGTGATGCGCGCGTCCCGCAGCAGCCGCTCGGCCGCGGTGGCGCCGGTCGCGCCGTCGAGGCCGAGCACCGACACGGCAGCTCGCGCCGCGCGGTTGGCGAGACGCGAGGCGCACGACTTCGCCATCGCCGCCTCGGTGCTGCAGCGAACACCCTTGTCGCGCAGGATCGCGGCGCGCCAGGTCAGCATGCGGTAGGCGTCGAGGTCGCTGGCGAGGTCGGCCAGCGTCCACTGGTCCGGCTGGGACGCGACCGCACGCCCCTTCTTGTCGACCTGGGACGCGATGCAGGTGCGGATCAGTTCGATCGCCGCGCGAGCGATGCCGAGCGACTGCGAGGCGATGCCGAGCCGGCCACCGTCGAGCGTGTCCAGCGCAATGGTGAAGCCGAGCCCTTCTTCGGCGATCAGGCAGTCGACAGGCACCTTCACGTGCTCGAGCACGATCTCGGTGGTCGGCGAGCCACGCAGGCCGAGCTTGCGCTCCTTCTTGCCGACGCTGACGCCAGGCCACGACTTCTCGACCACGAACGCCGAGATGCCCTTCACGCGATCGGGGCCGGTGCGGGCGAACACGACGAACAGCTGCGCCTCGCTACCGGTCGTGATCCACAGCTTGGCGCCGTTCATCACGTAGTGGTCACCTTCGAGCTTCGCTTCGCACCGCAGCGCCGCGGCATCCGAGCCTGAGAACGCCTCGCTGAGGCAGTAGGCACCGAGCCATTCGCCAGTGACCAGCTTCGGGAACCAACGCCGCTTCTGCTCTTCGGAGCACCACTTGCCGAGCAGTGAGTTCACCAGCGAGTTGTGCACGCTGATCGTGACGCCGGTGGAAGCGCACACGGTGTTGATCTCTTCCAGCATGATGCAGCTGGCGAGGTTGCCCATCGCCGAACCACCGTATTCGCGGGCCACGGTCGTGCGCAGCAACCCGGCCTTCGCCGCCGCCACGACCGGCTCGCGCGGGAAGCTGGCCTCGGCGTCGTAGCGCGCCGCGTCACCGAGGTGCGTCTCGGCGAACTCCTGCACCGAGGCGCGGAACTTCAGCAACTCCGGGGAGAGTTCGAAATCCGTGACCTGTGGGCCGTGGGTGGCAGCGTTCGTCATCACTTCGCCTGCGAGTAGTCGTAGAAGCCGCGCTTGGTCTTGCGCCCGAGATGGCCCGCCGCGACCAGGCGCCGCAGCAGGGGACAGGCGCGGTACTTGTCGTCGCCGAGCCCGTCCTTCAGCACGTCGAGGATCGACACGCAGACGTCGAGGCCGATGAAGTCGGCCAGCGTCAACGGCCCCATCGGGTGGTTCATGCCGAGCTTCATGATCTCGTCGATCGCCTCACGCGTCGCCACGCCCTCCATCAGGGCGAACGCCGCTTCGTTGATCATGGGCATCAGGATGCGGTTGGCGACGAAGCCCGGGTAGTCGGTGGCCGGGACCGGCACCTTGCCGAGCGACCGCGACCAGGCCAGCACCGACTCCGTCGTCGCGTCGCTGGTGTCGTTGCCACGGATCACCTCGACCAGCTTCATCAGCGGCACCGGGTTCATGAAGTGCATGCCGATCACGCGGTCGGCGCGTTTGGTCTTCGCGCCGAGCACGGTGATCGAGATCGACGAAGTGTTGCTGGCGAGGATCGCGCCGGACTTCATCGCCGCGTCGGCCTCGCGGAACACGGCGGTCTTGACCTCCACGTTCTCGGTGACCGCTTCGATGCAGAGGTCGACCTGCTGCAGGTGCTTCCTGTCCGTGGTGCCGACCAGCAGCTGCTTCGCGCGTTCGGCCACCTCGGCGGTCAGCGTGCCCTTCTCGACGAACCGGCCGATGCTCTTGTGCACGGCTGCGAGCCCGCGGTCGACGAACTCCTGCTGCACGTCGATCATGTAGGTTCGCACGCCGCAGCTGGCGAACGTCTGGGCGATGCCGTTGCCCATCGTGCCGGCGCCGATCACGGCGATGGACTTGGGGAGGTTGCTGTTGCTCATGGGTTCAGATCCTCTCGACGCTCATGGCGACCGCGTTGCCACCACCGAGGCACAAGCCGGCCATGCCGCGGGCCTTGCCTTGTCGCTGCATCGCGTGCAGCAGGGTGACCAACACGCGCGCACCCGAGCAGCCGATCGGGTGACCGAGCGCGACCGCACCGCCATGCACGTTCCAACGGGCCGGGTCGATCTCCAGCTGGCGCTGCAGCGCCACCATCTGCACGGAGAACGCCTCGTTCATCTCGACCAGGTCGAAGTCGCGTGGGCTGCACTTTGTCAGCGCACACAGCTTCTTGGTGGCGACCTCCGGGGCCATCATCACCCACTCCGGCGCCAGGCCGCCCGTCGCGTAGCCCGTGATGCGCGCCAGCGGCTCGATGCCGTTCGCCTTGGCCCAGTCTTCGTCGCAGACGACCAGCGCGGCGGCGCCGTCGTTGATCGAACTGGCGTTGCCGGCCGTGACCGTGCCATCCTTCTGGAACGCAGGCCGCAGTTTGGCCAGCGCCTCGATGGTGCTGTCGGCACGCGGCCCCTCGTCGGTCGCGAAGCGGATCGGGTCACCCTTCTTCTGCTGCACTTCGACCGCGAAGATCTCCGCGTCGAACGCGCCGCTCTTCTGGGCCGCAACCGCGCGCCGATGGCTCTCCGCCGCGTAGGCGTCCTGTTCGGCCCGGGTGATGCCGTACTTCTCGGCGACCATCTCGCCGGTGTTGCCCATGTGGAAGTCGTTGTAGTGGTCCCACAAGCCGTCCCAGACGATGCCGTCCACGGCCTGCGTGTGACCCAGGCGGGCACCACCACGGGCGGCCGGCAGGTAGTAGGGAACGTTGGACATCGACTCCATGCCGCCAGCGACCGCGACCTTCAGGTCGCCGGCCTTGATCGCCTGGGCGGCGAGCATCACGGTCTTCAGGCCCGAGCCGCAGACCTTGTTGATGGTCACCGCGGCTGCGGCGTCCGGGATGCCAGCCGCGCGCAACGCCTGGCGCGCCGGGTTCTGGCCGAGCCCCGCCTGCAGCACGTTCCCCATCAAGACCTCTTCGATCTGGTCGGCCGGGACCTGGCAACGGCGCAGTGCTTCGGCGACGGCGAGGCCGCCGAGTCGGGTCACGGGGAACGAAGCCAGACCTCCCTGGAACTTGCCGATCGCGGTGCGACAGGCGGAGACGATGACGGGGCGACCCATGGCGCAGAGGCTCCTGTGCGGAATGTCGGGGAGGCGATGGTGCGTTCGAGGCGCTCGCGGCACGGCTTCGGCCGAGCGCGAAGGGCGAAGATACTAGGGGCCCGCGTCGGCACCCGCCATGCGCAGGTGCACCCGGGCGGCACGAGCTTCGCGACGGCGACCTGCGAACGAATGCGGCCTACCGGACGCAGGGTCGCCCGGTAGGCCGCAGATGATGGTGGAGTCGAGGGGAGTCGAACCCCTGACCTATGCATTGCGAACGCATCGCTCTACCAACTGAGCTACGACCCCGCGAACATCGGGGGCGGCACGTTAGCGAGCGGGAGCCGACAGGTAAAGGCCCAGTTCTTCGCCGTTGCGCGGCGGCGCCGCGCGCACGAGCGTGCCCGGGCGCGGCGGGCCGTCGGTGACGAACCCAGGCACCTGTTCGCGATCGACACGGAACGCCCACTGACGGCGCGCCTCGAGGCGGGCGCCGACCGAACCAGTCACCGTCACCCCATGCGCCAGGACCATCGGGCCGGCGATGCTGGCCGCCGCGCCCAGGTGCAGCTCGCCACCGACCACGAGGCCGACGTCGCACGCCAAGGCGCGGGTTGCGACCGGCAGGCCGAGGTAGACGTTGCCGGCGCCCTCGCCCGGACCCGCGAATTCGCCCTCGCCACAGAGCCGGTCCCCCTGCGACCAGCGGCCGTTCGCGTCGAGATCGGCGAACGACCTCTCTCCTGCCCCGCTGCGGGTCACCAGCACCAGGCGCCCCGGTCCGTCGACGTCGATCGACCGGCCGACATAGAGGTTGCCCTGCACGACCACCACGAGGTCCCGCAGCAGGCGGAGGCGCAGTGGCTGCTCCCCCACCTCGATCCACAGGTTGCCGGGCAACACCACGAGCCCGCCGGCATCGTCGAGACCCGCGACCCTGGTCGGGTCCAGCACGTAGTCGGGCTTCTCGGTGCCCGATTCCCAGGCCAGCAGGGCGATGCCCTGGTCGAGCCGGAACGCCGCCAACTGCTCCCCGCGGGCCGCGGTGGCCAGCCGCTTGGAGTCGAGCCACGGCAACTGCTCGGCCGTGATCAGGCGACTGCCGCTGACGACCTTCGCACACGCGGGATCGACCGCCGAGCAGGCGTAGGCAAAGACTCCGGGGGCTGCGCCCGGCATCTCGGCGGCGCCGAACCGGAACACCATGTCGTCGCCGACCTCGCTCGTGAGTTGGAACTCGCCGTCGTTCCTGGCCACGGTGACGACGACGCCACCGACCGTCATGCGGGCGAACGTGGCCGCGGGATCCTGCTCGGCGACCTTGGCCAAGGCAGTCTCTGCGGCGAGGCGAGCCAACTCCGGGGCCGCCGCCTTGCGAACCAACTCGGCACGCCGCAGGGAGCCGCCCACGTCGAGCATCGCCAGGGTGCCACAGACGATCGCGCCCCACGCTGCCAGTAGAAGCGGGGAGTCGAACAGACTGCGCCATGGTGACAAGCAGTCGGACTCGGTGCCGGCGTTCATCGCAGCTCCTCCCGCGCATCGCATCGGAGCGCCAGGTGTGGACCCCACGGCGCCCGAGCGACCACGACTTCATGGCCTGGGAACAAGCCGGCCACCGCGTGCGCACCACGATCCGGCAACGCAGTGGCCTGCGACAACTCGGCGAGCCGTTCCAGCTGCTCGCTGCGACGCGCCGTCGCGGCATCGACCTCGGCGGCGTGCCCATGCAACTGCCACGCACTCCCGATCCCACAGGCCAGCACGAGTGCCGCCACCAACCACTCCTGAGGCCGCGGGCCACGGCGCCTCACGGCCCGACCTCGACGCTGTCTTCCACTTCGACGATGTCGCCGCCGATCTGGACGCCGACCGGTGGATTGGCGTTGAGCCAGTCGAGCAGCTCGTTGCACTCCCGGGCGACGGCAGCCAGCGGATCCCCGCGACGCAGGTCGACGCGGAACGAGAGATCCCCGTGGCGCATGCGGCGCAACGCCTGGATCAAACGCCGCTCCGGCCCCTCGACGCGACCGGCGACCCGAGTGGCCTGGACCATGACCAGGGCCGCGCTCGCCAACACGAACCCGCCGAGCATCAGCAGCAGGGTGAAGATGTCCATCGACACGGGCGTGGCCTTGCCCGCCTCGGCCAGTAGACGCCCGCAGTAGTCCGTCAGGACCAGGGAGGCGATCACGATCACCGCCGCCGGCATCCACAGCGCAGCATGCCGCATGCCAGCCGACACCAGCGGCAGGACATCGAGGTCGTTCGTTCGCCGCAGTTTCGACGCCATGGGCTATTCGGGGCTGCTTCAGGACCACCGCCGCAACCGGCAGGATCGCCGGCGCCTCGGTGAGAGCAAGATCGACACGCCGGGGCGACGCATTGAGTACCCAGGTCGTGTGACGTCCCGCAGTTGGACACAAGCTCGGAGGTCGCAGTTGCCGATGATCCGTCGAGAGCCGCCGTGGGCGGACGGTGACGAAACATGGCTGAGCAATTGAACATGTCCGAGAAGACGGGCAAGCGAGCGACCATCTTCGCCGTGACGTCGGGTAAGGGCGGCGTCGGCAAGACGTCGCTCTCAGTCAACCTGGCCTGCGAGTTCAGTCGACGAGGCCACCGAACGGTGATCGTCGACACGGACCTGGGGCTGGCAAACGCACACATCCTGGCGGGCATCAAACCCACCAAGACGCTGTCGGACTACATCGAGGGGAAGGCCGAACTCGCGGACATCATCGAGACCGGCCCCTGCAAGGTGAAGTTCATCAGCGGCGGCAGTGGCGTCAAGGAGATGGCGAACCTGGACGACAACGGCCGGGCCCGCATCTGTGTCGCCATCGAGGAACTGTCGCCATTCTGCGACGTGGTGCTGCTGGACACCGGCGCCGGCGTGTCGAAGGGCGTGACCGACTTCGTCAGCCTCGCCGACCACACGATCCTCGTCACGACCAGCAACTTCGCGGCCATCGCCGACGCGTACGGGATCGTGAAGGTCATCGTGCAAGATGGCTACACGAAGCCGATCCACTGCGTCGTCAACCGCGTGCGATCGCCCGAAGAGGCCGAACAGGTGTTCTTGAAGTTGAAGGGCTGCACAGAGCGCTTTTTGGGCTTCGACCTCAACTGGCTGGGGCTGCTGCCGGAAGATAGCTCCGTTGAGGGCGCCGTTTTGAAGCGCGCGCCATTCAGCGAAGTCTTCCCCGGCAGCGTCGCAGCGCGCTACCTCGCGAAGCTGGTGTCGGGCCTCGAGAAATACGTCGGGGCACCGCGCACAGCGCCGCAGGCAGCCAAGAGCTGACGGAGAGGACATACGAATCTGGCAGGTGGGGAACCTGCTGCAACGAAGCCAACCGGGAAAGAGGGGACTCACGGATGACCCGCACGACGAAGCAGGATGCGATGGATCGCATGGATCAGGCAACGGGGAAGCTCACGGCCGCGGCCGAGGAAGCCTTCGGCCGCCAAGCCAACAAGGGAATTCTGGCCGACCAGGTCGCCGAGGAACTGAACGTTCCGCGGCGCACGGCCGCACGCGTGCTCGACGCAGTGCTCGATGCCGTCAGCGATCTGCTGCGCGGCCGCGGCAAGGTCGCCGTGAAGGGGTTCGGCACCTTCGAGCGCCGGATTCGCAAGGGCCGCGCCTACAAACACCCCCTCACCGGTGAGAGCATCGACGTCGCCAACAAGGAGACGATCATCTTCAAGCCGAGCGATCAGCTGATCGTCGAGACCCGCACGAACGCGACGCCGCGCGCCAAGAAGGCGCCGGGCCTGCCGACCGACGACATGCTGTTCAAGGGCTGAGCCAGGGACAATCGTGCAGCTGCCAGCGGGGGGACCGTCGTTCGCGACGGTCCCCCCGCTGTGCTGTCCGGACCCTCCCAGCGGTCTTCGCAGTTACGGCAACCCGATGCCCTCGCTATCCTGGCCACGGTGACCGCGAGCGAATCAACGAGCGATGAATACCGCGCGGCGTGCATCCAATTCGATGTGCGACCGGGCGACGTAGCCGCCAACTGCGCCGCCATGCGTGCGGGGGTGGAGGAGGCAGCCGATGCCGGCGTAGCTCTCTGCGTGCTGCCCGAGCTGTGGTCGACGTCCTTCCTGACCACGTTCGACGATGAGATCGTCGCGGCGGCCGAAGCCGCCGATCGTGAGTTGCAGGAGCTGTCGGCGACCCACGGGCTGATGGCGGTCGGCAGCGCGATCGAGGCCACTGGCGGCGCGATCTTCAACACGGCCACGGTCTTCGATCGAGGCCAACGCCTCGGTTCCTATCGCAAGCTGCACCTGTTCTCCCCCAACCTGGAGCCTCGCCATCATGCTCCGGGCAGCGAACCACAGGTCTTCTCCACGCGGCTGGGTCGCTTCGGCGTGCTGATCTGCTACGACCTGCGCTTTCCGGAGCTCGCGCGCTACTACTTCCACAAGGGTGCGGAGCTGCTGCTCGTCCCCGGTCAGTGGCCGGAAGCCCGAGCCCAGCACTGGCGCACGTTGCTCCGGGCACGCGCCATCGAGAACCAGGTGTTCGTGCTCGGGTGCAACCGCACCGGCCAGGAGCCATCCGTCAAGAGCCACGAACCGCAGTCGTTCCTCGGCGACGGCCGCATCGTCGACCCGACGGGAGAACTGCTCGCGGTGGGGACCGGCGATGCCGGCGCACTGATCGCCGACATCGAACTGCGGAAGGCGCGCACGATGCACCGCATCTTGCCGGTGCACCGGGATCAGCGCCCAGCTGTCTACCGACGCCTGTTCGAAGACGCTTGGCCGCAGATGCTCGCCAATACGAGCGAGGGCAGCGAGCCGGACGGGCGGGACGAGGAGTGACCGCACAGACCCCGCGCCCTCTCGGACGCCGGGGGATCACTCCACGAAGGCTTGCAGCCGGCGCAGCTTGCTCGGCTTCTTGATGCGACCCAGCGCCGCGTTCTGCAACTGCCGGACACGTTCGGCGGTGATGCCGAGGTCCACCGCGATCTCACCGAGCGTCTCCGGCTCGCCACCATCGAGGCCGAACCGGCGCCGCAGGATGCCACGCTCTCTCGGCGGCAGGTCTGCCATCACCTCGTCGAGTTCCTGGCGCAGATCGCCCGCAGGGATCGACTCGGGAATCGGCACGAGGCTCGTGTCTGGCAGTGCCTGCGCCAGCGTCCCGCCTTCGCCGACCGAAGTCTCCGCGTCGAGACTGACGGCATAACGACGGGTTGAGAGCACCCACTGCACGCGTTCGGCAGGAATGCCGAGGCGCGCCCCCAACTCCTCGTGGGTGAGTTCACGGCCTTCGCGCCGGCCGGCCTCCTGCGCGCGACGGATCTTGCCGAGCACCTTCTGCACCCAGATCGGCACGCGGACCGTGCGCGAACTGTTGTAGAGCATCTTGAGCACGGCCTGGTGAACCCAGTACTGGGCATACGTGCGGAACCTGACGTCTCGCCGCCAATCGAAGCCATCGATCGCCTGGAACAAGGAAGCATTGCCTTCCTGGATGAGGTCGGCGGTGTCGACGCCAAGACCGCGGTAGCGGTTGACCGTGCTCAGCACGATGTACAGAGCGCCCTCGACATAGAGGTTCCGCAGCTCCTCGTATTGGCCGACGATCTGCTCGAGCCAGGAGAGGTCTACGGACCGCGGCGCACGCCGCGACCGCAACTCGGCCACGACCTCTCGCGCCGGCCGGCCAACGAACTCCTCCGCACCCTGCTCGTCGAATCCCGCTGCCCCAAGGCCCTGCAGCACGAGGGTGCGCAGGAACTCGTGTCGCCTGGCCATGCGGAACTCCTCCTGCCGGTCCATCGGGGTGATCCGCCGCAACTCGGTCTGGTAGGAAGTGCCACGCAAGTCAGGAATGTCTGCCATTCCTGTCGGATTGACAGGTGGCCGACGGCTGTCCCGGAACTGCTGGAGATCGAGGATGGCCCTGGCCCGCAGGAACTGCGCAGCCAAGCGGCCGACCGTCGCGGCAAATCGACCGGATGCCACATCGAGCATCTGATCGAGGTGCTCGAGCGTGACCACCTGGCCCTCGGACAGAGGCTTCCGTCGCTTCGACAGGAACTTTGCCAACATCACGGCCAACCTCCTTGGCACTGGTTTCGGGGCCGCCTGATACGACGGCTCCCGCACAGGTTGCTTCGCCGGACACCAAGGTCCGGACGCACCGTGCTACCGAAGTGGACAAGAACCATGCCGTCCCCACGACGCGATCACGGCGTGGGGACTCCGCGCATCCGGTGAAGGCCGTCCTACTTCTTCCGCGCCAGCATCAGGACGATGACCAGCAGGAGCACGCCGCCGCCAATCCAGACGGGCAGCGGCAACATGCCGGAGTCTTCCGGCAGCGGCGTCCAATCTCTCGCCGAGGCAACCACCGCAGAATCACTCGGCTCCGCAGCAGGCGCTGGCTCGGCAATGGTCGCCGGGTCCTGACCGCTGATCCACCGCTGCCCGGCAGCCGGGCCCGAGACTGCCGAACCGGCAGTGGGGTTGCTTGTTGCCGGACGCGCCGCAGGTTCGGTATCCGTCGCAGACGACGGCGGGGCGGCTCCTCCCTGGACTGCCGGATCCAGGGCCCTGCCCACTTCGAGTTCGGTCGTGAAGCGATCGACGAAGCGCCCGATCGGTTGGGCCGAGAACCCATCGTAGATGTCGAACCGCAGGTCGACCACGACCGGCTGCTTGGTCCCAATGGTCGCATCCCCGGCCACCGTCACCGGGATCTCGAAGACCGCATAGTTGTCGTAGACTGGCCGCCCTGCATAGCCCGCGGCCTGGGTGCCCAACTCTGCCGGATGGAAGCTCAGGTCGCCCAGCGAAACGACGCCTTGCTGGCGCGATCCGATCAGCTCCATGGGCGCCGGTGACGGCAGTACGGCCTGACCGTTCATCAACGCGGACACGACCATCACGCCCGACTGGCCCGGCATCAGCTTCTGCGGCTTGATCGCCCCCACGAAGCGACAGAACGCGGACGCATTGTTGCGCACGTTGCGCGCCAGACGCTCTTCGGGCGTGAGGCGCTCGAGTGCCTCCGCCTCGGACTCCTTCATGTCCTTGTCCGAGACCTCTCCCTTGCCCCCACCATCCGCCCGTTCGGCCCGTTCCCGGATGCGCTTCTCCATCGCCGCCTCACGCTCGGACAGGCGGTCGTCCTGGGAAGGCAGCCAGCTCACGACCAGCAACAACGGCAGCAGGCGACAGATCAGCATCATGGGAATCTAGCTCCCCCGCTGAATGAACGCGGCAGGGTTCGCAGGCATGCCTCAGTTCGAGGCAACGACGGCCCGCCCTTCGACGACTCGCGAGGGAGTTTCTTCCGGTTGCCGTGCCCCCGGGCGGAACGCGCGCCGCAAGCAGCCTGGTGGAACGATTGTAACCATATTACTGCAGCTGTCTTGTGGCATGCTATCCACGACAGTCAAGACGCCCCACCGGCCACCGCGAGCACCACCCTTGAAATGTGCCCTATTCTCAGGCTATTTCTCGCCCTCATGCCGCCGCCGCTCGCCCCCCCAACTGAAGTCGCCGTCCTCGAAGCCCTGCGCGCCGTGCGCGACCCGGACCTGCACCGCGACGTCGTCGACCTCGGCTTCGTCAAGGACCTGCGCGTCTGCGGCGCAAACGTCGCATTCACCCTCGAACTGACGACGCCCGCGTGTCCGGTCAAGGACCTGATGCGCGAGCAGGCCGAACGCGCCGTGGCTGCGCTGCCTGGCGTCGACCAGGTGGCGGTGACGATGTCCGCCCGAGTGACCGCGAGTCGACCCGTCCTCGGCGAGAAGGGCCTCATTCCCGGCGTCAAGAACGTGCTGGCCGTCTCGTCGGGCAAGGGCGGCGTGGGCAAGTCCACGGTGGCAGTCAACCTGGCCTGCTCCCTGCACCTCACGGGCGCGCGCGTGGGCATCCTCGACGCGGACGTGTATGGGCCCAACGTGCCGCTGATGCTGGGACTCACCGGCCAACCCATCGTCGAAGACAAGAAGATCGTGCCCTTCGAACGGCACGGGCTGCAGGTCATGTCGATGGCGCTGCTGGTCGCCGACGATCAACCGGTGATCTGGCGTGGGCCGATGCTGCATTCCGCGGTGCGCCAGTTCCTGTTCGACGTCGCCTGGCGCGATCTCGATTACCTGATCGTCGACCTGCCGCCCGGCACCGGCGACGCACAGCTCTCCCTGAGCCAACAGGCACACTTGATGGGCGCGATCATCGTGACGACGCCCCAGGACGTCTCCGTGCTCGACGTCCGCAAGGCCATCCGCATGTTCCAGACCGTGAACGTGCCGGTGCTGGGCGTCGTCGAGAACATGTCCTGGTTCTCGCCGCCCGGCTCGACCGAGCGCTTCCAGTTGTTCGGCAGCGGCGGCGGCGCCAAGATCGAACGTGAGTTCGGCATCCCGCTGCTCGGCCAGATCCCGATCGAGATCGCCGTGCGCGAAGGCGGCGACACCGGCAAGCCCATCACCATCGCCGCTCCCGAATCCGCGAGCGCACGCGCCTTGGCGGCAATCGCCGGCAAGGTCGCCCAACGCGTCAGCATCCTCAACGCCGAATGAACCGGATCGAACGACCATGAAAGAGAAGACCGCGAACAAGACCTCCTTCACCCCCCAGACCACGATGCTCGAAGTGCTCACCGCCGACCCGTCGCTGGGCATGGTGCTGATGCGTGACTTCCATCTCGGCGGTTGCAGCAACTGTGGCTTCAACCCACACGACTCGATCGCGGACGTCGCGATGCAGAATGGCATCCCCGCCGAGCGCCTGCTCGCGGCGATGAACCGCTCGAACTGACACGCTCCCGCAGATCCCAGGCACCCCCACCAATACCTTGCACGTCCCGCGCCGCGGGACAGAATGCGCTCCTCCGCCCGCGCACCGAGGCGAACGCACACAACATGGTCACCGAACTCACCGACGCCAACTTCCAGAGCACCCTGCAGGCCGCCAAGCACCCGGTCCTCGTCGACTTCTCGGCGGGCTGGTGTCAGCCCTGCAAAGCCCTTGCACCGACGATCGAGAAGGTCGCCGGCGACTACAAGGGGCGAATGGACGTGTACAAGATCGACATCGACGCCGCACAGGACTCGGCCGCGAGCCTCGGCATCATGAGCGTGCCCACCTGTGTCTTCTTCAAGGACGGCAAGGAAGTGGACCGCTTCACCGGCAACGCCGACCTGCGCACGGTCAAGGGTCACGTCGACCGCGTGCTCGGCTGATCTGCCACAGCAGGGCAAGCCCCAGCGGAACGGTGCCGAACGCCAACCACCATCGGCGCCGCTCGGCAACCACCCGGTGCGGCGCCAGCACGGGAACGCCATCGACGACCGCGATGAACACGTGCTGCCCCGGTTGTTCGGGCACGTAGCCCCGCCGGCCCTGGGCATCCGTTGCCCCGATCGCACGATTGCCGCCGTCTGGCAGGTCTACCGTCACCTCGAGCCCGGCGATCGGTCCTGCCGGCCCGACTGCCGTCACGGTGACCGGCTCGCCCACCTCACCGGGATAGGGCTCGACCTGCAGCTGCTGCAGCGCTGCGGCACAAACGACGATCACGGCAAATCCCACGATCCGCTAGTCTGCCATCTTGCTCCCCGAAATCGAGGACCTCGGTCGGGCCCCGTTCGCGGCCGTGCTCGGCGAAATGCGCCAGCTGCACGCGGCCGTGCACCGCGGTGAACGAGCCGGCCGGGTGCTGCTGGTCGAACACGACCCGGTCTACACCGCCGGCCGCGCGACGCCGGTCGGCGAACTGCGCCCGGACATCGTGCCGATCGACCGCGGCGGCAAGATCACCTACCACGGCCCCGGCCAGCTCGTCGTCTACCCGGTCCTGCCGCTCCCGCGGCGCGACGTGCGCGACTGGCTGCGGCGGCTCGAGGCCTTTGGCGTGCGCGTCGCCGCGGCCTTCGACCTCCACGCCACCGCATCGGTCGACGGCACCGGCGTCTTCGTCGGCAGCCGGAAGTTCGCTTCGATCGGTGTCGCGGTGAAGCACTGGATCAACCTCCACGGCATCGCCGTCAACGTCGCGATGGACCTCGCCGCGTGGCAAGGCGTGCGCCCGTGCGGCCTGTCGCCCGACGTCATGACCGACCTCAGCAGCATGGCCGGGCGCCTGATCACGTTGGCTGCGGCCAAGGCAGCTGCCCGCGATGCGGTTTCCCTGCTCGTCGCCACCGGCGATCCGGTATGACCCGCAAGCGATGACGGGCACCGTGGAACTCGATCCGGACGGCACCAGCCTGCTGATCCGGTTCCCGTACCGCGAGGACCTCGTCGCCATCGTCAAGGAGCTGCCCGGGCGTCGGTGGGACCCGAAGGGCAAGGTCTGGCGCGTGCCGGCGGCACAGGTCGAACGCGTCTTCACGACCCTCTCGCGCCACCTGTTCGAGTTCGCCCCCGAGATCCCGTCGCTGTTGGCCGGCACCCTGGGAACGCCATCGGTGGCCTCCAACGCCGCATCGCCGACGCGGGCGCAGCAGGCCCGGTTGCCGCTGCCCCAACCTGCCACCGACACCGACGCGACGCCGGCGCTGTCGATCTCGGCCCTGAACACCCGTGTGCGCGACGGCCTGCGCCAGTCGTTCCCCGAGGCGATCTGGGTGGTCGGTGAGATCGTCGACTTCGACAAGTCCATCGGGCGCGAACACCGCTTCTTCCAACTGGTCGAGAAGTCGCCCCGGCAGCCGCGTGCCGTCGCCGCGGTCGAAGTGGCGCTGTTCGGCCGCACTGCCGAATGGCTGCTGCCGCGCCTCGCCGTCGGCGAGACCCCGCTGACGCTGCGCGACGGCATCGAGATCCGGGCACTGGTCAAGCTCGACCTGTGGATCGGCAGCGGCCGCTTCCAGGTCGTGATCCAGGACATCGATCCGAGCTTCACGCTCGGCAAGCTGGCGCTCACGCGCGAACAGATCCTCGGCGAACTGCGGCAGCTGGGCCTCGCCGACCGCAACCGCTCGCTCGGCTTCCCGATCCCCGCGCTGCGCATCGGCGTGGTGACCAGCCCCGAGTCCGACGGTTGGAACGACTTCCTGCGCCACCTGCAGGAAGCGCGCCTCGGCTTCGACGTGACGCTGGTGCCGATCAAGGTGCAGGGTGCCGAACTGAAGCCGAGCCTGCTGCGCGGCCTCGCCTGGTTCGCCGATCGTGCGGCCGACTTCGACGTGCTCTGCATCGTGCGCGGTGGCGGCTCCCGCACCGATCTCGCCTGGTTCGACGACCTCGACATCGCGCGCGCCGTGGCGCAGCACCCGCTGAAGATCGTCGTCGGCATCGGCCACCAGCGCGATCAGTCGGTGCTGGACGCGATCGCGCATTCGGAGAAGACCCCGACCGCGGTCGCCGAGTTGCTGGTGCGCGGCATCGAGGAGGCGCGCGCCTTCGTGCACGAACGCGCAGCGTCCTTGCTGCGGGCAACGAACCGGCGTCTCGAACAGCTGCAACGCGAACTGCAGCGCAACGCCCGCGGCGTGCAGCGCGCCACCGAGCACCGGCTGCGCCGCGAACACACGGCACTGGCGCGCACCGGGCACGAACTGCAGATCCGCACCGTGTTCCGGCTCGGCGCCGAGCGCGCCGATCTGCGGCAGGCCGCGACGCGCACCGGCCACGCCGTCGGCCGCCAGTTCGATCGCCGTCGCGCGCGGCTCGAACAGGCGACGACACGCCTGCGGCTGCTGGACCCCGTGCGCGTGCTCGGCCGCGGTTTTGCGATCGTGCGCTCGACCGCCGGCAAGGTGCTGCCGGCCACCGCCCGGCTCCGCACCGGCGACGACGTCGTGCTGCAGTTCCGTGACGGTCGCGCCGCCGCCCGCATCGCCGACATCCACCCGGACTCCCCATGAGCGACAAGAAGAAGAAGGGCGACGAGCCCACCTACGCCGCCGCCAGCGCCGAACTCGAACAGATCTTGCAGGACATCGAATCCGGCGAGATCGACCTCGACGTGCTGTCCGAGAAGGTCGAGCGTGCCGCCGCGCTGCTGGCAGTGTGCCGGCAGAAGCTCGCCGCGACCGAGACCAAGGTGAAGAAGGTCACCGCCGAACTGGCCGCGGCGATGGACCAGGATGGCCCGACCGACGAGGACGACGCGTGAACTGGGAAATGGTGATCCTGCTGTTCGTGACGCTGATCATCAGCCTCACGGTGCACGAGGCGGCCCATGCGCTGTTCGCCTTGCTGGGCGGTGACCGCACCGCCTACTACGCGGGCCAGGTGACGCTGAACCCGATCCCGCACATGCGGCGCGAACCGTTCGGCATGATCGCGCTGCCGATCCTGAGCTTGCTGATGAGCAACGGCAGCATGTGCTTCGGCTTCGCGCACGCGCCGGTCGACGCTCGCTGGGCCTATCACAATCCGAAGAAGGCGGCGCTGATGTCGGCCGCGGGGCCGATGGCGAACCTGCTGCTGGCCGCGATCGCGTTCGCGATCCTGTGGTTCATCGGTCGTCCGGACGGCGACGCCATGAGCGCGATTCGGCGGATCGCCAGCGTGTTCCTGCTGCTGAACCTGTTGCTGGCGATCTTCAACGTGATCCCGTTGCCGCCACTCGATGGCGCCGGCGTAGTCACCGGCGTGTTCCCCCGTGCCCGCTCCGTCTACGACGCGATCCAACGCATCCCGTACAGCGGCATCGTGATCTTCGTGCTGCTGATCCAGGTGCTGCCGTACCTGTTCTGGCCGGTGTTCGACGCGGTCGATCGCCTGCTGCCGTTCCCGATCCGCTTCGGCTGATTCGCCGATCAGCGCCCGCTGATCGCACGGCGCACCCGCTCGCCGGCCGTGCGGCACGGACTCATCGAGCGCTCGTAGGCGAACTCCGGATCGCGCGCGTCCTGCTCGCGCAGCAGGTAACCGACCTCGTCGTCGCACAGCCCGAACACCAGCAGGTCCGGCTGCCGCAGTTGCGCTCGCAGCTGCTCGGCCAGCCCCGGCTCCATCTCGCCGGGCACCGTCACGGCGGCGAACGAACCCAACCGCAGGTAGCCGACCGTGCTGCGCGCGCAGCCGTCGTAGATCTCGCGCTCGAGCACGGTCGCAAGGCGACCGAGGCGGAACCCCGCCGAGACCAGCGGCAAGAACACGTCGCGCCGGCGCACCTCGATTGCATCGACGACCAGCGGCGCCGCAGCGCGCAGTGCCTGCTCGGCCAGCTCACAGAGCGAAAGCCCCATCGTGTGCGCCCCGGCCAGGTCGCGCGACTGGCCGGTCGGTGAGACCATCGCGCCGAGCGCGCCGTTGACGAACACCGCCTGGCCGTGGCCGCGGGCTTGCCACGCATCACACAGTTCGCCGACGAAGTCCGCACTCAGCTCGGTGTTGCGGCGCGGCAGCACCTCGGGGTGGCAGGCGAGGTGCAGCAGTGTTCCGAGCGGCCGGCCGTCGTCCAGCGCCTGCGCCTGCAGCACGGTCACGCGGCGGTCGAACACCTCGGCGCGGTTGGCGTTCTTGACCAGGCCCTGCGCCGGCAAGCGCGCCTCGCCGCGCACGAACCGCGCCGGCGCCGCCGCCGCGCGCGCCGCCGCCACCGCCGCCGCCGTCGCCTCGCGCAAACGCGCGACGTAGGCACGGTCGCGACCGGAGCTGAGCAAGTAGTAGCCCCACAGGCCGATCAGGTCCGGGCCAGCGTGCGTGTGGCTCGCGCAGACGAACACGTCGCCGTTCGCGAAGCCCGGCAGCCCTGCCTTGATCCAGTCGACGTCCTCGCGCATCACGCCGAGGTCGTCGACGCCGATGATCGCGAAGCGCCGCGCGCCGGTCTCGATCACCACGGCACGCACTTTCAGCGGCGAAGCGATCGCCGTGCTGGTGCGGCCGATGGAGAAGCCCGCCATGTAGCAGCCGACGTCCGGCGTGATGTCGCGCTCGGCGCTGCCACAGCGCAAGCCCGTCGATGCGTCGACGGCGACCTCGTAGGCCGCGGGCCGGTCCGGCATCGAGTGCTGGAACACGCCGCTGCAGCTCGCAGCGACGAGCAGCACTGCCACGGGCCACCACCTACGGCGATTCCCCCGCACTTCAGCTCGTCTCGAGCAGGTCGAGGGCGCGGCCCAGCGTCTGTTGCGTCTCGGGCACGGCGCGGTACTTCGCTGCGCGCCGGAGACTGCGCAGATAGTGGATCAGCAGCTCACGATCGGTCAGATCGCGCAGGTGTTCACTGACCTGCTCGTGGCCATTGGCGCGCAGGTGGCGCGCGCAATCGGCCTTGGTGATCAGCCGGCCGCCGTGGAACGGGTCGACCAGCACCGGCCGCACGCCGTGCAGACGGACCAGGAAGTGGTCGGGCATCGCGACGCCCGCGACCGACAGGCCCGCCCAGCGCGCCACCAGCAGGTAGATCAGCGACAACGACACCGGCACGCCGGTGCGCTGCTTCAGCACGCGGTCGACGAGCACGTGGTCGAGTTCTAGCACGCTCGCGTTGCCACCCTGCAGGCCGAGCTGGTCGTGCAGGCGTTCCGCGAGCAGCCGCGCGCAGGTCGGCAGGCTGCGGCCGGCGAACTCGCGGCGCAGGCTGTTGGCTTCCTGGCGCAGGCGGCGGCCGAGATCAGCCGCCTCGGGCACGAAAGTACGCACCATGTTCGACAGCAACACTGCGCCCTCGAGCAATGCCGGCGCCGAGCCGCGGCCGCCGCGGCCGATGCGCAGGCGGCCGAAACGACGCAGGCAGTCGCGCACTTCGAACGTGCGCAGCAGCGCGCGGCAGCGGGCGCGGGTCCGCACGTGCTCGCATTCCGCGCCTTCGCGCAACTGCACCATCGCCAGCTCGCCCCAACGCAGCAGGCGCTCTCGCGCCGCGGCCTGCACCGGACCACGATCGTCGCCGAGCAGTGCGATGGTCGCGGCGATCTGCGCCGGCGAAGGGCTGGACGGTTCCGGCGATCCGTGCGGTTGGTTCATCGGGTGCTTCCCGCGGCAACGCGCTCGACGCCTTGCCTGGGGTTGGCCAGCATACAGATCGCACCCGCCGGATCACCGCTCTCCATCGCCTTCGCGGCGACATCGGCAGGGACTGGCGAGCATGCCGCACAGCCGCTGCAATCGCTGCGCACGGCGCCTCGTCGCCGAAGGTCCCATCCCACCGGCCGCTGTCCACGCGGCGCACGCGAGCGCACCATGCATCCAGACGCCGAGCCGCTGTCGATGAGTCCGGAGGAGTTTCGCCGACTCGCCCACGAGGTCGTCGACTGGATCGCCGACTACCGGCAGGGCGTTGCCGAGCGACCGGTGTGCTCGACGTCGGCGCCGGGCGACGTGCTGGCGCGACTGCCGCTGGCGCCGCCGCGGCAGCCCGAGGGTTTCGCCGCCGTGCTGCAGGACCTCGACCGCCTGATCCTGCCCGCGCTCTCGCACTGGCAGCACCCGCGCTTCTTCGGCTACTTCCCGTCCAACGGGGACCTGGCCGCTGTGCTGGGCGACTTCCTGTCCACGGGCCTCGGCGTGCTCGGCCTCGCCTGGCAGTCGGCGCCGGCGTTGACCGAACTCGAAGAACGCGTGGTCGACTGGCTGCGGCAGATGAGCGGGCTCGATGCGACCTGGCAGGGCGTGATCCAGGACACCGCGTCGACCAGCACGCTGGTCGCGCTGGCCTGCGCGCGCGAACGCACGTCGGGCCACGCCTCGGCCAGCACCGGCATGCAGCACCAGGGCCCGCCGATGCTGGTCTACACCAGCCGCGAAGCGCACAGCTCGGTCGCCAAAGCGGCGCTGCTGGCCGGCTTCGGCCGCGACCACGTGCGCAGCATCGACGTCGACGCCGATCGCGCGCTCGACAGGGACGCGCTGGCGCGGCAACTGGCCGCCGACAGCGCCGCCGGCCTGCGCCCCTGCGCGATCGTCGCGACCACCGGCACGACCGCCACCACGGCGATGGATCCCATCGCGGCCTGCGGCGACCTCGCCCGCACCCACGGCGCGTGGCTGCACGTCGACGCGGCGATGGCCGGCTCGGCGGCGATCCTGCCCGAGTGCCGCCACCTGTGGCATGGCGTCGAAGGCGCCGACTCGATCGTCACCAACCCGCACAAATGGCTCGGCGTCGCGTTCGACTGCTCGGTGCTGTTCGTGCGCGACGAGCAGCACCTCGTGCGCGTCATGAGCACCAACCCGAGCTACCTGCGCACGGCGATGGACGACCGCGTCAAGAACTACCGCGACTGGGGCATCGCGCTGGGGCGGCGCTTCCGCGCGCTGAAGCTGTGGAGCCTGATCCGCACGCACGGCACCGATCGCCTGCAGGCCCGCCTGCGGCGCGACCTCGCCAACGCGCAGTGGTTCGCCGCCCAGGTGCGCGGCACGCCGCCGTGGCGCGTGCTCGCGCCGGTGCCCTTGCAGACCGTCTGCGTCCGCCACGAACCGCCCGGCCTCACCGGCGACGAACTCGATCGCCACACGCTCGCCTGGGTCGAGCGACTGCATCGCAGCGGCGCGGCCTGGCTGACGCCGGCGCAACTCGACGGCCGCTGGATGGTGCGGGTGTCGATCGGTGCGCTGACGACCGAACGCCAGCATGTCGCCGGACTCTGGCAGGCGATGCAGGCCGCGGCGCGCTGATCAGCCGACGGCAACCGGTGCGTCGACGGCGATCGGCAGGGAGACGCGGAACGTGGAGCCGTTGCCGAGTTCGCTGTCGACCTCGACGTGCCCACCGAGGCGTTCGATCGTGTTCTTGACCAGTGTCAGGCCCAGGCCCGTGCCATGCGCCTTGTCGGTCAGCTGGTCGCGGCCGACCTGGCGGAACGGCTCGAAGATCGTCGACAGATCGACCCGCGAGATGCCGACACCCTGGTCGACGAACTCGATCACGACCTCGCCCTGGTGCTGGCGCGCCCGCAGCTGGATCGGCGCCTCGCTCGGACTGAACTTGTGCGCGTTGTCGAGCAGTCGGCACCACACGTCCGTGAGGCGGTGGCCGACGCCCATGACCTGTGGCAGGTCCGACGCGATCTCGCAGCGCACGCGCGCCAGCAGGGTCACCGGCATCGACGCGAGCGCGTCGCGCAGGGTCGTCTCCACGTGCACGGGTTCCATGTCCCAGGCCGCCGTCGAGCCGAGGTCCAGCACGTCGTCGACCAGGCGCGCCAGCCGGGTCGCGCCGTGCAGCGCGATCGATGCGAACTCGCGCCGCGCATCTGCATCGACGTCCTCCATCTGCGACAGGATCTCGGTCGAACCGATGATCTCCGCCATCGGCGTGCGGAACTCGTGCGACACGTTGGTGACGAACTCCGCCTTGGCGCGCGCCGCCGCGAGCGCCTCGTCGCGGGACTTGACCAGCTCGCGCTCCGTCTGCTCCCGGCGCCGCACGTTCTCCTGCAACTGCGCCGTCATGTGGTTGAAGGCGCCGCCCAGTTCACCGAACTCGTCGCGGCTGCGGATCGACACCCGCACGCCGAGATCGCCCTGCGCCACCCGGCGCGTCGCCTCGTTCAACGACAGGATCGGGCCGAGCGTGCGCCGCATCTGCACCAGGCTGGCCAGCAGCACGCACAGCAGCGTGCAGGCGGCCGTCAGCAGGAACCACCAGACGAACGCATCGATGATGCGCGACGCCTCGCGGAACGGCCGCGACTGCACGACGACCAGGTCCATCCCGTACTGCGGGCGCAGGAACGCGCGCCAGTAGCGCGCCACGTGCGGTTCCCCGTCCGCGGTCCACTCGAACGTACCGGACGCCGGCTGCCGGGCCAGGTTCGCCAGCAGCGGCGCGCAGTCCGGCAGGTTCTCGAACGAGTGGCTCAGCACGCCGCCGCCCTTGTCGAGCACCGCGAACTCGGCGCCCGGGCTGCGCAGTTCCTGCGGGTCCCAGAAGCGGTCGCCGCGCAGCTCCGCCACCACGAGCCGGCCAGCGCTCGGCTCGCCGACCCGGCGCAACATCACCAACTGCGGCGGCGAACCCACCACGTGCACCAGCGGCTTGCCGGTGTCCAGATGGGCTCGTTCGACCTCACTGAGTTCGGGCAGGGACAGCGACGGTTGGCCACGAAGCGCCACGACCCTGTCGGCACCGCTGAGCCATACCGCCGAACAGCGCTCCGTGATCTGCGTCGGCAGGGACAGCGGCTCACCGGACGCGACATCCTCCAGGTGCCGTTGCACCAGTTCCCCGACCAGCACCAGGTCCGCAGCGACCTGACTGAGCCGCGCAGCGAGGCCCATGCCGGCCGTCTTGGCACCTTGATGCAGGGCCTCGCGCGCGTCGGCGTTCATCTGCTCGGTCACGCGCGACAGCGTCAGCCACGCGAACGCGATCAGCGGCAACAGCGCGCAGCCCAGGAACAACGTGATCAGGCGTCGCCCGATGCGCGACGTCAGGATGCCGAACGGCGCCAACTCCCGTCGTTCCGTCACTCAGTCACCTCGGCCAGAGGTCCCCGCCAGCGCCAGATCGGGGCGCGTCACCGGCGTCGGCTGTGGCACCACGTCGTCCTTGGTGTCGAAGCGCTGGATCGCGGCGAGGCACTGTTGCAGTTCGCGGCTCGCCAGGAGGACCGGCTCCAGCTCGAACGCCGCCTGCCGCGAGAGACGCGCCATCGCGCCCTGGATCTCACCGTGCAGGATGACGTGCGACTGCTGCATCGCCTCGATGCGGGTCGTGATGCCGGCCACGGCCTGGTTCAGGCACGCGACTTCGTCCTGCAGGTAGTCACCAGCCCGGGTGCGCAGCGGCGACGGCAGCTTGCCGTCGGCCAGCAGGCGCAGGTTGCGCTTGTAGCGGACCAGTGGGCCGGCGATGCGATGCGAGAACTTGACCGCACCGAGCACGACGATGGCGAGACACAGCAGCGCCAGCCACCAGAAGCGTTCGTGCATGTAGAGCATCACGACCGCCTGGTCCTCGAGCACGTTGACCTGGTCCGCGTCGCTGAGGTTCCAGAGCAGTGGCAGGAAGATGCCGAGCGACACGGCGACCAGCACCAGCAACCCGTAGAGCACACCATGCACACACAGGCTGCCCTGCAGCTTCCAGTCGACGATGAAACGCCAGCGCAGGATGCGTCGAGTCATGGGCAAGTCAGTAGTCCGATGCGGTGCCGAAGAAGCCGCCGTTGTTGGCACGGATCACGTCGTCCTGCCCCAGTGACTCGCCGAGCGAGACGGTCGTGCGTCCGTTCGGCCCGAGACTGAACAGGTCGTAGTCGGTGTTGAGCGGGAACATGTAGCGATCTCGGCGGCGCGTGATCTCGGTCGCCACGCCGGTGAACATCGAGAACGAACCGCTGGCCGCGATGCCGCTGGCGAGGCTGTCGAGTTCGTTGATCGCCACCTCGCGCGAGAGCCCGCTGACGATCGTCGCGGCCGTTGCCTTGCTCGCCCCGGCCCGTCCCCCGCCCGTGTCCGCAGTGGGCACCACGACCGGTCCCTGCGGGAACGGCAGGAAGCCACCGCGCCTGCCACCCGAAGGCCCTGGGCCGGGACCGAGGGCTCCACTGCCGCCACCATCGACACCACCGCCGCCGTCGGCTGCACTGCTGCCCTTCACGGCCGACGGATCGACGAGACCCGCCTCGATCGCCCACTGCAGACCATCGCCGGTACCGTCGCCGTAGTTCAGGTAGCAGTAGGGAACGCCCCACGGGTCGTTCCTGCCGCCGAACCCGACCTGGTAGAGCGTCAGCGGCAACTGGCCGCTGTTGCTCGCCGCGTAGGAGTCGATCGCATGCGAGATCGTGACCAGCTCGTGCTTGGCCTTGCCGACCCGCGCGATGCGCAGCGCCGAGAGGTACTGCGGCACACCGATGCTGGCGATGATCGACAGGATCGAGACCACGATCATCAGTTCGAGCAGCGTGAAGCCCTGCTCACCGGATCCCGGTCGTGCCGATCGCATGCCGAACTATCGGCGGGCGGAGGACCGTGCCCTTAGGGGTTGGCGGATCACCGCGGCACCGGCCACCGGGCGCGCGCCGTGGTCGGCGGCGCCAACCGTGTCGAGAACTTCGACATGCCATTCCGCTGCCCTGGTCGGCCCCGAAGGGTGCCAGGAGAAGAGCAGGAGAATGGTGCCCAGAACAGGATTTGAACCTGCAAGCCCTTTTGGGGCGCTAGCACCTCAAGCTAGTGCGTCTGCCAATTCCGCCATCTGGGCTGGTTGCAGAGGGCGAGGAGACTAGCCGGCTCCGGGGTGTTTTCAACCCCGGCGCCGGCGGCATCAGCGCAGGTCCGGGATCAGGCTGGTCAGGAAGCGGATGTAGTTGTTCAGCAGTTCGACCTGCACGAACCCGGCCTTCAGCATGCGCGCGAACGCCCGCAGCTGCTGCATCTGCGCCCGATCGTCGGCGGTGAAGCTGGTGCGTTCGCGCCGCCACTGCTCCTGCATCTGCGCGACCACGGCCTGGTCGAACTCGCCGCCGGGGTCGACCATCGAACGCGGCATGCTGGCGACGCTGGGATACTGCGGGAAGCGGTTGCGGCGCACCTGCTCCTCGGCGGCCGGCCGGACCTGCCGCAGCCAATCCGGGTCCGGCGTCTCGCTGGCCGCGTCGGCGAACGTCAGGTAGTCGTCGAGCACCGGCACCAGGTTCTCACCGCGCAGCCAGACCACGCCGTTCACCTCGGCGGGCATGCTCTCCTGGAACGTCTGGAACTCCGGCAGCTGGCGCATCGACCGCGCGCCGGACAGGGTCGGGTAGCGCGTGCGCAGGATGTCGCGCACGAACGGGCCCGAGTTGGCGACGACGAAGAAATCACGGAACACGATCATCGCGATCGCGCCGGTCGCCGGGATCTGCGGGTTGGTGAATTCGCTGACCGGCTCGGCGAACACGCCACTCGCGTGCGGCACCTTCAGGTAGTAGACGCGGCGGAAGCCGAACGTCTGGAAGTGCGCGCGCAGCATCGCGACGAAGTCCTCGACCACCTGCGTCGCACCCGGCCGCAGCCAGAACACCCAGGCGACCTGCGGCATCGGCGAGCGTGCGGTCACCGGCACCTTCAGCTCGCCCTTGTCGTCGCGGTCCTCGTCGGGCACGTTGCGGCGGAACACGAAACCCGCGCGCGGCAGGAACGCGACCTTCAGCTTCTCGATCAGGTCGCGCGTGTCGTTCAGCGTGGCGCCCTGGAACACCGCGCGCTTCATGCCGTCGTTGAGCAGGTCCTTCTCGGCGGGGTCGAGCGCGTCGAACATCGCGTAGAGGAAGTCGCCGGCGGGCATGCGCAGCGCCGCCGCCGCGCACGCCGACTCGGGCACCATCGCCAGGAACGGGTCGAGCCACTCCTCGCGCCGCTGCTGTTCGGCCTGGTAGAAGCTGCTCTGGAACGAGGTGTGCTGCTTGCTGTTGAGGCCGACCTGGCCGGTCGCGGTCAGGCCGCGCGGGCCGAAGATCACGCCGCCGGTCACCTGCTGCCAGCCCTTCAGGTTCAGGAAGCTGGCCAGCACGCGCTCGTTCATGCTGTCGCGGTTCTGCGGGTTCGGCCAGCCCGCGGCGAACCGACGGAAGCCGTCGAAGGTGTTCGGCTCGACCACGAACTCGAGCACGTTGGGCCGGTCGACTTTGTTGCGCTCCGCCCAGTCGGCGATGCGCATCTGCGCGCCGTCGGTGTAGGCCGGCATCTGGCCGATCGGCTCCTCGTCGCGATTGCCGTCGATCAGGCGCTGCGACTGCTCGAGCAGCAGCCGGTTGTTCGCGATCATCACGGCGTCGAGATGCCGCTTCAGGTACAGCGGCGCCGGCACGCCGGCCAACTTGACGATCAGCACCTCGCCGTCGGCGGTGAGGTCGACGCCGTTCTGGCGCAGCTGGTCCTGCACGTAGCCGAACTGCACCACGCCGTGCGCGGCGCGCACCCGCCAGCTGACCCGCGTGTAGACGCACCACCATGGTTCGGGCAGCGGTCGCGGCGGCTGCTGCGTGTAGTCGGTCATGTAGCCGGCGACGATCAGGTCCTGGCCGATCACGTCGCGCAGCACGTCCAGCCAGCCGCTGCTGTCAGTGCGCACCCGTTCGAAGGTCTGCGCCACCTCCTGCAGGCTGCGCTCGAGGCCGCCGCGCTTCAGGTCCTGCACGGCGCGGGTCTGCATGACGTCGGCGTAGCCACGCGCATCGGCGAACTCGGTCCAGAACCGGGGCTCCGGGAAGGTCGCGAAGTCGGCGGCGAGCCGCTGCTTGCGCACCATGAAGTTGACGCCACGCGGCACGATGTCGCGCAGTTCGGGCAGCGACGCCTCGAACGGGTTCCACACGAACGCGACGACGAACAGCAGCAGGAAGACGATCAGCGAGGCCAGGACGATTCCGAGGGTGCGCAGGAATCGCAGGCGCTTTGGCTTTGGCTTCGGCATCGGTCGGGCAGCGTAGCGCACCACCGCGCTTAACCGCAGCGCGCTCGCGGCGCTCTGACGGCCGACGACCGCGTCGCTTCCCGCCGGCGCCGGGTTTGCCTTCGTTCGCGGGGCACGTTCTACTCGCCGCATGGCCGGTCTCGCCCCGAACGCACGTTGTCGCCGCATCGAGGCGTCGGCGACCCTCGCCATCTCGGCGCAGGCGGCGGCCATGCAGCAGCGCGGCCTCGACGTCATCTCGCTCGGCGCCGGCGAGCCCGACTTCCCGACCCCGGGGCCGATCGCCGAGGCCGGCGTGCGCGCGATCCAGCAGGGCAACACGCGCTACACCGCGGCGGCGGGCGTGCCCGAACTGCGCGCCGCCGGCGCCACCTGGCTGCGCACGTTCGGTCTCGACTACACCAAGGACGAGGTCATGGTCACCGCCGGCGCCAAGGCCGCTCTGCACATGGCGCTCGACTCCGTCGTCGAACCCGGCGATGCGGTGCTGATCCTGGCGCCGTACTGGGTCTCCTACCCGGCGCTGGTGACGATGGCGAACGGCGTGCCCGTCGTCGTGCCGCCGGTGCCCGAGTACGGCTTCGTGCACGATGCCGCCGCGATCGAAGCCGCCGCGCAGCAGCACGGTGCCAAGGGCCTGATCCTGAACTTCCCCAACAACCCGTCCGGCGCGGTGCCGACGCGCGCCGAGATGCAGGCGATCGTCGACATCGCCGGCAAGCTCGGTCTGTGGCTGGTCTCCGACGAGATCTACGCCACGCTGCTGTACGACGGCGCCGTGCACGTGTCGCCAGCGGCGCTGCCCGGCGGCCGCGAACGCACGCTGGTCGTCAGCGGCTTCACCAAGAGCCATTCGATGACCGGCTGGCGCACCAGCTTCCTGGCCGGACCGCGGGCGGTGATCGACGCCTGCGGCCGCATCCAGAGCCAGGTGCTCGGCAACACGTGCACGATCAGCCAGGCGGCGATGCTCGCGGCGTGCAACGTGCCGATGCCCGACGACCAGGCGGCGCGCATGCGCGCATTCGGGGAACGTCGCGCGTTCCTGATCGAGGCGCTGGCCGACATCGAAGGGCTCGCGCTGCGGGCGCCGCGCGGCGCCTTCTACGCGCTGGTCGACGCACGCGAACTCGGCCGCCGCCGCGGCCTCGACGACAAGGCGATCGCCCAGCAGCTGCTCGAACAGCACGGGCTCGCGGTCGTGCCCGGCAGCGCCTTCGCGGCCCCGGGCTTCCTGCGGCTCAGCTACGCGGTGTCGATGGACCAACTGCGCGCTGCGGTCGAACGCCTGCGCGCCTACGCGGAGCCGAAGTGAACCACGACGAACAGAAGCAGCGTGTCCCCCTGGCCGCGAACCTGGCCGCGCTCGAGGTCGCCGAGCACGACTGGGACGTGTTCGCGCAGTTGCGCTCGTGGAAGGAGCTGCAGACGAAGGACAAGAAGCCATTCCTCGTGGTCGAGCTGGCGGATCTGCACGCGGTGATCGAGGCGAAGATCTGGGCCGACGCCAAGGAGGCGATGGAGGCGGCCAAGGCGGCACCGCTGCGCGGGCCGGTCAAGGTGCGCGGCCGGGTCAAGGACTGGCAGGGCAACGCCCAGCTGGTGATCGAACGGCTGAAGGCGATCGCGCCCGGCGAGGCACCCGAGGGCTTCGACCCCGACCAGATCGTCGATCCGGCGCTGGCGCCGGTCGAGGACCTGTGCTGCCGCACGCTGGTGTTCGACATCGAGACGGTGCCGGCGTTCGACCGGCGCGAGCTGCCGCCGACCGTCGCCGAGGCGCTGGCCGACAACGCGCAGCGCAAGGAGATGGAGCCGGCCGCGGTGATGGGCATGTCGCCGTTCTTCGGCAAGGTCGTGTCGCTGGCGATCGGCGACGGCGATGCGGAGCCGGGCGAGGACGTCGTCTCGGTGCTCGCGGTGCCACCCGACGGCGCCCTGGTCGCCGACTGCCCGCCGTGGCTGCGGCTGATGAGCGAGGCGGATCTGCTGCGCGCGTTCTGGGCGCTGGCCAGCCGCGCCGAGTGCGTGGTGTCGTTCAACGGCCGCGGTTTCGACATCCCGTTCCTGGTCACGCGCAGCCTGATCCACGGCATCCCGGCGCGCGTCGACCTGATGTCGAACCGGTTCTCGCTGAAGCCACACCTCGACCTGTTCGAACTGGTGACGCAGCGCGGCCGCGGCCCGAGCAAGCTCGACGTGGTCTGCTGGGCGCTCGGCATCGAGAGCCCGAAGGAGGTCATGGACGGCTCGATGGTCGCCCCGGCCTACGCGCGCGGCGAGATCGTCAAGATCGCGCAGTACAACGCCCACGACGTGCGCGCCACCAGCGCGGTCTACCGCCGCTGCCGCGACCTGATCCTGCGCTACCGCGCCGATTGGAAGTGACCATGGGCAAACCGAAGGAAGGCACCGCCGGCAGCAAGCTGCTCACCGCCGGCATCGTGCTCTACCTGGTCGCCTGGCTGGTGCCGGTCTACGAGGGGCAACGACTGCTCGGCGTGTCGGTGACGTCGGCGGCGGCCGGCCCCGACTGGCTGCCCGGTTGGGGCGCGTTCCGCTTCGCCTGGGACCACCTGTGGGGCGACGCGCCGACCCAGCGCGAGGCGTGGCAGGCGCGCGTGCTCGGTTCGACGTGCCTGACCAACCTGGTCATGCTCGGTGCACTGGTCGCATTCGTGCTGCGCAAGCACCGCGCGGTGCCGGGGCTGCTGCTGCTGGTCTGCGCGGGCCTCGACGCCAGCTGGCTGTACTTGTGCGAACAGGAGCAGATCGAGTCGCTGCGCCCCGGCTACTACCTGTGGCTGTCGTCGTTCGCGTTGACCGGGCTCGGCGCACTGCTGCAACCGACTCCCGCTGCCAGGACATGACCCCGTGATCTCGATCCAGGGACTGACCAAGACGTTCGGCGCCCAGATCGCCGTCGACAACCTGTCGCTCGAGGTGCCGGCCGGCACGATCCTCGGCCTGCTCGGCCCCAACGGTGCCGGCAAGACGACGACGCTGAAGATGGTCACCGGCATGCTGCTGCCCGACATCGGCACCGCGACGATCTGCGGTGTCGACATCGTCGAGCAGCCGATCGATGCCAAGCGCCTGCTCGGCTTCGTGCCCGACTCCGGTGCCGTCTACGAGGCGCTGACCGGACTCGAGTACCTGCTGATGATCGCCGCGCTGTACGGCATCGGCGAAGACGCGGCGCGGCCGCGCATCCGCCAGTTCCTCGACTTCTTCGAACTCGATCAGGCGACGCTCGAGCACAAGCTGCTCGGCGCCTACAGCAAGGGCATGCGGCGCAAGGTCGTGATCACCGCCGCGCTGCTGCACAACCCGAAGGTCGTGCTGCTCGACGAGCCGCTCGACGGCCTCGATGCCAACGCCGCGGTCGGCTTCAAGGCGCTGCTGGAGACGCTGGCCCGCGAAGGCAAGGCGATCGTCTACAGCTCGCACGTGCTCGACGTCGTCGAACGCGTGTGCCATCGGGTCGCGATCATCGTCGGCGGCAAGCTCCTGGTCGACGACACGCCGGCGGCGCTGCTGAGGGCACACGGAACGGCGACGCTGGAGCAGCTGTTCACGAAGCTGACCGGGGTCGCCGGTCACGAAGCGCGTGCGGCCGAGTTCGCCAAGAACCTGCTGCCATGACCCAGGCCGCGGCGCCATCGCCGGAGCGCGTGCTGCGCGCGCTGTTCTGGAAATTGCTGTTCCGCGGCCGCGCCGCGCTGGGCCATGGCAATCGGCGCCGCAAGCCGATGGGCATGCGCGGCACGCTGTTGATCTACGGCCTGTTCGGCGTGATGCCCGCAGCGGCGGCGTTCGTGCTGCCGCCGCTGGCCTTCGCCAGCTCGCTGCATGCCTTCACGCTGCTGTTCGCGTCGCTGACGCTGGCCAGCTCGGCCGGCACGATGCTGTTCGTGCGCGAGGAGGCAGAGATCCTGCTGCATCGGCCGGTGCGGCCCGAACAACTGCTGCGCGCGAAGGTGGCGGTGCTGATCGGCCACTCGCTGCTGCTGGCGCTGGCGCTGAACGCCGCCGGCCTCGTCACCGGCTTCTGGAACGAAGGCAACGCGCCGTGGTTCGCGGTCGCGCACGCGCTGACGACGCTGCTGCTGATGCTGCTGTCGGCGGCGGCGATCGTGCTGGTCTACAACGTCTGCCTGCGCTGGTTCGGCCGCGAGCGCTTCGAGAACCTGCTGACGCTGGTGCAGACGCTGCTGACGATCCTGATGGTCGTCGGCAGCCAGTTGCTGCCGCGGCTGTGGGGCACGCTCGAAGGCGTCGATCTCGGACAAGGCCTCGCGCAGGCGCTGCCGCCGGTCTGGTTCGGTGCGCTCGATGCCGTGCTGTGCGGCGTCGACGTCGTGCGGCTGTGGCCGCTGGCGCTGCTGGCAGTCGCGATCACGGCGCTGGTGTCGTGGCTGGCGTTCGTGCGGCTCGGCGCCGCCTACGGCACCGGCCTGCTGGCACTGAACGAGACCTCGGCACCCGACGCGGGCCCGCCCCGCAGTCGCCGCCTGCGCCGGTTCGTGCACGCGGCGCCGCTGCGCTGGTGGCTGCGCGACCCGATCGAACGGCAGCTGTTCCTGTTGACCTCCGCCTACCTGCTGCGCGACCGCGAGACGAAGTTGAAGCTCTACCCGGCGCTGGCGCCGCTGGTGGTGATGCCGGTGGTCTTCGCGATCGGCCCGCGCAGCCATGGAAACGGCCCCTCGATGTTCCTGGCCACGATGGGTCTCGCCTACACCGTGATCGTGCCGATCCAGGCGCTGATGATGCTGCGCCACAGCGAACAGTGGCGCGCGGCCGCCGTGTTCCAGGTCGCCGCGCTGCCGCACTGGGCGCCGCTGTTCCACGGCGCCCGCAAGGCAGTGCTGTTCTGGCTGGCGATCCCGTGCCTGCTGCTCGTCACCAGCATCCTCGCCGCGCTGCAACACAGCTGGCAGCCGGCGGCGCTGGCCGTGCCGATGCTGGCGATCCTGCCGCTCGGCGCGCTGCTGCCCGGCCTGCCCAAGGCCTACCTGCCGCTGTCGGAACCGAGCGAAGACGTGCGCAACCAGACCGGCTGCCTGCTGTTCGGCTGCGCGATGGGCGGCAGCCTCGTGCTCAGCATGACCGGCGCCGCGTTGGACAGCATCGGCTGGTTCTGGCCATTCGCCGCCGCCATCACCGGGCTGAGCCTTCTCGTGCAATGGCGCCTGGCGCACCGGCTGCGCGCGCGGCGCTGGCAGGCCGCGGCAGAGTGATGCGGAGCGCTGGCACCCACTGGCACGCCGGTTACAACATCGCCGCCAACCAGGAGAGCCTGCAGCCGATGTCCCCCTCCGGCCTGACGCCCGAACAGAATGCCCGACAGACCATAGACGCGAATCTACGCGCAGCCGGGTGGAGTGTGCAGGATCGCCAACGATCGCTGGCAGACTCGCGACGTGGAACGCCAGCGCCGGGCGTAACAGACCTCGGTGAGTTGCCGACGGCGCGATGAGCCACCTCGTACAAGACGTCGGCGCCTGGCCCGAGCACGAGGAGGAACAGCTCGGCAGCAAGCCGAAGACCTGGCTGCGCGACCCGGACTCGCCGGATGGTCCGCGGTGGCTCTGGAAACGCCCTCGCCCCGCCACCGGCGAGCACTGGGCCGAACTGGTTGCCGCGGACATCGCCGCCCTACTCGGCGTTCCCCACGCAGTCGTGCGACTGGCTCGCCGCGGAGCCCTGCTCGGCACGATCTCGCGTGACTTCACCGCCGGCCGCGAAGGCCACGCGATCCTGTGGCACGGCAACCAGCTGCTGGCGACCAGCATCCACGGCTACGCGCGCGATGCCCAGAAGCCGCCGCTCCACACCGTCGATGCCGTACTCGACTACCTGTCGCATCCGGGGATCGACCCTCCGTCCGGGCTGGTGGATCTGCAGGGCATCGGGACGGCCACCGACGCGTTCGTCGGCTACCTGATGCTCGACGCATTGATCGGCAACACGGATCGCCACCACGAGAACTGGGGGCTGCTACAGGTGTCTCGATCGGCGACTGGTGACTCGAATGCCGGCCGCTCGCACGTGGAACTCGCACCCTCGTACGACCACGCCTCGTCGTTGGGCCGGGACCTGTCCGACGATATTCGCCGGCGGCGGCTGGCTGGGTCCGATCCGCGGGTGACGGTCGCCCACTACTGCGCGCGCGGCCGGACCCCGCTCTACGGCGCCCGGTTCGATCCATCGCGAGGAACCTACGAGGCCAGCACACAGCTCACGTTCCGGGAAGCGTTCGAGCGCGCCTGCGACTTCACACCGAAGGTCGCCGCCGTTTGGCTCCGCCACCTGGCCGCTGTCGAAGCGACCCGACTCTTGGACGCCATCGAGCGCCTTCCGGCAGAGGCCACCAGTGACGCCGCGCGCGCCTTCGCCAGGGCCGTGCTAGCATGCAACCGAGAGTTCTTGCTCTCTCTTCCGCACTGAGCATCGTGCTGCAACTTCCTCGAGTCCTCTTCGTCGCGTGGCAGAACCCGAATAGCCGCGCCATCTACCCGATCGCTCGGATGGTCCAGGTCACCGCCGCGCCACGCTACGAGTTCAGCTATGTACGCGGCGTGCTCGACGCCCAGCGCGAGGGATTCGTGCCCTTCCGGGAGCTTCCCGATCTCCACGAGGCGTATCGGTTCGATGATCTGCCGCCACTCTTCACGAACCGAATCATGTCGGCGTCGCGCGCGGACTTTGCCGACCACCTCGAACGACTCGCCCTGGCCGATGGTACGTCGGACGCGCCAGAGCCGGTGCTGCTGCTCGCCCGCAGCGAGGGGCGCAAGGAAACCGACAGCCTCGAGATCACGGCCGCGCCGGAGTTCGAGCTTTCCGGGCGATCCTGGATCTACCACGGCTTCGTCCGCGGAGTTCGGCACCTGGCCGGCGCGGAAGAAGCGATCCACTCCCTACACGCCGGCGATCTGCTGCGGATCGAACGCGATGGTACGAACGCGTGGGACGCACGGGCCCTGCTGGTGTTGCGTCGGGACCAGGAACTACTCGGATTCGTGCCCCATATCCTGGTCGAGGACTTCGGCTGGTTTCTCGATCGCGGTAGTGCCGTGCGTGCCGAGGTCGTGCGTGTCAATCGACCGCCGGCTCCCGCACACCAACGGGTGCTAGTCGCGTTCCGAGTGGAGCACCAGCCTGGTTTCGTGCCCATGTCGACGCGGCGCTTCGAACCCTTGGCAGCGTCGGCGACGCCTCTGGACCTCGCAGCTGCCGCTGAGCTACGTCCCGCATGACCAACGCCAGCAACCGCCTCGTCCAGCAGCCCTGGATCTAGCAAGCAGCTCGGCTTCGTCAGCACGTGAAGTCGTTCAGCGGCCGGGCGGCGGCTCGGTGACGAGCGTTCTCCCTGTGGCGAACTGGACCCTGCCGACGACGACTCGGCCAGCCGCGCGTCGCCGAGACCTTCCTGCGTGATCTCGCCGGCCCCGCCGTCGATGCGCCGCGCGACGACGGGCAGTACCAGATCGAGTGCGAGCTGCCGCACCGGTGAGACCACGAGCCGGGTCTCGGCCACCCATGCGTCGGCGGCGCGCCACGAACGCCACTCGAAGCGCTCACGCAACGACGTCAGGCTCGGCGACTGCACGCCGGCGTCGGTCGTGTAGAGCTGCGCCGACAGCGGCACGGCCAGCGCGCACGGCAGCGCGCAACGCCACATCACAGCACGAGTGCGTTGCGGCAACCGGCTGGCAGCGCGGCGAGGCACATCGCCTGCAACCGGCGGCGCACGGCCTTGTCCTCGGCGGACGTGAACACGTAGAGCTTCCACATGCGCGGGTAGCTCTCGGCGAGATCGCGCAGGCGCGGGATCTGCTCGGTGAACGCATCCAGCGGCAGCGTGCGGTCGCCTTCGCCGGGGAAGCGCACCAGCGTCTTGGCCTCCTTCAGCTGCATGCGGCGCTTCGGGCAGTAGAGGATCACGTCGATCGGCTGGCCGAACGCCCGCTGTGCCTCGGCTTCGCGGTCGGCCTCCCACTGGAAACGCGGCTCGGGTTGGCCCGGCGTGAAGTAGCGCTGCAGCAGTTCGTCCTGCACGGCCTGGTTCTGGTAGTAGGGCAGCACGAGCACGCGCTTGGGCAGGGCGCGGCGGCGGTAGCGGGCGACGAAGCGGCGCAAGCGCTCGGTGGCTGCCGACTCGCCGAGGTCGAGCTCGCCGAGCCGGTAGATCAGCGACTCGTCCGTCAGCTGTTGCAGCGCGTCGGCAGTCAACGCGCCCGCGCGCAGCGCCAGCTCGACCATGCGCGCCAGCAGCGCGCCGGCGGCGACCTTGGCGTGGTGGTAGTAGACGCGCTCGCTGAAGTGGTAGCGGCACTCGAGCACGCGCAGGAGTTCGCTGACGATGTCCTCGCGCAGCATGCCGTTCTTCTCGCAGTCGACGAACATGCGCCCATCACCGCGCGCGACGCGGAAGTAGTCGACGACGCGGCGGTCGTAGCGCAGTTCGAGGCCGGTGAAGTGCGCGTCGCGGCGCAGGTAGTCGAGCAGGTCGGCGTCGATCGTGTCGCTGACGACCTGGCGCCAGAACGCCGGCACCTTGCGGCCTTCGCCGGTCAGCACCGCGAGCACGTCGTCGCGCAGACCCTGGCGGTCGAGTTCACGGCCCAGCTCGGTGTCACCGAGCACCGCGGCGAAGCGAGCCGGCTCGTCGTGCCGCGGCAGCAGGCCGGTCTGATCCTCGATGTTGTGCCCGTACGGGATGTGCGTGACGTCGTGCAGCAGCGCCGCCACCCGCAGCACGCGCCGCTCCTCGTCGGTCACGCGATGGCAACCGGCAGGGTCGCGCACCGCGTTCTTGTTGCACGCATCGAGCAGCTGGTCGCACACGTGCAGCGTGCCGATCGAGTGCTCGAACCGCGTGTGCACGGCACCCGGATAGACCAGGCTGGCGCTGCCGAGCTGCTGGATGCCGCGCAGGCGCTGGAACTCGATGGTGTCGACGAGACGCAGTTCGTCGCGCGAGAGTTCGATGTCTCCGTGGACCGGATCGCGCAGGATGCTCAAGCGCGGCGACCGTAGCACCCCTTCGCAGCGCGACCAAGAAAAGTGGGGACCGGGCCCGTCAAGGACCCGGTCCCCCCACCACACAACGAAGCCACACGAGGGTGCGCACAGCGTTCACACGCAGAGCGCAGGAGAAGATACCCCGCCGCACGGCACCGGGTCGGCGGCGGCAGCGCGCGGCGCGGCGCCGGTCGGCGATGCCGCCACGGCACCGGCGGTTCGGCGCGTCCCAGCGCGGGATCCTCGCGGCGACCACCGCCGGCCGCGTCAAGGTCGCGGCGCCTGCAGTTCGACGGGCCCGGTCACATCGAGCTGGGCGAACGTTTCGCTGCCGACCACGACGTCGCCCTTGCGCGTCGTCACCACCACCGTGAAGCGCCCCGCGTGCGGGAACGACACCACCCACGGCTGGTCGGCTTCGACCGTCGCCCGGATGCCGCCGCCGAGGTCGCTGTTCGCGATCCAGCGCACACCGGGAACCGGCGGCAGCAGGTGCAGCGAGACGTCGCCGCCGCGCCACGCCGGCAGCACGATCGGTGGGTTGCCGGTCACCGCCGAAGCCGGCACGTCGAGCCCGGCGAAACCCCGCGCCCGCAGCGACACGATCGCATCCGGCGCCGCCAACCCGCCGACCGTGAAGGTGCCGTCGGCATCGGTCACGTCCGTGCACGCTCCGCGCGCGGGCAGGCGCGACGGCAGCAGGCGGGCCGAACCCGGCACACCGAGTTCCTGCCCGGGCCGCCGCGACCACACCGCGACCCCGGGCATCGGCGCGCCGAAGGCGTCGACGACGCGGCCGGTGAGCACGGTCGGGGCAAACTGCAGCGGCACGATCACGCGCTGCGCCGTGTCGCGCAACGACACCACCTGCGGTGCCATGCCCGGCAGCCGCGGGTGGCGGACCAGCACCGCCAGCGCGCCTTCCGCCGGCAGGTCGGTCACCGTGGCGCGCCCCGTTGGACTGACCTCGCAGCCGTCGGTCAGGGCCTGCACGAAGAACGGATACGACGCGAGCGCCGTGCTCACCGTCGCGCCCGGCACGACGAACACCCGCGCCGCGGCGATGTCGTCCGCAGCCGCCGCCAGCTGCACGTCGAGCTGCACGGCCGGCGCCAGCACGACGCGCAGATCCGGGCCCGGCGGCGCGACCTGCAGGACCTGCCAGCGCGCGACGCGCTTGCCCGCGGTGACGACGAACGGCACGCCGTCGCCGTCCGGCGTGTCGAGTTCGAACGCACCCTCGGCATCGGTGGTCGCGGTGAGGCGCTGCCCGTCGGCATCGAGTTCGCCGAGCCACACCACCGCGTCGCGCAGCGGCCAGTCCTGGTCGCCGAACACATGGCCACGCACGACGACGCGCGCGCCGAGCGGGTATTCGGCGATGCCTGCGTCGGCGAGCGCCACCTGCCGCAGCAACTGGCGGCCGCCGTCCTGCGCGATCGCGATCAATGCGGTGCCAGGCCGTGCGCGCGGCGGGTCGAAACCGACCCCTTCGCCGGCCAGCACGGTGGCCGGCAGCAGCTGGTCGGTGCCGGCGATGCGCGCGACCACGCGCTCCGGCGGCGGCGCCACGAACGTCGCCTCGGCGCGCACTTCGACCTGCACCTGCGGCGCATCGGCAGGCAGCGCCGGCTGCTGTTCGCCGAAGATCGCCCGAGGCGGATCCGGCGGCGGGAACGCACCCCGCAGCCCCGGCGGATGCGGCTCGGGCGCCGGCGCCTCGCCCCCGCTCGCCTGGATCACCACGACGACCCCGATGGCGACGACGATGGCGAACAGGAGGAACAGGACGGAGCTGCGTTGCATGGCGGACCGGCGCGGAAGGAGGATACCGTCGCCGGCGTCCGAGCGCCGCCGCGCTCGCCACGTCATCGAACACTCCGTGCCCCTGCCGATCGCCCTCGACTACCGCCCCGCGCTGCTGTCGTTCGCCGGCATCGGCCGCGCGACGCGCGAACTGGCGGCGGCATTGGCCGCGCGCGACGACGTGACCGTGCACCTGTTCGGCCACAGCTTCGCCGCCGCGCGGCGCCCCGTGCACGTTCCCGCGCGCGCCGTGCTGCACCGCCTGCCGATCCCCGGCCGTTCGCTGCCGGCACTCGCGCGCCTCGGCCTCGGCGCCGATCGGCTCGCCGGCGGCGTGCGGGTGTTCCATTGGACCGACTTCGTGCAGCCACCGCTGTCACGCGCCCGCGCCGTGCTGACCGTGCACGACCTCGCCTTCGTGCGCGATACGAGCTGGCATGGTCCCAACGCCGCCGAACTGCGCGAACGCACGCGCGCCGCGATCGCGACAGCCGCCGCGGTGATCGTGCCGTCGCAGGCGACCGCCGCCGACGTGCGCACGTTCGCACCCGACGGCCCGGCTCCGCGCGTGGCGCCGTTCGGCGCCGACCACGTGCCGCGTGGGACCGGCGCGCACCCGTTCGCAGGTCGTCGTTACGCGCTGTGCCTCGGCACGATCGAGCCGCGCAAGGACCACCTGACGCTGCTGGCCGCCTGGCGCCAGCTGCCTCTGCCGCGGCCGCTGCTGGTGGTCGTCGGCAACATCGGCTGGCAGTGCGACGACATCGTCGCGGCGCTGCGTGCGGCCGCGCACGAAGGCCTGCTCGTCTGGCTGCCCGCGGCCGACGACGCCCACACCTTCTCGCTGCTGCAGCACGCCGCGCTGTTGGTGTATCCGTCGCGCTGGGAAGGCTTCGGCTTCCCGCCGCTCGAGGCGATGCAGCTCGGCGTGCCGGTGGTCGCCGCCGACACAGCACCGATGCAGGAACTGGGCGATGGCGCGATGGAACTGGTCGCACCGCACGACGCCGACGCACTCGCGGCCGGCATCGGCAGGCTGCTCGGCGACCAGGCCCTGGCGAACGCCCGCCGCACCGCCGGCCGCGCCCGCGCCGCGACCTATCGCTGGCGGGACTGCGCCGCCGCGCACGCTGCGATCTACCGCGAGGTCGCGCCGTGAGCATCGTGTTCGACGGCATCTGCCTCGGCGACGGCCCGGTGACCGGCGTCGCGCGCGCGTTCCTGCACGGTCTGACCGCCTACGCGGCGCAGTTCCCCGGCGCAACCGTGCTGCTGCTGCCGGGCGGCGCGCATCCGCCGGCGATCGACGGCGTGCGCTGCGTCGATGCACCTCGCGGCGCCTGGCGGCGCCAACTCATGTTGCCGCGGCTGCTGCGCGAACTCCGCGCCGACGTACTGCACAGTCCGGTCGCCGCTGTGCCGCTGCGCGCGCCGTGCCCCACGATCGCCACCGTGCACGACCTGCCATGGCTCGAGCCGACGTCCGGCGAAACCGCGCCGCTGCGGCGCCAGCTGGCGACCCGCGCCTCGCTGCGCGCCGCGGCGGCGGTGCTGGCGCCGTCGTTGTTCACGCTCGCGGCCGCGCGACAACTGGTGCCCGATGCCCGCCATCTGCACCACATACCGCACGGCCTGCCGCCGCTCGCCGATGCCCCGCCGGTGCCGCGCGACGGCCCGTTCCTGGTGCTCGGGGACGACCGGCCGCGCAAGAACCGCGCGCGCATCGCCGCGGCGCACGTGCTCGCGCGGCGCGAGCACACCGACCTGCCACCACTTCGGTTCGTCGGCCCGCCGCACGACTACGTCGACGAGCAGGAGAAGCGGCGCCTGCTGCGCAGCTGCCGCGCGGTCGTGCAGTGTTCGCTGTTCGAGGGTTTCGGCCTGCCGGTGCTCGAAGCGATGCAGGCCGGCGCGCCAGTCGTCTGCAGCGAGCTGCCGCCGTTCCGCGAACTGGCCGGCGTCGAGGCCGTGTTCGCCGATCCGCGCGACATCGCGGCGATCGGCGCAGCGCTGGTCGCCGTGCTCGATGCGCGCACGCACGCCCGGCTCGCCGCGGCCGGCCCGCGCCGCGCCGCCGCATTCCCGGCCAGCGCGACCGCGCAGCGCTGGCGCGAACTGCACACGCAGCTGGGGGCGCGATGAAGCTGCACGTCGCCATCGCCGGTTGGTTGCTCGGGCCGCCGTCGGGCGCCAACCGCCGGCTGCTGCGGCTGGTCGAACACACCAGGGAACTGCTCCAGCCGGGCGAACGCATCACCGTGCTGCACGGCGAGACCTTCGCGCCACCTCCCGACGACGGGGTGCACTGGCAGTCGATCGCGATCCCGCCCGGGCCGACGCTCGTGCGCTGGCGCGCCGAAGCGCGGCTTTTGCCGGCGATGCTGCAGGCGCTCGACGCGACGGTGTTCGACCACGGCTTCCTGCCGCTGCCGCACGTCGCCGTGCCGACGTGCCTGTTGGTGCACGACACGCGCACAGCCGATGGGCTCACGCGCTGGCCACGCTGGCTCGCGCGCGCCGTGCTGCGCCGTTCGCTGCGGCGCGCCGATGCCATCGTGACGCCGAGCGAATGGACGGCGCGGCGCCTGTCGTCGCTGGTGCCCGGCATCGTGCCACCGACGGTCGTGCCCAACGGCGTCGACCTGCCCGCCACCGACACGTCGCCGCCGCCGCGGCGCCCGCTGCCGCAGAACGGCTACCTGCTGCACGTGGGCCACCTCGAACGGCGCAAGAACCTCGAGGTCGTCGTGCGCGCGCTCGCCTCACTGCCGCCGGAACGCCGGCCCGAGCTGTGGCTGGTCGGCCGCGAGGCGGGTGCGGGCATGGCGGTCGCGCAGGCGCCGTTCGTGCACTGGTTCGGCGCCATCGACGACGACGAACTGCCGCCGCTCTACCACCACGCGCGCGCGATCGTCGTGCCGTCGCGCCACGAGGGCTTCGGTCTGTGTGCGCTCGAGGGCCTCGCGCACGGCCGCCCGGTGCTGGCCAGCGATGCCGGTGCGCTGCCCGAGGTGCTCGGCGGGCTCGGTCGCCTGCTGCCGCCCGACGATGCAAACGCCTGGGCACGGGCGATCGACGCCACGGCGGACGATGGCCCGGGCGGCGCGGCGACCCGACGCGCCTGCGCGCAGCAGTTCGCGTGGTCCACCGCGGCAGCGCAGCTGTTCGCCGTCTGGCGGCGCCTGCATGCGCAGCGCGTCAGCGCACCAGGTGGATGATGCCGTAGACGAGGCCGGCGGCGAGCAGCAGCACGATGGCGTAGATCAGCGAACGCTTGCCGGCGCTGACCTGCGCGAGGTCGTCACCGAGCAGGCCGCCCGAGCCGGTGGTCTTCTGGTACTGCAGGATGCGCGACTGGGTCGTCACCACCGGATCGCCGTGGGCCGCCGCAGAGCTGGCACGCGGCGCCGGTTCGGGCGCGCGGCGCACCTCGACGACCTCGTCCTCGAACTCGACCACGCCGCGGGCCGGTGCGGGTGACGGTGTTGGTGGCGGCTGCACCGGTGCCGGAGCCGGTGCGGGCGCGGGTCGCGGTGGCGGCGCACTGGGTGGAGCCGTCGTCGGCGCCGTGCTGCGAGCATTTGGCGGGGCACTCGGCAGCACTCGTCGGCGCATCCGCGAACAGATCGTCGTCGGCATCGAACGTCGGCGCCGCGGCCGGCGCAGCCGTGCCCGGCACCGCCCCTTGCTGATAGGCGAACGTGCTCTTGCCGATCTGCACGACGTCCCCGGCGCGCAGCACCCGCCGCGTGACCGGCTTGCCGTTCAGCAGCGTGCCGTTGCTGCTGTCGAGATCCTCGATCTCGACGACGCCGCCCTCGACGACGATGCGGGCGTGACGCCGCGAGGCCTTCTGGTCGTCGATGACGACATCACAGCCGGCCACACGACCGATCACGAGACCGTCGCGCACGGGCACGACCTTGCCATCCGACAACTGCAGGTAGCCGCTCAACCGATGCTCCGCGCGCCCGACGACGCTCACGTGGGAAGGAAGCGCCGCAGGATACCACCACCACAGTCGCCAGGCGCCTTCCAGGCGGCCGACTCAGACAGAGGGCGGGGCAGCAACCACCGATGCCCAGGGCGCTGGCGTTCACGCAGTCACTCGACTACCTTCGCCCGGAGTCCGGCGGCCTCGCCTGCAAGATGATGCGCGACTACGTCGACCGCAAGCACGTGCTCGAGGCGATGCGCCACGTCACCGTCCTCGCGTTCGGAGCACAGGCCGGGTTGCCGTGATCCGCGGGGCTGATGCCGGCAGGCGCCGCGTCGCACTGCGCCCCGCGACCCGGGACACCTTGCTGGTCGCGGTCGGATCGTTGCTGCTGTACTGCCTGCTCCATCGTGAGGCCCTGCATCCTCCGGACTCGCACCGCTACCTGCAGCAGGTGTTCCACGGCGACGTGGTCTCGCACCACTTCCTCTACCTGCGTTGTGCGGTGGTGTTCGCGCGCATGACGATGCCGTTCGGACTCGACGTGTTCGCGAGCATGCTGTTGTTCTCTGCCCTCGGGGCGAGCCTCGCCGCCGCGGTCGGCCATCGCGCGCTGCTGTGCCTGAGCCTCGACCGCACTCGCGCCCACCTCGGCGCCTGGATCGCGGCGACTTGCCCTGGCGTCCTGTACTTCGCCACGACGGTGGAGATCCACGCACCGTTCCTGCTGTTGGCCAACGCGGCATGGTGGAGCGCTGCTGCGGCGAGCGATGCATCTGCTCGTCGCAACTTGCCCGGTGCCGTGCGGACGGGCGTCGTCACGGCGTTGGCGGCGGGCTTCCACGCAACGGGGCACGCTTTGCTGGGTCCACTCGTGCTCTTGCTGTGGCTGCGTGGCCGGCGAATCGTCGATGCGGCGGTCGTGGTGGCGACCCACGGTGTGGCCATCTGGCTACTGGCAGTCGTCGTCACCGGCGGCACGCAATCACTGCGCGCATCAGCCGGGACGCTCGGGGGTGGTGTGTTGTCCGGGCTGTTCGTGCGCGACGCCTTCGGCATCCTGTGGAACGAGTGGCTGCGCGCGTTCCTGCCCGTGTCCATGGTCGGGCTGTACACGCTCGTCGCCGGCCCAGTGCGGCGCGACAGCCTGCTGGTGCACCTCGCACTGGTGCCGTACCTGGTGATCGCGGTGGCGATGTTGAAGGGCATCGTCGAATACGGCGCCTACGTGCTGCCGATGGCACTGCCTCTGGCATGGCTGTCGGTGCGCGCGCTCCCGTTGCGGCTCGCCGCGTTGTGCCTGCTGATCGGGCTGGGCTCGGGCATCCTCCTGATGCAACCGTTCCGCGAGGATCCTGCCGAGGCTGCCTACGCGGCGGACGCACTGGCGTGCGATCGGGAGCAGGGCATCCACGTGTTCGCGGCGACGAAGAGCGAGGTCGACGCGCTGGCCAGATGCGCCCCGTCGATCCCCTCGGAGTGGATCCTCATGCTCGGTGCCGCTCGCGACCTGCCGGCTGAGATGTTCCCGGCACTCTGCGAGTCGTGGGATCAATCGCTCGCCAGGATCGTCGCCGGCGGCCGACGGCCGGTGTTCACTGCGGCAACGCTCGACTACCTGCGCCAGGAACCCGGTGGCTTGCTGAGCCGGATGATGAAGGAACACGTCGACCAGCGCTTCGCCTGGCATCCGGTCGACCATGGCACCTTCCAGGCGTTCGAGCCCCGAACCAGGTAGCCGACGACACCGTTGCCGTGGCCGTTGCGGTTCGCCTCGGCACACCGCGGGGTCCGCGACGAGGAAAGCACCCGCAGCACGGCTACCATCGCCGCCCACATGGCACCCGCCATCTCGGCTCGCCAACTCGCCGTCACGTTCGCCCGGCGCGGCAGGCAGGAGGCGGTGCACGCGCTGCAGCCGCTGGACCTCGACGTCGCCGCGGGTCGCATCGTCGGCGTGCTGGGCCCCAACGGCTCCGGCAAGACCACGCTGCTGCGGGTGCTCGCCGGGCTGCAACTGCCGACCGGCGGCAGCGCCAGCGTGCTCGACCTGCCGCCGACGGCCCGCGCGCTGCGATGTCGCGTCGCGTTCCAGCCGGAAGGTGCACTGCCGCTCGATGTGCTGTCGGCGCGCGAGTTCCTCGCCTACATGGGCGCCGAGCTGGGCCTGGCGAACGCCGTATCGGACCACCGCGCGCAGGGCCTGCTGACGCGGCTCGACCTGCTGCACACCGGCCGGCGCTGGATCCGCACCTTCAGCACCGGCATGCAGAAGCGCCTCGCGCTGGCCGCCGTCCTGCTCGGCGAGCCCGAGGTGCTGCTGCTCGACGAGCCGACCGCCGGCCTCGATCCGTTCGGCAGCGCGGCCGTGATGCAGATCCTGCAGGAACGCGCGGCGGCGGGCACCGCGGTGTTGATGGCCTCGCACCAGCTGCTCGAGGTAGAGGAGATCTGCGACGAGGTGCTGCTGCTGCAGAACGGCGCCCTGCGTGCGCGCGGCACGCTGGCCGAACTGCTGGGCACCGACGCCCAGACGCTGGTCGTGCGCGGGCTCGACGCCGACCGGCTGTCGCAGCTCGGCGACACCGCGCGCCAGCTCGGCGGCGAAGTGCTGGGCATCGAACCGAAGCGCCGGCACCTGTTCGCGCTGTTCCGCCGGCTCGCCGGCAGCAAGCCACCGGACGGCGAACGATGACCGTGCTGCGCGCGCGGCGGCCATTCACGATGGCGTTCGTGTTCTGCCTGCGGCGCGCGGCGCTGCCGGTCCTGTTCGCGGCCGTCGTCGCCGCGCTCGTGCGCCTCGTCCTCACCACGCCGCTGGCCGGACTCGATGCGGCGCCCGGGGCGAACACGCCCTGGCTGCACCTGCCGCTGCTGGTCGCGGCCTTCGCCTGCGCGGCGGCGGCAGCGACGTTCTGGCCGCTGTTCGCTGCGCGCCGGCCGGGCCGCGACCAGATCGAACGGCTGCAACGTGGCCGCCTGCGCGGCTGCGGCGCGGTGATCGCCGGCGCGATGCTGGCGCAGTTCGTGCTGACGCTGCCGCTCGTGACCGGGTTCGCGCGGCTGCTCGGCGCGCCCGCGTTGGCGACGGCACACGCCGAACTCGCGGCGCCATCGCAGCCACTGCTCGGCCCGGCGAATCCGCGGCTCACGTTCGCCGTCGGCGGCCGCGTGCTCGACGAGATCCGGCTGCGGCCGCTGGCGGCGCCACCGCTCGGCGCGTTTCAGCCAGCGCGCGTCCGCGTGCGGCTCGACGACGAACCCGAGCCCGTGGCCGAGCTCACGTTCGCCGAGTCCGGACAACTGACGTGCGTGCCGGTGCCGGCCCGCTACGTTGGCCTGCTCGACCTCGAGTACCTCGGCGGCACCGTGCCGCTGCTGTTCCTGCGCGGCTCCGTCGTCGTCGTCGAGACCGGCGCGCGGCCGGGCCTGTGGAACGGTGTGTTCGCAGCGGCGATCTACCTGCTGCCGGGCTTCGTCGCGCTCGCGCTCGCGCTGCTGTGCGGGGCGACCGCCGCGCTGTCGACCGTGCTCGTGGCCATCGGCGGGCTGTTGTTCGTACAGACGATCGGCGGCGCCGGGCCGGCCGACGACGCCGTGCTCGGGTTGCTGCGCGGTCGCTGGTTGCCGACCGGGCTCACGTTCTCGGCGTGGTTCCCTTCCCTCATGGCGGGGTCCATGGCCATGATCGCCGCCATGTTGCTGCGCCCAAGGCTGAGGCGATGACGAGGCGGCCCCTGCTCACGGCGGCGGCGGCTGGCTGCATGGCCCTGGCGTGGGTGATCGCGCCGCCGACGCCGGCGCGGCTGCAGCCGTTGGCCGCCGCCTTCGTGCGGCCGGCGCTGCTGCCATTCGCCTGGGCCGCACTCGGCGAAGCGCAGCGGTCCGGCGACGACGCCGAGTACTTCGCCCGCGCGCGGCAGCTGCTGGACCTGATGCCGACCTGGACCGACGGCCACGCCGTGTTCGCCTATCGCCTCGCGCTCGGCACCAGCACGCCGGCGGGCGACCACGGCGACGCGGCCCTGCGGCGGCTGCAGCTGGCGCTCGCCTGGCTCGAGTCCGCGCGGCCGCAGGCCGGGCGTCGCGAAGTCGAACTGCTGCAGACGATGGCGTTCCTGCCCGAGGTCGCCGAGCAGCAGCAACCCGAGCTGGCCGAACGGCTGCGCCCGAGCGGCGGCGCCGCGGCGCTGGCGGACCGCTACCTCGCGGCCGCCGAGCAGATCGGTGGTCCCTCCGTGCGCGAGCAGCGCACGTTCCTGGCGCCGAAGCTGGTCGCCGGGCTGCTGGCGGCCGGCGAACGGGCGCAGGCCCGCAGCGTGATCGACGCCGCGATCGCCCGCAGCGCGGCAGTCGACGACCGCGCACTGGCCACCGAATGGGCCCAGCGGCTCGACGAAGTGCGGCGCTGGCTCGACGGCGAACCCGTCGACCTGGCCGCCGTGCACGCCGACCCGCGGTTTCTGCCGCTGTGGCCCCACCTTCGCTGACTGGCCCATGTTCGACCAGCTCGTCGCCGCGATCACCGAATACCCCTACCTGGGGGTCGTGCTGGTGTTCCTGCTGTGCGGCATCGGCCTGCCGCTGCCCGAGGAGATCGGCCTGTTGGCCGCCGGCTACGTGTGCGCGAAGTTCCCCGAGCACGCGTCGCTGCCCTGGATGATGCTGTGGTCCGGCAGCGCGATCCTGGCCGGCGACCTGGTGCCGTTCGTGCTCGGCCGGGTGTTCGGCGTACGGCTGCTGCGCCTGCGCTGGCTGCGCTACTTCATCACCAAGCACCGACTGGCCGTGTTCGACCGCTGGTTCCGCCGCCGCGGCGACATGGTGATCCTGATCGCCCGCTTCGTCGCCGGCCTGCGGGTGGTCGCGTTCTTCACCGCCGGCACGATGAAGATGCCGTGGCGGCGCTTCCTGCTGCTGGACGGCCTCGGCATCGCGCTGCTGGTGCCGATCCTGATCCTGCTCGGCTACCACAGCGCCGGGTTCATCGAACGCGCGATCACGACCATGCAGAAGGTCGAGCGCGGCATCCTCTGGGGCTCGATCGGCGCCGGCGTGCTGGTCGCGCTGTGGCTGTGGCTGTGGCGGCGGCGGCGCCAACGCGGGCTGCAGCGCCGCCCGGCCGAGACCTTCGTCGAGCCGCAGCGCCCGATCCAGGCCGCCGCCGGCCCGGTGGGCGAACCGCCCGCGGCCCCCGCTGCCGCGGCGGATCCGGCGGCACCGGTGGATGCAGCGCCGCCCGTGCCACCCGTGCCGCCAGCCGAGCCCAGCTGACCGGAGCAGGCCGCGCCGACGCAGCTCGCAGTCGTTCTTGCCCCCCAAGGGCCCTCGCGGCTATCGTGCCGCGCCCTTTTCCGCGCCAGGCCTTCGCTCGCCGGCAACTCGACGCCCATGTACGTATTCTGGAACATCCTCTCCTTCGTCATCGCGGGTGGCGCCATCGCCTACGCCATCCACCTGTTCCAGCAGATCATGCGGAAGGACCAGGGTGACGCGGTGATGCAGAAGATCGCCGTGGCCGTGCAGACCGGCGGCCGCGCGTTCCTGCATGCGGAGTACAAGTGGCTGGCGATCTTCGTCGCGGTCGTATTCACGCTGCTGTGCTTGGGCAAGTCGGAGCAGTTCCTCGGCTGGCGCACCGCGGTGGCCTTCCTGATGGGCGCCACCGCTTCGGCGGGCGCCGGCTACTTCGGCATGCACTGCGCGACACGCGCCGCGGTGCGCACGACGCAGGCGGCGAAGACCAGCCTCGGCGCCGCGCTCGACATCGCCTTCAAGTCGGGCACCGTCATGGGCATGACCGTCGTCGGGCTCGGCCTGATCGGCATCACGATCCTGATGCTGTGCTACCGCGAGAACGAGACGAACTTCGCCAACTACGTGCTGGGCTTCAGCTTCGGCGCCAGTTCGATCGCGCTGTTCGCACGCGTCGGCGGCGGCATCTACACCAAGGCCGCGGACGTCGGCGGTGACCTGGTGGGCAAGGTCGAGGCCGGCATCCCCGAGGACGATCCACGCAACCCGGCGGTGATCGCCGACAACGTCGGCGACAACGTCGGCGACGTCGCCGGCATGGGCGCCGACCTGTTCGAGAGCTACGTCGGCGCGATCATCTCGACCGCGATCATCGGCTGGTCGCTGGTGCCAGCCGCCCTGACCGGCGACGCCCACGCGGACGCCATGACGAGCTTGCTGATGTACCCGATCGTGCTGTCCGCGATCGGCATCGTCGCCAGCTTCCTCGGCACCTTCCGGGTCAAGGCCGACGACGAGAGCAAGTTGTCGGCGGCGCTGTTCGGCGGCCTGATCGCCGCGTCGGTGTTCCTGGTCATCGGCGGCGCGCTGGTGACGATGATCATGAAGCCGCAGCCGCTCGCGGTCGTCGGCGGGACTGCGACCGTCGGCCACTGGAGCGTCTACCTGTCGATGGTGGTCGGGCTCGTCGTCGGCGTGCTGATCGGCAAGGTGACCGAGTACTACACGTCCGAGAAGATGGCCCCGGCGCAGACGATCGCGCAGCAATCGCAGACCGGTGCCGCGACGAACATCATCTACGGCCTCGCCACCGGCATGGCGTCGACCTGGATCCCGACGCTGCTGCTGGCCGTCGCGATCTACCTGTGCAACCACCTGGCCGGGATGTACGGCATCTGCGTCGCCGCGGTCGGCATGCTGAGCACGCTCGGCATCTCGCTCGGCGTCGACGCCTACGGCCCGGTCGCCGACAACGCCGGCGGTCTCGCCGAGATGTCGCACCAGCCACCCGAGGTGCGCAAGCGCACCGACTCGCTCGATGCCACCGGCAACACCACCGCCGCGATCGGCAAGGGCTTCGCGATCGGCTCGGCGGCGCTGACCGCGCTGGCGCTGTTCTCGGCCTACAAGGTCGAAGCGGCCAACGAGGCCGCGCGCGTCGGCGACTTGCCGCCGGACCTGGGCCTGGACAACGCCAACGTCGTCATGGGCCTGCTGGTCGGCGCGATGCTGCCGTTCGTGTTCAGCTCGATGGCGATGAAGGCGGTCGGCAAGGCCGCCAACGCGATGGTCGAAGAGGTGCGCCGCCAGTTCCGCGAGATCCCCGGCCTGAAGGAAGGCACCGGTGGCGAGCCCGACTACGCCCGCTGCGTCGCGATCTCGACCCAGGGTGCGCTGCGGCAGATGGCCGCGCCGGGCCTGCTGGCCGTGCTGGCACCGGTCCTGATGGGCATGGTCTTCGGCAAGGCGGCCGTCGGCGGCCTGCTCGCCGGCGCCACGGCGGCCGGCGTCATGATGGCCCTGTTCATGGCCAACGCCGGCGGCGCCTGGGACAACGCCAAGAAGTACATCGAGGCTGGCCACCTCGGCGGCAAGGGCAGTGACACCCACAAGGCCGCCGTCACCGGTGACACCGTCGGCGACCCGTTCAAGGACACGGCCGGCCCGTCGATCAACATCCTGATGAAGCTGATGACGATCGCCTCGCTGATCGCCCTGCCGCTGTTCGCGTGAAGCGAGCGGGAAGATCCGCGCCGCGGCGTCCGGTTCGCGAACCGGACGCCGGGATCGGGACCGGGGGGGTTACGCTCCCGGACACGTCGGCTATCCTTCCGGCGTCGTGCGTTCTTCACCGCGCCCCGAGAAGTCAGAGTTGAGCACCTCAGCAACCGAGCGTTCCCCGCGTCCCAAGAACTCTCCGGACCCCGTCGCGCGCCAGATGGCGCTGACGATCGCGCAACGGCTCGATGAGAAGCAGGCCAAGGACATCGTCATCCTCGACGTGTCCGGCCCGCTGGTCATCGCCGATTACTTCGTGATCGCCACGGTCGGCAGTACCCGCCAGGGTCAGGCCCTGGCGAAGGAGCTGGACCTCGAGAGCAAGGCCACGCGCGGCCGGCGGCGGCGCAACACGGGCGGGCTCGAGACCGAGGAATCGAACTGGGTGCTGCTCGACTTCGACGACGTCGTCGTGCACCTGTTCCTGCCCGAGGCGCGCGCCTACTACGCGCTGGAGGACCTGTGGGCCGACGTGCCGCGGCTGTCGTTCACGCCCGCCCCGCCCGCGGCGGTGGCGCGCACGGAAGTCCGCCAACCGACGATCGACGGCTTCGGCGCCTTCCTGCCGCAGAAGCCCGACGCCCCACCGGGCACACCGACGCCGCGCGAGTAGAACGGCGGCGGTGCCGAGGCCCATGGCCGGCGCCCGCCGTTGTCCTACAACCGCAACCCGCCGGGCGACGAAAACCCGTTCGGCCCGATCGACAGTTCGCACTCACCGCGGCCCACCATCACCGGCCATGACCGACAGCATCCGTTGGCAGCACTTCGAACCGGCGACCCTGCGCGCCGCGGCGACGGCCGATCGGCCGGTGCTGATGGTGCTGACCGCGCCGTGGTGCCACTACTGCCGCGAGTTGATGGCGAAGAGCTTCACCGACCCCGCGGTCGTGCAACTCGTCGAGGACGCGTTCGTGCCCGTGCACGTCGACGCCGAACGGCGGCCCGACGTCAACCAGCGCTACGGCACCGGCGCGTGGCCGACGATCGCCTGGCTGACGCCGGACGGTGAATTGATCGCGCACGAGAACTACCTGAGCGCCGACCAGCTGCGCCGCCAGCTCGAACGCGTGCGCGCCGCCTGGCTGAAGCGCAAGGACGACATCCAGAAGGGCCTGCGCGAGCTGTGGGCGCACCGCGACGACCGCGAACCGGCACCGCGTTCGACCCTGCGCCGCGAGATGGTCGACGACATCGCCGCGGCGATCTACGAGAAGCTCGATCACCGCCACGGCGGCTTCGGCGAGGGCAGCAAGTTCCCCCACCCCGAGGCGCTCGACTTCGCGCTGGTGCAGGTCAGCAAGCGCAACGACGAACGCATGCGCGAAGTCGTGCAACTGACGCTCGATCGCATGATGGAGAGTCCGCTGCACGACATCGTCGACGGCGGCTTCTTCCGCTACTCGCGCACGCCGGACTGGCACACGCCGAACTACGAGAAGCTGCTCGACCAGAACGCGCTGGTGCTACGCGCCTACCTCGAGGCCTACCAGGTGTTCGGCCGCGACGCCTACGGCCGCGCGGCGCAGGGCATCGTCGACTGGATGTTGACGACGATGCGCGACCCGCACACGGGCGCCTTCGCCGGCAGCCAGGACGGCGACCAGGACTACTTCGTCGGCGATCGGGCGACGCGGGCCGCGCGGGTGACGCCGACCCTCGACCGCACGGTCTACTGCCACGCGAACGCGCTGGCGGTGTCGTGCCTGCTGAAGGCCTCGGCGGTGCTGTCGCGGCCCGACTGGCGCGAGCAGGCGATGACGACGCTGCGCTTCCTGGTCGATCACCTCTACGACGGCCAGGACGTCTACCACTACTGGGACGGCACCTACCACCTGCCGGGCATGCTGGCCGACCAGGCGCTGCTGATCCGCGCGCTGATCGACGCCTCGCAGAACACCGGCGACTCCGACCTGCTGCTGCCCGCCGAGGCGATGGCCGAACGCTGCATCGCGCGCCACAAGGCGCCGAGCGGCGGCTTCTTCGACATCTTGCACGATCCCGGCAACAAGGGCTCGATGCGGCGGCGCAACCGTTCGATCCTCGACAACGCGACCATGGCCGAGTCGCTGGTGCGCCTCTCGTACCTGTCGCGGCGACCCGAGTTCTATGCCGAGGCCACCGCGGCGCTCGAGTCGTTCGCGCAGGACTACAAGGAGTACGGCTACTACGTCGCCGGCTATGGCCGCGCGATCGACCTGATCTTCTACGAACCGCTGTTCGTCACCATCGTCGGCGACCGCGACGCCGCCGCATCCGTCGAACTGCGCCGCACCGCGCTCTCGACCTACGTGCCGTCACGCATCGTGCAGATGCTCGATCCAAAGCACGACCCGGTGCTGCTGGGCCGCAGCGGTCTCGCGGTCGAAGCCGCGCCGGTCGCCCACCTCAACGTCGGCTCCGAACAGCGCGCCGTCGCGCGCACGCCGGACGAACTGCTGTTGGCGATCGAGACGATCGAGAGCGAACGCCGGCAGGCGTAGCGGGTCGAAGAGTGCATTCGGCCGCCCGGGGGCGACCGAAGGTCCCCGCGGCTCCCCGTGGCCAGGTCCATGCCGCCGCAGCGGTGCTGGCGGCTCCCGCTCGCCGGCGCATGGCCACCGCGTTGCGGCGGCTCGGGAGGGGCATCGAAAAGTGGCATTCGGTCGCCCTAGGGCGACCGATGGTCACACTTCGATCCGCGTCGGACCGGTCTGCTCTTCGTCGGCGACCAGTTCGATCAGGCCGCGGCGCAGCTCTTCGCTGGCGATCTTGATGTAGTTGCGCTCGCGGGTCTCGAACAGCGGCTTCTGGCCGCGCACGAGTTCGCGCACACGCTTCTGCAACAACGTCGTGAGGCGGAACGAACCGCCTACCTGCTTGACGAGCTCCTGGGGGAGGCTCTGTTCCATGGGGTTCTACGGGCTTGGGCTGCGGGCGGGACCTGAAGGGCGAAGCAGCGTAGGCATCCGCCCCCCCCGGATCAATGGCCGGAGCGCTCCCGGCCAGCCCAGTGGCAATCCGAGGGCGGCCGCCCGCCGCGGTTGCCACCGTCAGGTCCACGCCGCCGCAGCGGTGCTGGCGGCTCTGGTTCGCTGGCGTACGGACACCGCGTTGCGGCGGCCCCAGCGGCAATCTGGGGGCGGTCGCCCGCAGGGCGACGGCCCTCAGAGATCGCGGCCGTCGATGACCACCTGCATGTTGCTCCAGGCCGGTCGGCCGCGCCGGCTCGTGCTGGCCAGCACCAGGTGCAGCAGCACCTGCCGGGCCGAACTCGGCCCCACGACCTGCACTTCGAAGCCGTGCGGGAACCCGCTGCCCGCGGTGCTGACCACCCCGTAGCGGCCGACGCCGAAGCTCGGCTGCGAGTAGATCGTCGCCACCGAGTGGTGGCGGTACGAGAGCAGACCCGGGACATCCGCTTCGACGCGCAGGATCTCCCACGGGTCCGGCCGCCCACTGATCGGGTCGTCCGACAGCGAACCATCCGAGTCATCGATCTGCCGGAACGTGCCGGTCACCGCCGGGTCGGCGCCACGGCGCCAGACGACGTTGCAGGCCGTGTGCGCCACGCCGTCGGCATCGGCCGTCGCGCCCTGCAGGTGCATCAGCACCTCGGCCTGGTCCGTGGTGTCGGTGATGCGATCGATCGACGATGCATCAGCCAGCGGCTCGCTGAAGATCCGCACCAGGTTCAGCCCCACCATGCGGTCCGGCGTCGGGCCACCGTCCGCTGGGCTCATGTAGTAGTAGACCCACCGATAGACGTCGACGAGGTAGTCGCGGCCGCTGGTGCAGACGAACCGATCCGTCCACGCGAGCTTGGTGAAGAACAGCGAGTTGCCGGTGATCTCGCTGCCCACGGTGTCGGTGCGGATGCTGGCTGCCGGGCTCACCGTCGGCAGTCGCGAGCCAGCAAGAGGAGCCGGCGCCCCGGTGAGATCGAGCATCGCCAGGTTGCCAATGCCCTCGGCATCGTTGCCGAACATGCGCACGCTGGAGACCAGCTCGAGCCGCATCTTGTCGACCACGTCCTGCGTCAACTCCGTGACACGATTCAGTCGCGCGGCGTACTCCTGCGCATTCGCGCCGGACACCGACAGCGTCGACACGGCGAGCGCCATGATGCTCAGCAGCGCCGCTGCGACGACCAGCTCGAGCAGACTGAAGCCGTCGGCGTGGGTGTTCTGTGATCTTGCCATGGTCGTTCGCCTCAGCGCTGGATGAAGATCTTGGTCTTGTGGTACGCGTAGTGCACCTGCGCGCCCTGCCGGTAGCAGTCGATGCGCAGCAGGTAGCTGCCTTGCGGGAACGATCCGGATGGCACGTTCCACGAGTAGGTCTCGACGCCGACGCCCGCGTCCGGCACCAGGTAGGTGCTGGAGGGGCGCTGTCCCGGCGTCGCCGGCGAGTCGTCCTGCATGAACAACCAGGTGGCGCCGCCATCGTTGGAGTACATCAGCACGTACTCGAGTTGCGCTTCGCTCTCGCTGTAGCTGCCGGTCACGGCGTACGGGATGCCGTCCCACCGCGTCCAGCTGACCCCGTACTGCACGTCGATGGTCGACGGGTCGATCAACTCGGTGATGTCGGTCGGCGACTGGATCTCCATGCGCGGCAGCTGCGGGATGCGCAGCGTGTTCGTGGTGCTGCCGGCCTCGAAGAACGAGTGCACCAGCGACAGCACCGAGAACTTGGCGATGAACGTGGTGCCGTTGTCGACCGCGTTGCTGATGCCGTTCACGACCACGTAGGCGGCGCTGGTGTTGCCCGGGTCGACGAGCTTGACCAGACCCGACCCGACGCCGGATGCGTGCGTGTAGTAGGTGCGGTAGAGGGACGCCGTGTACTTCGTCGCGTACGGCGCGTAGCTCCAGTGCTCGCCCGTGCTGCCGCTCCAGTTCAGGCCGAACGGGCGTGTGATCGGCGCCGCATTCGGCATCGCCATGCTGTAGTTGTTCGCCAGCTCCTGCCCGACCGACGTCAGCGTGCCGTTGCCGCTGCTGCCAACGTGGTGGAACGAGGACGCCGACGTGCCGATGTTGAAGAACGTCGTGCAGCCGGGACCCGACGTGCGCTGCATGTAGTCGTTGCCGGCGGTGCCGTAGGCGGTGCGATTGCTACCCGAGTAGACGCTGTTGCAGGTGCCCTGTCGGAACGTGCCGCTGCTGGTGCCAGCCGCGAGGTTGCCGCGCATGGTGCCGCCCGAAGTGTTGAACCAGGCGGCCGCCTCCGCGTCCGGGTACAGTTCCCCGAGCCACGGCATGCCCCACCAGTAGGTCGAACCGGCGCCGAAGCCCCGCACGTAGCGGCGCGCGCCGATGATCGTGTTGATGTAGCCGGTCGTGCCCGGCGAGCCGTGCGGCGTCAGATCGCTCGGGATCGAGTTCGCGTAGCCGTTGGCCGAGTCGTAGCCGATGTCGTTGCCGAGCCCGAGGTAGTAGTACGAGTAGCCGGTCAGCGTCGTGTAGACGATGGCGCTCTTCGTGATGCCCTCGCGCAGTAGCTGGAAGTAGCGCGGCACGTCGGTCGACATCTCGCCGTTCCAGCGGTTGTAGAGGTTCGACGTGTTCAGGCTCGTGAAGTCCGTGCGCGCATTCTCGCTGGCGTTGTTGAGCGCGTCGTGGAACCAGTTGTAGGCGTTCGGGAAGTCGTCGCCGCCGTTGAAGCAGTCCTTGTACGGCTCGTAGCGCGGGTCACCGTTGAACTGCGCCCGTTCCGTGAACGGCACGTCCTCCTTGTTGTCGGTCCACCACGCGTAGGTGACCGACAGGTTGTCGGGCTGCACCTGCGACGGCCACATCGTGCCGCTGTTCTGCCAGTCGGTGCTGGTGCCGAAGCCCGAGGCGATGCGCGTGCGGATCTGCAGCACCACGTCCCCGCTCGGGTTGTAGGTGGCGCCGCTGTTGTTGACGAACCGCGAACTCGTCAGCACCGACGGGTTGATGCGCGCCTTCCAGCGGGCGGTGTTCTTCGGACCGGTGCCCGTGGTCGTCAGGTCGCAGGCGTCGAAACTCGGCACGCCACTGACCACCTTCACCGGGCTCGGGATGTACGGCATCCAGTAGAGCTGTGCCTGCTCGGTGTTGGAGAGCCCGCGGATCAGGGCACTCTGCGTGACCGGCGGCGTGACCAGCGGCGTGTTGAACAAGTGGATGCGCGTGAAGCCCTCCGAGACACCGGCGACCGGGTCGACGAACTCGGCGGTGTAGTACATCTCGTCGCTCGCGTGCGAATCGGTCGAGTGCTTCGCTAGCTGCCAGGTGGCGGCGTAGTCGGAACTGCCGCTGACGGGCACACCGCCGGGCAGGTTCTGCAGGGTCACCGCGGAGTGCAGCTTGGTCGGGTTGCCTGCCGCGCTGTCCGTCAGGTTGACGCCGACGACCTCGACGACCATCGGGTCCGTCATGCGATCCGGCGTCGTGACCTCGCGGGCGTTCGTGCGGTAGGCATACATGCGCAGCGTCAGCGAATCGGTGACGCCACTGTCGTTGTTCTTCGTGCGCAGCTCTTCGGGGTGCGTGACGACGCGCTCGTTCGGGTGCGCCAACGGCTCCTTGGCCGCGTCGCTGTAGTTGCGCAGGGCCGGCATCGGCAGCAGCTCGCCGTGCAGGTTGATCATCAGTGCGTTCTTGTACTTCAGCGGGTTGCTGTACAGGTCCTCGATCAGGAGCCGCATCGTCGGCTCCTTCGACATGTCGTCCAGCTCCGCCGGCGGCGTGGCGCCGATCGCGACCGCGTCGGCGATGTCCTGCTCGCGCTGCGTGATGTCCGCGACGCGCTGCTGCCAGAGCGCCAACTCGTCCGGATACCGCATGCCGTGGTTGAAGAAGTCGGCCAGGGCGTACGGGTGCGGGTTCAGGCTGCTGTCGTAGCCATTGCGCTCGACGCCATCGACGTTGACGCGGCCGCGCATGTTGTCGGGCACGTAGTAGAACGTCGACGCGTTGCCCGACGGCATGCGGCCCGGGTAGTGGTAGACCTCGGAGATCGCCGCGTAGCTGTCGGTGGTCTCGTTGGTGTACGGCCGATAGCCCGCGTTGCGACCGAACGTGGCCTTGGTGATCCAGTGGGTGCGGAACGACAGGCCCGGGTTGCGGGTCTCGAGGTCCGTGACCATCGATTCGACGAACGGCTTGATCGAGTCCATGAAGACCCACCAGCCCGGGATGTTCTCGATCGCCAGCAGGTAGATGTCGAACACCTGCGTGGTCGGGAACGCGCTGCCGGCCGAGTTGATGACCGCCGACAGGTCCGCCATCGGCCGATCGGTGCCGTTGTTGTCCTTCTTGTAGATGCGGACCGTCACGTAGCGCACGTTGCGGTTGTTGAGGCCGACGAACGGCTGCACCGTGATCCGTCGCGACCAGATCCACTGGCCGTTGCGCTGGTAGTTGCCCGAGACGACGTGGCTGGGCAGGACCAGTGTGCCGAAGGCATCGGTCTGGATCGTCAGCGCCGACTTGTTGACGACGCCGTCGTCGAGCACGTCGAGGTCGACCGCCGCGTTCACCTGGCCGCGGTCGACGAAGCCCTGGATCTCGGCCAGGATCGCCTGCGCCTTGGTGTAGGCGAACACGCGATCGCGCTCGGTCGCGGTCGTCTTGTAGTTGACCGACAGATGATCGATCATCACCACCGCACAGATCACCAGGATGACGAAGGCGAAGGTCAGCTCGACGAACGTGAAGCCTGCTTCCTGCCGGCAACGAGATGGGCGCATGGTCGACTTCTCCTGCAAGGGCGCGTCGACGAGGCTCGATGCTGCGTCCCTTGTCCTCGTTTCGCTCGATCGCGCGCGCCTTCGGGCGGCCAGCGGCGTTGCTGCGCCGCCATCTCGCACTGGTGCTGGTCGGCATGGCCTTCGTGCCGGTGCACGCCGCGGTGTCGCTGTGGATGCCGCGCCTGCTCGGCAACGCGCTCGACAACCTCGACGGCGGTGGCAGTGCCGACGCGCTGCGGCAGACCTGCTGGCTGCTGCTGGCCCTGGCCGTGGTCGAGGCCGGCAGCCGCTACGTATCGCGCAAGACGCTGATCGACGCCTCGCGCAACGTCGAGGAGGACCTGAAGAACGCGCTGGTCGCCCACCTGCAGCGGCTGCCGGTGGCCTGGTTCGATCGCTCGCGCACCGGCGACCTCACCAGCCGCCTGACCCAGGACGTCGAATTGGTGCGGTTCGTGATGGGCCCGCTGCTGCTGCACGGCGGCAGCACCCTCTGCCTGTTGCCCGCCGGCATGTGGCTGATGGCCACCATGAACGTGCCGGTGACGCTGGCGTCGCTCGGCGTCTTCGGCGTGCTGTTCGTCGGCATGCGCGTCCTGATGCCGCGCCTGCACCGCTGGAGCAAGAAGTCGCAGGAGGCGATCGGCGAGGTCTCTCAGCGCGCCCAGGAGGACTTCGCCGGCATCCGCGTCGTGCAGCAGTTCGGCATCGTCGCCCGCGAACGCGCCGCAATGGCGACGCGCAACCGCCGCTACCTGCTCGCGAACCTGCGGCTGACGCGGCTGCGTTCGCTGTTGAACGCGATGTCGCACTCGACCAGCGGCGTGGTCATGCTCGGGGTGCTGCTGGTCGGCGGCCACGAGGTGATCGCCGGCGACATCACGGTCGGGCAGCTGTTCCAGTTCCTCGGCTACCTGGCACTGCTGACGTTCCCGCTGGAGATCCTCGGCTGGACGCTGGCGACCCTGCCGCGCGCCTTCGCCGCCGGCATCCGGATCGAGGAGCTGTTCGAGGTCGCCCCCGAGTCCGACGCCGGCGCGGCGCCGCCGTTGCGTGGCCAGTTGCGCGTCGAACGGCTGACGTTCACCTATCCGGGCAGCCAGAACCCGGCACTGCAGGACGTGTCGTTCCGGCTCGAACCGGGGCAGAAGCTCGGCCTGGCAGGGCCCGTGGGCAGCGGCAAGTCGACGCTGCTCGCACTGCTGATGCGCTTCTACGATCCGCCGCGCGGCACCATGTTCGTGGACGACCACGACGTGCTCGACCTGTCGCCGCGCGCGCTGCGCGAACTGTTCGCACTGGCGCCGCAGGAGCCGTTCCTGTTCAGCGACACGGTCGCCGCCAACGTCGGCTTCGCCGGCGACGCCGACCCGCTGGACGAGATCGACGCCGCGGTCACGGCGGCCGCGCTGGACCAGGATCTGCCGCAGCTGCATCTCGGCCTGCAGACGATCGTCGGCGAGCGGGGTGTCACCCTGTCGGGCGGCCAGCGCCAGCGCGTCTCGCTGGCGCGCGCACTGCTCAGCGACCGGCCCGGTCTGCTGCTCGACGACACGCTGTCCGCGGTCGATCCGGTGACCGAACGCCGCATCCTGCGTGGCCTCGACAGCCAGCGCCGCGGCCGCACGCTGCTGGTCGCCTCGCACCGACTGTCGGTGCTGCAGGACGCCGACCTCATCCTCGTGCTCGAACGGGGCCACGTGCGCGAACACGGTGATCACCGCCGCTTGATGTCGCAAGGCGGTCTCTACGCGCAGGCGTTCCGTCGCCAGAGCGAAGCCGCGGCGCTCGAAAGCCTGCCCGAGGGCGAGGCATGAGTGACCCGTATCTCGACGACGTCATGGAGGGCCGGATCCAGTTCGGCTTGCTGCGGCGGCTGTGGCCGTTCGTGCGCCCCTATCGGCGCGGCTTCGCGGCTTGCCTGCTGATCCTGTTGGTGTCGTTCGTGCTCGAGATGCTCGGCCCGTGGCTGCTGCGCTTCGCGATCGACGGCCCGATGCGCGACTACGCCGCGACCGGCGACGCGCGCCAGCACGCGCTGCTGTGGTACGGCGCGGGCTTCCTTGGCGTGACGTTCGGCGGCGCGCTGCTCGGCTACGTGTTCGGCCTGCTGACGGCATGGAACGGCCAGCGGGTGATCCGCGACGTGCGGCGCCGCCTGTTCGACCACCTGCTCGGCGTCGGGCTGTCGTTCCACGAGAAGAACCCCGCCGGCAAGCTGACGACGCGCATCACCAGCGACGTCGAGAACCTGAACGAGCTGATCTCCACCGGCGTGCTGCAGTCGATCTTCGACCTGCTGAAGATCGGCGGCGTACTGGTCCTGCTGTTCTTCCTCGACGTGCGCCTGGCTCTGTTCACGGTCGCGACGACGCCGGTCGTGATCGCGATCAGCGTGCTGTTCCGCCGCAATGCGCAGCGCGCCTACCGCGCGGTGCGCGGCCGTCTGGCGCTGCAGAACGCCTACACCACCGAACTGATCGGCGGCGTGCGCACGACGCGCGCGTTCGGTCGGGAAGCAGCGGTGCACGAGCGCTACGCGGCCCGCAACCACGAGACCGCCGACGCGTGGCGCGACACCGTACTGCACTTCTCGGCGTTCTTCGCGCTGGTCGACTTCGCGCTGCGGGCGACGACCATCGGGCTCTTGTGGTTCGGCGGCACAGCCGTGCTCGACGGCACGATGCAGCCGGGCCAGTTCGTGCAGTTCTGGCTCTACTACGCGCTGTTCTCGGGCCCCGTGAAGGAGCTGGGCGAGAAGTACAACGTGCTGCAGGCGGCATTCGCCAGCGCCGAGCGCGTGTTCCACCTGTTGGACGAGAAGCGTTTCCCGCCGCCCCGACCCGCCGGGTTGGCGGCCGCGCGGCCGAGCCCACGCCGCGGCGCCGTGCGCGTCGAGTTCGATCACGTCGGCTTCGCCTACGACCCGAACACGCCGGTGCTGCAGGACGTCTCCTTCACCGCCGAACCGGGGCAGACGATCGCGATCGTCGGCCCGACCGGGGCCGGCAAGACGACGCTGCTGGCGCTGGTCGCGCGGCTGCGCGACGTGACGACGGGCGCCGTGCGCATCGACGGCGACGACGTGCGCGAGCTCGAACTGCCGTCGCTGCGCGCGCGCATCGCCTTTGTCGCCCAGGACCTGTTCCTGTTCACGGGCACCGTGCTCGACAACGTGCGCCTGTTCGACCCGCAGATCGGCGAGGCCCGCGTGATGCGCGCCCTCGAGACCGTCGGCGCCGCCGAGTTCGTGCGCCGGCTGCCGGACGGCGTGCGCTCGCAGGTGGAGGAACGCGGCGGCACGTTCTCACAGGGCGAACGGCAGCTGCTCGCGTTCGCGCGCGCCCTGGTCGTCGAACCCGACCTGCTGGTGCTCGACGAGGCAACCGCCAGCATCGACAGCGAGTCCGAAGCCCGCCTGCAGCAGGCGCTGCGCATCGCGCTGCAGGGCCGCACCGCGCTGGTCGTCGCGCATCGCCTGTCGACCGTGCGCTCCGCCGATCGCATCCTGGTGATCGAACGCGGCCAGATCGTCGAGGCGGGGCGGCACGCCGAACTGCTGGCCCGGCGCGGCGTCTACGCCCGCATGCTGGCGCACGTCGAAGCTCCGACCGGTTGATCGGCGCCGCCGCGAGCGGCTACTTCTTGACCTCGTCCTGCGGCAGCGGCCCGGTCAGCGCTTTCAGGAACGCGACGATCGACGTCACCTGCTCCTCGGTGAGGTCCTTGCCGAGCTGCATCTTCGCCATCTTGGTGACGGCCTCCTCGAGCGTCGACACCTTGCCGTCGTGGTAGTAGGGCGCGGTCTTCTCGACGTTCAGCAGCGACGGCACCTTGAAGAAGTGCTCGTCGGCCTTGTTGCCGGTGATCCTGCTGCGACCGAGGTCCTCGCTCGGATACGGGCTCACGAGACCCGACTTCTGGAACATGTTGCCGCCGAGCAGGCGCGTCGTGTGGCAGGTGATGCAGCCGATCTGCATGAAGTCGTTCAGGCCCTGCTTCTCTTCGTTGCTCAGCGCCCGCTGGTCCCCGTCGAGGTAGGCGTCGAACTTCGACTTCGTCACCAAGGTGCGCTCGAACGCGCCGACCGCGAACTGGAAGTTCGCGATCGTGACCGCGTCCTTGGCGCCCGGAAAGGCCTTCTCGAACGCCGCCACCAGCTCCGGCTTGGCCTTCAGTTTGCTCACCAGTTCGGCTTCGTCCGTCAGGCCATGTTCGACCGCGTTCAGCATCGGACCCGTCGACTGCTCCTCGACGCTCTTGGCGCGACCGTCCCAGAACTGCGCGAACTGGCGAAACGCGTTCCAGGTCGTCGGCGAATTGCGCTCGCCGTCCTTGCCGTCGCTGCCCGGGGACACCCGCTTGTTGTCGACGCCGTAGGTCGACAGGTCGTGGCACGAGGCGCAGCTGAGGTTGCCCTTCTTCGACAGGCTCTGCTCGTGGTAGAGGGTCTTGCCCAGTGCGACCTTCTCCGGCGTCAGCGGATTGTCGACCGCTTCGACCGTCGGGTCGATGCCGAACAGCCGCTTGACCATCGCGTAGTCGACGCGCACCGGGCGCGGCGGACGCTTCGGATCCTGCGCCAGCAACTCGTGGCGGGTGCTCGCGACGGGCGCCGCGGCGGGAACAGGGACGGAGAGCAGCGCCACGGCGCCGCAGAAGAACACGCGGATCGGATTCATGGGCGGATGCAGAGGGTCGGCCGGACCCGGCCGAGAAACAATGCCGTGATGCGGCCGGGATTTCGCCCTGGACGCGGACCCGCGGACCGGCCGCAATAGCACGCATGCCCGACCTGGTGCTCGCCAGCACGTCCCCCTACCGCCGCGAACTGCTGGCACGACTGCGGTTGCCCTTCGCCTGCGAGCCGCCCGGCGTCGACGAGGACGCGGTGAAGCGAACGCTCCGGGAGCCGGCGGCAGTGGTGGCCGAACTGGCACGCCAGAAGGCGGCGGCGGTCGCCGCGCGCAGGCCCGACGCGATCGTTATCGGCAGCGACCAGTGCGCCTGCCTCGACGGCACCGTGCTCGACAAGCCGGGAACGGTCCCTGTGGCACAGGCGCAGCTCGCGCGCCTGTCGGGCCGCACGCACGAACTGCACACGGCGGTCGCGATCGTGCACCCACGCGGGCGCGTCGAGTTCGTCGACGTGACGCGGCTGACGCTGCGCACGCTGTCACCCGCCGAGATCGAGCGCTACGTCACAGCCGAGCAACCGCTCGACTGCGCCGGCAGCTACAAGATCGAAGGGCTCGGCATCACGTTGTTCGAGCGCATCGACGGCGGGGATCAGACGGCGATCCAGGGGCTGCCGCTGATCCGGTTGTGCGCGGAGTTACGCGCTCTGGGGCTGGTACTGCCCTGATCGCGTGCCGGCCGTCGTCCCGTCAATCGACGCCCAGAACGAACACGTCCAGCCAGGCGAGCGCGCGCGCGAGCACTTCGCGGCCGCGATTGCGCCATAGCACAGCTGTGCCGTAGTCGGCGAGGGCCGGGGCCACGACCCCGCGTGCATCGAGGCCACAGTGACGGCCCAGGAACACGGTGCGCGCGACGTGGAAGTCGTTGCTGACGACGATCGCCGAGCGCATGCCGAACGTGTGAACGCAGCGCCGCATGGTGTCGAGCGTGCGCAGACCGTCGGGATCGTCGACCAGGGCCTCGGCCGGCACGCCGCGCGCGAGCAGCCAACGCCGCATGGCGCCCACCTCGTCATGGCCGAGCCCACCACGACCGTGGCCGCTGAGCAGGATGCACGGCGCCTTGCCGCGCGTGAACACGTCGAACGCCGCTTCGAGCCGGTCGGAGAGCATCGGGAACGGAGTGCCGTCGACATGGATGCGGGCGCCCGGCACGAGGATGCAGTCCGCCGGTGCCACCGCGCCTGCGGCGAACACGAACGGATCCGCGCTGGCGACGACGTGCACGTTCGCCGCCACCACGGCCGCCACCAGCATCACGGCGACGGCGAACGACCACCGCCACCACCGTCCGCGCCTGCGCTGCTGGGATTCTGTTGCCTGTTTCTGCACGTGCACCGCCGCCTGGGCCGGACCGGAGTTGACCAATCGGCCCGGATCGCGACAATCCTTCGCCCGAATCGGCGCCCACTTCACCGGCGCCCCGCGAGCTGAAATGGCCCAGAACATCCGCAACGTTGCGATCATCGCCCACGTCGACCACGGCAAGACCACGCTGGTCGACGGGCTGCTGCGCCAGACCGGCACCTTCCGCGACAACCAGGCCGTCGGCGACTGCGTGATGGACTCAAACGAGCTCGAGAAGGAGCGGGGCATCACGATCCTGGCCAAGAACACCGTCGTCACCTACCAGGGCACGCGCATCAACATCATCGACACGCCGGGCCACGCCGACTTCGGCGGCGAGGTCGAACGCGTGCTGTCGATGGCCGACGGCGTGCTGCTGCTGGTCGACGCCGCCGAGGGGCCGATGCCGCAGACGCGCTTCGTGCTGCAGAAGGCGTTCTCGCACCATCTGAAGCCGATCGTCGTCGTCAACAAGATCGACAAGGCCGACGCGCGGCCGCAGGAAGTCGTCAACGAGGTGTTCGACCTGTTCATCGACCTCGACGCCGACGAGACGGCGCTCGAGTTCCCGGTGTTCTACGGCTCGGGTCGGCAGGGCTGGATGACCACCGACCTCGAGGCGGCGAAGCTCGGCGGCGAGGGCAAGGACCTGCACACGCTGTTCGAGGCGATCATCCGCCACATCCCGGCCCCCAAGGACGACCCGGACCAGCCGCTGCAGTTCCGCGTCACCACGCTCGACTGGAGCGACTACGTCGGCCGCATCGCCATCGGTCGCGTGCACCGCGGCCGCATGCGCAGCAACGAGCGCGTCGTGCACCTGTCGCGCACCGGCACGCAGAAGGAAGTCAACATGCGCGGCGTGCTGCGCTTCGTCGGCCTGTCGCGCGAGGAAGCGAAGGAAGTCGAAGCCGGCGACCTGTGCGGCATCTACGGCGTCGAGGACATCCAGATCGGCGACACCGTGGCCGCGCTCGAGCGCCCGGAGGCGATGCCGGTGATCGCCATCGACGAGCCGACGATGACCATCGTCATGCGCGTCAACGACTCGCCGTTCGCCGGCAAGGACGGCGGCAAGTTCCTGACGTCGCGCCACCTGCGCGAGCGACTCGAGAAGGAGCTGCGCGTCAACGTCGCGCTGCGCGTCGAACCCGGCGCGACCGCCGACTCGTTCAAGCTGTCCGGCCGCGGCGTCATGCACCTGGGCTTCCTGCTCGAGACGATGCGGCGCGAAGGCTTCGAGTTCGCAGTGCAGAAGCCGCAGGTGCTGTTCCGCGACGTCGACGGCGAGAAGCAGGAACCGATCGAGTACCTGACCGTCGACGCGCCAGCCGACGCGGTCGGCAAGGTGATCGAGATCCTCGGCACGCGGAAGGCCGAACTGCTGAAGATGGACCGCAAGGGCACCTTCACGCGGCTCGAGTTCACGGTGCCGGCGCGCGGCCTGATCGGCGTGCGCAGCCGCCTGCTGAACGCCACCCAGGGCCAGGCGACGATGCACCACGTGTTCCACGGCTACGGCCCGTTCCGCGGCGCGATCGAAGAACGCACCGCCGGCGTGCTGGTGTCGATGGCGCAGGGCAACACGACCTTCTACGCGATGGACGGCCTGCGCGACCGCGGCTCGTTCTTCGTCGCCGAGGGCGCCGAGGTCTACGAGGGCATGCTGGTCGGCGAGCACTGCAAGGACAACGACCTGGTCGTCAACGTCGTGCGCGAGAAGAAGGCGACCAACATCCGCAGTTCGACGAAGGAGACGTTCGTCAAGCTGCCGCCGCCGCGCGCGTTCAACGTCGAGGACGCGCTCGAATACGTCGGCGAGGACGAGCTGGTCGAGGTCACCGCGAAGTCGGTACGACTGCGCAAGCAGTACCTGAAGGAAACCGAGCGCAAGCGCAGCGACCGCTATCGCGAGACCGTCTAGCGGCTTGCGTCGGCGCCGTGCGGCGGCCAATCTCGTGCCCGCACCATGACCTCCACTTCGTCATCGCAGCGGTCGCCGCTCGTCGGCGTGATCATGGGCTCGCGTTCGGACTGGGACACGATGCAGCACTGCAGCGCGACCCTCGATGAACTCGCGGTCCCCCACGAATGCGTGGTCGTCTCGGCGCACCGCACACCGGATTGGCTGATGGAATATGCGAGCACCGCCGAGACGCGCGGCCTCGCGGTGATCATCGCCGGCGCCGGCGGCGCGGCCCACCTGCCGGGCATGGCCGCCAGCAAGACGGTGCTGCCGGTGCTCGGCGTTCCGATCGAAGCGGGCTCGCTGCGCGGCATCGACGCGCTGCTGTCGATCGCGCAGATGCCGGGCGGGGTGCCCGTCGGCACGCTGGCGATCGGCAAGCCGGGTGCGATCAACGCCGCGCTGCTGGCGGCGGCGATCCTCGGCGTCGGCGACGCGCGAGTCCGCGCCGCGCTCGCCGCGCGCCGCGAACGCGTCACCAAGGACGTGCTCGCCGCCCGCGACCCACGCGCGGAGTCCAGCTGATGGTCGTCGGCATCCTCGGCGGCGGGCAGCTGGCCCGCATGCTGGCGCTCGCCGGCCTGCCGCTCGGCCTGCGCTTCCGCTGCCTCGACCCCGCGCCGGACGCAGTGGCCGGGCACACCGCGGAACTGGTGGTCGGCGCCTACGACGATCCGCAGGCCCTGCGCCTGCTGGTGCGCGGCGTGCGCCTGGTGACCTTCGAGTTCGAGAACGTGCCGGTGGCCGCGGCCGACTGGCTACAGGAACACGCCTTGGTGGCCCCCGCTCCGACGGCGCTCGCCGTCGGCCAGGATCGCCTGCGCGAGAAGCAGCTGTTCCGCTCGCTGGGCATGTCGGTGCCAGAGTTCCGCACCGCCGACACGCGCGAACAGCTGCACGCCGCCGTCGCCGCGGTGGGCGTGCCATGCGTCGTGAAGACGCGGCGGCTCGGCTACGACGGCCGCGGCCAGGTCCGCCTGCATCCACAGGAACGGACGGACGCCGCGATCGATGCGGCATGGCAGCGCCTCGACGGTCCGGGCAACGGCGGCCTGATCGTCGAGCAGTTCGTCGCCTTCGACCGCGAGCTGTCGGTGATCGGCGCGCGCGGCCGTGACGGTTCGATCGCGGTCTACCCGCTGGTCGAGAACGAGCACGCGGGCGGCATCCTGCGCCGCAGCCGCGCGCCGGCGCCAGACGTGCCGGGCAAGGTCGCGCGCGCCGCGGACGAGTTCGTGCGAGCGGCGCTGGAGCACCTCGACTACACCGGCGTGCTGACGATCGAGCTGTTCCTGCGCGGCGAGACGCTGCTGGCCAACGAGATGGCGCCGCGCGTGCACAACTCCGGTCACTGGACGATCGAGGGCTCGGTCTGTTCGCAGTTCGAGAACCACCTGCGCGCGGTGCTCGGGCTGCCGCTCGGTGACACCGAGATGGCCGGTGGCCAGGTGGCGACGATGGTCAATCTGATCGGCGAGCTGCCCGTGCGCTCACGCCTGCTGGCGCTGCGCGGCCTGCACGTGCACGCGTACGGCAAATCGCCGCGTGAAGGCCGCAAGCTCGGCCACGCAACCGTGGTGGGCACGGACCGCACGGCGGTCGACGCGATCGCCGCGGAAGTCGCACTGCTGCCCGCGGCCCAGCCCGGCGACTGGGGCTTCGCCGGCTGACCGGACGCTCGCCATCGAGAGTGGCCAAGTGCCACGCACGCGACTACCTTGCTGAGCCCGCACCACCGATGTCCGAGCCCTCGCCACTGCAACTCGAAGCCCGTCGCCAGTCGCTGCTGGCCCTGCAGCCACGGCTCGGCCACGAGTTCGAGGACCTGTCGCTGCTCGACCGCGCGCTGACACACGCGTCGACCGGCAACGAGGGCATGAAGAGCTACGAGCGGCTCGAGTTCCTCGGCGACGCGTTCCTGAACTTCGCCAGCGCCGACTGGCTCTACCGCTCGCACCCCGAGATCGCCGAGGGCGCACTGACCGAGACGCGCACGCGCATCGTCAGCCGCGAGCCGCTGGCGGCCGTCGGCAGGCAGCTGCAGCTGCACGACCAGCTGCTGTCCGGCAAGGGCATGCGCGAGTCGGAGCGCTGCAGCGAACGCATCCTCAGCGACCTCGTCGAGGCGGTGATCGGTGCGATCCTGATCGACGGCGGTGTCACGGCCGCGAAGACGTTCGTACGCCGGCACGTGCTGCCGAAGGACATGGTCGCGTCGAGCGGCAACGACACCGAGAAGGACAGCAAGACCGCGCTGCTGCACTGGTGCCAGCACCACAAGCTCGGCCAGCCGCGCTACGAACTGCTCGAGACCACGGGGCTGCAACACGAGCAGGAGTTCCGCGTCGTCGCGCGGCTCGAGGACGGCCGCCGCGAACAGGGCACCGGTCGCACGAAGCGCGCCGCCGAGAAGCTGGCCGCGGAACGGCTGCTGGCACAGCTGTCGGTCAGCCCGGACCGCCAGCAGACCTGACCGTCTGGCCCGCTGCCGGCCGGCTCACTTGCCGTTCATGAACTGCGAGCCGCCGACCCAGGCCTTCCAGGCCTCCTCGAGCGCCTTCCAGTCGTCGTCGGTGAACTTGAAGAACGCGGTGTTCGAGGCGAGTTCGCTGTCGCCGTGCACGAGCATGACCTTGCGGTACATGTCGAGTGCTTCGCCCCAGCGTGCATCCCAGCCGCGACTCTTCTCGCCGCGGCGGAAGAAGTCGATCATCGAGAACGCCTGCGCGTAGTAGTACGGCGCGCGGGCGCCATAGAACTTGCGGACGTCCCAGTGCACGAGTTCCTTGAACGGCACGTAGTCGCCGGCGCGCACCATCTGCTTGCAGTCGCCGTAGCGCATGTCCGAGCCGACGTACTTCCAGCCCGACTGCGCCCAGCGGAACGAGCCGAAGTAGTCGCCGTGGCCCTCGTCGAACCAGCGGTGCAGCGAGTCGTGCTTGGTCAGGTCGGGATGGTCGAAGTAGAAGTCGGCGTATTGGTGCCAGCCCTCGTGATAGGTCACGGTCTCGGTCGCCCCCTTGCCCATCATCTGGTCGCCGCCGAGGAACACGACCAGCTCCTTGCTGCCGGGTGAGAACCAGCCGACCACGCCCGGCGGCGACTGGCCGTACTTCATGAACTGGTCGTAGGTCGCGCACAGGCGGAACACCGAGTACCGCTCCGTGCCGAGCTTCTCCTTCGCCGGCTCACCCTCGGTGCCTTCGCCTTCGGGCTTGGGCGGCGGCGTGGTCGCTACACCAGTGGTCGGCCCGTCCAGGCTCGGGATCGACTTCGGGTCCGGCAGGATCGCCTTGGTGCCGGTCGCATCGAGCGGGTAGTAGGTCTTGTACAGCTCGCGCATCTTCTCGAGCCGCTCCGAGTAGTAGATCGCGTCCTTCTTCGCCTTGCTGCGCTCGTCGGGCTTCTCGAAGTCCCACGAGTAGATCACGACGTAGTTGGGCTGCGTGAAGTAGTCCCAACCCGAAAGGCCCTGGATGTTCGCCTTCGCCGCGGCGAGCGCCGCCTTCTTCTCGGGCGTGTCCGCGTACTTGTCGCGCTTGCTGTCGGAATCGGCGGCCGCCGAGTCCGGGTCGACCTGACGGCCGCTGGCGATGATGCGGTCGATCAGGTTCGACCACTTGCTCTTCGGCGACTTCTGGTTCTTGCTCTCGAGCGGCATCTCGATCACGAGCGCGACCTCGCGGTCCTCGAAGTCGAACACCGCCGCTTCGCAGTAGGTCACGTTCACCGCCGTCCAGTTGTCGGGCTTGAGCCACACCCAGTGCGCGTAGTCCAGCTTGCCGGCCTTGCCCTTCTTCTTCTTGCCCTTGACCTCGATCTTGGCCTCGATGTTGGCCTCGATCTTGGCCTCCTTCAGCTCCGCCAGTTCGCTCTCGAGCCAGGACTCGAAGCTCTTGTGTCGCTTGCCGCCGACCGACGCCATCAGGCGCCGGATCTCGGCCTTCATCTCTTCCGTCATGCCCTCGGGCAGGTCCGCGGTCGGGTCGGCAGAGTCCTTCTTGCTGAACACGTAGACGTCACAGTACCAGTAGTACTGTGCCCGCACGAAGTCGGCGTTGTCCTTCGGCCGCAGGCGTGCCCGCTGGTACAGCCCCGACTCGCCGAGCTGCATGGGCAGCCGCTCGAGCCGGCTCGGCGCCTCGAACTCGATGCCCGCATCGGGCACGACCTCCGTACGCCACGACTGCGCGGACGCCATCGCCGCGAGGAACAAGGTGGCGCCGAGCGCCGCAACCACGTGTCTGCCTGCCAACATGCCGATCTCCTCCGAGTGCTGAGTCGGCGCGAGAGCGTAACCGCTCCGGCGCGGGCCGGAAGTGGCCAACCGGAGGATGGTCCAGTCGGGAAGATTGCATGGGCAGCCACGACGCTCGACCATGGCGCTTCCCATGAACACCATCGCACTGCTCGGCACGGGCCTGCTCGGCTCCGGCATGGTCGAGAATCTGCTCGCAAAGGGCCACCGGGTCCGCATCTGGAACCGCACGCACGACAAGCTGGCGCCGCTCGTGAAGAGGGGCGCAATCGGCGCGAAAGACCCCGCCGACGCCGTTCGCGGCGCCAGCCGTGTGCACCTCGTGCTCGCCGAGGACGCCGCGGTCGATGCGGTGATCGCGGCGCTGCGGCCCGGCCTCGGCAAGGACACGCCGGTGATCGACCACAGCACGAACCTGCCGCAGCTGGTCGCGGCACGCTTCCTATCGTTGCGCGCCGCCTCAGTGCGCTACGTGCCGGCACCGGTGTTCATGTCGCCCGCCAACGCCCGCGATGCCAGCGGCCTGATGCTGCTGGCGGGCCCGCAGGCGGACGCCACAGCGCTGCAACCGGAACTGGCGCCAATGACCGGCAAGGTCTGGTACACCGGCGAACGTGCCGATCTCGCAGCGGTCTACAAGCTCGCCGGCAACTCGCTGTTCTTCGCGCTCGCCGGCGCGATGAGCGACGTGCTGGCGATGGGCAAAGGCAACGACGTCGCGCCGGAGCAGATGCTGAAGCTGTTCGACGTGTTCAAGCCGGGTGGCGCGCTGCCGTTCCTCGGCCAGCGCGTGATGGCCGCCGGTGCCGGACCGGCCAGCTTCGAACTGACGATGGCGCGCAAGGACGCGCGTTTGATGCAGGAGACCGCGGGGGGGCAACGGCTGCTGGTCCTGCCCGGCATCGTCGCGGCGATGGACCAGGCGATCGCACGCGGGCTCGGCGGCGCCGACTACGCCGCGTTCACGAAGGCGTGAGATCCCGCAGCGCACCGGCGCGGGTCAGCAGGTCCAGCACCCGCTGCCGTGAGCGCCGGTGTGCGCCGGGCGCCAACACCTGCAGCGCGGTCTGCCACAGCACGCGCACGTCCTGCCGAAGCGACCAGGTGTCGAGGTCCTGCACTTCCATCTGCACCTTCGCCGGCAACAGGATCGTGCGGTAGCAACCCGTCGGGTCGCGGAACTGCGCCAGCACGTCGTCCTCACCGAGATGGGCCAGCGAAGCCCGGCTGGTCAAGCCCGGCCGCACGGTGAGCATGCGATCGCGCAGCGCGGCGTCCAGGTCGGCGAGGTTGGCGGCGGTCTGCGGCCGTGGCCCGACGAGGCTCATGCTGCCGGCGAGCACGCACCCGATCTGCGGCAGTTCGTCGAGGCGCCACCGACGCAGCAACCCGCCCGGCCGCGTGATGCGCGGGTCGCCGGCCACGGCCACCGCCGGCGCGACGGGACTGCCCGCGCGCAGCGTACGGAACTTGTAGACCCGGAACGCGCGCCCACTGCGGCCGACGCGCGCCTCCGCGTACAGCACCGACCCCGAACGATCGCATGCGACCCACAGCGCGACGGCCAGCAGCAGCGGCGACACGAGCAGCAGCAGCAGCGCCGCCACCACCACGTCGAGCGTTCGTTTGGCGAGCTGCGGCACGCGATCAGCCGAGCAGGATGCCGAGCGCAGTGCCCAGCGCGTAGACGCAGAAGGCGAACAGCGACGCCGGCTGCACCGGATGGCGGCGGTAGAAGTCCGACGGCTCGCGCCAGGTGTGGTGGCAGGCGTAGACCGAGAAGGGCAGCGCCAGCAGGCCGAACCAAACCGTTCGCGGCAGCCCGGTCACGAACGGCACCGCGATCAGCACCGCGTAGGCGCTGCCGTGGATCCAGGGCAGCACGCGACTCGCGCGCAGCGGACCGAGTTGCACGATCAGGTTGCGCTTGCCGGCCCCCGCGTCGGCGCGGTGATCGGGGAACTCGTTCACCCACAGGAACGCGGCGATCAGCAGCCCCAACGGCACCGCGACCCACAGCACCTCGGTGCGTCCGGGCCCGGCCTGGATCCAGTACGTGCTGAGCACGATCAGCGGCCCGTAGCACAGCACGACGTCCAGTTCGCCCAGCCCGCGATAGACGAGCCGCAGCGGTGCACCGTGGTACGACCAGCCCAGCACGAGCCCGACGATGCCGAGCCAGAACACGGCCGGTTCGCGGCCGAAGACGATCCAGGCGCCGAGCGCCACGCCGACGCCGCCGAAGACCAGCGCGATCGACCACGTCTGTCCGCGCGTCAGCAGGCCATCGACCAGCACGCGTTTGCCGCCGGAGAAGTCCGTGCGGTCCTCGTTCGCCACCGCGAGGTCGGTGCCCGAGTCGAAGTCGAAGACCTCGCCCCACGCGTTCTTGGCGACCTCCATGCAGAACAGCGCCAGCGCGGTGACCAGCAGCCAGCCCGGCGCGAAGAACCCGTCGTGCACCGAGACCGCCACGCCGATCAGCATCGCGGCCGCGGACGTGATGCTGATCTTCGGGTCCGCGAGGTGCCACAGTCCCAACCACGGTTGCGCGCCGTCGACGCCGCTGCGTTCCGCCATGGCCGCGACTCTAGCCCGTGCACGAGGCCACCCGCTATACGGCTCGTGGTGCGGTCTATGCTGCACGCATGGCGCACCCCGCGTTGCTCGACGCCTCCCACCGCCCGTGGCCGCTGCCACGCCGGCCGTGGGTGCTGACGATGGACTGGCGCGACCTGCTGTTCCTGCACTGGCCGGTCGCTGCCGACCAGTTGCAACGACACCTGCCCGCCGGCGTCGAGGTCGAGACGTCCGCGGGCAGCGCCTGGCTCGGGGTCGTGCCGTTCCGCATGTCGCGCACGCGGTTCCGTTGGCTGCCGCCGTTGCCGACCGCGCACACGTTCCCCGAACTGAACGTGCGCACCTACGTGCGCGCCGGCGGCCGCGCGGGCATCTGGTTCTTCAGTCTCGATGCGGCGAGCCACGCGAGCGTCACCGGCGCGCGACTGACGTTCGGCCTGCCCTACTTCGACGCCAGCATGCACTGCGAACGCCTCGGCGACCATGTGCGGTTCACCAGCACGCGCACCGACCGCCGCGCGCCGGCCGCGATGTTCGCCGCGAACTGGCACACCACCGGGCCGTTCACGACCCCGGCGCCGGGCACGCTCGAGCACTTCCTGGTCGAACGCTACTGCCTGTTCGCCGTGCGCCGCGGCACGCTGCTGTGCGGCGAGATCGCGCACGCGCCATGGCGCCTCGCGCCGGCGAGCGTCGAGCTTCAGGCCTGCGAGATGACGCAATTGCTCGGCTGCAAGCTGGCCGGCCCGCCGGTGTCCGCGCTCGTCGCCGGCCCGCTGCGGGTTGCGGCGTTCCGGCCCTTGGCCTGGCCGCGCTGAGCCGAACGCCCGGCACGCGTCAGGCGCCAGCGAGCAACTGTTGCAGCTGCTGCCGCAGCCCGGCATCCGGCTCGGCCAGCAACCGCTGTTGCAACGCAGCCCGCGCCCGCGGCTCGCTGCGAGCACGCAGCAGCAGGCCCGACAACCCCGTGCGGCGCACTTCGACGTCGGCATCCGCGGCAGATCGTTCGATCAACAAGTCGAGGCTCCACGCCGCTTGCGATGCGCCGACCTGCTCGAGCGCCTGCCGCCGTACCTCGGCGGTGGCATCCCCGCGCGCCACGGCCTGCAGCAGCGCATCGGCCTGCGGCGAGTGCACGCGCCGCATCGCCGTGAGCCCGAACGCGCGGTCGATCGGGTCGGCCGCGCCCAGCAGCTGCGTGGCCAGCGGCATCACGGCGGGGTCACCGCTGTTGCCGAGCGCCTCGAAGTAGGCCGACTCGATGCCACCATCGCGCGCACTGCCCGCCAACGCCAGCAGTTCGCTGACGACCGGACGCCCATCGGCCGTGGTCGCGCCGCGCCCGGCGAACGCACCGAGCACCAGCAGTGCGCTGCCGGCCAGGGCGTCGAGACGGGCGCCGTGCAAGGAGCGCTGCAGACCATCGACGAGCGCCCGCCCCGGCTGCTCGATCTGGAACATGGACTCGGCTGCCGCCTGGCGCAGGCCGGCCTCGACCAGACCGTTCTCGAACACACCGACCAGCGCCGCTTGCGCCGGCTCGTGCCCGGCGATGCCGAGCACGGCCAGCACGTCGGCCGCCAGCTGACCGGTCAGGCCAGCGGACTGCACCTGCTGCCCCAGACGCGTGGCTTCCGTCGGATCGCGCCGCACGATTTCGGCGAGCAGTTGCAGCAGTTCCAGGTGTTCCTGATCCGGTTGTTGCCCGCGCGCCAACAGATTGGCGAGTTCAGCCAACAGCGTCTGCACGTCGCGACCGGCAAGGCGCTGCGCCCACAGCTCCCGCATCGGGTCGAGCGCGGCGGCTGCAGCATCGCTGTCGTCGTCGAGGGCGACGAAACCCAGCTCCCAGTCGGCATCGACCGCCACCTGATCGGAGCGCAGCCATCGCAAGGATGCACGCTGCGTCGCAGCGACACGCAAGCCACCGCCGATCCACGACCAAGCCACCGCATCGTCGATCTGCACATCCGTCAACCAACCGACGGCAGCGGCGAAGCGCGCCGAGGCGCGTCCTTCGTGGCGGACCGCAGCGTGCTCGCCCGCGTCGTCGTCGCCACCGCACGGCGAGAACGTGGTGCGCGTGCGCAGCAACCGGACCCCATCGCTGGCGACGGTGGCGCAGTAGTGGAAGCCGTGGGTGCCCATCGCATCCGAGCAGGTGCTGTCCCACTGCGCTGCGGGCAGGAACTCCAGACGCAGCGTGCTCGTCAGCGCCCGGGCGAAGTTCCGTTCCGCGGCCGTCCATGCGCCATGCCAGCGGATCGCCAGCGGCCGCCCGGCCGGATCCAGGCGCAGGTCGAACCCACGCTGCAGTGCCTGCTGCAGCGCAGCGAGTTGTGCCGCCGCTGCCGGTGCAACAGCCCCCGGCGACGTGATGCTGGCGTCGTCACAGTCCATGCCCACCAACATGGCATCGCTGCGGCGCCCCAGCACGACGACCTGCAGCGTGCCGTGCGTCGCCACGTCCATCGGCGCCTGGCTCGCGCCAGCAGCCCCGCCGGTCAAGGTCACGCAGGTCGTCGACGACAGCTCGTAGTGCAGGCGGGTACCAACTGGCGCCACGTAGCCTGCCACCAGCGCGACATGGCGCTCGAGCGGCGCGGTCACCATCTCGGGCGCTGGCACGGTCGGCGACACCGTCGCGGCACGCCACGGCTCGGCGGCGCCACCCGCCGCGCACCACCAACCAGCGCACGCGACCACCAGCAGCAGGGACGAGACGACGCACAGACTTTGGTTTCGTTGCATGAGGATCACCACGGCGCTCAAAGGCTGGGGGGGAATCGCGCAACAGGCCGCCTGTAAATGCCGAGGGCGCCCTGCACGGGCGCCGTCGGCGATCTCGCACTCCTTCGTCGCGCTCAGGGCAGGAACGGTGCCAGTGTGCGCGCACCGAGCGCCACGTCGACGAGCGTCAACTCCCCGTGCAGGAAGGAGAGATCGAGGAACACCTTCAGGAAGAGCCGGATCGGCGTCATTTCGTAGGCCAGGTAGGCCGTGCCGAGGTAGTTGGTGAAGGCGCTGAGCACACCGTCGAACCGCTGCCGGCCGATGCGGATGTCCGCCTGCACGCCCACCTGTGCCCCTGGCCAGCCGAGGGCCGCCGACGCCCAACCGAAGGCGTAGCTCTCCATGAAGCCGCTCAGCATGGCGCCATTGCTGCTCCAGTTGAGCAACGACATGTTCATCACGCCGGTGTGCCCGATGTTGGCGCCGACCGTGATCGGCACGCCATAGATGAGGACCGTCACGGTCGGGTTGTTGCCGAACACCTGCGCGCTGTTGCTGTAGGTCACGTTGCCGCTGTTGGTGACGGCGTCGGTGCGCACCGTGATGTTGCCACGGCGAAAACTCGTCGAGCCGGCGAACGAACCGTTGCGTACGGCCGTCGCGGCGATGCGCTGCAGCTCGATGGTCACTTTCAGCAGTCGCAGCTGCGTGAGCAGGACCTCGTCGACGCGGCGCTCGAGGCCGAGGTTGTTGCGGGTGCGGGCCCAGGCGATCACGTCGACGCCGACGTACTCGTTGCCGAGCGTGACCTGGTCCCAGCGCTCACGCATGCTGGTCTGCGCGCGCAGGCCGGCGTCGGTCACGAGCAGGAACACGGTCGCCGCGGCGACCAGGGAGAAGATGGAACGAATGGAACGGGACATGGGAAACACTGCCTCAGGAAGCGCGGGAAGGGCCTCGTTCCCGCGTGCGCCGTCGCGGGGGCCGGACGCCCGAAGAAAGCCCTCGCCGATGCCGCGCTACGGCGCGCGCGGTGATTCCCCGCACCCGACAGCCTCGCCTCGGCGAGCCGGGGGTACAGCGACGCAGCGACGGCGGCACGGCAATGCGGCCACCGTCGCTGCAAGAGGAGCAGCCGCGAATCAGCGGCGCTCGAACGTCTCGACGATCGGCAGTCCGTTGCCGTTCTGGATCGCGTGCACGAACACGTCGCTCGCGACCATGACCAGCAGCTCGGCGTGCCCGCCGTCCCACGTCTGCAGCGTCACAGCCGGCAACGTGCTGCCGTTCGCGCGCGTGTAGGTGCCGGCCGTGAAGGGCACCACCGGGCCGGAGAACACACCGAAGCCCGAGTAGCGATAGGCGCGGCCCCAATGCGTGATCGGGTCGGAGTCGTCGAAGAACTGGTATTCGGTGTTGTCGCCCGGCTCCAGCCACGAGTTCGCCGCGGTCAGCAGCGACCAGATCGTGTCGTACATCGCGTTGGCCTGGGCGGCATCCGGTTCGAACGCGAACTGGTCCCCCACCTCGAGCAGGTCGCGCACATCGGCCGCAACCGCCGGACTCGCCGCCGCGTCGATCGCGAACGGTTGCAGCGCGCCAGCGCCGCCGCCCGCCACGCCGCCACCGCCGCCGCCACTGCAGGCAGGCAGCAGCAGGCCCGAGACCAGCACCAGACACCACGAACGGAAACTGCGCATGTCGTTCCTCCTGGTTGCTGCGCCCACGGTCAGCGGCCCGACGAGTAGCTGTGGCCGTCCCGGTCGATGTAGTAGATGAAGCCGTTGCCGTCGCCGCCGACACCGACGTCGCCCCCACCGAGGCTCGAGCGATGGCTCCAACTGTCACCTGGCCGCGGCCCGGTGGAGGGCGAAGCGCCCCCGGCCGGCGTCGCGGAGTCGCCGCAGGTCGCGGCGCCGAGCAACAGCAGGCCGAGCAGCGGCAGGAGGAACGGTTTCGACTTGGTCTTGGTCGCTTGCATGGGGCTTCTCCGGTCGGGACGGGCCCTGGAAAGCCCGGCCGAACTCGGCGCTACAGCTGGCGACAGGAAATTCCACGTCGGCTCACTGCTGCTGGGCCAGCTGCGCGAGCCGGGCGAGCCGCGCCATCGCGCGGGCCAGCAGCACCCGCGAGTGCGACTCGGTGACGCCCAGGCGTTCTGCCACGACCGCATGCGACAGCCCTTCGAGACGCGACAGCTGGATGATCTCCCGCGGCGGCTCGGTCAGCGCCGCGAGCGCGCG
>JBGARS010000069.1:0-29549 GCA_044230075.1 Planctomycetota bacterium | reverse complement strand
CACGGTGCCGATCGGCAGCCCCAGCACGCTGGCGATCTCCTCGTACGACAACGACTCCATGTCCCGCAGCACGACAGCCTCCCGGAACTCGTCCGGCAGCTTGCGCACGCACTCCCGCACGCGGGCGAGGAACTCGTGCTGGTGCGCCTTCTCGCCGGGATCGACTTCGCGACCGGCCGGCGTGATGTAGAGGTCGTCCGTGCCCAGCACCGGCGCATCGATGGAGAGCGTCTTGCGATCGCGCTTCTTGGCCCGTCGACGCCGGTACTCGCTGATGGCGACGTTCATGGCGATGGTGTGCAACCACGTCACGAAGCGCACCTGGCCGTCGAACGAGGGCAGCCCCTTGTGCACGCGCAGGAACACCTCCTGGCTCAGGTCCTCGGCCATCGCCCGATCGCATCGCAGCACCGACATCATCACTCGCATCACCCGATCCTGGAACATCTCGAGCAGGGTGCGGAAGGCATCCATGTCACCCTGTTGGGCCGCGAGCATCGGCTCACGTGCCGGGTCGACCACCGCCATGTCATCGGCGTGTGCATCCGTTCCGTCGCGCGCCGTCGCCCAGTGCGACCCTGGCTGGGCAGCGGCGAGCAGACGCGCCGCTCCTGGCGTGGTTCCCTCGGCAACTGGCTTTTTCTCGGCGGTCACGATGCTCGGCGCGCGCGTGGACGATCGGGTGCACGGCAGACGCTGGGTGCCACCGCCGCTGCAGGATACCCTCGATGGTGCGGCGCAGCGACGTCGGACAACGCGCCACGCAGCGAGAACTCCCGCCATGGCAGAGACCGTCTTCACCTTCCCCTGCCCCTGCTGCAACAAGTTGATCGAGGTCGACACGCGTTCGGGCCGCGCGCGCGCCGCGCGCCCCGAAGAGGCCAAGGGTGGCCGCGACCTCAACGACCTGCTCGCCGATCAGCGTCGGGACGCCGCCCGGCTCGGTGACCTGTTCGCCTCGGCGAAGGACTTGGAGGCCCAGAAGGCCGACCGCCTCGCGGACCAGCTGAAGCGCGCCAAGGAGGAGGCGAAGAAGGACAAGAACAAGCGGCCGCCGAACATCTTCGACCTCGACTGAACCCTGCCCGTCCCCGGATCGGCGGGATCAGGACGGTCCGTAGCCGAGCCAGCTGCCGACCTGGTAGATCGCGACCGCCACCCCCCACGCCAGCACGGTCATGTAGGTGAACGTGAACACCGGCCATCGCCACGAGTGCGTCTCGCGCCGGATCGCCGCCAGCGTGCCGACGCACTGACTGCACAGCGCGAAGAACGCCATCACCGCGAGCGCCACGAGGCCGTTCATCGTCGAGCGCCCATCGGGCCCCTTCGCCGAGCGCAGGGCGTCGCCGAGCCGCGTGTCCTGCAGATCCGTGGAGGCCTCGACGTCGCCGAGGCTGTACAGCGTGCCGAGCGTCGGGATCACGAGTTCGCGCGCCGGGAACGCCGCCAGCACACCGACCGTCATGCGCCAGTCGAACCCCGCCGGCGCGAACGCCGGCTGCACCGTCCGGCCGATCGACGCCAGCCAACTCTGTTCGAGGTAGGCCCCGGCTTCCTGGGCATCGAACCGGTTGCGCTGCTCGGCGCCGGCGTCGCCGATCGGTGCCGCCGCGCGCATCGCCTCGTAGCGGTCGTGGATCACCGCCGGTCGGGGGAAGTAGCCGAGTGCCCAGACCACGACCGTAGCTGCCAGGATCACGGTGCCGGCCGTGCGCAGGAACGATCGTACGGCGTGCCAGGTGTGGGCGCCGACCACCCGCAGCCGCGGCCGCTCGTACACCGGCAGTTCCATGGCCAGCATCGACACACCACCTCGCAGCACGGTGCGCCGCAGCACGAGCGCCACGACGGCCGCGGCGACGATGCCGAGCAGGTAGAGCAGGAACAGCAGCAATCCGGCTTGCTGCGCGGGGAAGAACGCTGCCAGCAGCACGACGTAGACGGGCAACCGCGCCGAGCAGGACATCAACGGAGCCACCGCGATCGTCGCCAGCCGATCCCGTTCGTCGCTGAGGATGCGACTGGCGACGATGCCGGGGATCGCGCAGGCGAAACTGCTGGTCAGCGGCACGAAGCTCTTGCCCGACAGGCCCACCTTGCGCAGCAGCCGGTCGAGCAGGAACACCGCCCGCGCCATGTAGCCCGACGCCTCGACGATGGTCACGAAGGCGATCAGCAACGCGATCTGCGGCACGAACACCAGCGCGGACCCGACGCCGTTGACCAGCCCGTCGACGAGGAAACTGCGCACGGCGCCCGGCCCGACGACGCGTTCGATTGCGGCGCCGACCAGATCCTGCGCCGCTTCGATCCAGCCCATGAACGGGTCCGCCACCGCGAACACCAGCTGGAACATGCCGAGCAGCACGATCGCCAGGCAGATCGGGCCGAAGATCGGATGCAGCAGTACGGCATCGATGCGATCGGTGCGAGAACGTCGCACCTGGCGGCGCAAGGCGACGACTGCGGCGCCGGCTTCGGCCGCCGCGGGGAGGACCTTGGTGACGGGCGGCAACGGAGCCGCCAACAGTTGCCTCAGTTCCGCCACGCCGACGCCAGACGCGCCGTTCACGACCAGCAGCGGCAGGCCGAGCGCGCGCTGCAAGCGTTCGACGTCGACCGGAAAGCCCTCGGCTGCAGCGACGTCGACCTTGGTCAATGCCACGACGATCGGCAGCGCGAGCCGGCACAGCGACGCCAGCAGCCGCAGCTCGACGATGAGCTTGCTGGCGTCGAGCACGACGCACAGCAGGTCCACCGCCTGGCCCGGTTCGGCCAGGTAGCCCAGCGCCTGTTGCTCGTCGCGGCTGTTCGCCTCCAACGATGCGATGCCCGGCAGGTCGACGACGCACAGTGTGCAGCCGCCGACGCGCACGTCCCCCTCGATGCACTCGACCGACGTGCCGGGGAAGTTGACCGGCCGCTGCAGGCTGCCCGTGAGGTGCATCAGCAGCGACGTCTTGCCCGCATTCGCGCGGCCGACCAACGCAACGCGGCGTCGTTCGGTCACGTTGCCGACCGCAGCTGACGACCCGCTCACGTGTCGGTCCCCGGATCGCCGACCGGGACGACTTCGACCCGCTCCGCCTCGGTGCGCCGCAAGGCCAACCGGTAGCCGTGCAGACGGAACAGCAGCGGATCGCCGAATGGTGCGCTGGCGATGTGTTCGAGCAGGGTGCCCGGCCAGACACCTGCTGCGGTCAATCGCCGGGCCAGGGCATCCTCACCGAGCACGTCCTGCACCTCGTAGCGCTGACCGGATCCAGCAGCAGTCAGCAACAGCCGGGGCCGGACCATCGGGACGGGGGCAGGAGGCGGCACTTCGACGGCAGAGGAATCCAAGGAGGTCGGTCCGGGCAGCGTTGTTGAGACAGAGTCTCAATGCAAATGATGCCAGGATGCGGCCACGTTGCAAGAGGACGAGGTGCGTAGTGGCGCGCGCCTGGTGGCGACGCCACCTCGCCGCGGGCAAGATCGGCGCCATGCAGCCAACGGCCCACCGCAGCAGCGTCAAGATCGCCGGCACCGAACTCGTGTTCGAGACCGGTCGCATCGCCCGTCAGGCCCACGGCGCGGTGCTGGCGAGCTGCGGCGACAACGTCGTGCTGGCGACCGTCACGGCAGCCGCCGCGCCGAAGCCGGGGCAGGACTTCCTGCCGCTGACCGTCGAATACCGCGAGAAGTTCGCCGCCGCCGGCCGCATCCCGGGCGGCTTCCTGCGCCGCGAGGGCCGCATCACCGACCACGAAGTGCTCTGCAGTCGCCTGATCGACCGCACGCTGCGGTCGCTGTTCCCCGACGAGTACCACAACGAGGTGCAGGTCCAGGTCCAGGTGCTCAGCGCCGAACCGGCAAGCGACCTCGAGAGCCTGGCGATGCTCGCCGCCTGTGCCGCGATGCACGTGAGCCCGGTACCGGCGAAGGGCCCCGCCGGCGCTCTTCGCATCGAACGGGTGCACGGCCAGTGGGTCGCGTTCGCCGGCAAGCTGCAGCGCGAACAGGCGGACCTCGAGTTGTCGGTCGCGTTCGGACCCGATGGGCTGGTGATGCTCGAAGGCGAAGCCCAGGAGGTCGACGAAGCCACGGTGGCGGCGGCCGTCGCGCAGGCCGCGCAGTGGATCGCACGCTGCCAGAAGGCCTTCGAGGAACTCCGGGCACTGGCGGGCAAGCCGAAGCAACCGGTGCCCGCCGGCGCGTCGCTGCCGCCGGTGCCCGAGCCGACGCTGGCGTCGCTGCGCGAGGCACTGCGCATCACCACCAAGACCGAACGGCGCGCAGCGGTCGCCGCCGCCGAAGCGACGTGGTTGGCCGACGTCGCCGCCGAGCAGGGTGGCGCCGTACGCGCCGCGTTCGCTGCGGCGACATGGCGGGAGACGCGCGAGTTGGTGCTCGGTGGCAAGCGCCTCGATGGCCGCGAAGCGACCCAGATCCGACCGATCTGGAGCGAAGTCGGCCTGCTGCCGCGCGCGCACGGCTCGGCGCTGTTCACCCGCGGCGAGACGCAGGCGATCGTCACCTGCACGCTGGGCAGTCCCGACGACGCGCAGCGCATCGACGGGCTCGCCGCCGACGGCGCGACCGAACGTTTCCTGCTGCACTACAACTTTCCCCCCTACTCGGTCGGCGAGATCCGTCCGCTGCGCGGCCCGGGCCGCCGCGAGATCGGGCACGGTTCGTTGGCGCGGCGCGGACTGCGCTGCCTGTTGCCGGGCCCGGCCGAGTTCCCGTTCACGATCCGCATCGAGTCGGAGATCACCGAGAGCAACGGCAGCTCGTCGATGGCCACCGTCTGCGGCGGCGCCATGGCGATGCTGCACGCCGGCGTGCCACTGCGGCGGTCGGTCGCCGGCATCGCCATGGGGCTGGTGTCCGACGGCGCCAGGCACGCCGTGCTCAGCGACATCCTCGGCGACGAGGACCACCTCGGCGACATGGACTTCAAGGTCGTCGGCACCGAGCAGGGCATTACCGCGATCCAACTCGACAACAAGCTCGGCGGCCTGCCCGACGAAGTGCTGGCGCGCGCGCTCGCCCAGGCTCGCGCAGGTCGCCTGCACATCCTGGCGGCGATGCGGAAGACGATCGACGCACCCGCGACGCCCTCCCGGTTCGTGCCGCGCGCGATGAGCATCGCGATCATGCCGGACGCCGTCGGCGCCCTGATCGGCGCACGCGGAGCCAACATCAAGGCGATCACCCAGAGCACCAGCGCCCGGGTCAGCGTCGACGACTCCGGCCTCGTGCTGATCTACGCCACCGACCAGACCAGTGCCCAGCGCGCCGCGATCATGGTGCAGCGTTCGGCCGGTGTGCTCAAGGTCGGCCGGTGCTATCGCGGCACGGTCACGGGCGTGAAGGACTTCGGTGCCTTCGTGCGCATCAACGCGGTCAACGAGGGCCTGGTGCCGGTCGAAGAACTCGACAAAGCCCCGGTGCGCCATGCCGGCGACATCGCCCGCGAAGGCGAGGAGATGATCGTCGCGGTCGTCGGCGCCGACGACCGCGGACGGTTGCGCCTGTCACGGCGCCAGGCGCTGGGCGTCGACGAGAGCCAGATCGAATACTGACGTCGATCGACTGCCGCAGCGTCCCGCGCCTGCGGCGGTCACTTCGCCGGCTTCGCCGGCGTGTCGATGTGCCGCGTGTAGGTGACCGACATCACCTTCGACTCGGCCGCCTCGGCGCCCTTGTGGTACATCTCGAAGACGACCGTGTTCGCGTCCTTGTGGATCGTCGCCGTGCGCACCTTGACCTTGTTGCCCATGTGGTCGTAGCCGTCGCCGGTCATGTTGAGCGTGCGCGTCTTCTCGTCGAACGTGCCCTCGGTGACCATCAGGCTCGGGGTCATGTTGTCGATCCAGGTCGACACGTACTTGCGCTTGATCGGGTCGTAGCCGGTGATGCCATGGCCCTCGAACTTCATGCCGCCGAAGTCGCAGGTGAAGTGGTCCGACAGCCAGAAGCCGCCGAGCACCATCTTCATCTGTGAGCTGCCCTTCGACGGCTCCATGCCTTCGCCTTCGACGACGGCGTCCCAGTTGCCTTCGGCCTTCTTCAGGTTCGCGTGCTCGGCACCGGGTTTCGGCATCTCCGGCGTGCCGCCGTCCTGTGCGAGAGCGAGCGGGGCAAGGCAGATCACGGCGAGCAGAGAGAGTGTGAGTTGCAGTTTCATGGTTTTCCTGTTTCGGCCCGACCGATGCGGTCCGGGCGACTCGGGTGAGACGATACGAATGGACGGGAATCGACAGGCCAGCGGAAATCCCGCCGGCCCAACCCCGCCCCTCATGGGACCCGCGCGCGGGCCTGCACGAAGCTGTACCAGAACACGGCGTCCGGGTCACGCGCGACGCGCTGCAGCTCCTGCTGCATGCCCGCCACCACCTTGGCCGGCACGCGACCAGCCTTCGCCAGCGCCGGCGCCCCACTGAGCAGCAGGTCGCTCCAGTAGCTGAGGAACTCGGTGCGCTCACCGGGCATGCGGTTGTCGAGGTGGAACGTCTTCACCTCGGTGCGGATGTCCGTGAAGCCATTGCCGAGCAGTAGGTTGCCGAGCTTGGCGCCGACGAACGGGTCGCCGCCGAGTTCGAGCTGCGTGTCGTTGAACGCGCGCCAGTAGCGCAGCGTGTTCGGACTGTAGGGGTCGAGGAAGAACGTCGCGTTCATCACTTCGGTGACGACCACCGGCGAGCCCGACCGCAACGCGCGTCGCACCTCGGCGAGCGCGCGCGCCGGATCGTCGACGTGCTCGAGGATCCAGCACAAGAACGCGCCGTCGAAGGTATCGGGCGCGAACGACAGCGTCTCGGCGGGCCCCTGCCGCAACTCGAAGCGACCCTTGGCCCACGGACAGCGATTCAGGTGGCGACGCGCGCGCTTCAGGTTGTCGGCGCTGCGATCGACGCCGGTCACACGGAGCTGCGGGAAGTGGCGCAGCAGGATCTCGGTCTGCGCGCCGACACCACTGCCGACTTCGAGCAGATCACGGCAGCGGCGAAACGGCAACCGATCGTGCACCGCGTCGGCCAGGAACGCGGCCTGGTGGTAGAGGCGATCCTGTTCGCCATGCGTGAACCCGTGCAGGTAGCCGGGAACAGCCGGCAGCCGGCGCGTCTTGCGAGCGCGCACAGCACCCTTCCGTTTGTCGGCCCGTGGCATGCCGCGATCGTGGAGGCGAAGTCCGCTGCGCGCAAGAGCGCGCGAGCGTTCGCTGGTCAGCGCGCCGTCGTGCCGCGAGGGGCCAGCACGACCACCTCGGGCAGCAACCGGCCCACGCGTTTGGTCGCCTCGAGCGGCAACAGGCGATACGTGTGCGTGCCCGGGGCACCGCCGCGCACGACACACAGCGCCCCCGCGCGCACTTCCTGCGCCTCGCGCGGTGTGACCTCGAGCCACGGCAGCGAGCCGTCGCCGGACTCGAAGTAGAACTTCACCGCGCCCGGGCCCGGCTTCTTGGCCTCGGCCAGCAGCATCTGCACGGCCTGCAGCTCTTCGGCTTGCTTGCGCTCCAAGTCGAGCCGCTCCTGCTCGCGACGCGTGCGTTCCCGTTCGCGAGCCTGCAGCTGTTCGATCTCGCGCTGGCGCGTCGCCGCCTCGGCGTCCTGCCCCTCGCGCCCCTTCTCGGCGCGCTCGAGCCGGGCCTCGTGGGCGAGACGCTTCGCTTCCTTGTCCGAGATCAGGTTCGCCTTCTTGAACTGGTCGCGCAGACTCATCGACCCATGCTAGCCGCGGCGAGCCGCGAACGCAGCGTCGGTCACCCGGCAGCGGGCGGCGGCGGCTCGAGGAATCGGATCGCAATGCCGACCCTGCCGTCCCCCATGCTCTCGTAGCGCACCAGTTCACCGCGCACGCCGGGGTCGCGACCGCCGATGCGCACGCGCACCGACAAGGCGCCTTCGGTGGTGAAGAACACGCCCTGCGGCGAGATGTTCTGCCCCGAACCCGCGATCACCACCGGATCGACCTCGACCGTGACCGCCCCCTCGAGCGGCACCCGCTCGCCGCGACGATTCTCGATGCCGGTTGTCGTTGGTTGTTCGGCCATGGTTCGCTCCGTGCCATAGCATCGACCGGCCGCAGCCCGCCGCTGAACTGCGGATCCCGCCGGGTATCGTGCGCGGCGTGGCCGAGACCCCCTACAGGCGTGAGCCCGGCTACGCGGAACGCTACCGGCAACGGCGCTTCTCCACCGGCAGTGGGGCGTACACCGACGCGCGCGAACGGGCGGCACTCGCCGCACTGCTGGCCGCCGCGGCGTGGCCCGACGGTCCCTGGCTCGACGTGCCTTGCGGAGCCGGTCGCATGTCCGCCGAACTGCCCGGTGCAGTGGTCCAGGTCGATCGCGACCTGGCGATGGTGACCGCCTGCGGCCCCGGGCGGCCACGGGCCTGCGCCAGCGTGCACGAACTGCCGTTCGGCGACCGCACGTTCGCCGGGGCGCTGTGCCATCGGCTGCTGCAGCACATTCCGACAGCTGTCGAACGGATCGACATCCTGCGGGAGTTGGCGCGGGTCTGCCGTGGACCGATCGTGGTGTCGTTCTTCGATGCGTGCAGCCTGCAACACCTCCGTCGCGTCGTGCGCCGCCGGTTCGGCAAGGTCCGCTCGGGCCGTTGTGCCGTTCGACGTCACGCGTTCTTCGCCGAACTGCGGGCGGCCGGACTCGAGGTGCGGGCGGTGCACCCGCTGCGGCGGTTCGTCGCCGAACAGACGCTGGTGCTCTGCACACCAGGGCCGGACAAGAACTGACGCGTTCCCCTTCATGGCCCGTCGGCGAACGGCCGATGCGAGTCCCGAGGAGAGACCGTCGGCATGGGATCCGTCACATTGCAACCGGTGCGCGAGCCAGTGCGCGCACCCGAACGAGTCGGCCAGGGCAAGCAGATGCACCGCGGCTCGCGCGTGCTGCTCGTCGAGGACGAACCACTGACCGCGGAAGTGTTCGCGCGCGCGCTGACACGCGACGGCCATCGTGTCGATGTGGCGCGTGACGGACTGCAGGCGCTGCGGCGACTGCACGACCACCCGCCGTCGATCGTCGTGTTGGACATGAGCCTGCCGGCAGTGTCCGGCGCCGAGATCGTGCGGCGGCTGCGGGCCGAAGGTCACACGAAGCTGCCCATCGTCGTCGTGTCCGGCAGCTCGCGCGCCGAGACCGACCTGAGTGCCGCCGAACTCTGGCCGGGCACCTGGCTCTGCAAGCCGGTCAAGCCGCGCGAACTGGTTCGCATCGTGCGCCAGTTCCTCGGCGAGAGCGACTGAAGACGCGCCGCAGACCGCTACTTCGGCGTGCTACCGGCGAACACCTTGGCCGCGAAGGCTTCGACTTCCGGTGCGAGCAATGGCAGGGCCAGCGACCAGGGCACCGCACGGTCGCAGAGGCGTGCGACGTCCCCCTGCCACCCACCGGCCTCGACGCGCGACGCCACGTAGTCGAGGCAACGTTGCAGGCCGTCGCTGCCCGGCGCACCGGGCACCGGTTGCAGGCGCACGGGCAGCGCTCCGAGCCCGTCGATCACCGGGCCCGGCATCGCGCCGGCCCCCACCAGGACCAGGCCCTGCACCTGCGACGCCAGCTGCGCGGCATGGAGACCGACGATCGCCGCTGCTTCACCCTCGGCGACCAGCAGCAGCGGCGCTGAGCCGGTGCCGAGCAACTGCCGCAGCGCGGGCAGCGCCGTGCGCAGCTCGCTGGTGTAGTCGCGCAGTTCGCCCGGGGACGCGAGGCAGGCGACGTCACAGCCCATCGCCCGACCGAAGCCGGCCAACTCGTGCGCGGTCCAACGCGGCCCGCGCGCACCGGGCGACGTCGGCCGGCGCAGCGTCACGTCGTAGGCGGGTGTCGCGGCCGCGAACACCACCAACGGCCGGTCGCGCACCTTGCCGGGCTCGAAGCCGGCGGGCAGGCGCAGCACCGCGGCCAGACCAGCGGAGTCCCGTGTGGGCAGGTTCACGAGCACGTCACCGGTCATGCCCGTCAGCGGATGCTGGTCGGCGGCGACGTTCGCGAGCGCCCGTTCGAGCCGCAGCAGGTCCTCCACCGCGTCGCTCTCGACGTCGAACGCCTCGCCGAAGTAGGCCCGCTGCACCGGTGCCGCGATCCCCACCAACAGCGCTCGCGGCGCCGCTGCCAGCGCCGGCGCCCGATCGTTGGCCTGCGCCAGCGCCGCCTCGCACCGGGCCTGGAAGCCGCGCAGCACGTGGAACGGCCACTGCAGCACGGGGTCCTTCGGTCCCGGCTCGGCATCGCCGACGCGCGTGCGCAGCACCAACCGGTAACGACCGTCGGCCAGTTCGCCGGCGGGCACCGGCGCAACGAGCTGCGCCATGCGCAGCTGCTCCATGGTCGGCGACTCGCCGAGCCGCGCCGACCAGACGCGGGCGTCCGCCGCATCCCGGACTTCGAGATCGAAGGCCAGCTGCTCGGGCAACGTGGTGGCGAACGGCAGGAACAGCGACACGTTGGTGCGTCGGCAGACCTCGTTCTGGCCGTCGGGATCCGCCACTTCGGGCAGCACGTAGGTGCAGAGCATCGACCGCAGCAGGAACGCGTCGTCGGCCGGGACCCCGCGCAGCAAGGCCATCGCGCGCGCCACCGGCGCGAACGGGACGCCGAGATCCGGTTCGGCGAGCAACTCGGCGACCCGGGCCACGGTCGCCGCATCACGGCCATGCAGTTCGTGCAGCAACTCACTGCGGCGATGCTCGACGTGCAGGTAGCCCCAGCGCTCGCGATAGACGGGCCCTTGGCCGCACAAAGGCGACACCAGGCTCGCCGTGATGGCGACCAGCGCGAGGATCAACGACCGGGCAGCGGGTAGGTGGCTCGGACCCATTCCTGGAACGGTGCTTCGATGGTGAGGGGATTCCACTGGTAGATCGCTTGCAACGCGTCGCGGGTCGCCTGTCCGCGCTTGGCGGCGCGCACGAGCTCGCGGAACTTCGCGCCGCCGTGGGCCGTGATCAGGAAGTCGACGTAGGCGAACGCCGCCGAGTGCTCTTCGAAGGTCAGCTGGTCGGTGTTCTTCGTCGACAGCGCGGCGAAGGTGGGCAGGTGCCCCTCCTCGACCAGCACTCGCACCGGCGAGCGCCACTGACCGTTCTTCCAGCCGGCACCCGGCATGGTCAGGACCTCTTCGAAGCAGTAGTTCATGCAGCGACCGGTCACCTGGTCCTCGAACCAGTGCGCGAGCCCCTCGTCGATCCAGCCGAACGAACGGTTGCCGATCCACTGCATCGGCAGCATCTGGCTCAGCAGCAGGTGCGTGACGTTGTGCACGATGTTGCGGTGCAGGGCCTCGTCGTCGGCCACGCTGCGTGGATCCTGCCACATGCTGTAGACGAACTCCGGCCCCATCTGCTTCAAGCCGATCGACCCGGCAGTGCCCATGCCGGTCTCGTGTGGACCGACGATGCCGTGTTCCTTCGGGTCGCGGAACATGTAGACGCGCAGGCGCCCGGGCAGGTCTTCATCGGTCAGTTCCAGCGTGGTGCGGAACCGTTCGCGCAGCGCCTCGATGCGTTGCCCGTAGAGGTGCATCAGCGCGTGCGTGTCGAACTTCACCTTGCCGACCGTCGCCGGCTTCAGTGAACAGACGAGATCGCAGTGCGTCGTCTCGAGGTGCAACAGCGTGCGGTGACCGACGGTGTCGTCGACCGCCACGCGACGCTGCTCGAGCCACTCGCGCACCAGCCGTTGCCGCTCCAGCAGGGCCGCCTCGACGTCGGGGCGCTTGCACTGCTTGCAGTCGACCGCCAGCGCGCCGGCGCAGGCCTTGCACTCGGCGGCGACGCTGCAGAAGCGCACCGCGGTGTCGCCCTCGAGCCCGAGCTGCTTGCCGTGCTTGCTGCACTGGATGCTGCCCGTGTTGCCGCAGGCGCGGCAGGTGGTGCTCGGTTCCTGCGCCCGCAACAGCGCCGCCGGGATCAGCGCGAGCAGCAGGCCGACGACACGAAGCCACGACATGGGCCAGCAGCGTAGCGCCTGCCGGGCGATCACGGCAGCTGCAGCGTCTTGTGCACCTGCGGCAACACCCGCACGTCGAACTGCGCGCGCTGTGCCGTGGCGACGAAGCGCTCGAGCTCGGTCCGGGGGAGTGGCGTCTTGACGGCCCCGAACGGCGTCACCGGCTGCAGCACCAGCAGGATGCGTTCGCGCAGCGGCGCGAGGTCCGCGAGCGCGGTCTCGAACGACGGGTCGAGCACGCGGTCGGTCAGCACGATCTTGACGTCGACCGTGGCGCCGCGGCGCAGCGCGATCTCGCAGCACTGCCGGTGGCGGGCGCCGAAGCCGCCGTTCGCCGGCAGCGCCGCCGCCGCGTCGGCGGGCGCACCGAGGGTCTCCGGCAGCTTGTAGTCGGCGCTCAGGTGATCGACCTGCTCGATGCACGCGGCCAGCGCCTCGGGGTGGATCGCGGCCGTCTCGAGATGCACGCGCGCGCCGCGCTGCCGCACCGCGCGGCCGAGTTCGCGCACGAACTCGGGGAACACCAAGGGCTCACCACCGGTGATGCTGACCCGCGGCGCCCTCGAGCCGGGGGCTGCGGCCGTGGCAACGAGCCGCACCAGTTCGGCCGCGCGATCGCTGCCGACCGGGTTCGGTTCCTGCTGCTCGCGCACGCCGAGCCGCACCGGGAAGCGCGCCGCCGCGGCGTAGCTGTGCGGCGTGTCGCAGTAGAGGCAGCGCAACGGACACGTCGCGGTGCGCACGAACGTCATCGGCATGCCGACGAAACGTCCCTCGCCCTGGATCGAATGGAAGATCTCGATCAGCGGTGCCCGCGGCGCCGCGGCTGCCCGGTCACCGCCGATGGCGCCCGGCTGTGACTGCTGCAGATCGGCGAGTGCGCGTTTCAGGTCCACGGCGCTCGGCCTCAGGCGAACTGCCGCGCGAGGTCGTTCAGCACGTCGATGCCGCGCTGCAGCATGTCGTCCTCGGCGGCGAACGAGACCCGGAAGTGTGTGTCGCGCTGGGAGAACGCCTTGCCGGGCACGATCAGCAGCTTGTGCTTCAGGGCAGCCTGCAGGAACGCCTCGCTGCCGATCGCCCGCCCATCGGCATGCTGCGGCAGCTGCGGGAAGGCATAGAACGCGCCCTCCGGTGCCCGCAGGCCGTAGACCGGGTGCAGGTTCTTGGTCAGCAGATCGCGCTTGTGCCGGTATTCGCGGAAACGGTGCGACAGGTCGATCTTCGGTTCGGCCTCGAGCAACGCGTACTGGAACGGCGCCGGCGCGCAGACGAACGAGAACTGCTGCAGCGTCTTCATCGCGTCGAGCACGTTCGCCGGCCCGGTCGCATAGCCCATGCGCCAGCCGGGCACGCCGTAGATCTTGCTGTAGCCGCCGAGCTGGATGCAGCGATCGGCGTACGAGACCGGCGAGGCGTAGTCGTCGACGAAGCAGAAGAAGTCGTAGATCTCGTCGCTGACGACGTAGGCGCCACAGCGGTTCGCGAGCCGGCAGAGGCCCTCGATCTCGGTGCGCGTCAGCACACAGCCCGTCGGGTTGCTCGGCGAATTGACGAAGACGATCTTCGTGCGTTCGTTGCACATCGCCTCGACGGCAGCGAGGTCGACACGGAAACGTTCGCCGGGCGCCTTCGGATACAGGTCGTAGTAGCGCACCGTCGCGCCGCACAACGTCGCCAGGTGGCGGTACATCACGAAGCCCGGATCCGGCAGCAGGATCTCGTCGCCGGGGTTCAGCAGACATTGGAACGACAGCACCAGGCCACCGGAGACACCGGCGGTCAGCAGGCAGGTCTCGGGCCGCTTGCCGTAGCGCCGGCCCACGTTGTCGAGGATCCGCGTGTTCAGCTCCGGCAGACCCTGCGTCACGGTGTAGCGGTTCTTGCCCTCGCGGATCGCGGTGCAGGCCGCTTCGACCAGTTCCGGCGGCGGGTCGTAGTGGGGTTGGCCGATCGACAGATTGATCGGGTCCTCCATCGACGCCATCAGCTCGAAGATGCGGCGGATGCCGCTCGGCTCGATGCCGCGCACCCGCTCGGCGAGGCGGGCCTCATTGGCAGGCCGGCCCGCCGGGTGTTTGGTCTCTCCCACGCGCAGTCCTTGGCAGCGCGGGCGGCCGCTACTTCTTCGCCGGCGCTGCGGCCTTGGCGGGAGCTGCGGCACCCTTCACGTCGGCCGCCGGCTCTTCGGCCTTCTTCTTGGCCTTGACCTTGAACGCGGTCCGCACCTTGCGCAGACCCTCGACGCGGTCACCTTCCTTCCAGGCACCCACCTTCTTGAGCGCGGTGAGGCGCTCCATGCGGGTCCAGACGTTGCGCGCGCCACCGGTGGCGCCGGACAGTTTGAGGCTGCTGTGGATCGTCATGACGAACTCAGGGACGGTCGCGGTCGGGATGGCCGACCGAATCGGGGCGAAGAGTCTACTGGATCGGGTATGCCGTCGGCCAGCCCGGTTCCGTCTTTCGCAGTTCGGCGAATGTCGCATCCGGCACGTCGGCGGGCAGCAGGGTCAGCTTGTGGCGCGTGGCAGCCTGTTCGTCATCGCCGTCGAAGTAGACCGCGACGACCCACAGCGGCCCGTTCTGGCTCGGGAACTCGTACGGGCGCGCCTTCGGCAACTGCTGGCCGCGCAGGTAGTCGCTGAGGTGCCTGGCCCGCTGGCGGGCGACCGACGCCTCGACACCAGGGTAGACCGAGACGATGAAGGCCTGGCTCGTCAACGCCGAAGTCTCGATCTCACCGACGATGTCCGGCGCCTGCGGCCCCGCCTTGAGGCCGGCGGTGCCTTCCTTCGGCGCCGCAGCGACGAAGTGGCCGCGCACGAAGAAGCCGCCGACGAAACCGACCAGCAGCAGCGCCAGCACGGCGAGCCCCGAGGCGGCACCACCCGAGCGTGCGCCGCGGCCGGAACTGCGGCCGGAGCTGCGCTGCCGGCTGCCGACGCGGCCGAAGAAGGAACCGAACGCCGAACGGAGCGACTTCAGGAAGCCTGAGTTGCGACCGCGATACTGCCCGCGTGAGCCGAGCAGCAGGACCATGTCGCTGGATTTGCGCGCCACGAAACACCCCCGCGCCCGTACGGGCGCCGACTTGTCGAACGAGAAGGGAACCAGCAGGAACCACCCACTGCGCCAGTTGCGTGGCGTCGCGGGCCTGACCGTGATGCGGCCGACCGAGCCGCAGCGCGACGAACGTATCGACCACCAGGGCGCGGTGCAATGGCGCGTTGTGACCCGACGCTGGCGGTGCTCACTCGCCGGCGAGCCGGCGCAGCGCCGCCAGCACGGCGGGCTTCGTCTCCGCCTGTGGCGCGTGCAGGAAATCGCGCGCGAGCTGCTGCGATTCGTCGCCCTTGCCGCGCCGCGCCAAGGTCGCGGCAAGCAGATACACCTGCTGGCTGCGCTCCAGTTCGTGCTGCTGCTGCCACGCGACCGCCTGTCGACACAACGTCTCCAGTTCGCCGAGGTCGACCTCGGGATCGTCGTGCAACGCGCTCGCCAGCAGCCACGCCGCCCAGTGCTGGCCAGGATCGAGCTGCAGACAACGACGAAAGTCGGCCGCGGCGCCGGCCCGATCGCCCGCCCGCAACCGCTCGACGCCGCGCTGTTCGCTGCGCCGCCAGATCGCCTGCACCTGCAACTGCACGCCATCGACGGGGAAACCCGCCGGGGCGACGGCGAGGCACCGCACGAACGCATCGCCCGCCGCCTGGTCGTCGTGCTGCAGGATGCGGTCGTAGCCGAGGTCGGCGAGGCTCTCGGCGAGCAGCAGCCGGGCGTCCTCGAAATCGGGCAACAGCCGGCAGGCGATCTCGAAGTGGCCTACGGCGGTGGCGAAGCGCCGCTGCTCGCGCGCGAGGCGGCCGATCACGAGATGCGCCTTGCCAGCGTTCGGGTCCAGTTGCAGCGCGCGCTCGACGGTGCGCAGCACCTCGCTGCGATCGGCATCGCTGTCGGAAAGACGGGCGTAGCAGCGGCCGATCAACAGGTTCGCGAGCACCTTCGCCGCGTCGTGGTCGGCGGGCCGCACGCGCAGGTAGGCCTCGAGCTGCAGGATCGCATCGTCAAGTCGGCCCTGCCCCTGCAGCGCCAACGCCAGCTCCTGCTGCAGCGACGGATCCGGTCGCTGCGCCAGGCCGAGACGCGCGTAGCGCTCCGCGTCGGCGAAGTTCTCGCGACTGCGCAGCAGCCGCGCCGCGCCGAGCCAGGAGTCGACGCACTGCGGATCGGCCGCCTGCGCGCGGCGGTAGTTGCGCAGCGCCGGCAGCACGCGCCCGCGGGCGCTGTCCCAGGCTGCCTGCGTGCACAACAGGCCCGCGTGCGTCGGATGCTGTTCGAGGGCTGCCGCCAGGACGCGGTCGGCCACCGCACCGTCCGCGTCGTCGTCGGCGAGCAACGCCGTCGCCCCCGTAGCGGCAGGCCGCTCCGCAACGGCTCGCGACAAAGCGCGCGACTGATCGAACGCGATCACGTCCGGATGCTCGGGCAGCAGCCTGCGCGCCCGTTCGCAGTTGGCCTCCGCTTCCGCCTCGTCACCGGCGAGGCGCAGTGGCTCGAAGGACGCCAACAGGAACTGCAACAGATACGACGTCGCCAGGGCGCGTCGCTTCGGTTCCGTTTCGCGCGCGAGATCGTCCGCCGCGGCGGTCACGGCCGCGCGCGCGTAGGTCGCCGCCTGCGCGTAGTCCGCTTCCCGCACGGCGAGTGGCAACAGCAGATTGTAGGCGCGCAGCGCGTGGATCGGATGGCGCGCCGCCGCGAGCGCCGCCTCGAGGTGCGCGCGCACTTCGCCGACGGTCCCGTCGCCGGTGCGCAGTTCCGCCACGAGGTTCAGGTGTGCGACCGCGTTCTCCGGCGCCACCTCGAGGCTCCGACGCCACAACGTCTGGTCGTCGCCGAAGTCGTGCGCACGGCTGCCGGTGAGCCACAGCATCGGCAACAGCAACGCCGCAGCGAGCCACGGCGCCGGCCGGGGCAGGCAGCGTTGCAGCAGCACCAGCAGCGCCAGCGCCGCACCCGGCACCGCGAGGTAGAGGTAGCGATCGGCAGCGGCGATCGACGAGCCCGGGAAGGCCGTGTTGAACGGCAGCAACGCGATCGCGAATGCGAGCACGCCGAATGCAGCGAGCCGCCACGTCGCTCGCCGCCACGCGATCAGCCCCAGCAGCAGCACGACGGCTGTCGCGATGCTGCCGAGCACGATCTGCCCGCGGAACTGCTGCAGGGTGTCGACCTCCGGGTAGAGCACATTCAGGTGCAGCGGCCAGAACGTCGTCGCCAGGTAGTGCCAGAACGCGCCGGGCACCTGCGCGAGACGATCGCTGGCGCTGCCGCCCGCCATGGTGCCTTCGGCGGCAGCGATCGACTGGTGGTGCCACGCGATCGGCACCGTCACCAGCAACAGCACGAGCGGCGCCAGGAACCGCTGCCGCGCACCGCGCACGTACAGGCACACCAGAACGGCGAGCAGCGGCAGCACGACCGCCGTCGCCTTGCTGTACATCGCCAGCGCGCCGAGCAGCAGGATGCCGAGCAGACGCAGCGCGCCGGGGCGTTCCGCCTGGCGCACCGTCTGCAGCAGCGCCGCGAACACGAACAGGCCGCACAGCACGTCCTTGCGCCCGCTGACCCACGCCACCGACTCGGCGAGTGCCGGGTGCACGACGAACAGCGCCCCGGCCGCGAGCGCGAGCCAGCGCGCGGCACCGAGCGCGAGCACCAGCCGCACCAGCATCGTCGCGCCCGCGGCGTGCAGCAGGATGGCCATCAGGTGGGGCAGGAACGGCTTGCCGCCACCGAGCCAGTAGTCGAGCCACAGCGACACGTGCGCCACCGGCAGCCAGACGTTCGCGATCGGCCGGTCCGGATCGAGCACCGCCCGCAGCCCTGCCTGGAACTCGGGGTTCTGCGGCCCGAAGTAGAAGTTGTCGTCGAAGTCGAGGAAGCCCGCGCGCAGCGCCGCCGGCAGGTACGCGACCAGCGCCAGCAGGCACATCGCGGCCGCCGCGAGCCACCATGGCAGTTGCGGGCGCGGCGGCGGCAGTGGTGACGGCTCGTTCATCGCGGCCCGGTAGCTTGCGAGCACGCGGCGACAGGTCAAGGCGCCAACGCAGACGGAGCAGTCCCTTGCGCGGCGCCGCGCCCGAGGCACGCTCTGTGCCGTGTTCACCGCCCGCCACCTGCAAGCTGGAGCCGATGACCTCGCCCGCGCCCTGCGGCGTCGCCGACGCGAAGTGTGGCCGCTGCGGCGGCGCGGGGCGGACCTGGGCTTCGCGGTGGGCGTCGACCGCACGCCGCCGAGCGAACGGCAGGCGCTGGCGCGCTGGCAGCAGAGCGAGCCGGTGTTCCTGCCGGGCGTGCTCGGCGACCGGCCGGCGCAGCACGCGGCCGCGATCCGCGCCTCGCTGCGCATGTTCGACCGGCTGCGACGCGGCTCGAGTTTCACCGACGCGATCGAACGGCGCCTGCACGACGAGCCAGACCTGCACTACGTCGACAGCACCGCCGAGTCCGACGACGCACGCGACATCGAGCGCGTGATCCTCGACGCCGCACCTGGCGGCACGGTCGTCGCGCGCGACCTGTGGGCCAAGCTGTCCTGGATCGCCCGCAACGAGCGCGACCGTTCGCTGCGGATCCGCTTCTCGGCGGGCATCGAACAGATCGACGCGTGGATGCAAGCGACCGATCTGACCGCAGGCTGGGTCGACCGGTTCGCGGCCAGCGCATTCCCCGAATGCGCCGTGATGCTCGGCAGCCTGCCGTTGCGACGCCGACTGCAGCTGCTGCTGCAGCGCCCCCACCGCCTCAGCGAGCGCATCGTCTACAACAACGCGCCCGGCGGCGGCGCCGTGTTCCACCACGACGCGGAGCCCGGTCAGCTCGGCGTCGTGTTCGGGCAACTGCAAGGCCACACCGCGTGGCTGGCGATCAGCAAGCGGCGGCTCGCGGCGCTGGTCGTGCGCAGCGGCGGTGCGCGCGACGTGCGCAGCGCCTTTCACGCGCTCGACCGCGCCGGTGACGACAAGCTGCAGCGGCGGCTCAACCGCGACGCGGGCTTCACTGCGATCCTGGCCGCCCACGGCGCGATGTTCGTGCTGCGCCCGGGCGACGCGATCGTGCTGCCGTCGCAGGGCCTCGACGACGTCGCCTGGCATTCGGTCATCGCGCTCGGCGACCAGCCAAGCCTCGCACACAGCTACGGGCTGTTCCCGCGCCGCGCGGACTACCCGGTGGCCAGCGATCCAGGCGCACAGTAGAAACGCCGCCTTGGCGCTCGACCCGGCAACGCTGCAGCAGCATCTGCACCTGCTCGCGCAGGCCTACGGTCCCGACCTGGCGCTGCCACCCGGCGTGCGCGAGACATGGGCGCCTGCCGCCGTTCCGGTCGAGGCGGCGGCGTCGACGCCACCTGGCCCACCGCCGCCACCCCCACGCCAGGTCGCAGCGGCGCCCAAGCCCATCGCCCGCGCCACGCCGGCGCCCGCCGCAGCGCCACCCGCCGACGCGACCCTTGCCGCGTTGGCCGCGCTGCGCGCGGAGGTGATGCCTTGTACCAAGTGCAAGCTGCACGAGGGCCGGCGCACGGTGGTGTTCGGCGAGGGCAACGCTCACGCCGAGGTGCTGTTCGTCGGCGAGGCGCCGGGCGCCAACGAGGATCGCACCGGACGGCCCTTCGTCGGCGAAGCCGGCCAGTTGTTGGACCGCATCCTGAGCGGAGCAATGGGCTTGCAGCGGGACGAGGTCTACATCGCCAACATCAACAAATGCCGGCCCCCGGGCAACCGCACGCCGGAGGCCGACGAGGTCGCCGCCTGCCTGCCGTTCTTGCGGCGGCAGATCACGATCCTGCGCCCGAAGGTGATCGTGTGCCTCGGGCGCACCGCCGCGCACAATCTCCTTGGCACGACGGAACCGATGCGCGCCCTGCGCGGCCGCGAGTTCGACCACGACGGCATCCCGGTGGTCGTGACCTGGCACCCGGCCTACCTGCTGCGCGATCCCTCCCACAAGCGCGAGACGTGGGAGGACATCAAGCGCGTCAACCGCCTGCTCGGCCGCCCCGAAGTGCCTGCTTGAGACCGCCCGGGAAGCGGCGGAACCAGCCTTGACCACGTGGGAAACGGTCGCTACCGTCCGCCTTCCCGCGCGTCCCAACGCTCCCACGATCGCGCGTTTTCGTCCGCAACTGCCAATCTCGCCGCCCTTTTGCGACTTTGCCTGTGGCATGCAGGCGTCGCGATCCGGCGGAGTGCCCCTCTCCCTGTTCGCCTTTCTTGCAGGCTTTCCTAGCATGATCAAGGTCCAGACCCTGCGCTTGCGCGGCCTCTGTGCATCGTCCCTGCTCGCCCTGGCCGCCTGTTCGGGTACCGCCGCCGACGTCGTCGACGGCCCCCAGAACCAGGACGGTAGCCCCCTCACGAGCGCCAACGACGGCGCCGGGCGTTCCCTGGCGGGCACTCCCGCGGAGGCGTCGGCGCGCCGCACCCGAGCGCAGGATCCGCAAGGACAGGACCCGCGCGATCGACAGGCCCTCGTGCAGAAGGTCGTCGAGAACGCCCGCCGATCGCTGGATCTGCGCCTGTTCGAGGATGCCCGCAACGAGGCCGCCTACGCGCTGGAACTGGACAACAACAACAGCGAGGCGCGGGAGATCCTGCAGCGCTGCAACCAGATCCTCGGCGACGGCAACGGCGTGCCGCTGCGCGACGTCGTCGGCGACGCGATCCTGGTCGACCGCATCAAGCTGGAGCGCGAACGTTCGCTGGTGGAGAACGACCTGAAGCTCGGCCGTGCCGAGATGGAACTCGGCAACTTCGGCCGCGCCATCGACCGCTTCGAGCGAGCCGTGACGGCGATGCGCTTCTCGGCCTATGCGCAGGCCAACGAGCCGCTGCGCAAGGAGGCCGAGACGATGCTCGCCGAGGCGCGCGACGCGAAGAAGACGGCCGAACGCGAGAGCATCGACCGCGCCAAGCAGGCGTCCGAAGAGGAGCTGCGCCGCATGCAGCGCGACCTGGAGATCCAGCGCGAGGGCCGCGTCGAGCGACTGCTCGAACAGGCCAACGTGCGATTCCAGTCGGGCGACTACCAGTCGTCGCTGGCGCTCGTCGACCAGGCGCTGCTGCAGGATCCGACCAATACGATGGCCCTGCAGCTGCGCGATCTCGCCGACCGCGCCCGCCACAACCTCAGCGTCGAGTCGAGCCGCGAACGCTGGCGCACCGAGTGGAACAAGACGTTCCTCGAGTTGCAGCACAGCAACGTGCCGCAGAGCGAAACCGTGGTCTTCGACCCGGCCCGCTGGGCAGTCGTCTCCGAGCGCGAGCCGGCGAGCTACACGCAACCGAAAGACCTCGACACGCCGGAGAACCAGGCCATCGCCAAGCTGCTCGACGACACGGTACTCGAGCACAACTTCGCCAGCGCGACCGTGCAGGACTGGGCCAGCTACTACAGCCAGGTCACCGGTGCGACGTTCTTCGTCACCGCCGAAGTGCGCGACATGCCGGCCGAGACGACGACGCTGACCGAGTTCCGGCTGCAGCGCCGTTCGGTGGCCGCGGCGCTGAAGGCGATCGAGTCGCAGACCGGCGTCGCCTACAAGATCCGCAACGGCATCGTGCACCTGGTCAGCCCGGCGAACGCGATCGGCACGCTCTACCTCGAGAACTACAAGGTCCAGGACCTCGTGCAGGGTGTGGTCGGTGCGCCGGGCCCGAACCTGCGCCTGCCGGTGCCGGGCGACGACAGCCCGCTGTTCCCCGAGGTCGAGGAGGACGCACAGCCGTCGGTGGTCGACGAAGGCCGCCTGGTCGACCTGATCAAGACCACGATCACCCCCGACAAGTGGGACGGCAGCCCGTTCACGCTGACGCCGCAGAGCGGCATCCTCTACGTGCGCGCCGACAGCGACACGCAGAAGAAGGTCGACGCGCTGATCCGCAGCCTGCGCCGCCACGTCGGCATCCAGATCGACGTCGAAGCGCGCTTCCTGAAGGTCGAGGACAGCTTCCTCGAAGACGTCGGCATCGACCTGCGCGGTCTCGGCAACCAGGCGTCGCAGGGCCTGCCCGGCCGCGGCCTGGAGAAGAAGGGCGATCGCTCGGGCGCTGGCTTCGACGACTTCGGCCCGCGCCAGCAGCAGAACCCGGCCTCACCCGGCCTCGTCGGCACCGGCACCGAACCCGGCGTGTTCTTCGACGACGGCCAGGACGGCGACCTGAGCGCGCGCGTCGAGAACCTCTACAACCAGACGCTCGGCGGCCGCAACGGCGGCCTCACGAACGCCGGCGGCCTGTCGCTGCAGTATGCCTTCCTCGACGACACCGAGGTCGAGGTCGTGCTGCGCGCGGTGTCCAAGCAGGAGCGCAGCGAGCAGATCGAAGCCCCGCGGCTGATGATCTACAACAACACGCGCGCGTCGATGCACTTCCTGCGCAACATCGCCTACATCCGCGACTTCGAGGTCGAAATCGCGCAGGCGGCCGCGGTCGCCAACCCGGTGATCGGCATCGTGCACGACGGCGTCGCGCTCGACGTGCGGCCGGTGGTCGACAGCGACCTGAAGTTCGTGACCATGGAACTGCGGCCGACGGTGATGACGCTGTCGCTGCCGATCCCGACCTTCACCACGACGCTGGGCGTCGGCCAGCCGATCTCGATCCAGCTGCCCGAGGTCACCCTGCAGCGCGTGCGCACCACGGTGACGATGCCAGACGGTGGCACGATGATGCTCGGTGGCATGCGCCTGGTCGAACGCCAGAACCTGCGCAGCACGGTGCCGCTGCTCGGCAGCATCCCGGGCCTCGGCTGGCTGTTCAGCCGCAACGGGACCTCGGTGCAGAACCGCAAGATCCTGATCCTGATCCGCGCCAAGATCATCCTGATGGAAGAGTTGGAGCCGAACCCGGCGACGCTGCCGGGGGCGATGGGCCCGGCCGCCATGATGGCCGGCGGCCGGTAGCGCAAGAGCGACCGACCCACGCGGCCGCCGACGCCCCTCGCGGGGGTCGGCGGCCGCGTCAGTTGCCGGCCAGCCTCTTCAACACGCCACGTCGTCGTTGGATCGACTGAACGCGTTGCTATACTCGCCGTTTCCCCTCTGCGGTGCGCCGTGGTTGCCCCCACCGATGCGCGCCGCCCAAGCGCCACGGTCGTCGTCGACGACCGCGGCACCGCCCGAACGCAGTTCAGCCAATCCCGGAGTCTGCCCGTGACTGCATGCTTCTGCCCGCACCGCTTCGGCGGCAAGCGCGCGCTCTTGGTTCTCGTCCTCGGCTCGCTTGGGCCCGCGCTGTTCGCCCAGCAGCAGCGACTCGATCGTGAGGTCGCCTTCGTGCGCGCGCTCGCCCGCGAGATGCGCTTCATCGATCTGGCGAAGGAGGAGGCCGACCGGCTGGCGTCCGAGTTCCGCGGCGCCGCCGACCAGGACAAGATCGCGCAGCTCGCGGTCGAGGTCGCCTACTACGGCGCCCGCTCGCGCTCCGACCGCACGCAGCAGCGGCAGCTGTTCAAGGAGGCGATCGACAAGTCGAGGGAACTGATCGACCGCTCGTCCGACGCGGCGGTGCAGGTCGAAGCCCGGCAGACGCTGGCCAACGCCTCCGAGGAGTTCGGCAAGTTCCTGGTCGAGGAGATCGAGATCGCGCGCGAAGAGGCGCCCGAGAAGGTCAAGGAACTCGAGGAGGAAGCCGCCGGCGTGTTCCGCGCCGGCATCGAGGCCTGCACGAAGGTCATGGACAACCTGCGGCCGCTCGTCAAGGACCCCGAGAAGCAGATCGAGTACTACCTGATGTGGATGCGTCGCGGCGTGCTGAGCCGCGAGCAGGCGCGTGCGGTCAAGGCCGATCGAGGCGTCTACATCGCCCGCGCCGTCGACGACCTGACCGAGATGGTGCTCGAGGCCGGCGAGGAGACCGCCATCGGCCTGCGCGGCCTGTTCGAGATCGCGCAGTGCCACGAGGTCGAGGGCAAGATCGCCGAGGCGATCGACCTCTACAAAGGCACCGTCAACCAGATCGCGACGTCGCTCGATCAAGCGGACGAACTGGGCCTCACCGGCGAGATGCAGGCCTTCCTGTTCGAGATGATGCAGGAGGTCTACCTGCGCACCGCCGAGGTGATGATCCGTGAGGGCGCTGCCGAGACCGGCAACCTGTTCACGCAGTTCCGCGAGCACATGACGAAGTTCGGCGAGAAGGGCGCCGATGTGTTCGACGTCGTCAACGACCAGTGGGGCCACCTGATGCTGCTGGCCGAGAGCCGGTTCCTCGCCGAGTCGGGCGACGCGACCAAGGTCGCGCAGGCGCTGGCGATGACGCAGAAGATCAACGACAAGCACCCCAACGACTACGTCGGCGTCAAGGCGAAGGCGGTGCTGCGCGACATCCTGTCGGTGCAGAGCAGCCTGGTCTCCGGCGCGCTGCTGTTCGAGGTCGGCAAGGGCGAGTTCCAGAACAAGAGCTACGAAGAAGCGATCAAGGGCTTGCGCCGCGCGCTGGGCGCGATGACCGAAGAGGAGCAGAAGAAGCTCGGTCTCGAGACCTGGCAACTGCTCGGCACCAGCTTCGGCCTCACCGACCGCTACCTCGAGGCGGTGCTCGCCCTGACGATGGGACTGCAGAAGTTCGGCGCGACCGACAAGGACCGCGCCAGCGACACCGCCGACGTGCTCGACCGGGCGATCTCGCAGCAGAAGCGCACGACCAAGAACGACCCCTTCTTCGATCCGATCTACAACGACGCAGCCACGCAGATCGCCGCGTATTCGGTGACCGGCGGCAGCAAGCTGTTCTGGAAGGGCGCCAACGAGGCCTTCAACGACAAGAAGTACCCGGAGGCCGTCACCGAGTACGCCAAGATCCAGCCGGACTTCCTCTACTACGAACTCGGCCGGGTGCGCACCGCGGCGTCCCAGTCCGCGGCCGGCGACTTCGCCGCCGCCCGCCAGACGCTGAAGGCCTATCACGAGTGGGCCGAGGCCCACGCGATCGATGCGCGCGACACCGGCAAGCAGCAGGTGCGCAGCATGGCGATGGCGGAAGGCGAGTTCACCGAGATGCAGATGCTCTACGCCGAGGCCCGCGGCTCGGACGACTTCAAGCTGCCGAAAGACCTGACCAAGTACCCGGCCGCCATCGAGCACGCCCGCACGTTCGTCACCAACTTCGCCAAGGACGGCGACAACTACGTGGCGACCGTGCTGGCCTACCTTGGTCGCCTCTACACCGACCTCGGCCAACTCGACAAGGCCGAGCAGGTCTACGCGCAGCTGAAGCAGAAGGACGAAGTGCGCGGCTCGCGCCTGGCCACCGAGGTGTTCAAGGAATACCAGGACCAGGTGACGTCGCTGGCCAAGGAGCTGGACCAGGCGATCGCCAAGGGCAAGGACGAAGCCACGGTCTCTGCCGCGACCAACGCGGTCAACGGAGCGCGCGAGAAGCTGGTCGCACTCGGCCTCGACTACATCGGCAACTCCCCCAAGCCGCAGATCGGTGTGCTGATCGGCACCATGCAGGCCGCCGAGCAGCTGGGCCAGTGGAAGCGCGTCGACGAGGTCGCACGCAAGACGCTCGACATCTACGGCAACGAGACCGACGACAGCACGAAGAAGGTCGTCGACCTGCTGGTGCGACCGATGATCGGCGAGGCCCTGCTGCGGCAACAGCGCTTCCAGGAGGCCTACGACATGCTGATCGAGGCCGAGAAGGCCAATCCCACGCAGTGGGAGATCAAGCGCCAGATCTGCCGCGCGCTCGGCGGCTGGTTCGAGTTCTCGAGCACTGGTGCGCCACTGCGCATCGCCGGGCTCGACAAGCCGGACGAGGCATACACGAAGTACTGGACCGAGTACCGCACCTGGGGTCTGCGCCAGCCCGACGTGAAGAAGTACAGCCTCGAGTGGTATCGCTTCCACTGGGAGGCCTTCTGGTTCGCCAAGCAGGCCGGCGCCAAGGACGGCAAGTACAAGGAGTTCGCCGACAGCCTGTATCGGATCGCGAAGTCGACCGACGACTTCGCCACCCTGCTCAGCTACGGCGCCGAGGGCAAGGCGCTGCAGAACAACTTCAAGTTCAACCGGTGATCCGGACAACCTCGAGCCAGCAACCACGATGCGCCTCTTTCCCATCCTGTTCGCGACCGCGCTGCTGACGCCGTTCGCCACCTCGCAGAAGGTCAACGACGTGCTCGTCAAGAAGGACGGCGCCCGCGTGCGTGGCCTCGAGATCACCGAGTTCCTGCTGTCTGGCGTGCGCGCCAGGCGCGGCGGTGACGACGTCGAGATCCCCGCCCACCAGGTGCTCGCCGTCGAGTGGAGCAACCTGCCCGATGCCTACCTGGTCGCGCGGGCCGCGATGGAACGCGGCAACTTCGCCCAGGCCGTGCAGATGTTCGGCGAAGCGCAGAGCCAGACCGACCGCCCACTGGTGAAGGTCGACGCCGAGTTCCACTTGATCAAGGCAGCCGTGCTGTCGATCGGCGTCGACAAGAACGCGGCGGCGACCGCGGCGGCGCGGGCGAAGGCGTGGTTGGAGGCGAACCCGAACCACTGGCGCACGCCCGAGGCACTGCTGCTGGCCGGCACGGCCGAGCGCCTCGCCGGCACCGGCGGCGCGGCGGCAGCGACGCTGCGCGACCTCGACGAGCGTTCGACCCGCGAGGGCTGGGGCGGCATCTGGAGCGCGCGCGCCAAGGCCGAACTGGCCCTGACGCTGCTCGCGGACGGCAAGGCCGGCGAGGCGCGGACCGCATTCCAGGCGGCGGGCTCCGCCGTCGACAACGCGTTGGGCACGCCGTCGCCCGACGACGCCGAACTGCGCAGCTTGAAGACGAGGACGCGGGTCGGCGAAGGCGAGACCTACCTCGGCGAGCGCGATTTCGACCGCGCCGAGTCGTTCTTCCATTCGCTCACGACCGGCAACCAGCCGGAACTCGTGGCGGCAGGCTACGCCGGCGAGGGCGAAGCGATCTTCCAGGCCGCCCTGGCCAGCAACAGCCCCGACGCGTTCCGCCGCGCCCAGGTATCGCTCGCCAAGGCGTGCGTGCTGGATGTCGCCAGCGACGACGCCAGCGCCAAGGCCAACTACTACCTCGGCCGCTGCCTGATGGCGCTGGGGCCGGAGCGCGAAGGCGACAACTTCAAGACTCGCGCCAACGCCTACTTCGCGACCGTGGTCACCGGCTACCCCTCCTCGCCGTGGGCCGCCGCAGCCAAGATCGAACAAGCAAAGTGAACCTCAGAGCGACCACCGCGGTTGTGGTTCCGGGCCAAGTTTCTCCTGCTGGCCTCTTTCCCGCCCAGCCGTCGTCGCGCAGACTTCGGGGCCCGCTAAGGACCCCTTTCGGAATCGCCCCTCTCCCAAACCCCTGCTAGAGCCAACGCAGGAGTCCCTACTCCATGATCCGCGTACAAGTGCCTTTCGTCCGCCTTCTCGCCATCGGTGCCCCCTTGCTGTTCGCCTCCTCCCTGCTCGCGCAGGCGCCCGGCGGTGGCGGCGGTGGCAGCATCATGGGTGACGTCTTCAAGTACGAAAACGCCGGCCTGATCGGCTACCTGATCGTCGTGATGTCGGTCGTCGCGCTGGCGCTGATCATCGAGAACTTCATGACGATCAAGCGCGAGAAGCTCGCGCCGCCCGATCTGATCGGCGAACTCGAGGCCCTGTTCGACGGCGAGAACTTCCAGGAAGCCGTCGAGCTGTGCGAGCAGGAGAAGACCTACCTGACCAACTGCGTCGGCGCCGGCCTGTCGAAGCTCGGCCACTCGTTCGAGACCATGCAGGTCTCGCTGCGCGAGATGCAGACCGAGGAGTCGGTACGCCTGTTCCAGAAGATCGGCTGGCTGTCGCTGATCTCCGCCATCGCGCCGATGATGGGCCTGTTCGGCACGGTGACGGGCATGTTCGTGACGTTCAGCACGATCGCCAACGCGGGCGGATCCGTCAGCCCGGCGATCCTCGCCGGCGGCATCAAGATGGCGCTCATCACGACGATCTTCGGCCTCACGGTCGCGATCCCGGTCGGCGTCGCCTTCTACACGCTGCGCAACCGCGTCATCAAGACATCGACCGAGATCAACGCCATCACCGAGGACCTGTTCGAGCGCTTCCGCGGCAAGTGAACGGCGGCAATCCCCAGTCCTCCCCGATCTGTCGCATCGCGTGATCGGGGCGCCGGCACTGCCGGCAGCCCCCATCGCCGGAGACCCAAGACATGGATGTCCAGAAACTAGTCCAACAGAACGTCGAGATGGACATGACGCCCATGATCGACTGCGTGTTCCTGCTGATGATCTTCTTCGTGCTGGTCATCGACCTGAGCCAGAAGAACCTCGAGGACCTGATCCTGCCGCGCGCCGAGTTCCAGGAGCCGGACGACCAGCCGCCCGAGAACCGGCCGATCATCAACGTGCTGCAGAACGGCACCGTGATCTTCGAGAAGGCGGTCATCTACGACCCCCTCGTGCACGGCAAGAACTACGCGACGATCAAGCAACTGCTGATCGACATCCGCCGGCAGGGCCTGCTGACGAACCGCCTGCACCTCAAGGAAGAGAACATCGGCGGCAGGATGGTGGGCCTGATCGACGATCCGATCCTGATCCGCGCCGACAAGTGGACCGAATGGAACTACATCGGCGAGATCATGAAGCAGTGCAGCCAGCCTGAGATCGCCTTCTGGAAGGTCGAACTGGCGATGTCGGAGCAGGACAAGGAAACCGGCGAGAAGAACAAGAAGATCCAATGAGTGCGCTCGACGACGCCCAGGAAGAGGTCAAGCCCGACATGACGCCGATGATCGACGTCGTGTTCTTGATGATCATCTTCTTCATCTGCATCGACTTCAAAGTGCTCGAATCGAAGCTGCCGGCCTACCTGCCGAAGGACAAGGGCAGCCAGTCGACCGTGGTCGAGCCGCAGGAACAGCTCTCGGTCAAGATCTACGTCGAGAACGCCGGCACGCCCGTCTATCCGGACGGCGCCGGGCCCGGCATGATCAACGAGAACTCCGGGCGGCCGTTTCGCTTCAAGCTGGTCGACCACCGGGTCAAGTGGGAGGTCGGTCCGCGACCGCTCTACAACATCCAGGACGTCGAGAAGGAGCTGCAGCGCATCGCCGGCGACCCGTCCAGCCAGGTCCCGGACAAGGACACCGGCGGCAAGAAGCTGATGGGCTGCGTCATCGAGGCGTATCCCGGCACCTTCTACGAGGACGTCGCGAAGACGACCGACGCCTGCAACGCTGCCGGCTTCAAGGAGATCAACTTCGGCGGTGGCCTCGGCACCAAGTAGCCACGCGTCTTTCCCTGCTGGACCGGAACGACGAGCCGACGGCCCGCCCATGCGCCCCGAGCGCCCGGCGGGCCGCGGCGGTTTTCGGCGCGGCATCCCGGCGCTTCGCCGCCCCAGACCAGCCTTCGGCTCCGGCTGCGGGATGCTGCTGCGGCGCCCGAAAAGGACTGGCGCAAGGATTCTGGCGTGGCTACCTTGCGGCTCCTCTACCGGGTTCCCGATGGGCCCGGTGGCTCCTAAGTCCGCTCTCGTGTCGGTAGCAAGTCCCTCTCGACCGGCCCGGTTCCGAA